>NZ_CP108509.1:0-600000 GCF_035917275.1 Streptomyces sp. NBC_01237 | reverse complement strand
CCTGTACGCCGGCTTGGGCATCCTCTGAAAAGTGGGTTCCGACCGGGCCCGGCGGATGGGCCGTGGCGTGGGTTCGTGCACCTCGTACTGGTCGTTACGGGTAAGCCATTGGGCGGCGGCCTCCGTGACCTCGGGGGCGAGCAGACGACGGGCCTGGGCGAGGGTCTTGTCAACCGCGGTGATGACCAGTTCTGCGGTGCCGGGGGCCAGTTCGGCGACCAGGGCGTCCTTGCGCCCGATGGTGGCGAACGTTGTGTCCGACGCGGCCGTGGTGCCGGTGGTGATCAGCGGCACATTCCTGAGTTTCGGCATTTCGATGTTCAGGAACCGGGCGAGGTCGTTCTCTGTGCGGGGCCGGTCGCTGACTTGCTGTTCATACGGGATGACCAGGCAGGGGCGGGAGGCAGGGGGCCCCTCGTGCAAGGCGCGGGACAGAAGAAGGGCGTTCACAGTGATCAGGCGTCCCAGGGCGGTGGACGGGTCGGGGTCGTCATCGGGAAGGAGCGGGGCGAAAGCTGTGCGCCAGCGCGGTGCGCGGGCCGTCGCGGCGACCTGTGCGTACCGGTCGCCGTAGCGCCACCGGTCCCAGAGCCGCCCACGGGCGAATGAGGAAGCGATGCCGATAGGGGCCCGGGTGAGGACGACAACCGGTGATTGGGGCAGCATTCCCAGGACGGTGTCCACGGCGAAGAACAGGTTCGTCTCTTTGACCAGGTGCCGGGGGTGGCCGTGCAGGTCGCCGAGCGCGCACAGCAGCTGGTGCAGGCCCAAGCCGCTGAGACCGGTTCCCTGGAGGCTCGGCGGGATGCGGTTGCCGGGTGATAGCGGGTGTTCGCGGCCGAGCTGCTGGCGAAAGGGCTCGTTGTGCTGCGGCATCGCCCCGCGCAGCGAGTCGGAAAGCCAGTTCGAGCCGACCCGCTCGAAGATACCCAGTGCTAGCACCGGGGCCGGGGCCGGTCCCCCGCACTGCTCGTCCAAGTGGGCCATGCGCGTGACGATGCTCTCGATGGTTCCGTCGAGCGGAACGCTCAATGCCTGAGGGGCTGTCGGTTCCGAAGGCGTGAGCCGATTGGAGTTGGTCGGAGTGTGCACGTGATGCCTCCTGTAGTGAGGATCAGGTCGGTCAGGTAATGCCGGGTCACGGCACGAGCGAGATCCGGGCAGCAACGCGTTCCGCTGTGTCTGGCACGGTGAATCTGGAGCCATCCACGGTCGGTTCGCCTCGTACAGGGGTGCTCAAGCGCTCATCGGTATGGGGCCGATAGCTGTCGAGAGCAGTTGGACTCACACTTCGGTGTCTCTTGATTGGGAGGCGGAGTTATTTCTTGCGGCAGAGCGCTGTTTGATGCGTGCTGCGATATGGATGGCTGGGATGCACGGCAGTGCGATGAGCAGGCGGTATCGGAGGGGCAGTGACATGAGTAGTCCGCCGACCAAATCGAAGGCCGCGTGGCCGATGATCATGGAGGTCACGAGGCCGTAGCGTCGGAAGAGCCAGACGCGGCCTGCCCCGTACAGGGCCATGGCCAAGGCGGGCACTCCGACGTAGGCGTGGAGAAGGACCTCGATCACGCAGATCGTGGTGTAGATCAGCCACGCCGGTCTGCTCGCCGCGGCGAGCAACGTGCTCCCCGCAGCAACGACGACGAGATCTTCGAGAATCGCGGCACAAAGAACGCTGAGTATCAGATCGCCCGCGCCGCCGAGCCCGAGCCCGGACAGTTGGCCACCGGCCATCACCGGTACGGTGCCGTCAGCGTCGAGGACGCGCAGGAGCATCACAGAAATGCCCATGACGCCTCCACCCACCGCGCACGCGGCGATGGTGCCGCCGACCACGGTCCACGTCCGCTGCGTTCCAACCGCACGGGTCCGGGTCCCGAGAGCCAGATTCAGAGGCACACCTCGGGCATGAGTCACCTCTATGGCCAGCCAGGCAAGTGCGCCGGCGGCCAGAGTGAGGCCGAGGAGGCCGGTGGCCATGCTGGGAAGGGCAGTGACGACGACGATCGCACCGTAGGTGGCCGCCGCGCTGCCCTGCATCCACTGTTGGGCGGGCCGTAACCGTGTCCGGGCGACCACAGCCCAGAAAAGCCAGACCGAGGTCAGGGACGCCCCGATCAGCTGGACCACCAGGGCTTGGTGGTAGGCGCTCGGTGTCCACTCCACGCCGAGCAGGCCACGGACGTGCAGGACACCCGACGCCATCGGTGCGCAGCTGGCGAGCGTCAGCAGTCCGACAGCCGATGCCAGAGCGCGCCCGGTGCCAGCTTCGGAGCTGCGGGCCGGGCCATCGACGTCGCGGCCGAGAGGGGCAACAAGCGGGTCATGGTTCGACATCAGAGGTACCCCCGAGCCGAGCCCGCAGCCCCGTACAGGCAAACGATTCCATTGATGGTGCTCCACACGTACGGCGCGCTGACCACGCTGACGATGCCGAACAACTCGATGGCAACGAGGTGGATACGGCCGGTGTCGCCGGCAGCACCAGCGTTCGGAAGGCGGCCGGTCTTCGTCCATCCTGTGGACGGCTTTGCGGGCATGGACTCAGCAATTCTGTGAGATGTCATGTAGGACGGGCGAGCTGCTACTGGCTCGTTGAAACGCGTGCTTCCGTGCGGCTGTTGCGCCGGAAGTGCTGTGCTTCCGGCGCTGCGCGGGCGGGTGCAGAGGTGTGGGCGCCGTGTTCGCGGCCATGGCTTGCCGCGAGATTGCAGAATCCGGGCGTCTCGTCCCTGTACACGGGCCACTGGGCCGCGTCCCGTGGAACGCCTGCGGTGGGCGAGCGGCGCTTTTCTGGCCTCGGTTCGCATTAGATGAGTCCCTGACGCATTGCGAACGCCACCGCATGGGAACGATTTCGCAGCTGGAGGCGGGTCATCACGGAATGCAGCACGTTCTTGATCGTGCGCTCGGAATAGGCCAGTTTCGTCGCGATGTCCGCGGTGTCGTATCCCTCGGCGACCAGCCGCAGCACATCTACTTCACGCGGCGACAGTCCGGTGAAGTGGAGACCGCGCGGACCGAGCACCTGCCCCTGGAGCCTGCCGACCTCTTCGAGGAGGCGTCCGAGCAGATCGGAGGGCAGGTGGCCCTCCCCGCGCGCCACCGTCCCGATGACATGCACCAGATGCTCGGGCGTGGACTCGGAGCGCCTGACCACACCGGCGACGCCGCATTCCGCGGCGCTCACCAGCTTCTGCTCATCGATGTCCGTGGTGACCAGAACGGTGCGGGCGGTACTCGTGCGCTGAATGTGACGCAGGATTCGTAGTTCGTCCTCCTGGACGGCGTCCACGATTACGACCACTACTTCAGCTTGGTACTCCTCATCGCCATGGAGCAGGGTGATCTCCGGGCTCTGCCGCAGCTGGGTGTGTATGCCCGCGAGGGAGAGCGGGTCCCCGGCTTTGACCGAGACCCTCGTCCGGGCTTCGCTGGAACTCATGAACCAACCCGGGCGGCCGAGACCTGTACCGTCCCATTCGTACCCGATATGGCGAAGTCATCGGCCTTGTTGCCGACGAGCTGCTTGTTGTCGGGGATGCGGGGCGGGTCGGAATCCTCTGCCGTCAAGGGACGGCTGCCGGAGCGAGGGCTCTGCTCGGGGTGCGGCAGCGGTGCCCTGGGGGGTGTAGTCACAGGGTTGTCTCATCTCGGGCAAGGGCGAGGAAGCCGCCGCAGGTTCGTATGGTGTCCAGGGCGTCTTCGTAGGCGCTGTGGAAGGTGCTGATGTCCGTGCGGGATGGGGCGACGATGCCGTGCAGCTCGCCGCGGCGGATCGCGGTGCAGAGCCGGGCCAGGTGGGGGCGCGTCGCGGGGTCGGTCATGCCGGTGTCGTCGTAGGCGGCCACAACAGCGACCCATCCCTCGCGGGTGACGACACCCATCGACTGGGCGAGGCGGTCGGCAGCGTCCTGGCCGGGTGCGACCAGGGCGTACCGGGCTACAAGAACTGGGCGGCCGGCGAGACGACGCAGGACGGCGGAGCAGGCTGTCTCGCGCAGAGCCCGAAGGTGGGCGGCGCTGCTTCGCCCGCGTTGATCGTTTCCCGTTGATACGGACACGTAGGCGGAGTGCCTCACTGCCCCACCGCCCGCAGTTCGCCCGCGGATACCTGATCGGGTGTCGCTTCCGTAACCGGTCTGATGTGGCGACGCGGCTTCAGCTGCCAGAGACGGCGCTCCACAGGGACGGCACTCCTCGCGGGGACGACTATGTCGCCGGTTGTGTCGCCATGGCCGGGGGCTGAGGCAAGGCGTTGCCGCAGGGCGTGCAGCGCGGTGGCGGCGGGTTGGAGGCCCACGCTTACTCGTCTGTCGTCGAGCAAGGCCGGCTCGCGCACCGGATACGGTTCCAGACCGCCGGGGCCGGTGCGGTACTGCGTGCCGAACTCCTGGGCCTGACCGCTGTTGACGAGGGCGCGGTCATGGAGGTGGGCCCACTGCTGGACGGGCGCATCATCGGCTTGGACAGCGCGGTCGAGCAGTTGTGCGGCGGTGCGTTGGAAGTCCGGGGCATGGTCGGCGTGCAGGGCGATACGCCATGCGGCCTGGGCGGCATCGGGGCCGACGAGCTGGAGGCCCGGCCAGTCGTGGTCGGCCAGGATGCGCTTCAGGACGGCCGCGTTGGCGTGGTCGGCGTGGCGGCTCTGCCCGATGTGGATGGCGTCGAGCTGGTTGCGGACGAGCCGGGCCCACCGTTCGGTGGCCTGCTCGTAGCGTGCGATCAAGTCGTCGGCGAGGTCGGGGCGGAGAGGGGCGGTGGCCGTCATGATGTGCTCCGGTCGTGCCCGGACAGAGCCTGGGCAGGGAAAGGAACGGTGCAGAGGATGAGGGGTGTGAGCCGGAGATGCGGGTCGGCACGCAGTTCGAGCCGGGTCACCGGCTCGCCATTCGTCCCGGTGCCTGTTCCGCGGTGCTCCCAGCCCATGTCCTGCAGGTTGGAAAGGAGGCTTTCCGTGGTAGCCACGCGGGGGTCGTGACCGGCGGGAACTTCGGCGCGAACGTAAGGAACGTTGTGGCGGGCTGCGTAGTCGGACGCCCAGAGAGTGATCAGCCGAACGATGTTGTCCGGGCGTTCCGGGAGGGTGTGGACGTGGCCGAGGAACAGGCCGCGGCGGGCCCCATGCCTACCCCAATGCCCGAGGTCCGCTTCCCGGTCGAGGATCAGGCAGCCGAGCAGGACGTCGTCCTCGAACAGGCCGACGGACTGGTGCCGCTCTTCACGGAAGAGGGCCGGGACGCCTTCGAAGGATCCAGGGAGGGGCACCCCTCTGGCCGCTAGCCAGCTGAGGCGGTCCTCGACCAGGGCGCCGGCCTCTGCCCTCTGGGCATCGGTGAGCAGGGGCCGCATCTCGTATACGCAGAGAGCCGCAGGCCCGGGAGAGGGGCGGGCCGTCTCCGGCTTGACCGGATTGTCGAGAGGGCTCACTGGTCTGCACCCGTGTCTGCGAAGCTCTTGCCCGCTTCCTTGAGGGCCTCGCACCGGTCAGTCGTCTCACGCCGCGCGTGCACAAACTGCTCGCTGGTCGGGTCCGGGCCCAACTGCCCGGTCATCGCGGCCACGGTGGCGTCCTGATCAGCGCGTGGGGCATCCGCGGCGTGGGCGCTTCCGTCACAGCGGGTGCTTGTCGCCGTTGTGGCTTTTGAGTCGCGGGAGGGCGTGTCCGAGAGCTGTTGCAGGAGCAGAGCGCTCTGGACCAGACCCATATGGCTGAAAGCCTGGGGGAAGTTGCCGAGCTGTCGTCCGGCCACCGGGTCGTACTCCTCAGCGAGAAGACCGAGGTCGTTGGGAAGGGCGAGGAGGCGGCCGAACAGCGATCGGGCCTCGGCCCGGCGGCCGGTCAGAGAGAGCGCGTCGACCATCCAGAAGGCACAGAGCAGGAACGTGCCCTCGTCACCGGCGAGGCCGTCGACTCCGGCCCGATCCCCGGCAGTGGGGTACCGGCGGACTAGTCCGTCCGACGTGGACAGTTCCCGACGGACAGCGTCCACGGTGCCGACGACGCGCGGGTCGTCGGCAGGGAGAAAACCCACCCGGGGAATCAGCAGCAGGGAGGCATCCAGCTCCTTCGAGCCGTAGGACTGGGTGAAGGTGTTGCGCACCGGGTCGAAGCCCTTGACGCAGACCTCATGGTGGATGGCCTCACGCAGCTCGATCAGCGCGAACAGGTCGACGTCGAGGGCGCCGGCTTCGGCCAGCCGTATCGTCCGGTCGACCGCCACCCACGCCATCACCTTGGAGTGCACGAAGTGCCGGCGCTCCCCCCGGATCTCCCAGATCCCCTCGTCCGGTTCCTGCCAGCACTCCTCCAGGTGCTCCACGAGCCGTCGGTGCAGGACCGCCGTGTCGCCGCAGTGAGCAACCCCGCCCTGGTGCGCGAGGTGGAGAGTCTCGATCACCTCGCCGTACACGTCGAGCTGCAGCTGGTCCGCGGCACCGTTGCCGACCCTCACCGGGGCCGATTCTTCATACCCGGGCAGCCACGGCAGCTCCCGCTCGGGCAGATAACGCTCCCCGGTGATCCCGTACATGATCTGCAGGTTCTCCGGATCACCGGCGACCGCCCGCAGCAGCCACCGCCGCCAAGCCTCGGCCTCCTGCCGGTACCCGGTTCCCAGCAGTGCGGCCAGAGTCGCGGAGGCATCGCGCAGCCAGGTGTACCGGTAGTCCCAGTTCCGGCCGCCGCCGATCTCCTCGGGCAGGGAAGTGGTCGGCGCCGCGACGATCCCGCCGCTCGGGGCGTAGGTCATCGCCTTCAGCGTGATCAGGGAACGCACGACGGCCTCGCGGTACGGCCCTTCGTAAGTACACTGGCCCGTCCAGTCACGCCAGAACCCGAGCGTGTCCGCCAGAGCGGCGTCCGGGTCCGGGATCTCCGGCGGTGCCGCGTGGGACGGGCACCAGCTGAGAACGAACGCCACACTCTCGCCGGCGGCGACCGTGAACGAGCTGACGACCGACCCGTCCTTCTCCACCTGCGGGGTCGAGGAGTCGAGCCACAGGGCGTCCGCGCCCGCCTCGGCGATCACGCGCCCGCCCAGCTCGTGGATCCACGGGCTGACACGGCCATAGCCCGGCCGAGGACGCAGGGCCGACATCATCGGCACTTCGCCGACCGTCCCTTCGACGATCCGGATCATCTGCGGCGCCCCGTCACGAGGCGGCATGAAGTCGACCACCCGAACCGTCCCGGTCGGCGTGCGCCACTCGGACTCCAGGACGAGCGAGTCGCCCCGGTATCCACGTCGAGCGACCACGCCGGGGACGCCCTCCGCGACAGGCGCAGGACATATCCGCCAGGAACCATGCTGCTCCGTTCCGAGAAGAGCGGCGAAGACAGCCGCTGAGTCGAAGCGGGGCAGGCACAGCCAGTCGACCGAGCCGTCGTCACACACATGCGCGCTGGTCTGCATGTCGCCGATCAGGCCGTACTGCTCAATGCGGGGGAGGCGTTTCATCGTGTCTTTACTCCATAGCGCCGGACGGTTCCGGGGTCAGTTGGCCGACCGCCGAGACGGCCGACGATCGGCATGAGGCATGCGGGCTTGTGAGGGAGCGCCGCACGGTTGTCCGTGGGACGCGCGGCGGGAGCTTCGCGCGTGGGGAGGAGCCCGACGACGGGGAGTCCTCCCCACACGCTTCTTCCGGCCCCGAGCCTTGTTCCAGGTCCGGCTGCCGGGTGGTGCACCCGCCCGTCGCCGACGACGGGCGGGCGGTGCGTGGGCCGGCCGCATGTGCTTCCACGGGGTGCGGCCAGGGCGCGGTGTCTCAGCACCACCTCCTCCACCGAAGACCGGGTCGGGGTCCGCCGTGCACGGGCGCGGCGGTCCGCATGTCCGGGAGGAGGCCCCGGTCCTGGGGATTCAGGCGGCGACTGGGTCCTTGCCGACAGCGGCGGTGTACTCGGCGGACAGGATCGCGTTGAACATGCGGTCTGTCCGGTCGATCGCTTCGCCCTCACGGAGACTGCCGAGCGTTCGCCAGTAGATCCGGGCGATCTCGCGTTCCATGAGCCACTGCGCCTGGACCCGCATCGAGTGCCTGTCGAAGAGCCCTGCCCGGAACTTGGCGGCCAGGAGAGAGATCAGCCGGTTGGCGTGAAGGAGGTTCTTGTGCTCCTCGTCCGGCAGTTCCCCGCCGGGCGGGGCCCAGACCGCGCGCAGCTCCGGGTTCCCAGCCAACTCGGCGATCCACGTCTGGTGCATTTCCGCAGCCTGGAGCGCGAGCCGCCGTCGGTTCTGCCGCTCGGACAGAACGAGCCCGGCGGTTCCGACCACGGCGGCGACGAGAACGGAGTGTGAGGTCTTCATCCCAAGGTGCCTTTCGTAGGGGCTTGCTGCGGAGTGGAGTGCGGTGCCGACCGCTGCTCGGCGCTGACCTGGTGGGTAGCGCGGAGCAGCCCCTGGACGAGGCGGGCCACGTTCCGCGCGCGGCGCGCCGCCGCCGGCCGCGTGCCTTCCGGCGGCGGGAGATAGAGGCGGCGGCCCGCCTCGCTGAGCGTGGCCTGGGCCCCCAACCGGGCCTCCGACTCGGCGGGGAGGCTCAGACACATAGTGCGTAGGGCGATGGCGACGACCCGGCCGTACGTGGTCAACTGCTCGACCATGCCAAGCGTGACGTCGGCAGGTGGCAGATCAGAGCCACTCAGATCCCAGGCGAGCGCCGTCTCGACGATGGCCAGAACCTCGACCTTGTCTGGCACCGAGTCGGTCAGCGAAGCCACGAAGTCACCTGGCCCGCGGTGAGGATCTGAAACTGCCACGCGCGGGTGATCAGATGCGGCCGGTTCCGGGCCTGCAGGCTCTTGAGGAGTTCCCGGCCGTCCGCACGTACATCGGTGACCGGACGGTTCTGCTCCCTGGCCATCTGCGCGGGGCCAAGGCCCCGCGCGATGAACGCTACGAGGGCCCGCTGCTCGTGCAGCAGGTGCCGCTCCACCGGGTCCAGCAAAGGAGGCTGGGTGATGGCCTCGACGGCGAAGCCGACGGCGACCGCAGCGGCGGTATCGCTCGCGCCGTACAGCTCGTTCTTCGCGAGAAGGAGGTAGCCCGCAGCGGTGGTCTTGCGGATATCGAGGGCCCCCGCGACTTCGGCAAGTGTGTCTCCTGCGGCCAGCCCTTCAAGGACCTCCCGCTCTCGGGGCGCGAGGACGATCTTCGCGACGGTTGAAGCGATCACTGCTCAACTCCTTTTCATGGCTGACGTGTCGGTCGTCGTTGCAGGCACCGTGCTGGGCACCGCCCACGAGTACGCGTGCCACCGAGACGGAAGATGTGGTGAGGATTCCGTCCGGAGGCGCCTCGGCCGACCGAAGGGGGGACGGACGGACCGCGTCGTGACGGCGCAGGGGGCAGACCTCCGGAGTATTGGGGCGTCCCGGCGTCTGCGATGGGCGTCAGTTGTCATCTCCCATCAGGTTGAGGAGAGTGACGATCGCCAGGGCGTACCGGCGCAGGTACGACAGCGCCTCATCGGGGGCCGGATGTTCGTTGCGCAGGGCGAGCAGGTGGCACAGTTCCTCGGTGGGGAACGTCGTGACCCGATATGGGGCGACTTGTATGAGCTGGTGCGTGGCCCGTCGGAACCGGTGAGTGATTCTCGCGGTGTCCGCGGCGCTCAGCGGCTCGACTGCAGGGGGCCGCCGCCGGGGTGCGGGAAGCCCGAGGCGGACCAACACACCGTCGAGCCTCCGACCGCCGCCGTCAGCGACGGTGCTCGGCCGGTCACCGAGGATTTCCTCCACGGTGTCGATCAGGTCATCGCTGATGCCTTCGGCAATGAGGGAGAGGGATAAGGAGTGGGCGAGCCTGCGCATCGCCACGTCCTCGGAAGTGATCAGCCTCCGTCGCCGATTGCTGGGGGCGCCCACGCTGACGGCGCTCATCATGGGATATCCGAAGGGGCTCGCAACGTAGCCCAAGTGGTTCGACCGCCGTCCCTCACGCCCCAGCCCCGAGCGAGATCGGCGACCAAGAACAGTCCGCGGCCGGACTCCTCTTCGTCGCCGGCGGCACGAAGCCGGGCGGGGGCCGGGTTGTCGTCGGCGACCTCGACGTGGAGTTCACCAGGGCCTTGCCACACCCGCAGGCAGACAGTCCCGAGGCCGTGCTCGATCGCGTTCGTGACGAGTTCGGATACGACGAGTCCCACATCCTGCGCCAGGGGAATGGGTACAGCCCAGTTCCGCATGACCGCTGCTGTGACGTGCCGTATCTGCGGGACGCGAACCGGATCCGGACTCATCACCACCTCAAAGGCACGTGATGCCAGTGGCCCCGGCCCCGGATCCGTCGCAGCCGCAGTCTCGACGGTGGCGGTGGCAGGGTTCCACTTCGAGTCGTGCTTGACGTCCATCCAGTCAGGAGCCCTGGGGGCGGTGATGCTCTGGCACATCGCTGGCCTCGGCTTCGTCGGTGGGATGGGGGAGTTCGTGCGGTCACCCGGCTCCGTGGGGCCCATCGCTCGCCGATTGTCGCCGCACGGTTGGTCCCAGGCCGGGTACGTCCATAAGAGAACCGCCCCGGCGGCCCGGTAAGAAGGGTGCATGGAGGATGTCTTTGACCACGCGGGTTGGCACGGTTGGTGAAGGGTTGCGCAGATGACTGATGCAGGACATACCGGTGGGCAGCGGGCGGCGACTGGACAGTTCGCGGGCCGCCGAATTGTGGTGACGGGAGGCTCCAGAGGGCTGGGAGAACACATCGTGCGCTTGCTCCTGTCCGAAGGAGCGCGGGTGGCGACATGCGCCCGGAAGCCCGAGCCGCTGGAAGCGCTGCGCAGTTCGCTCGATGTGCCGACTGCTCTATTCACCCGGACTCTGGACGTCTCCGCGCCGGAACTGCTGGAGCGGTTTGTCGAGGAGGCCGCCTCAGCGCTGGGAGGGTTGGACGGGGTTGTCGCGTGTGCGGGCGGTGCGCGAGGGAGGGGAATCACCGAGGCGACAGCGGAGGACTGGGCGGCGACCTGGGAGTTGAACGTTGGCCATGTCGCCCGGCTGATCGCGGTGGCCACCCCGCACCTGCGAGCGGCCGGTGGCGGGTCGATCGTCGTCGTGGCCTCGGTCTCCGGGTGGAAGCCCGGCCCGCAGGCTCAGTACGGCTCGGCGAAGGCGGCCCAGATCCACATGGTGTCGTCCTTGGCCAGGGAGCTGGCTACGGATGGCATTCGCGTGAACGCGGTCTCGCCCGGATCGATGCTCATCCCCGGAAAGCGCTGGGACCGGATGCGCCGGGAGGACCCGTCGGCCTTCGACCGATTCCGAACGGAGTTCCCGGGGAGAGAACTGGTGCGGCCGGAGGAGGTGGCAGACGCGATCGCCTTCCTGCTCTCGGACCAGTCGCGAGCGGTGACCGGGATCAACCTGCCCGTCGACAAGGGCCAGAACGCGCCGACGCCCGAAGGATACTGACCGGGAGCTTCAGGCAGCTGTACCGAGAATCGGCCGGGCCTTTCGTTCGAAGTCGCGGACGATGGACTCGCCTTGGTGAGGAGTAAGACGTGCACGGAAGTCGCGCAGAGCCTGGACGGACCGTTCGCTGTGCACTCCGGCGAGCAGGTCCACGGCGTTGCTCGCAGTGTCGACCGCCTCGTCCAACCTGTTCTGCTGAAGGAACGCCGTCGCGAGCACCGAGCGGCTGATGGCCTGCCGGCGGCGGCGGTCGCCGTTCGCCTTGACTGACGCCCGGGCGAGGTGCTCGGCCTCTGCGGCTTCGCCGAGGTCGCGGTGGACCAGGGCCGCCTCGGCTTCCAGATAGTGGTGGTCCAGGAAGCGAACCCACGGCGACTCCTCGGCGGGGCCCCGGCTGACCTCCAGGTTCTTGTGGGCTTCCAGGAGGGATGCCGTCGCGCGCTGGGAGTCGCCCAGGGCGGAGTACCCGCGGGCGGCCATGGCGTACAAGCGCATGAGCCCGAGCGGGCTGCCCACCGACTTGGCTGTCGCGATACCCGCTCTCGCTAGCGAGACTCCTTCGGCGGGGTTGCCCAGGCTGGTGGCGAGGTGCGACATGCCAGCTAGGATCTGCCCGCCGAGCACGCGGTCTCCGCCCTCGGCGCACAGCCTCAGCGCCTGGATCATGTAGCGCTCCGCGAGCCCGTAGTCGGCGGCGTCGTACGAGCACCAACCAGCCATTGCCCCCAACTTGGCAGCCGAGGTGTACAGGAGTCTGCGCTGGCCCGAGGAAAGGTTGCGCTGCTGCAGCATGGGTGCGAGTTCGGTGCTCAGATAGTGCACGATGCTCGCCCGCACACCACCACCGCCGAAGCGATTGTCCATCTCGTCGAACATCTCGATCATCGCCTGGACCTGCTCGACGGGGCCGCCGCCAGCCACTACAGCGAGCCGGGAGGCTTGCTCGTCCTCCAGGAGCCAAAGCAACCAATGCCGTTGAGGGTCCAAAAGAGCCGTCGCGACGTACGGAACCGCGCCGAGGAGACTGCGTCGCGAGATATCGGTCGAACCGAGCTCCGCGAGCGTATGAAGTGTTTCACCCACATCTTCACGGTACGTCAAGGCCCTTGCGACCACAGGTCTCTGGTGCTGATCTGTGAAACCGATGTCAACAGGGGAAATGGATCGGCCTAAGAACCCTGCCAGGGCAGCGGCAATGAACTCCGGGGCGCGGCCTCGCGGGGTCATACCCTGTAGCCACCGGGTCACCGACGCCTTGTCGTAGCGGGACACCACGCCCTGCAGCGCACCCAGTTCGTTGACCTTGCGAGCCAAAGCGGCGTGTGAAGAACCGGCCTCCGTGAGCACCGCCGCGAACGCGGCGTTGTTCTCACTGCTCGCCTTTGAACTGCCCATGTGTAGATGATGCCTTGCAGATCACCCTGCGTCCCAGCCTTCCGACACAGCGCCACAGAGATGCAACCCCCGTACAACCGGACAACCCCGTTGCCCTCTCCTCCCAAGGCCCTGCCAGCGCCGACAATGAATGCGCTCTGGGGCCCGCGGCTCTTCCCGGCGAAGACGCCGCTGGAACACCGCCGAAACCCTCAGCGCTGGAGGGAGACCCATATGCAGCCTGTAGTGATCCTGGACTGCTTCACCGTCGAGCCGAGTGGCCTCGGCGTACCGCCCTACCTGTCGACCTACGTCCGGAACGCCTGGTCTGCACTCCGACAGGCCCGGCCGGAGGCAGAGGTCCGGTACGTGACCATCGACGATGTCCGATGGTGCCTGGCCGGAGGCAAGCCCACCGTCGAACCGCCCCAAAGCGATCGGCTCACTTACTCGACCACCGTCAACCGGGACACCGCTATTCAGCTCCTGCGAGATGCTGCGATCGTGATCGTCATCGCCGGAGACGCGGTCCCGTCCGTCCACCTGCACGCCGTGAATGGATCGTTCGAGGAGATTGCTCGCGCACTCGCCTGCACGCGCGGCCGTCGCTACCTGCTCGGGCCGCTGTCCGCCTACGCCCTAGCCACGCCTGCGGAGTACGCGGGGCTGTTCGACGCTGTTCATACCCATACCGTGACGTCCGGTGACCTTCTGCTTGGCAGCCGACGCCCGGCCGGCTACGAGCAGATGCGTCTCGAACGCGACTCGTTCACCGGCCTCGTCGAGCAGATGCCCTGGCGTCCGATCGCCGAGCTGGAGCTGTACCGCGGCTGCACCCGACGCAAGTTCTGTGACTTCTGCAACGAACCGACGAAATCGCCTCTCGTCGCCTTCCGCGAGGTTGACGACGTCGTGGCCGAGACCGCCCAGCTCTACGCAGCTGGCATTCGGAACTTCCGCCTCGGCCAACAGACCTGCTTCTTCTCCTACCGTCATCGGGACGAGACCGCGATTCGCGCCCTGCTCAGCGGCATCCGCGAGTGCTGCCCCGAACTGGAGGTGCTCCACATCGACAACGCGGACCCCCTCGCCGTGGCCGCGCCCGTCGGGCTACGCATCGCGAAGCTGGTGGCGGACTTCTGCACCGAGGGCAACTGCGCGCCGATGGGCATCGAGAGCTTCGACCCGGCTGTTATTGAGCGCAACACCCTCACCTGCACGCCCGACATTCTGATGCGTGCCATCGGGCATGTGAACGAGGCAGGCGCAGCCCGCGGCCCCGGTGGTCTGCCGATGCTCCTCCCCGGCCTGAACCTGATCTACGGTCTCCCCGGGGAGACTCACAACACTCACGTGGCGAACCTTCGAGGCTTGGCCGGGATACTCGACGCCGGCCTGCTGTGCCACCGGACGAACGTACGCCTGGCGAGAGCCTTCCCCGGTACCCCGCTTGCTTCGCTCAACGAGCCGGAGCCGCTGCCGTCGGCCGAGCACTTCGCGTCGTGGAAGGCGGACATCGACTTCACCTGGGATCAGCCGATGAAAGAGCGGATCTACCCTACCGGCCTGCGCGTGCCGGGACTGCACTCCTACTTCATCAGCGAGGAGGGTACCTATTGGCGGCGATTGGGCTCGTACTCCATCCAGGTCATCGAGCGCAGCGCTCGAGTGCCCCTGGGGACTACCGGAGATCTGGTGGTCACCGGTCATTCGCCGCGCATGATCTTTGGAGAACGCGTTGCATCCCCTGCCTGACGGGACACTCGCGAAACTGGCTGCTCTGGAAGCGGCCGCGGAAGGCACCGTCCGTGCGGGCATGCTGCTGCCCTGGGCCAACGTGGCCGTGGAGACCGAGTTGCCCCGCCTCGGCCTGCGCCACACGGTCTTCCACCACGCACGGCTCGTGCCCGCATCCAGGACGACGGCGATCGACACCTCCTTCTGGCACGGACTGCGCGAGGCATCGGTTCATGCGCTGGACTCGTTGTCGCACATCCCGCTCGACACGGTGATGCTGGCGTGCACGTCGGCGGGCTTCACCGACGGCCCGCCACTGCCGAGCGGAGTGGTCACCGCCTTCGACGCCCTCCTGTGGGCTCTGACCGACGCGGCCGTGGCACGTGTGGTTCTCGTCACGCCCTACCCCACTCCGGTGACCGAAGCGGAAGCTGCGGCGCTGAACGAGGCCGGTATGGAGGTCCTGGCCCACGCGAGTCTGGGCCTGACCGATGGCTACCCCGAAGTCCCCCCGGACCAGATCCTTGCCCTAGTGGAGCAGCTGCCGGAGGCCGCCGTCGAGGCTGCCGGAGCGGTAGTCCTGTCTTGCACCGGGTGGCACACCCTGGCAGCAGTCGCCGAACTGGAGCACCGGTTCGGCAAGCCGGTAATTTCGTCCAACCTCGCCATGGCCCTTCATGCCACCCGAGCCCCTGCTGGAGTTGGTCCATGACGATCGAACGCGCAAAACCAACACCACTTGAGATCCGGCGTGTCCATCGGTTGATTGTCCGAGCCGCCAGCCTGCCGGACGTGCGGGCCGAGGTGGAGGCCAACCACGACGAAAACCGGTGGTGGCCGACCTCGATCAGAGACCCACGGGTACGGATGCTCGCCGCCGGTTGGTCCACCCGGATCTCCTACCGAATGGTGGAAACATACGCCCGAGTGATCACATCAGCGGATACCCGTGGCTTCGACAGCCTCGTCACGGGCACGGACGCCGAACTGGAGGCGCTGGTACGCCCCATCGGCCTGCCACAGACCCGGATCGACTACATGCGCTCCCTCGCCGAGCTCCTACAGAACTGGGAGAAGGAAGGGGTCGACCCGACTGCGGAGTCGGCCAATCTCGACGCCCTGGTCCTCGACTTGGCCACGCGGGTGCGGGGTGCGTCCTACAAGGTCGCCCAGTGCGCACTGCTCACCGCCCGCGGGTACCACTGCGGCATCATCCCGGTCGATTCCGGCATGGTCACCAAGCTGGCACCCGTCCTGGGCATCACCCTCCCGTCGGGCGCCGTAGCGCACGAACGGATGCGGCACGTCCTTGAAGCCGCCGTACACGCCCGCTCGACCGACCTCCGTTCCCTGGCCACCGCCAACGGGTACCGGGTCGCGATCCCGGAAGGAGTGGAGCCGACCTGGTGGGTGCACCTCGTCCTGATCTACTTCAAGCGCCTGTACCTCAACGGTGCCTCCCCACAGCTCTGCCGCCAGCGACCGGTCTGCACGAAGGTCATCGGCTGCGCACACCCGACCCGGATTGCCTGATCCCTTGGGGGAGACCGTGGAACGGCTCGACGTGATCGGCAACATCAGCCGGGACCTGACCCGCTACCCCGACCACCGTGGTGGTTCCCGGCTCGGCGGCGCGGCCCTGTTCGTATCGCTGGCGGCGACGAAGTCCGGCCGCCGGGCAGCCCCGGTCTGCGTCCTCGGAAACGATCTCGCACACCTGCCCGAGACGCCGGGCCTGGACTCGCTCGACTGGTCAGCACGGCTCCAGGCCGACGGCACCTCCACGACCTTCGACCTGGAGTACGACCTGCAGGGCGAGCTGATGAGGGTGGGCACAGAGTACGGCGTGGCCGAGATCCTGACCGAGCACGCTCTCGGGCACGTGGACGCGCACCCGCGCGCTACCTTCCACGTCTGTTGCCGCCGCCCGCTGGACGTGGCGGCAGTGCTCGGCCGACTCACCTCGAACGCAGCCGACTTCAGCGTGGACTTCTTCCTACCGAGTGCAGAAGCGATGATCCGTGCAGCCGCCCCATGGCTGCCGAAGGCGACCACTCTGTTCCTCAACACCGCCGAGTACCGGCTCCTGGAACAGGCGATCGACTGCGGCACGCTGCCGGAGGTGGTCATCACCGACGGTCCCCGGGCCGTAGTGGTCCGCAACTTCGGGCGTACGTCTGCTTCTGCCGTTCCGCCACCGTACCCTGCGCACGAGGTCTCCGGCGCCGGTGACACCTTGGCCGGGACCTTCCTGGCCCACCGCTCACGCGGTGCGACAACCGCCCAGGCCCTGGCGGAGGCGACAGCAGCCGCAGCCAGGTACGTCGCGGCCCCGTCCCTTCCAATCCCCGCGCCCCGACGCGGCTGACCTACCGACTTGGGGGCCTCTCCCGATGTCCGTCTACATAGCCCACCGGCTCTTCGCGGCCCACGATCGCGCTCTCGCTGCCGACCTCGCCGACCGACTTGCCGCGAAGGCCGGTCCCGATCGCGTCTTCCTGCCGTTCTGCGACACCGACGAGGAGGACCTCGTCGCCGAGGTCAAGGGGCGCCGCCTGTTCGAGCTTGACCGCAGACGCCTGAGCCGCCTCGGCGCCATGATCGCCATCCTGCACGGTCCGAGCCTCGACGACGGGGTCTGCATGGAGATCGGATACGCCGCCGCCTCCGGCATTCCTGTCGTCGTGCTCACCACCGACTTCCAGACCTACTCGATGACCGAGGCCGGCACCCATCTCGAGTTCCCCGACCCCCTCCTCCAGGCCGTGGCCACCCGCATCGTGCGCGTGGACAGCCTCGGAACACCGCCTCTGCCGCCGGCTCCGGGCCGGTCGCGGTTCCAGGACTTCCAGACACGCAACGTGGTTCAGACGAACACGGCCCTCGACGCAGCCGTCGACGCCCTGCTCACCCTCCCAAACCACGCCCGCCTCCCCGCGTGCCCTCCGAGAACTATCGGTACACCCGTGTACGTCGAGGCGTCGCCGTACACGGCGTGGGGCCAGGACCAGCTGGCCCAAGCCTGTGTGGACGCCGGTCACACTGTAGTGGTGCCCCAGCGCTTCACCGCGTCGGACCTAATGGCAGGGGCGCTGGCCGACCTGACCGCGGTGCGCTCGGCAGCCCGGCTGTTGGTCGACGTCTCCGGCCCCGAGACACCACCGGGTACCGCCTTGCTCATCGGTGCTGCTCTGGCCAGTGGCGTAAGGATCGCGGCCTTCCAGCCACGGATGACGTACACCCATGCTCAAGGCCGCGAGCCCAACTGGCGAAATCTCATGATCCAGTACGCTGCCGACGCGCACCTCGACAACGGCGAATCCGTCCTGTCGTGGCTGGCCACATGAACCTCGAAGAGATCGCCGGCGAGTACCAGACCGTGGTTCTGGAAGGTTGTGACGGAGTCGGTAAGAGCACACTCGGCGAGAGCCTGTCGTCGCACCACGGCTTCGTCGTAGTGCACTCCCCGAGGACTCCCGACCACCTCGACCTGCCCAGCCGCTACAGGGCCATCCTCGCCCAGGGCGGGAGGATCCTCTTCGATCGGTGCTTCATCAGCGAACTGGTCTACGGCCCGCTTTACCGGGGGCGCTCCAGGATCAACTGGACCCAGGCGATCGACCTGGCCGAGAGCGTTATCGCGAGATCCGGCGTGCTCGTTCACCTGACCGCGCCGCCTGCCCTCATTCACCAGCGGCTTCTGTCACGGGATGGCGAGGCCGTCGGCCTGGAAGAGGTCTCAACTCTGGTGACAGGCTACGAGAGGATCTTCTCCACGCTCGCTGAATACACCCATGTGCTCACGCTCGATACTTCGTTCCTCGATCTCCGATCGACAGGGTGATGGCTCGCCGAAGCCAACACGCCGGCACAACACTCCCGCTAGGCTTCCAGGGCACCTGCTGTACCGCCGCTGGAGGAGTCTTGGAGATCGGAGCTGCCCAGAAGCTCGCCTGGGAGAACAAGACCCTCAAGGGGTTCAACACCACCGACGTGGCTTTGGAGTTCGGTCTCCTTACGGCTGAAGTCGGTGAAGCCTTCACTGCCTGGCGCAAAGGGCTGCCCGATCTTGGCGAAGAGCTGGCCGACGTGTTCCTCTACCTGACCGCCTTGGCGGAAATGAACGGGCTCGACCTCGAAGCAGAAGTGGCCCGAAAGGTCGAGAAGAACGAGCGGCGTACATACGAGCGCAATGAACACGGAGCGCAGATCAGGACGAGCGGCGACTGAAGTCTCCCCTTGCTGCACCTAATGAACTCGATACACGACCTTGCTGGCATGCAGCGGCTGGTCGGAGGTGCAGTTGAGTAGGTTGCCGTGGCCGGTGCCAAAGCCGTTCACAGACTTCGCCGAAGTCATGCCGGGATGAAGCGCGTCTACCAGGGGACGTTGCCGGGGCGCAACGGGTTCGGGTATGAGTCTGGTAGGCCGAGCCATGTGACAAGGAGCTAGGTACCCTTGCAGTCCATCGTGTGGATGCGGGGTGGCGCCGGTTGCGGGGTTGCGCAGGGGCGACAGCACCTGGATCTGGGCAGCCAGGGCGTCCGGCGCCGGACCTCCGATTGATGTCGAACGCTTGACCCGAAGGCCCCATTCGCCTGGCTCGCCCCGCCCCACCGAGTGAGGCTCGACTTCAGGTCCGCGCCGAGCCGCCCGGCGCGGCATCAGTAGGAAGCCGTTCGTGGCCCACGAGCCCACGACTGCCACCGCGAGGGCCGCGGCCGTCAACCGCGGGCCATCACCCGGTTCGCGATGGAGGACCGGCAGCACTTCCCTGACAACAACCGAGGGCTCATCGCCCCGTTCCGGGCACGGTCCGGTCGGCGGACGGACGGATGTTCTTCGACCCGGCGTGGTTCGACTACATCGGCGACGACACCCCGGCATCGGAGGTGAACCCGAGCCTGTGGCGGCAGTCGCAACTGCGACGTTGCGAACCTGACCATCGGCGAGGGTGATGCGGACCTGTTGGGTGGTGAGGTGCAGGGCCTCCGTCGAAGCCGCGACCATGTCGATGCGGTTGATCCGTGAGCACGTGGTGAGGCGCTCGGCCTAGTCCAGTGGGCTGGCGGCTACGTCTTGCTTTGGTGGTGCCCGGTCTCGGCGGAAGGTACATGGAAATCCGCATCATTTGGTTGCTAAGAGGTTGTCTCACGTGGTGCTTCTGCGATGCGGCATGATGCCGAATCGTGAAGGTTAGCTTGTCGCGTCGGTTGGTGCCGGACGAACTGTGGGAGCTGACCGCTCCGTTGCTGCCAAGGTTCAAGTCCCGCCCGCAAGGTGGGGGGACTGCTCCGGTGGACGAGCGGGCAGTGTTCACGGCCGTGGTGTACGTGCTGACGAGCGGGTGTGCATGGCGATATCTACCGGAGTCGTTCGGGGTCTCGTCGGCCACCGCGCACCGTCGGTTCACCGTGTGGACCGAGGCCGGGCTGTGGCGCGGGTTGCATCGGGCGGTGCTGGACAAACTCGGCGTCCGGGGCGGGCTGGACTGGTCGTCTGCGATCGTCGATGCCGCGTCGGTGCGGGCGAAAAGGGGGGAACGCTGACCGGGCCGAATCCGGTCGATCGCGGGAAGAAGGGCAGCAAACTGCACGTGCTGTCCGAGGCTCAGGGCCTGCCGCTGGCCGTCGCGGTGTCCGGGGCGAACATGCGCGACAGCCAGGCTTTCAAGCCGCTAATTCTCGGCATCCCCGCCGTCCGTTCCCGGCGCGGGCCACGCCGGTGGAAGCCAGCGAAGATCCGCGCGGATAAGGCGTACTACTCCGCAGAGCACCTCCGCTGGCTCCGCAGTCGGAACCTCGTCGCACGGATCGCCCGCCCCGGTATCGAGTCGGGTGAGCGGCTCGGACGGCATCGCTGGAAGATCGAGCGGTCGATCTCCTGGCTCTTCGGCTACCGCCGCCTCACCGTCCGGTACGAACGAAAAGGCAGCCACTTTCTCGCCTTCCTTGGCCTCGCCGCCACCCTGATCTGCTACAAGAAACTCGCCAAAATCCCCTTGTGATGCCCATTCCCAGGACTGGTCTTCAGTGTCCTTCAAGCTCAGCAGTCTTCCGCGGGTCGTCCGCCAGAATGCGGGCCGCGAGCTGCCGCACTTGCTCCTCCACGGGCTGCTCGTGGGTGGTGAACAACTCGTACCAGTACGAACGTGCACGCGCCCCCGATGCCTGAACCTCGTGAAAGCTGACATCGACCCCCTCGGGGCTGGTGAGCTCCTCGGGCATGTCGTGCTCCTCGCGTCGTGGCGAGACATTCGTGAGGACGCAGCCCCACCGCTCGAACCAGCCGCTGTCCGCAAGGGTCTGATGAAGCAGCCGGGCGATGGTGTCCACCGGCTCTTCCCAGCTGCGGTCGGCTGCGGCCCGTGCGAGTTCGGCTTCGTACTGGGCGGCATCGAACCAGAAGTCCGCGGGCACGGCGATGACGTTGCTGGTGTTTTCCCAGGCGTCCCAGATCACCCGGTCTCCCTCGCGGCGCATGGTGACGTACAGAGCGCCGCAGCAGCCGGCGGTGCAGGGCGGCTCGGCGATGTTGACCCTGCGCGGCTCCTTCGTGACCGCCAGCGGCCAGCTCTCGGCAGGACCTGTCCAGTGCCGGCGACTGAGTGCCATCCCTTCCGGGTGGACTGCCTTCAGAACGTCTACGCCATCGATCAGAGGGCGCACCTCGGCCCACGGGTCCGCCGCCCAGTCGACCGGGATCCTGTGCTGCAAGGTCAAGGTACTGATCGCCAGTTGGTCGGTCATACGCACATGATCGGCTAACGCCATGCAGCGGCATAATCATTTCTTGGGCGTGACCGGCCTCGGATAGTCGCGCCAGGGCAGCCACCGTTCAGGGGCGAAGCTTGTCGAACCCACCACGTGAGACACGGTCTAAATACTCTCCATGCTGGATTCTGCTCACGGCAGATGAGAAAGAGCCTCAAAGGACTGGAACCCTTTCCGAGGATATGTCAACGTACAACACCCGTGAAAAACAGGCTCGCCAGTGGCCGCCTGGCGAACATGTGAGGAGTCAGTCCTACTGACACGCGGGCTGCGGCACTCCGGCTAGGGCAGACGTAGCCGGCGGTTCATATACGCAACCGATTCTTCATGTTCCCCAAGTCACGTATGGAAACGACCCTGCGCCTGCGCGGCGTCGGTGGTCTCTGAATCGAGGAGGGGAAGGTGTCGGGCCTGAAACTGTTCAACACGAAAGGCGGCGTGACCGAGATTGTGCCGAGCCTTGCCGACGTCGAGGCCGATGTGCAGCGTCTCTTCGAGGCGGATATGGAGATGCTGCTGGGTTTCCATTTCCTGGCGAGCGAGTACAGTACGGGGCTGGTCCACGGTGGTCGGATCGACTCGCTCGGTCTCGACGCGAGCGGTTCACCGGTCGTCGTTGAGTACAAGAGCAGCACGGACGCGGGCGTCGTCAACCAGGGCTTGTTCTACCTGTCGTGGTTGATGGATCACCGGGTGGAGTTCGAGTGTCTGGTCCGCGAGCGAATTGGGGCGATGGCCGCGGCTCAGGTGCTGTGGAGCGGTCCGAGGCTGATCTGTATCGCCGGAGACTTCACGCGCTATGACGCCCTTGCCGTGCGCGAGCACCGGCGCGGGGGTGTGCTCCAGGTGTCTCAGGGGCGGGCCGGGGCGATGGAGGAGCTGGCCGAGGCTGTCGGTGAGGCGTTGCTCAGTCTCGGAGACGTGAACTGTGTCCAGCGCAGGCAGTACCGGGCCTATCAGCGCCTGCGGAACTTTGCCTGCTTCTGCCCGCCGCAAAGGACGAAACTTCTCGTCTATGTGAAGGTGGATCCGCAGAAACTCGACCTTGTGCCTGGGTTCACCCGGCACGTGACGGAGCTGGGGCACCACGGCACGGGCGACCTAGAGGTGCATTTGCGGGTCGAACTGGAACTTGAGCGTGCTTTGGACCTGTTCTGCGAGGGCTACGCGGCGGCGTGAACCGGTAACGGCCTTTTCCGCACGAGGTTTTGGCGTCTGGAGCGATGCTGTCTGTGGATGCCTCTCAACGTATGGGCAGGTCAGCCGCAGGCTGGGGATGTCAGGGCATTCGCCCACGGCAGATGAGAAGGATCCCTCAAGCGCTGGAATCTCGTGCGAGACCATGTCAACGTACAACGACCTGGAAAACACCAGGTCAGCGGCGCGATGGATGGTTGCACGGCAGTGCCGGTCGCCCAGGCAGGCAGCCCCCTTTACGGCTCGGCTTTCTCCCCGGGATCGGCCCAAGGAACCCTGCTGGGATCCCGTAATCCGGTTCGTCTGCTTCACTGCCCGCCCTTGCGAGGGTGCGGCGCGGCTAAGGCGTGAACAGCCCAAGAGGGCGGGGGAGCGGTTCCTTGTGCGCGCAACATAGACGACGATCGCCGGTTGGCCAAACCGGCGATCGTCGCGACCATTTGAAGTGTTCGTATCGGCTGCGCTTGGCGGTGGAGCTGTGCGGATGAAGTGATCGTTCATGCCAACGTTCCTCTGGGCTGGCTGCTTTGCGTCGCCCGGATCTTGGCAACTCATCCGACGTCCGTGAGGAAGATATGGCTCGCCCTGCTGCGCTCAAGCTCTCCGAGATCTTGGCGGAAATCCGAATGAGCTCATCAGCCTTCTACCGCTTGCGTGCTCGTGGACAGGCTCCTCGAATGATCAAGCTTCCAAATGGTGAATTGCGCTGCCGCCGCGTTGATCTAGACGCATGGTGGGAAGCGTGTGAAAGGGATACGCCTGAATGGCGATGAGTTACAGAGTCCGGTTTTGGGAGATCCGTGAGCGGCCCGAGCGACGCAATGGCTTCGAGGTTCGCTGGACGGTCGATGGGCGGGAGAAATCTGAGTCATTTCTCACGAAAGGACTTGCGGAGAGCCGACGTTCCAAGATCCTCACCGCTGCGCGCGACGGGGAGCCGTTCGATGTAAGGACCGGTCTGCCTGCCTCCGAGCTTAGAGCTCTGAAGCAACGCACGACATGGTATGACCTGGCGAGGGAATACATCGAGCAGCGGTGGGATCGCACGCCGGGCAATACACGCCGAACGCTGGCCGACGCCCTCGCGACCATCACTCCAGCCTTTGTTGAGCCAGAGTTCGTATCCCGGGCGCCTCACGAACTGCGGCGGGCGCTGTACTCGTGGGCATTCAACAAGAAAGCCTGGCAGGAAGACCCGCCCGAGGAGTGGCAGGCTGCGCTGGACTGGCTGCGGCGTCACTCGCTGCCCGTCGGCGAGTTGGAGGAACCCGACGTGCTGCGCCGGGGCCTCGACGCGTTGTGCCGCAGGGTCGATGGGACAGCCGCTGCCGCAAAGACCGTGAAGCGCAAGAAGGCCGCGGTGAACGAGGTGTTCGGCGTTGCGGTGGAGCGGGGGTACTTCAGCCAGAACCCATTGGGTGGTCTGCGATGGTCTGGGCCGGAGGTCGCCGACGAGGTCGATCCGGACTGCGTACCCAACCCGGCGCAGGTGGGCCGCCTGCTTGCCGCTGTCAAGGCACTGCCCGGTCGCGGCCCGCACCTGTACGCCTTCTTCGGCTGCATGTACTACGCAGCCATGCGTCCTGGTGAGGTCATCCACTTGCAGAAGTCTCAGTGCCGCCTGCCGGCGGGTGGGTGGGGGATCCTCAATCTTAAGGGCGGGGTCGTGACGGCAGGGAAGCAGTGGACTGATGACGGCGCCGTCCACGAGGTCCACCCGCTGAAACGGCGTGCAGCCAAGGCGACGCGGCCGGTGCCGATCCCGCCCGCGCTTGTCCGCATGCTTCGCGAGCATATAGAGAATTTCGGTGTTGCCCCCGACGGACGTATGTTCCGCAATGCCGCCGGCAACTACCTTGACGCTTCGGCGTACGGCATCACGTGGGGACGGGCACGCGAGGCGGCGCTCACCCTCGACGAGCATGCCCTTGAGCTGGTGAAACGTCCCTACGACCTGCGTCACGCAGGAATCTCGTTCTGGCTTGCCTCGGGTGTCGACCCTGCGGAGTGCGCGCGTCGGGCCGGGCAGAGTATCCAGGTGCTCTTTCGCTACTACGCCAAATTCCTGGCCGAAGCGCAGAATCATGCCAACACCTTGATAGAGGAGTCGATGCGGCGGTGGGAAGGGCCGGAAGACACCGCACGGGACACATGAGCCCGGTCCTGGCCCGGAAATGCCCCGGAACAGCTGGTCAGAGGTGGGACAGGGGTGGGAGATATGGGGAGTTACCTCGCATCTCGCTCCACGGTCTGGATGCGTGGCATGAAGGGCGCCTGGCGGGTAAAACACCTGGTCAGGCGCCCTTTTTCTGTGTCTAGAAGAAGCCCAGCTTCTTCGGCGAGTACGACACCAGGAGGTTCTTCGTCTGCTGATAGTGCTCCAGCATCATCTTGTGGTTCTCCCTGCCGATGCCCGACTGCTTGTACCCGCCGAACGCGGCGTGTGCCGGATACGCGTGGTAGCAGTTCGTCCATACCCGGCCCGCCTTGATGGCGCGGCCCGCCCGGTAGGCGGTGTTGCCATCCCGGGTCCACACGCCGGCGCCGAGGCCGTACAGCGTGTCGTTGGCCGTGGCGATGGCGTCGTCGAAGTCGGTGAAGGACGTCACCGCGACCACCGGGCCGAAGATCTCCTCCTGGAAGACGCGCATCCGGTTGTCGCCCTCGAAGATCGTCGGCTGGACGTAGTAGCCGCCCTCCAACTCACCTCCGTGCTCGACACGCCGGCCGCCCGTCAGGATCTTCGCGCCCTCCTGCTGTCCGATGTCCAGGTACGAAAGGATCTTCTCCAACTGGTCGTTGGACGCCTGGGCACCGATCATCGTGGCGGTGTCCAGGGGGTGCCCCGGAACGATCTGTTCGGTGCGGGCGATGCCCGCCTCCAGGAACTCGTTGTAGTGCCCGCGCTGGATCAGCGCACGCGAGGGGCAGGTGCACACCTCGCCCTGGTTGAGGGCGAACATGGTGAAGCCTTCGAGGGCCTTGTCCAGGAAGTCGTCGTTCGACGAGGACACGTCGTCGAAGAAGATGTTCGGCGACTTGCCGCCCAGCTCCAGAGTCACCGGCTTGATGTTCTCGGAGGCGTACTGCATGATCAGCCGCCCCGTCGTCGTCTCGCCCGTGAAGGCGATCTTCGCGACACGAGGACTCGACGCGAGGGGCTTGCCCGCCTCCGCGCCGAAGCCGTTGACGATGTTGACGACCCCCGGCGGCAGCAGGTCCGACACCAGCGTGAGCCAGAAGTGGATGGAGGCCGGGGTCTGTTCGGCCGGCTTGAGGACCACCGCGTTGCCCGCGGCGAGTGCGGGGGCCAGTTTCCAGGTGGCCATCAGGATCGGGAAGTTCCACGGAATGATCTGCGCGACCACTCCCAGCGGCTCATGGAAGTGGTACGCCACGGTGTCGTCGTCGAGCTGGCTGAGCGAGCCCTCCTGGGCGCGCAGCGCTCCCGCGAAGTACCGGAAGTGGTCGATGGCCAGCGGGATGTCGGCGGCCAGCGTCTCGCGCACCGGCTTGCCGTTCTCCCAGCTCTCGGCGACCGCCAGCTCCTCCAGATGCGCCTCCATGCGGTCGGCGATCCGGTTCAGGACCGAGGCGCGGTCGCCCGCCGAGGTCGCCCCCCAGCCGGGCGCCGCCGCGTGCGCCGCGTCCAGGGCCAGCTCGACGTCCTCGGCGGTGCCGCGGGCGATCTCGGTGAACGGGCGGCCGTTGACGGGGCTCGGGTTCTCGAAGTACTGGCCCCGGACCGGCGGGACGTACGCGCCGCCGATCCAGTGGTCGTAGCGCGACTCGTACGAGACGATGGCGCCCTCGGTGCCCGGCGCAGCGTAACGGGTCATCTCTGTGGCCTCCCGGATGCGGTGCCGCCCGCCGTTGGACGGCCCTCGGCGCGAGGCTAGGGAACGCGACGTTGCAACGTCGTTGCACGGCGTGGGGCGGGCCCGTCGGCACGGTGGCGCGGACCGGGCGGCGTCGTGACGGCAGGCCGCCACGACCGCCGTGCCGTCACCCGCGCTGCTCCGCGTCGAGCCCCCGCACCCTGGCCAGCAGCGCGGCCCGCCGCTCCCTCGGTACGGCTCCGGCCAGGGCCCGCCAGACCGGCAGGTCCTCCTCGCCCCACGGGCTGTACGCCCAGTCCGCGAGCAGGCCCGGATCGCTCCGGTCGATCAGTGCGGCCCGCAGCTGGTCGGCGAGCTGCCCGCGCAGCCGTACCACGGCGGGGGACTGCGACCCCGGCAGCAGCGGGCCCGCGTACGCGCCCATCGCCGCGGCCACCGCCCCGGATCCCAGCCTGCGCGCCACCGTGTCGAAGTCGGCGTCCACCGGGGCGGCGATCCGGTACGGGCGTGAGCGGAGCAGGTCGGGGCCCAGCAGCCGTCGCAGCCGGGACAGTTCGGCCCGCAGTGTCACCGGGGTCACGGACTCGTCCTCGTACAGCTCGACCAGTAGTTCGTCACCCCCGAGGCCCTCCGGACGGCGGGCCAACGCCACCAGGATCTCGCTGTGGCGCCTGCTGAGGCGGATCTTCCGGCCCTGCGCCACGAGCATCGCCTCGTCCCGCCCCAGTGCGCTGAGCTGAACGGACTCACCGGTCGGTGGTGGTGCCAGGAGGGCCAGCTGGGATTCGGCCGCCCGTGCCACGGCCTGCACGAACGCCAGGCTGTGCGGATGTGCCAGCCGGTCCCCGCCGGTGATGTCGACTGCTCCCAGCACCCGCCCGGTCCGAGGGTCGTGCAGCGGGGCCGCGGCGCACGTCCACTGCTGCACCGGCCGGAGGAAGTGCTCCGCGCCGAACACCTGGACCGGGCGGTCCACGGCGATCGCCGTCCCCGGCGCGTTCGTGCCCGCCACGGACTCCGCCCAGCGGGCGCCCTCCACGAAGTCCATCGCTCCGGCGCGTCGCCGCGTCACCGGATGACCCTCGACCCACAGCAGCCTGCCGTGCGCGTCGCAGACCGCGAGCAGATGCTCCCCGTCGGTCGCGTACGCGCTCATCAGCTCGCGGATCACCGGCATCGCACGGGCCAGCGGGTGGGCCTCCCGGTAGGAACCCAGCTCCTCCGCACCGAGGTCCATCAGCGCCGCACCGTCCGGGCTGACCCTGGCGCGGGCCGATCGGCGCCATGACTCGCCCACCACGGAACGTACCGGTCGCTCCAGCCGTCCCGCCGAGGTGAACACCTCGTGCGCATGACGCAGCGCACCGAGCTGTTCGCCGGGATCCGCGTCGGCTGCCAGAGCCACCCAGGGGTCCGTCAACTCACCCTCCCGTCCAGGGGCGTCGCGCCTGCCCATCGTGACCCCGGTCGGCCCTCCGCGACAACCCAGGTGCGGAGAGTAGTCGCTGTGGCCCGCCGAGGAGGGGGAGTCAGGAGAGATTCACCAGGCGGATGTAGCGGACCCAGTCCCAGTTGTCTCCCGGGTCGGTGTGGTCGCTGCCCGGGACCTGGTGGTGGCCGATGATGTGGGACCGGTCCTTCGTGATGCCGTGACGATCGCAGATGTCCGCCGTCAGTTTCGCCGAACGCTCGTACATGGCGTCGGTGAAGTAGGCGGGCTGGTCCACCCAGCCCTCGTGCTCGATGCCGACGCTGCGGGTGTTGTAGTCCCAGTTCCCCGCGTGCCAGCCGATGTCCCGCTCCCGCACGCACTGCGCCACGTATCCGTCGCCCGAACGCACCACATAGTGTGCGGAGACCTTTTTGGCCGGATTCTGGAAGATGCCGATCGTCTCGTCGAACGTCTGCTGGGCGACATGGATGACGACGAATTCGACCGGGTACGCCGCCGGCCGGGACGAGGACGTGTAGTTGGACGTGGACGCCGGTGCCCAGTGGGCCGCCGGATAGTCCGTCTCGCCCGTCGGTGAGGCCACGGCCCGTGCCGAGGCGGGGAGCAGAGCCGCCGCCGCGGTGACGGCGGCGCCCTGAAGAAGTCTTCTGCGGTGCATCGGCACTCCTGTGGGGAAGGGATGGTGACGCAGGATCAGGATCGGGGCAAGACCGAGGCCGTCTGCCGAAGATGACGATGGAGGCCGCGGTTCGGTTCCCCCGCGGGCAGCCATTCCTTGCGGATCTTGGCCACGCAGGTGTAGTTGGTGTCGCAGACATTGGCCAGCGGTGCCTCACCGGCCTGGCTGATCAGCTGGTACGCGTCGAGTTCGGAGAGCCCGTAGTCGCGGGCCAGCCACTGCACCAGGTCCAACTGCGAGATACGGAAGGCGTCTTCGAGAGGACGCGCGGAGCCGGTGGACATCAGATGGGTGTCCGACTCGATCCGTGGCCACGGCGTGGCGACGCCCTTCAGCAGCTCGACCAGCACCACTGTGTTCATCGCGCACTCCACGGCCACGCCGCAGGTCTCGCCCTCGCCCTGACGGGCGTGCCCGTCGCCCAGACTCAGCAGCGCGCCTTCGACGTTGACGCCCAGATAGCAGGTCACCCCGGCCCGCATCTCGGGCGTGTCCATGTTGCCGCCGTGCGCGTCCGGCACCAGCGCCGACCGGACCTCGAGGTTGGCCGGGGCCACCCCCACCGTGCCGTGCATGGGATCCATCGGCAGTTCCACCTGGAAGTCGCTGTCCCGGGCGCTGAACAGGCAGGTCCGGCGCGCCCGGTCCAGCTGCCACATCCACACCACCTCGGGCAGCGGGGCCTGGAGCGAGGCCGTGGTGTGCGTGGAGGTCAGCGCCCCGAACAGGGGCACGGTCGTCGAGGCGGCCCAGTCCCTGGCCGGTTCGATCGACACGAAGTGCACCGCCACGGTGTCGCCCGGCTCGGCCCCCACCACATGGAACGGGCCCGTCTGCGGGTTGAGGTAGGGGAACTCGCACACCTCCGACACCAGGTCCCTGTCGGAGCGCACCCGTCCCGCGAAGCAGTCCTCGGTGTACAGGTCGAGGTACGTACCCGGCTCGATCCGTGCCACCGGTGCGGCGCCGCCGAACGTCCAGGCGTACTCGCCCTCCCGCGGTCGCACGGTCAGAATCCTGGGGTCGCTCATCGCTGCTCATCTCCTGTCTCGGGCGTGGACTCGGGCTTGGTCCCGACACCGGTCCCGGTCCTGGTCCTGGTCCTGGTCCCGGGATCGGTCCCAGGATCGCTCGTGGCGCCGGTCGTGGTCGCGGCGCTCCCGGGCCCGGTGGCTGTCTGCCACGCGGCCTCATCCAGATGAACCTGCCCGGTCTGCGCCACCCGTTCCGGATGGCGCCGCAGCGGTACCGCCGGGACGACGAGGCCGCATCCGGACGCCGACGACCGGGCCCGCTTACGACACGGGAGCGCTGAGCTCCGAGACGAAGCCGAAGGCGGGAATGCCCGCCGCGGTCAGCAGGGCCGGGACGAACGCCGCGATGCCCGGCACCGGGGAGAGGAGACGCGGTACGGGGTTGAAGGCATCGTGGCGCCGCAGGAAGTACCCGGCACAGGCCAGGTCGACGACGACGCACACCCCGATGATGACCGTCACGATGACGGTGGCCGGCAGCACGAACGCCGTCACCGGGTCGTAGGCGAACTCCAGCCCGAGTGCCGCGCCGTCCGCGATCACGAACTGCGCGGCCAAGCCGGTGACCGGGTAACGGCGCCGGGGACGCAGGCGCGCGAAGGCGTGCGGAAACACCCGGATCCGCCCCGGCGCGAAGGCGGTCCGGGTGGAGACGTTCGCACAGGCGTTGGCGTCGGCCGGCGTCGAGTTGACGACGGCGAAGAACAGCAGCACCGAGAACAGTCCGGACGACGCGCGGGCCACGCCTTCCCAGGACGCGCTGCCGGACGTACCGAAATCGGCGAACCCGTCGGGCCCGAAGTACACGGACATGGCGTACGCGATGAGGACGTACACGAGTCCGATCGGGAGCGCCGCCCCGAGCACCGCGTGGGCCCGCCTTCCCGGTCAGCACCACCGCGAACCCGACGAAGACGAGTACCTCGATGATGCCGAGGACGGACCCGAACCGGGCGGAGGCCCGCACTCCGAGGACCCCGCACAGTCCCACGGCATCGCGCCGCAGTTCCGTGTGCGTTTCCGCCGGCGATCCGCTACCTGACGCCCCGTGATCCGGCAGCCCGGCACGTAATACCCCGCGACCCGGCACCCTGCGATGTGACACCCCGTGACTCCTCATGTCCGATGACCGGAAGCCGTTGTCCGATGTACGGCCGAGCGTCTGGCGGGGCCCACCGTACGGCCGTCGCGGAGGTGACGGAAGACGGCAGGTGTTCGGGGCCGGGCCGGTGGTTCAGCCGGCGGCGCGGTTCCGCGCGGGATCAGCCCTTCAGCGGGCGGGGGAGCTTGAGCGACGTCACCGAGGTCTCGATGCCGCTGTCGACCAGGCGGCCGTTCGCGTCGAACGCCTCGGCGCCGTCCGTCATCCCGAAGTCGTTGTCGTTGATGAGGACGAGCGTGCTCCGGCCCGTGACCGCCACGCCTTCGATCTTGCCGGGCACTCCCGCGACCTTGCCGAGGTCGACGACCAGGCTCTTGCGCAGCACCCGCACACCGGCTGCCGAGGGGTTCGTCAGCTCCTCGTACGAGGGGGAGGTCGCCGGGTCGTCCCAGGCCGAGCCGAGGATGCCCGAGCCGTGGGGGAGTGTCACCCGGTGCAGTCGGGCCGCCTTGTCGGTGCGCTCCTCGACCAGCAGCGTGTTCCGGTCCAGGGCGACGACCGAGGAGATCTTCAGCTCGGACGTGTCGTCCTCGCCCGGGTCGACGACGTCGACCGGGTCGAACCGGTAGGCGTACTCGGCGGTCACCGCCTGCTTCTTCGTCGAGAAGCGCAGCAGCCGGACATTGCGCGAGGACTCGCCCGCGTCCACGTCGGGCAGCGAGAGCGGGCTCTGCACCGCCATCACCAGATCCCCGCCGGGCAGCAGGGCCAGCCCCTCGAAACCTCGGTTGATCTTGCGGTGCAGCAGCACTCCGGGCAGGGCCTCGACGACGGGGTGGTCGGCGCCCTTCAGCCGCAGGCCCTCGGGCACGTAGCGGGCCAGCACCCGGCCGCGCGAGGAGACATGGACCAGGGAGGGGCCGTACTCGTCCACCAGCCAGAACGAGCCGTCCGCCGCACGGACGACGCCCTCGGTGTCCAGCCCGTTCGGGTTGTACGTGAGGGGGGTCAGCGCGTCGTGCGTGTACGGGGCCTCGTCACGGCTCGCCTGGTTCGGCAGCCCCGTGACCGGCGCACCGGAACGCGTCGTGATCGGGATGGCGCTCAGCACCTTGATCTTCTTGCCGCTGACCCGGATCTTCACGATCGCCGGATCGAAGCCCGCGACGGGGAACGTACGACGCTTCTTGCCGTCGACCTTGATCTGGCCGTTCGGCCCGCGGTCCGTCACCGTCCAGAACTCGCCCTTGCGGCCCGCCGGGTAGATGTCGCTGCCGATGCCGCCGAGCTGGACACCCCGGTCGTCGGAGACCGTGCCGGGCAGCAGACCGTTGCTGAATCCGGCGAGGGGTATGTCGCCCAGCACGGCGCTCCCGGTGATCCTCGCGGTCCGGTCGGGACGCTCGTGGTGTCCATGGCCTTCCTGCGTACCGGCGGTCGCGGTGGCGGCGACACCGAGGGTGGACAGCAGGGCGAGCGGCAGCCCGACAGAAAGGGCACGACGGACAACACGCGTGGACATGGGGCCTCCTGGGGCACAAAGGTTCATCAGCGCCGTCAGGTTCCGCCCCCACGTACAACACCCGGTGACATCGAGTTGAACGTGAGGGCAGCAGATGGCGAACCCGGCCTCGCACACACGCCGGGGTACGGCGCCTCCGCCTCCGGCACAGGTACTGCCCCGCCCCCGGTACGTGTATGCGTCGGATCAGGAGTCGGCCGGCGACACCGCCAGCGCGCCCGCCGGATCGTCGTCCGCAGGCCCGGCCGGCACCCAGCGGCCGCGTTCCTTGCGGTACGGCCACCACCGCCCGTCCCGCCCGTACCGGAGCTGGAGGTCGGCGCCCGTCACCGTCCAGCGGGCACGCCCGGCACGCAACTGCGGGCGCTCTCCCTCCTCCCAGGCCGCGGCGAGCTGCGCCCGCGCCCGCGCGAGGGACTCCGGGTCCGGCTCCCACTCCTCTTCCAGCACCGCGAGCGCGGCGCTGCCGCCGTACCGCCAGGCGCGCACAGCGATGTCCAGGTCGGCCCGCTGCCGACCGGAGCCGGCCGCGAGCCGAGTGGCGATCCATGGTTCGGGAGCGGTGTCGGCCGCCAGTCGTACCGCGTCCTGCTCCGGTGTCAACTCGACCGGCACCGGCCGGTGTTCGTGCGCCGGAGCCAGTGCTTCCCGCAGCATCCTGTGGGCCCGTACGGCACTGTCCGACGCCAGCAGTTCCAGCGCCGCCGGGTCGAGCCCCGGCGCCGGGTCGGTCTCCGTGTCCAGGGACGGCGGCAGACCCGGCTCGTCGGGTACCGGCGGAGGTGCGGGCAGCGGCGGCAGAATGCCCTCCGCGGCGTAGACCTCCTCGGCCGGAACGCCGTGCCGGGCCGCGGGCGCACTCCGGTCCTCCGCGCCCGTCGGCTCCCCGCGCACCGAGCGGACCGCTCGGGCGGCACTGCGCACCTGGAGCTCGTCCAGGAGCCGCCGCTCGTCGCGCCCCCGCAGCAGCAGCAACACGAACGGGTCCTCGTCCAGCAGCCGCGCCACCTGGTAGCACAGGGCGCCCGTGTGCGGGCAGTGGTCCCACGCCTCGCAGGCACACTCCGGTTCCAGGTCACCGATGCCCGGCAGCAGATCCACCCCGGCCGCCGCCGCGTCCTCCACCAAGTGCGGCGGCATCTCCCGGTCCAGCAGCGCCGCGATGTGTCCGGCCCGTTCGACCGCCATGTCCAGGAAGCGGTCCCACTCCTCCTCGCTCAGCTGCTGGAGCAGCACATCGCTGCGGTACGCCGTCGCGTCCCGCTCATGGACGACCGCGGTGATCCGGCCCGGCCGCACGGAGACCGCGCCGACCTTGCCCTCCCGGGCCAGCCGGCGCCCCTTCTTGAGCTGCTGACCGTCGAGGGCCGTGTCCTCCAGCGCCTTCAGCCACGCCTGGCCCCACCATGACGTGGCGAACCCGCGCCCGTGCGCCGGTGGCAGGGCCGCGAACGTACGCTCGGGGCCCCCGCGCCCCTCGACTCCCCGGCCGTATCCGGGCTGTTCGCCCCGGTCGCCGTCCGGTTCGTCGCCCTGCCAGCCGTCGTGCCCGCCGCCCCGCCCGTCGTAGCCGTCGTCCTCGTACGCGTCCTCGTATGCGTCGCTCATCGTGCGCCCCCTCGCAGCTCGACCAGGTCGGCCAGTTCCGCATCGGTCAGTTCGGTCAGCGCGGCCTCGCCGGAACCCAGTACCGCGTCCGCGACCCCCTGCTTGCGGGCCAGCATCTCGGCGATCCGGTCCTCGATGGTGCCCTCGGCGATGAGCCGGTGCACCTGGACCGGCCGGGTCTGGCCGATCCGGTACGCGCGGTCCGTCGCCTGCGCCTCGACCGCCGGGTTCCACCAGCGGTCGAAGTGCACCACGTGCTCGGCCCGGGTGAGGTTGAGCCCGGTCCCGGCCGCCTTGAGCGACAGCAGGAAGACCGGGGCCTCGCCCGCCTGGAAGCGCTGGACCATCTCCTCGCGCTGCGCGACGGACGTGCCGCCGTGCAGGAACTGGGTGGGCACTCCGCGCGCCGCCAGATGCTGTTCCAGCAGCCGGGCCATCTGCACGTACTGGGTGAACACCAGCACGCTCGCCTCCTCGGACAGGATCGTGTCGAGCAGTTCGTCCAGCAGCTCCACCTTGCCCGAACGGTCCGCGATCCTCGGCTGCTCCTCCTTGAGGTACTGCGCCGGGTGGTTGCAGATCTGCTTGAGAGCCGTCAGCAGCTTCATGACGAGCCCGCGCCGGGCGAATCCGTCGGATCCGGAGATCTCCGCCAGGGTCTCGCGCACCACCGCCTCGTACAGGCCCGTCTGCTCCGCCGTCAGCGACACCGCACGGTCGGTCTCCGTCTTCGGCGGCAGCTCCGGAGCGATGCCCGGGTCGGACTTGCGGCGCCGCAGCAGGAACGGGCGTACCAGGGAGGCGAGCCGCTCGGCGGCCGCCGGGTCGTTGCCGCCCTCGACCGCGTCGGCGTACCGGGTACGGAAGGTACCGAGCCGGCCGAGGAGTCCCGGGGTCGTCCAGTCGAGGATCGCCCACAGCTCGGAGAGGTTGTTCTCCACCGGCGTGCCGGTGAGTGCGACGCGCGCCCGCGCACCGATGGCCCGCAGCTGCTTGGCCGTGGCCGAATGCGGATTCTTGACGTGCTGCGCCTCGTCGGCGACGACCATTCCCCAGTTCGCCCCGGCGAGCCGGGGCGCGTCGAGGCGCATCGTGCCGTACGTGGTGAGGACGAACTCGCCGTCCGCGAGCCCTTCCAGGGAGCGCGCGGCACCGTGGAAGCGACGCACCGGCGTGCCCGGCGCGAACCTCTCGATCTCCCGTTGCCAGTTGCCCATCAGGGACGTCGGGCACACCACCAGGGTCGGCCCGGCCGCCGCGGGATCGCTCTGGCGGTGCAGATGCAGGGCGATCAGGGTGATGGTCTTGCCGAGTCCCATGTCGTCGGCGAGACATCCGCCGAGACCGAGTGAGGTCATGGTGTTCAGCCAGTTCAGGCCCCGCAGCTGATAGTCGCGCAAGGTCGCTGTGAGCGCCCCGGGCTGACCGATCGTCTGCTGTTCGCCCGACTCCGGATCCGTGAGCCGGTCCCGCAGCTGCTCCAGCCAGCCCGTCGCCGCGACCTCGACCCGGTGCCCGTCCACCTCGGTGGAACCGGTCAGCACGGCGCCCAGCGCGTCCATGGGTGTGACCTTGCGGTCCTGGGACTCCCGGGCCCGTCGGGCCTCCTCGGGGTCGATGAGCACCCACTGGTCGCGCAGACGGACGACCGGCCTGCTGGACTCGGCGAGCCGGTCGATCTCCGCCCGGCTCAGCTTCCGGTCGCCCAGCGCGAACCGCCAGTTGAACGCGAGCAGCGCGTCGGCGGACAGGAACGAGGGACCGTCCGACCCGGTGCCGGCGTGGGCTCCGGGGCCGTCCTTCGACCCGGTCGGGCCGTCATCCGGGTCCGGCGGTCCGATCACCGCGCGTGCGGTGAGCTTTCTGGCCAGTTCCTTGGGCCAGTGCACCTGAACGCCCGTCGCGGCCAGGGCCCTTGCGGCGGGGCCCAGCAGCTCGGCGATCTCCTCGTCGGCCGGTTCCACCGAGTCGGGCACCGCGGCCGACAGCAAGGGGGCCAGGGGAGGCCAGGCGCGGGCGGCGCGGCGCAGCGCGAGCAGGGCGTCCATCCGGGCCCGCGGTCCGAATGCCGCCGCGGTCGGCGCGCTTCCCGCCCACACCTCGGCCGCGTCGGCGACCAGGGTGGGGTCGCTGACGCTGTGGATCTGCAGGACGGCCCGGAACGACGGTCCACGGTCACCCGGCTGCGACTGCTCGGGACGGTGACGGTTCCGGTGCGAGCCGTGGTCGGAGCCGGCCGCGGTGAGGGGTTCGGCCGGTTCCGACATCTCGATCCGCAGGGAGAGCCGTACACCCGCGTCATGACCGGCCGCGACATCGGCCGCCCAGCCCCGCAGACCGGGGAGCTGTTGCGGCGCGCCGGCGGCGAAGGCGGGGCCCGTCGTGGCGAACGTGGCGGCGGGCGTACGGGGCAGCCCGTCGGCCACCGCGTCCAGGAACGCCCGCAGCAACCGCTCCGGTTCGGGCAGCAGCACCGGCCGGCCCGCCGCTGTGTCCGGGCCGGCGTCCAGTGGCACCGCGTGGGCGGTGGGAGGCATGGACGCCGCCAGCTCCCGGATCCGCGCGAGGTCGTCCGGGGTCAGCGGACCGGCCCGCCACGCATCGTGGTCCAAGGGGCTCAGCCCCGGCAGCAGCAGCCCACGGGCGACGAGTTGGAGCGCGAGGATTCCGGCGGCTCCCCAGAAGGCGGTCGCGGGGGAGGCGTGCCCGCTCACCCGCGCCCGTGTGAGAACAGCGAGGGCATCCCGCACGGGCAGGTGCAGAGCCGGTACGGCATGCGGCTGCGCATCGGCTCCTACGACGGTCAGTTCCCTCGAAATCCCGGGAGCCGCGGGCGGGGTGCTACCGTCCGGGTTCCAGAACGCGATCAGGCCGCTACGGGCCGGATCCGCGGGGAGGAAGACTGCGGAGCAGCGGGACAGTTCAGAAATCTCGGAAAGCGTTGCCGCAGGGTGCAGGTGCACAGCGATGTCAGATTCCTCAAATTTGACTAGTGGGTCGGGGTCGCCGAGGGTACTCCACCCGTCGTCTCTTCCGGCAATTCTGCGTCGTGATCCCCATCACTTTCCTCTGCCTTCCGGTCTCGTGGTGCAGCCAGCACCACCGTGGGACACGGGGGCAAACCCCCGGAGAACCAGGGTGGTGGCGCCATGGCTGCCACAAGCCCCCAATCCGTACGTTCTACAAGGTCAGCGCACATGCCCAGAGACCGGAGATGTCATGCCCCAGGCGATAGCCACCGTTGCGGAGCCCGCCCGCGACGGATCGGACAGTTCCGGAAGCACGGGAAGTGTCGCGCGCGCCGCGGGCGCGCATGTGGAGACCCCGGTTTCGCGGGACCCGGTTTCGCAGGGGCAGGGCGCCGAGCGATCCGGTTCCGCGAGTGCCGCGGGCACCGGGAGTTCAGGGAGCGATTTTGCCCCTCTTCTGAGGGCTGTCAAGGGACAAGGGCTCCTGGAGCGGCGCACCGGCTGGTACGGGGCGGGCATCATGGTCAACCTGGTGGCCCTGGGGGCGGTGATCACCGGTCTCGTGCTCCTGGGCAACACCTGGTGGACCCTGCTCCTCACGCTGCCGCTGGCGATCCTGTGGACCCGTACCGCCTTCGTCGGACACGACGCGGGACACGCCCAGATATCCGGTGACCGCAGGGCGAGCCGCATCATCGGGCTCTTCCACGCCAATCTGCTCCTCGGTATGAACGAGGCGTGGTGGAACGACAAGCACGTGCGCCACCACGCCAACCCCAACCACATCGACAAGGATCCCGACGTCGGCGTCGGCGCTCTTGTCTGGACCCAGAAGCAGGCGGCGCAGCGCGAAGGTTTCGCCCGCTGGCTCACCCGCAACCAGGCCCGGCTCTTCTTCCCGATGCTGCTCCTCGAAGGCATCGCCCTGAAGATCTACGGCTTCCAGTTCCTGCGGCGTCAGCCCGTCAGGGAGCGCGCCCTTTCCGGTCTGCTGCTGGCCGGGCACCTGGCGCTGTACGCCACGCTGCTCCTGACCACCATGTCCCTCGGCAAGGCCGTCGTGTTCGCCCTGGTGCACCACGCGCTGTTCGGCCTCCACCTCGGCATGGCCTTCGCCCCGAACCACAAGGGCATGGAGATGCCCGACCCGGACGGCGACCGCTGGGGCCACCTGCAGCGGCAGGTGCTGACCTCGCGGAACGTACGCGGGGCCGTCCTCACCGACTGGTTCCTCGGAGGCCTGAACTACCAGATCGAGCACCACCTCTTCCCGAGCATGCCGCGACCTCACCTGCGACTGGCCCAGCCGCTGGTCAAGGCCCACTGCAAGGACATCGGGATGCCGTACGCGGAGACCGGACTCATCGAGTCCTACCGCCAGGCGCTGACCCACATGCACGAGGTCGGCGAACCGCTGCGATAGTCGCGGCCGCGTGGCGGAACCGATGGGCGCGTACGAGCGTTCACACAACAGGAGCGGCTCCGGCCGCGAAGGAGGCGTGGACCATGTCGAACGGTGCGAAGATCGCCATCGGGGGTGTTGTCGCGGCGGCCGTCCTGTGGCCCCTCATCGGATTCTGGTGGGCGCTGCTGGTGCTGATCGGCGTCCCCGTCGTGGGATATCTGATGCTTGACCCGTCCCAGCGGCGCCGGCTCCGCAGGATCAGCCGCAAGGAGATAGGCCGCTGACCCCGGCCGGCCGGACAGTCGTACGGCGGCGCCCGCAGTGGGGCGCCGCCCGCCGGTCTGTTCGTACGTCCCGGAGCACGCGGGCCTGACTCCGGAGCCTCCGCCCGGCCAGGGTGATCCCGGAATCAGGCGGGTCGTACGGCCAAGTCGTCCAGCGCCTTCAGCAGGCCGGGCAGCTCGGGGCCGCGGCCCACGGTGAGGATCTCGCCCGGCGTCTCGTCCAGCAGGATGAACGCGATGTCGTCGGTCCTGGCCACCAGCGACCAGCCCGGACCATCGGCGCGCAGCGTGCGGGCGTCGTCGGAGGCGAAGGAGGACCGCACCCGGCCGGGCGGCGGTGGGGACCGCGTATAGGCACGGGCCTCCTCCAGCACCCGGCGCACACCGGGGTGCTGCCCGGACCGCACGTTCCCGTTCGGTGCCCCGGAATCCTCGGTGACCGCACCCGCCTCTCGCACCCCGCCGGGCCCGGAGTTCCCCGCACCCACGGTGGCCGCTTCCTCGCGCAGGGTTTCCGCAGCCGCCGCTTCCTCGTGCACCGTCTCACCGGCCGCCGCTGCCCCGTGCCACGCCTCCCCGGGCAGGGTGAACGCCGAGTCGTCTATCTGTTCGCGCCAGGTCGCCCAATGCGCGGCGATCTCGTCAGCCCCGAGGCGCCGCTGCGCCGGCCCCCAGGCGTCCGTGTCGGGCGGCGACAGCGGGGCGGGACCCACCCCTTCGGCCTCCGGGTCCGGCAGCGGATCGTGCGGCGCGGGAACACCGGGCGCGGCGACAGCCACGGCGAGCGGCCAGCCCGGCAGCGCGCACACCACGGAACGGTCGTCGGGAGAGAGGTCGTAATCCATTCCGCAGTCCCAGGCGGCGATGGCGACCGCGACCAGCGAGACGTCCTCCACGACCACGGTCCAGCGGGCACCGCTGCCGTCCTGGCCGAGGACCAGACCGTAGCCCTCCTCGTACGGTTCGAGGGCGAGCGTCCGGCAGGCGGCCACATAGTCGTCACCCAGCACGCTCGGGAACTGCGCGGGGGTGAGCAGCACCGCGGTCAGCACAAACAGTGCGTCGTCGTCGGCAACCGTGTCGTCCGTCCCGGCCACAGCGTCCTCCTCATCGCTCATCGCTTGGTCCGTCGGCGCACCCTAACTACTCGGTAACCCTGTAGTCGAGGCCCTGACAAGCGGGGTTACGGGGCGACCGGCGGGCAGCCGACGGGCATCCGGTGCGCCGCGGAACCTCCGCGTGCACGGCGAGTCCCGCGTAGGGTTGGGCCTCCGGCCGAACAGGGGGACATCGTGGTGAAAAGGTACGACCGGCTGAAGGAGATTCAGCGGCTCGATCCGGAGCGGGACTTCCTGGAGATCTACCGCCTCACCGTCACCTACGAGTTCCCCTGGGACATCACCCGGGCTCTCGAACTGGCCCTCTACCGCACCTATGCCATCCCCAGCATCGGACGACTCCTCGCCGAGACCGCCGAACTGACGGAGCGTGCACAGAAGCGGTACGACGACACCGCCCTGCTTCTCGACAGCGTCGTGGAGCACGGTTTCGACGCGGAACAGGGGCGTACCGCCATTCGGCGGATCAATCAGATGCACCGCGGCTACGACATCAGCGATGACGACATGCGCTACGTTCTGTGCACCTTTGTCGTCACGCCGAAGCGCTGGCTCGACATCTACGGCTGGCGCAGGCTGTCCGACCATGAACTGCGCGCCTTCGCCGCGTACTACCGCACGTTCGGCGCCCAGCTCGGCATCAAGGACGTGCCCCGGACGTACGAGGACTTCGAGCGCACCCTCGACACCTACGAGCGTGAGCACTTCGGCTGGGACGAGGGGGGCCGCAGGGTCTCCGACGCCACGTTGGACCTGATGGCTTCCTGGTACCCGGCCGTGCTGGCACCCGCCGTGCGCGGCGCCGGCCTGGCGCTCCTCGACGATTCGCTGCTGCGGGCGTTCCGCTACGAGCGGCCGGGGCCCGTCGCCCGCGGGCTCACCCGTGGCGCGCTGCGGCTGCGCGCCCGCGCCGTACGGCTCCTGCCACCCCGGAGGGCACCGCACTACGCCCGCCAGAACCCCGAGATCAGGGGGTACCCGGACGGATATGAGCTCGCCGGACTCGGAACATTCCCCACACCGGGTGTGCGCGGCTGCCCGGTCCCGCGCGGCCGGACGTCGGACGTTCCGGCCGAGTGAGTCCAAGGTGGCCCGGAGCCACCGCCGTTCGGCCTCGCCGGTCGCCGCGCGACCGTGGCACGCCCCCCGGAAGGCATCGTCCAGCTCGTGCGTGCGCAACGCCCGGGCAACCCCTTCCGGCCGCCGACGCGGGCGACCGGTATCAGACCGTACGGACGGCGAGGACCAGGAAGCGGTCGTCCTCGTCGGTGTACGAGTCCAGCCGCCATCCGGAACGGGCCAGCAGCGGGCCGAGCCGGGGCTCGGCCCGCAGATCGTCATCGGTGATGCTGCGGCCGTGGCGCGCGGCCAGCGCGGCCCGGCCGATCGGATGGAACAGGGCCAGCAGCCCACCCGTCCGCACGACCCGCGCCAGCTCCTTCAAATCCTCGGCCGGCCGCGAGAGATGGGAGATCAGTCCGGCGCCGAACACCGCGTCCAGCGCTCCGGTGCGGAGCGGCAGCCGTCCGGCGTCGGCGAGCAGTAGGACCCCGCTCCGCCCGCGCCCGGCCCGTACCGCCTCCTTCAGCATCGCGGGCGTGAGGTCCACGCCGAGCACGGTGCCGCCTGATCCGACGGCGGAGCGCAGCGCCGGCAGCGCCCGGCCCGTACCGCAGCCCGCGTCGAGCACGGCGTCTCCGGGGCGCAGCCCCAGCGCACCTACCGCGGCGTCGTAGGCCGGCCCGTCGTCGGGAAACCGGCTGTCCCAGTCGGCCGCACGGGCGGTGAAGAAGTCCTGGATGTGTGCGTGGTCATCGGCCATGTGGACATGATCGCGCAGTCGGTCCGAACGAAGCGGGAAGAAGCGCTGCGTACGTTCGATCACTGAGCAGTCGTTCGAGGGTTCCTGGGGGACCGTGAGAGACGCGGCGGGTACGGGGCGGTCGCCCCGTACCCGCCGCGCAGTTGCCCGATGGGCGGATCCGCCGTGAGGTGATCAACGGCCTTCGGGCGCCGTGGCGGCCGGACGGCGGGGGATCACCCGTCAGACATTGACGCCGTAGTCGGAGGCGATGCCCGCGAGCCCCGATGCGTACCCCTGGCCCACCGCGCGGAACTTCCACTCCGTACCGTGCCGGTACAGCTCGCCGAACACCATCGCCGTCTCGGTCGATGCGTCCTCGCTGAGGTCGTAGCGCGCCAGCTCGACGCCGTTCGCCCGGTTCACCACGCGGATGAACGCGTTGCGCACCTGGCCGAAGCTCTGGCCGCGGCTCTGGGCGTCGTGGATCGACACCGGGAACACGATCTTCGCGATCTCGACCGGAACCCCGGACAGATCGATGTCGATGGACTCGTCGTCGCCCTCGCCCTCACCTGTCAGGTTGTCGCCGGTGTGGCGGACGGAACCGTCGGGGCTGTTGAGGTTGTTGTAGAAGACGAAGTGCGCGTCGGAGAGCACCTTTCCGGTCTCCGAGCACAGCAGCGCACTGGCATCGAGGTCGTGATCGGCTCCGGTCGTGGTACGTACGTCCCAGCCCAGGCCGACCGTCACGGCGGTCAGGCCGGGCGCCTCCTTCGTCAGGGAGACGTTGCCGCCCTTCGCCAGGGTCACACCCATGAATTTTCCTCCAGTGTTACGTCGATCCGCACGGCTCGGCCGTGCCGTTCTGCCGTCACCCACGTGAACGCGTGGTGCGGCCGTCAAGGTTCCCTGATTGCGCAAGTCATGAAGTGATGGTGATGAAGGTGCCGGGATGGTGAAGGCGCCGTGAGTCGCGACGGTGCGGTGATGCGCGAAGGCGTCGCGGGCCGCGGGGATGTCGCGGGTCGAGAAGGGGCGGTGGGCCGCGGGGGTGGTGCGGGGGTGAGGGGCCGGCGGGTTGCGTGCAGGCGCCGGGCGCCGTGCGGCCGGTGATCGCCGCACGCGCAGGTATCTGCCCCCTGTGCCGCGCTCTCGCGGTTCACCGGGGCTCGTCCTCCTTCATGGCCTTGGCCTCGCTCTTGAGGATGCGCATCGACTTCCCCAGGGCGCGCGCCGTGTCCGGCAGCTTCTTCGAACCGAACAGCACGATGAGCACGATGGCCACGATCAGCAGGTGCCAGGGCTCCAGGCCGTTGCGCAACATTCTGGTCCCGCCCTTCTCTCCGTCGGCACGGCAACAGTTGCCGTGTTGCGCAACTGTATAACCATGGCTGGATCCCGAAGCAATGGCCCCCTCGGCCCGCTCGGCATCACCGCGCGGTGTTCGCGCGGTCGTAGCGTCTGCGGGCTGCCGCCAGCCCGATCGCGTACAGCCCGAGGACCGTGCCGAGGAGCAGGTAGTAGAGCGGCGGCAGGGCGGCCATTCCCAGCAGTGGGCCCAGCGCGGTGAAGGGCAGCAGCACACCCACGGCGGCGAGCCCGGCGGCCGCCGCACGCAGTGGCCCGCCGGCCTTGCGTTCGGCGGCATTCCGGCCGGTACGCAGCAGCATCATGACGAGGGCCTGGGTGAGCAGGTTCTCGGTGAACCATCCGGCGTGGAACGCGGCCTCGCCGCCCGGTGCGGCCGCGTCGCGCAGAGCCAGGGCGAGCACGCCGAAGGTGGCGAGGTCGGCGGCGGCGTTGAGCAGGCCGAAGCCCGTGATGAACCGCAGGAAGTCACGGGGACGGAGCACGGTGGGACGGCGCAGTACCGAGGCGGCGGGCCGGTCGAACGCGAACGCGAGCTGTGCCGCGTCGGAGCAGAGGTTCTGCACGAGAACCTGCGCCGGGAGCATGGGGAGGAACGGCAGCAGCAGGCCCGCGGTCAGCATCGCGAGGACATTGCCGAGATTCGAGGAGAGCGTGATGCGCAGATACGTGGCGATGTTGCCGCTGCTGCGGCGCCCCGCGACCACGGCCCGGTCGATCGCGGTCAGGTCCTTCTCGGCCAGGACGACATCCGCCGCCTCCCGGGCGACGTCGACCGCGTTGCGCGGGCAGATCCCGACATCGGCGGCGTGCAGCGCGGGCAGGTCGTTGACACCGTCACCGAGGAATCCGGTGGTGTGCCCGCCCGCGCGGAGTGCCGAGACGATGCGTGCCTTGTGCTCCGGGGCGCAGCGGGCGAACACGGTGGCACGGTCCGCCAGCCGTGCCAGCTCCTCGTCCGTCAGCGTGTCGATCCGATCGGCCGTCACGACCTCGCCGGGTGGCAGCCCGAGGTCGTGACAGACACGGGCCGCCGTGCCGGGATGGTCGCCGGTGAGGACCTTCACGGCGATGCCCCGCGCCGCCAGGACGCCGAGCGCGTCGGCGGCGCTCGGCGCGGGGACGTCGCGGAGGGTGACCAGGCCGAGGAACGTCAGCCCTCGCTCGTCGGCCGGGGTGTAGGCGCGGGCTCTCGCGGGTCGGTCGGCACGGGCCACGGCGAGCAGCCGCAGACCGCGCCCGGCCTCCCGGGCGGCATGGGCGAGCAGCCGTTCGCGCTCGCCGTCGTCCAGTACGCATCGGTCGAGTACGGCTTCGACGGCCCCCTTCGTGACCAGTGTGTGGATGCCGGGACGGCCGGGCCGCCGGACCACGGCGGTGGCGAGACGGCGCACCGGATCGAACGGCAACGCGGCCACCCCGTCGTACACGGACAACGGTGAGCTCCCGTCGCCTGCGGCCGCGTGGTCCTCCGCCGCGTCCAGTACCGCCTCGTCCAGCGCGTCGGGCGCGGGCAGCTCGGCGAGCTGCAGGGTCCACAGCGCGCCGACCGCGGCCCACTGGAGTACCTCGGGGTCGGGCCGCCCCTCCCCGTCCACCGCACCTTCCACGACGGGCCGGTCCTCGGTCAGGGTGCCTGTCTTGTCCAGACACAGGACGTCGACCGCTCCGAGATCGTGCAGTGCGGGCAGCCGCTTGACGATGACACCGCTCGTACGGGCGAGCCGGGAGGCACCCCGAGCCAGCGCCGTCGTGACGATGACGGGCAGCATCTCGGGAGTGAGGCCGACTGCCACGGCGACGGCGAACGGCAACGTCTCAAGGCCACGGCCGCGCAGTGCCGCGTTGGCCATGAGGACCAGGGGCGGTGTGAGCAGCATGAAGCGGATCAGGGTCCAGGAGATCCCCTGCACCGACCGGTCGAAGGCACTGGCGCCCCGGCGGCGGGCCCGGCCGTCGTGGGCCGCGGCGAACCAGGTGTCCCCTCCGGTCGTGACGACGACCGCCGTTGCGCTGCCGGAGGTCACACTGCTGCCCTGGAAGCAGAGGTGCGGCTGTGCGAAAGGGCCGGACGGGGACACGGGTGGTTCCGGGGAGTCGACGGGGTGTTTGGGCACCGGCGCCGACTCCCCGGTGAGGGCCGACTGATGCACGGTGAGGCCACCGGCGCGCAACAGCCGTACGTCGGCGGGTACGAGATCTCCCGGCCCGAGCCGGATCACATCGCCCGGCACCAGCTCGGCCACGGGGACCTCACGGGCACGTGGTGCGGCGTCCGCGGAGGTACGGCGCAGCACGGTCGCCGTGGTCGCCACCAGCTCCCTCAGTGCCGCGGCCGACCGGTCGGCGCGGTGTTCCTCGCCGGAGCGCAGCAGGCAGCTGACCAGGACGAGGACCAGAGTCACACAGGCCGTGCCCCATGCCGACACAAGTGCCGACACCAGGCCCAGACAGAGGAGCACGGAGGTGAACGGGTCGCGGAAGCTGGCCAGGAATCGCCGGGGCCATGAGGCGGGACGCCACGCGGGAAGAACGTTCTCACCGAGGCGGGTCGAACGCTCTTCGGCGACGCTCTCCAGCAGTCCCCGCGGGCCGCTGTCCAGTGAGCGCAGCACTTGGAGCGAGGTCGCCCCGGCACCGTCACGACCAGCCGCCCCCGCATGGCCGGGGCTGCCTGAACCGGCACGGCTTCCCGCACCACTGCCCGCACCGGAGATCAGGGGGATCACCACGGCCGACGCTTCGTCCCGGTCCGTGCGGCCCGGTCCCGCGGCTGCGCTCCTGTCAGGCACCGAGCTCACGCAGGCGGACGGGGTGCGCGGCCGAGTGCCCGGCACGCTCCGCCAGCTGGCCGACCATGAGCCGTACCACCGTCACCACGCCGGGGTCGTCGACCAGATAGACCTGGCGGCGTCCCTCACGGCGCGACCGTACGAGTCCGGCCAATTTCAACTTCGTCAGATGCTGGCTCACCGAGGGCAGGGTGCCGCCCACCCGGTCGGCGAGACCGGTCACATCGCACTCGCCCTGGGACAGCGTCCACACGATGTGCAGCCGTGCCGGTGACGCCAGGAGCCCGAACGCGGCTGCCGCCTCGGCCAGCACCTCCGCGGGCGGATCCTGGAAACCGCCGCCGGAACCTGTCGACACGCTTGACCTCTCCCGTTCACGGGGCCGTCCGCACGCACCCGTCGCCGCACGCCTTCCCTGTACCGACAGGGCCAGCCACCCGAAAGAGCCAGTGTAGAGGCCCGCGCCCGCTCGCTGAGCGGCCGATCCGGCCGCCGTTCCGCGTCGCCAAGCTGCCCGCTGCCGGTACCGGACGTGACCTGGCCGGGCCCGCCGACAGCGCGGTCCAGGACGACGGCGACGGCGGCGAGCGATTCGAGTACCGGGCGCATCGCGTTCCTCGTCGCTGTCGACCGTTTTCCGGGTGCTCGCACCCAGGGTGCGCAGGAGAGGCGTCGCACGCCCTCGACCGCGACCGGGGTACGCCCGTGGTGCTCAGCGACGCGCGAGCGGGATTCCGGAAAAGAAGTCCTGATCCGGATGGTCGGGTACGCCGGACGGACGCACACCGCCCGGCTCCTCGACTCCTGACCCGATGCTCCGCTTCGGACCGGTCCGGGCAGGACGGGCGGGACTCCGGCTGGAGGTGCCGGGCGGGCCGGTCCGGGGCGAAGCGGGCCGTGGTCAGTCGGCCACGGCCGCCATGGCCACCGCCTTGTCCACACGGACACGCACGACCAGCTCACCGGGTACGCCGTTACGCCTGCCGAACTCCTCGGCCGCCTCCTCGCCCATGTACCGGGCAGCGATCCGCGTCGCCCAGTGCCTCAACTGGGCAGGATCCTCGCTCAGTTCGGCCTGGCCCTGGAGCACGGCGAAGGCGAACGGCGGCCGGTCGTCGTCGATGCACAAGGCCACCCGCCCGTCGCGCGCGAGATTGCGGCCCTTCACGGTTTCCTTCCCGGTGTTGAAGACCAGATCGTCACCGTCGAGCAGGAACCAGACGGGGGCGATGTGCGGACTGCCGTCGGCCCGGACGGTCGACAGCTTGGCGGTGCGGGTGCCCTCGGAAAGGAAGGCCCGCCGCTCTTCATCGGTCATGTGATGTGCCATTTCCCCATCCTCGGACGAACCCTCGCGTGGCGCGAAGCGACGCCCCGGGGGAGGGGGACGCTTGCCCGTACGGGAGTGGTACGCAAGGCTTACGCGCGATACGGGGGAACGGGGAACGTATGAGCGGGGAGGACGAGCAAATGGCGCTGGACCGGGGACTTGACTGGCTCCTTGACGATCTCACCAGCAGGGTGGAGCACATACGGCACGCATTGGTGCTGTCGAACGATGGTCTGGTGACCGGGGCGAGCACGGGGCTGGCCCGTGAGGACGCGGAACATCTGGCGGCGGTCTCCTCCGGCCTGCACAGTCTGGCCCGCGGATCAGGTCGGCACTTCAGGGCCGGCAGAGCCCGGCAGACCATGGTCGAGTTCGACGAGGCGCTGCTCTTCGTGACGGCGGCGGGCGACGGCAGTTGTCTGTGCGTGCTGACCGCTGCCGAGGCCGATGTCGGCCAGGTCGCCTACGAGATGACACTGCTTGTCAACCGGGTCGGCGAACATCTCGGCGTGGCGGTTCGCCAGGGCGCCACCGACGGCGTCGACAGCCCCTGACCTGGGCTTTTCGCTGAGCATCGGGAGTTATCCACAGGCATGCCGACAGAAGCCTCCTCCGGGCTACCGTGGTCACAGAGAGTATTCGGACCTCACGGGGGAGGGCAGGGGCATGACCGTTACGGAAGCCACCCGCACGCAGGACGAGGACGCGCAGGGGCGTGAGAGCGGTGACAGCGCGGCGACGGTGACCGCGGGCCGAGCCGCACGGGAGCTGGGCATGAGGCGCGGGGAGTTCGAGCTCGCCGTGCATCTGGGGCTGGTCGCCACCACCGCCGGACCGGACGGCGGACGGCCACGGGTCGTCCGGGAGGAGATCGAGCGCCTGCGCGCGCATCCGGGATTCCCCGACGACCTCGGGGAACGGGTGCGCACGGTGGGCACCGCTGAAGGGGCCGCGCTGCTCGCCATCAGCCCGGCCCGTTTCACCAGGCTGGCACGGGCGGGGTGTTTCGCGCCGGTCACGTTCTATCTGAACCGGTACCGGGCGGTGGTGTGGTTGTACCTCGTCGATGAACTCGCCGGGTTCGCCACCCGCGAGCCCACGCTGCTCGCCGGCACCAGCCCCGCCGGAATGCGGGCGATGCTGGAAGCCGGAGCCGACTGGCGTGCCCGCAACTGGCGATCCCAGAGGATCGACAGGCTGCTCGGCCGCACGGAGGACGCGTGGGCGCGAGCCGCCGTACAGGCATCCGCCCTGGACCCGGTCCAACTCGGTGAGGTGGTGGACGATCCGTACGAACGGGCCTACCTCGTCAGGGTCAGGCCGGAGCCCGTGTTCGGACGGCCGGGGTCCGTGTCGGCCAGGGAAGTCATGGGGGAGCTGATGCTGGCGGACGATCCGGACGAGATCCTGTGGCGGCGGGTCAACCTGACCCTGGAGCTGGACAGGGCCCGCGAGGACCGGCAGGCCCCGCGCCCCGGTGACGAGCGCGGACCACGGCTCGTGCCGGATACGGCAGCGGCCCCTCTGCGGGCGGCGTCACTGCCCTGGCCGCCTCCGCGCGACCTGGGGTCACCCGCATCGGCATCCGCACTCGCACCGGTATCAGCGTCCACGCCCCGACCGGCATCCGCTGTGCGGCCCGCATCCGCAGGGACACCGGCCTCCGTACGTTCGGGAACCTCCGGAGGCGTGTGCGAAGCCTCCCGTGCAATCACCCTCGAACGGCCCGTCGGGGATCTCGCCGAATCCGTGTCCGGCCCTCCATGTCCGACGGCCCCCGCGACGGGTCTGCTCGCCCGGCTCCGGTGGCGAAGGCGCGGATCCGATAAGAACTGGCGGGCGGCCGCATCGCACCGGCACTCTGTTCCCCATGCTGATCAGGGAAGCAACCACTGAGGACTGGCCCGCCATCTGGCCGTTCTTCCATGCCGTTGTCGCGGCCGGTGAGACACTCACCTACCCTCTCCACCTCGGTGAGGACGACGCGCAGGGCTGGTGGTTCCTCGCGGCGCCGAACCGAACGGTCGTCGCGGTCGACGACTCCGGGACGGTGCTGGGCACGGCGAAGATGAACCGGAATCACATGGGCAACGGTTCGCACATCGCCAGTGCCACGTACCTGGTCGACCCCGAGTATTCGGGGCGTGGAGTGGGGAGGGCCCTGTGCGCGTACTCGGTGGACTGGGCGCGTACTTCAGGCTTCCGGGCCATGCAGTTCAACGCGGTGGTCGAGACGAACGAATATGCCGTCAAGCTGTACCGTTCGCTCGGCTTCGAGATACTGGGGACGCTGCCGGAGGGCTTCCATCATCCGACCGAGGGGTACGTCGGTCTGCACATCATGCACAAGGCGCTCTGATGCTGATGCCGCCCACACGCAGGACGCTCTGATACCGCTCACGCACAAGGTGTTCTGATGTCCCTTGCCCACGACGCGCGCTGACGACCGGTTCAGCCGTTGAGGTCCGGAAGGGTCAGGCCGGCGGGACCGCCGTCCTCCTGGCCGCTCGCGGTCACCGGGGCGACAACGGTCCCGGCCCAGGAGAGCGTTGACCAACCCTCTCCTGGACTGCCCTCGACCACCACTACGCCGGTGTTGTCGAGGGCGTGCCCGGCGGCGAACTCCACCGTGACGTTCCGTGTCCGGGCCGCGGTCCACATCCGGATCGCGGCTCCGTGGCTGACCAGTGCCACCGTTCGGGAGGTGCCGGGGGCGCCGCCCGAAGCGGCCTCGGCCAGCACGGAGTCGAAGCGGGCCAGGGCCTCCGCCCCGCTCTCGCCTCCCGGCATACGTCGCGCCGTGTCACCGGCCGCCCAGGCGAACGAGGTCGTCAAATACTGCTCGATCGCCTCTTCGTCGGCGCGCATCTCCAGCTCGCCGGCCGAGACTTCACGGATGCCCTCGCGGATGCGCACCTCCAGACCGCGCTCGGCGGCGAGCGGTGCGGCGGTGAGCTGCGTACGCGTCAGGGTCGAGGCGTACAACGCGTCGATGCTCTCCTGCGCGAGCGCCGCGGGCAGCGCGGCAGCCTGGCGCAGGCCCAGTTCGGTGAGGCCGGGTCCCGGAAATGCCGTGTCCAGGAAATGGCCGAGGTTGGACGGCGTCTGGCCGTGACGGATCAGCAGCAATCGCATAGAACGGGTCCAGACTCCAGGATCGGTCGCGCGTGCGACAACAGATGCGTTCATCGCCCACTCTCTCATCGAGCCGCGCCCGGCTGGAACTCCTCGGAGGCTTGTGTCCGTCTTGTTGGAAGTAGCGGCGGTATGGGCACAGTTGGGCGGCCGCGGGGCGTGCGGGGTGGGTGTGTCGCGCGGGAGCGATGGCAGTACTGTGCGCCCCACCGCCATTCGGGCGATGAAACGCATCTGGAGGAAGAATCCATGACCATACCCAGGAGATCGTGGCGTGGCGCGGGAGCACTCGTGGCCGCTGCGGTCGTCGGTCTGTCCGGCGGGGTCATCTCCGCAGGTCAGGCCGCAGCTCACACCCCCACCTGGGTCGTGACCTGCTCTGATGTGAGCGTTGACCTCACCAACTACACGAGCGACGTCGCCAACACGGTGACCGTTACGGTGGATGGCAAGGACCTGCTGCCGACAGAGACGTTCGGCCGCGAGTTCCACAAGAAGCTCACGCTGCCCGCGCATGACAAGGAAGTGACCGTTCGGCTGGTCGTCAAGGACGGCGGCGAGGGCGGCAAGTTCTCGCGCGACCTGACCGAGACGTCCCCGGTGTGCGAGGACGAGACGCCTCCGCCCACCCCCACTCCGACGGAGACGAAGCCGTCGGAGACCCCGACCACGTCGACTCCCGAGCCGAGCGCCACCCCCAGCGAGAAGCCTTCGGAGTCCGCGCCCGCCGTGCCCTCTCCGAGCCCCAGCTCGCCGGACCTGGCCGAGACCGGCTCGTCGTCCGCCACGCCGGTCATCGGTGGCGCCGCAGTGGCGGTTCTGCTCGCCGGCGGCGGCATCCTCTGGGCCGTCCGCAAGCGTCGTACCGCCCAGAACTGACGCTGTTCCGTCGGGGACACGGGGCGCGCGGATCGCACCGCGCGCCCCGTGAGACCGGGCGAACGAGCGTGTGAGGGCCGTCGGTCGAGGGGTGTGCCGCACCATTTCCGGTGGTGCGGCACACCCCTCACCCGTGCGGCCCCATGGGCCCTTTCCCCGGGAGCCATCGCGGTGTCGAACGCGCTGCCTCACCCGGGGGCCGGGGGCGCTGTGCCGGGCGGGGGAGGCGGGCCGATCTCGCACCAGACGGCCTTGCCCTCACCACGCGGCTCGATTCCCCAGCGGGTTGCGACGGCGTCGAGCAGGAGCAGTCCCCGGCCCGAGGTCGAGGTTTCCCCCGGGGTTCGCCTGCGCGGCCAGACGCTCGAACGGTCCTGGACCGACAGCCGGATGCGCCGCACCGGTTCGGGCAGCACCTCCAGAGTGAGTACGGCTCCGCCCTCCGTGTGGAGGAGGACATTCACCAGCAGCTCACCGGTGACCAGCTCGGCATCGTCCGCAAGCTCGGCCATGTCCCAGTCCGCCAGCGCCTGGCGGACGACGGCTCGGGCGTCCGAGAGCCCCTCCGGGTCCGCCTGGTGGATGTACTGGTGCAGCCGGGGCGCGTGCGGCGAGCCCACGTCGGGGCTGCGGCGCAGGACCAGCAGCGCGACGTCGTCCCCCGAACCCCACCGTTCCCACAACCGGTCCGAGAGATGGTCGGCCAACGCCTCGGCGCCCACCGGCCCGGCGCTCAGCTCATGGACGAGAGCCGCCACACCCGTATCGATGTCGGTTCGGGGCTCCTCCACCAGTCCATCGGTGAAGAGGACGAGCGTTTCGCCGGGAACCAGATCGAGCCGGGTCTCGGGGAACTCCTCGTCCTGGAAATCCGTGGAGATCCCCAGCGGCAGGCCGCCGCGGACCTGAGGGCTGCCGACCCGGCCGTCCGTATGCCGGATCAGCGGACCGAAGTGCCCGGCGCGGACCACCCGTACCGCCCCCGACGCCAGATCGACCTGGGCGTAGGTGCAGGTCGCGAAGCGGTCGGTGTCCAGCTCAGCGAGGAAACGGGAGGCGCGCGCCAGCACGGTCGACGGCGCGTGCCCTTCGGCGGCGTACGCGCGCAGGGCGATGCGCAACTGCCCCATGATGGCTGCCGCGTGGGTGTCATGGCCCTGGACGTCGCCCACGACGACACCGAAACGGTTCTTGGGCAGGGCGATCACGTCGTACCAGTCGCCGCCGACCTGCCGCCCGCTCCACGCCGCGTGATAGCGCACGGCGATCTCGCCGCCTTCGATGGCCTGTATCCGTCGCGGAAGCATGGCCGACTGCAAGCCGGTGGCGAACTCGCGTTCCTCGTCGAACAGGGTCGCCCGCTGAAGCGACTGGGCCACGATCGCGGCGAGCCCCAGGCACAGAATCCGCTCGTCCGGAGGGAAGACCGTGCGCTCGCGGTAGAACAGGGCGAGTCCGCCGAGCGGGCGTGCCTGGGCCACGAGGGGAAGGTAGGCGGCGGCACGGAACCCGAGCTTTCCCACATGCGGCTCCAGCAGTGGATACCGCTGGGTCAGGGAGCTCAGTGAGGTGATGAAGAGGGGCTGCCCGCTGAGAATGGTGTCCGCCAGTGGCAGCTTGCGGATCAGATCGCCGGAGCCGAGGCCGTCGAGGACCTCCAACGTCTCACCGCTCAACGCGATGATGTCGAGGGAGGAGTTCTCCACCAGGCCGAGTGCCAGCCCGTCCGCGCCGAGACTGGCCAGACCGCCCGGTCCGGTGAGTGCGGCCGTGACGTCGTCCACGGTCACGGCATGCGACATCGCACTCGTTGTGCGCTCAACGGTATGGGTCTGGCGGTCACGGCGTTCTTCCAGATCTCGGACGAAGGCCGCATGGGTGACTTCCGCAGTCGCGTCCCGTACGACACCGACGAGCCGGTGCGCCCGGCCGTCCTTCGCCCGCAGGATTCGGGCCTGGACGTGGGTCCACTGGCTGGTTCCGTCGTCGAGCGGAACCCGGAAGTAGGCACTGAAGGAAGGACTCCCACTACTGATGGCCTCGTCGATCGTGGCGTTCAGCCGGGCTCGTTCCGGGGGTTCGAGCCGGTCGATCAGGAGGTCGGGCTTCGCGTCGAACGCGGCGGGGTCCACGCCGAAGACCACGAGCCCGGCATCGTCGATATCCAGGGTCCGGGCCTTCAGATCCCATTCGAAGCTTCCGGTCCGGCTCATGGCGGGCCGCTCCGTCGGCCCGGTCTCACCGCTGCGTGTCCGGGCGATCGGCGGGGCTTCGGTATCTCGTCGCCGCTGGTAGTGGGTCATTCCCCCCTCCGGAGGTCATCCGGCCGGGGCTGCTGGACGGCGCGGCCCGTAGACCTCAATTGTCGAGCCGGTCCGGCGGGACTGCCACAGCAGATCCCCCGGGACCGCCCCTCTCAGGGTCCCCGGTCGACCCCTGCCCGCTCCTTGCCCGCCTCCTTGTCCTGCTCCCTGCCCACCCCCTGTCCTGCCCCGGCGCGGCCGTCGCAGAATGGACAGGGAAAGATCGTCCGCGTATGGCGGGCAGTCCGCCCAGGGGCCCACTGACCGGAGCGCACTCATGAACGATGACGACCCCGTCCTGCTGCACACCGAGGGCCACGCCCTGTTCATCACGCTGAACCGGCCACGAGCGCTCAACGCCCTCAACCACGTCATGGTGCGGCTCGTCGACGCGGCCCTCGCCCGGGCCGAGCACGACGACGCGGTCACCTCGGTCGTGATCGACGGAGCGGGGGAACGCGGTCTGTGCGCGGGCGGTGACATCCGTACCCTCCACGACGACGCACGCGCCGGGGGCCGTGCCTCCCTGGAGTTCTGGCGCGACGAGTACGTCCTCAACGCCCGGATCGCCCGATTCCGGAAGCCGTACGTCGCGCTGATGGACGGCATCGTGATGGGCGGCGGCGTGGGTGTCTCGGCCCACGGCAGCATCCGCGTCGTCACCGAACGCTCGCGCGTGGCCATGCCCGAGACCGGAATCGGGTTCGTGCCCGATGTCGGCGGCACCCATCTGCTGGCCGCGGCACCCGGGGAGCTGGGTACGCATCTGGCGCTCACCGGCCGGGCCGTCGGCGCGGCCGACGCGCTGCTGTGCGGCCTCGCCGACCACTTCGTACCGTCACAGTGCCTGCCGGAACTCGCCGCGGACCTCGCCGTGAGCGCCACTCCGGACGAGGTGACGCGGACAGTGCTGCGGTACGCCTCCGACGCGCCCGCCGGCGAGCTCGCCGCTCAGCGCCACTGGATCGATGGCTGCTACGCCGCGGACACGGTCGAGGAGATCGGCGAACGGCTCCGGACCAGTGGCGTGCCGGCGGCCGAGGAGGCCGCCCGCACGCTCCTGGCGAAGTCGCCCACCGCGCTCAAGGTCACCCTCGCCGCTGTGCGCAGGGCGGCCACGCTCGACAGCCTGGAGGCCGTTCTCGACCAGGAGTTCCGTGTCTCCAGCAGGGCTTTCGAGCAGCCCGACTTCGTGGAGGGCGTACGCGCCCAGATCATCGACAAGGACCGGAACCCGCAGTGGAAGCCGGCCGTCCTCGCCGAGGTCACCGACAGCGACGTCGCCCGCTTCTTCGCCCCGCTCGGACCGGGTGAGAGGGAACTGGGGCTCGCCTGAGCGGGAGCGGGCCGCACCCCGTCCGGGGGCCCTGGGGCGCCCGCCCACGGACCCCGCCCCGGGACCCTGGGGCCGTCCTGCCCACGGACCCCGCCCCACGGCCCCGGGATCCTGAGGCCGGCTGCCTTGGGACCTCGCCCCACCCGCCCAGGGGCCCGACCATCGCTGTTCCCGTTGCTCAGCCCTGTTCCCATCGCGCCGCCGCCCGGTCCCGGGCCCGCCAGTCGCCGAGCGGGCTGTAGTGCCGCAACTCCTGCGTACGGGCGGCCGGCCGCCGCAGGTCGGGGAGACCGCCCGCCAGGCCCTGGGCACGTGCCTGCGCAGAATATTGCCGAGAGCCGTCGCCCCGGCGGGCCCCGCCGTGACGGGCCAGCCGGTCCTGACGGCCCGCGATGTCGTCCTGGCCGGGGTAGTTGGTGCCGTCGGAGAACCACAGCTTGAGGTCGGGGGAGCCGGTGGCGTCCATCATGTCGCCGCCGGCGAGCAGATGGTCGGTGGCCTTGCGGCGGACCGCGGGATCGGGGTGGGTGACCGAGCCCAGTTTTGAAGTCGTGGAGGCGCTCTCCGACACCTTGTCGTCCCCGCGAGGGGCACTCCGGTGCTGTGCGGCGCCACCGCCGCACCGGTCCGTCGGCCGGGCGCGCGGGTCAGCGGTCGCTGCCGGACAGGCAGGGTCGCAACGCCCGTACCAGAGCGAACAGCTTGTCCTCGTTGCCCGTCAGCCCCGCGCCGCTGAGGGCCCGGTCCGCCTCCTCCATCGGAGAGGTGAGCAACGGCAGGTACAGCGGTGCGTCGTCCGGGTCCGAGAGCGCGGCCCGGGTGGCCTCCAGTAACCGGATGTAGGCCTGGGCGGCGGCCAGTTCGTCCTTGTTCATCTCAGCATCTCCTGGGCAGAGGTGTCGGACCGGCAAGCATCCCCCATGGGTCTGACAACGCCGTTCCGTCCCGCCCCGGAGGACAGGCCGCCCGTCACGCACCCTTCGCGCGCCTGGCCCCGGTGGGAGGCTCCACCTCCAGGAACCGTCTCCGGCGTGGACCCCGGTAGAGCAGCGCCGTCCAGCCCAGCCGTCGCAACGCGTCGGCGCACCGGAGCAGCGACTCCTCTTCCTCATGCACGGCTCCGCTCCCCGGTGGGCCGGCCCACTCCACCCGTGCCGTGCCCGGGGATTCGCCCTCCAGTACGCGGTACCCGGCCGTAGTGCGCCGCCCGGACGCGTCGACGGCGGACGGGGTCTCCCCGGAAGCCTCCAGAGCCAGCGCGACGGCCCGTACCGTCCGGTGCAGCTCCCACTCGGCGGGCACCGTCTCCGGATCGGTCTGACCGGTGTTGGTCAGTCGGCGGATCTGGAGCAGCCCATCGAAGGCGGTCCGTACCGAGGCGGCCCGCACCGCTGCCGCCCGGTCGGCGTCCATGGCCCCGTCGCTCACCCCCAGGGGCGGCGGACCGTCCCCGGTGGCGGGTTCGAACCCGGTCTCCTCCTCGGCGCCCATTCCACTCCCCTTCGCCGGCGGTTCCGCACTGCGGTCCAGTGTGCGCCGCACCACTGACAACGCGACGTGCCCGGAGCGGGGGAGGGGCGCGGTCTTTGTCACGCCGGGGTGAAGCCCCGCGGACACTGCTCGCTCAGCACGCCCCGGTGCCGGGTGTCGGAGAGTTGCCCGGTCGCCCAGAGGAAGAGGCCGTCCGCGAGCAGGTCGGTCCAGTCGTACTCCGGATCGAAGGGGCCCAGGACCGGCGTGGGCAGAACCGTCTCCCGCAGCGGTCCCTCGCCCGGTGACAGTAAGGACACGGCCTCCCCCCAGCCGCGAGGCGCACCGGACGGAAGTCTCCTCGGTGTCCCAGCGTTCCGCGCCGTACCGCAGCCGGAGCGTCGAGGACGCGGCGTACAGGGCGGCGCCGAACGTGGTGACGTGCGACAGGAGATGAACGAAACCGTGGCGGAGCCGCGCACCGGCAGGTCGTGCGACGGCGTCGGCGGGGCCGAGGGAGAGGCGCCCGCTCTCCGGGTCCAGGAACCAGAGCCTGTCGTACCTGTCGCAGTCCTGAGGCACGGCCGGGGACATCAGTGACGTGGCTCCAGCCCCAGCTCCTGATCGACCGCCGCGCTGCTGCGGGTCGCCGCGTCGATGGCCTTGGCCCAACTGCCGTACTTGGCGTACTGCTGATCAGCTGTCGGACCCAGCGGATTGCCGTACTTCGCGAGGTTGCGTGCCTCCAGCACGGCGACGGCCTCGGACGACATTCCGGCCCGTGTGACGTCCTTGGCCTCATTGCGCATGGCCGCCAGGACCCGGGCGATCTCCTCGTCCGAACGGCCCTCCTCGCGCATCCGCCGCTCGGCCGACTCCATCTCGTCCAGCGACCGGTGGTAGCGCGCGCGGACCTCGCGGGCCCGTGCCTTCTGCTCGTGTGTCATCTCGCGGATCGCGCAGACAACGGGATCGCCGCCGGTGCTCGGCACGTCCGGGACCGTCGTCAGGGCGAAGGCGAACGGCGGGCCGCTCACACGGGCGAGCGACGGGCCTGCCGCCGGGGCCGCGAGCGCGCTGCCGGGCGCGACCAGCGTGCTGCCCACGACGGTCAGCAGCGGGAGGAGCAGGGAGACGACCAGCCGTCGCGCGAGCGGGCGGCGACTGCCGGCGGAACCGGGGGCAGCCAGAAAACGTTCATGCGTGAAGAGCGGCTCTTTGCCTGGGGAACAGGGCGAAACGGGACGTTACGGTGAGTGACCCACTGTCCGGCGATCATGGGCGCGGCGCGTCCGGGTGAAGCCCGGATAAACTTGACCTCCCCCGCTCCGGACACGTGATCCGTGTGATGCCCCTTGCACCCCAGACAGAGGAACCGCGCCCCGTGACCGACAACGATCCGAGCGCCGCACCCGACACCGGGCGGGCCGCCCTGCGCGCGGACTGCGGTAACTGCTTCGGGCTGTGCTGTGTAGCCCTGACCCTGACCGTGTCGGCGGACTTCGCGATCGACAAGGACGCCGGGCGGCCCTGCCCCAACCTCCAGGACGACTTCCGCTGCGGCATCCACACCCGACTGCGCCCGAAGGGCTTCTCCGGCTGCACGGTGTACGACTGCTTCGGCGCCGGGCAGAAGGTCTCCCAGGAGACGTACGCCGGTCAGGACTGGCGGTCGTCCCCGGACACCGCGCAGCAGATGTTCCAGGTGTTCCCGGTGGTGCGCCAACTCCACGAACTGCTCTGGTATCTCACCGAGGCGCTCACCCTGCCCGCCGCCGCGTCACTGCACCCCGAGATCCGGCGCGCCATCGAAGCGACGGAACGTCACAGTGGCGGTTCGCCCGAGGCCCTGGCCGAACTGGACGTGGCGGCCCACCGGAGCGGGATCTCCGAACTGCTGCTGCGGACCAGCGCACTCGTACGGGCGAGTTCGCCCCGCCGCAGGAAGCGCGACCACCGCGGCGCCGACCTCATCGGGGCCCGGCTCAAGGGCGCCGATCTGCGCGGTGCGGACCTGCGCGGGGCCTACCTCATCGCGGCCGATCTCTCCGGAGCCGACCTGCGCCTCGCCGACCTGATCGGCGCCGACTTCCGCGACGCCGACCTCACGGGCGCCGACCTGACCGGCAGCCTCTTCCTGACCCAGGCCCAGCTCAACGCGGCCAGGGGCGACGCGGCGACCAGGCTTCCGTCGCCCCTGACCCGGCCCGCGCACTGGAACTGACCGGCCCCGCGCACTGGAGCTGACCGGCCACGTGCACCGGCGCCGACCCGGTGCCGGGCCCGGCATGTGTCCCGCCAGGATCGAGGGCACCTCTCAGGAGGTCTCACCGGCTTCCAGCGCCGACTTCAGGCGCTCCAGAGTGGTACGGATGTTGCGGCGCTGGAACTCCGCGAACGTGTGCCCCCGCGTCGCGATCCGGTCGAAGCCGTTGGCCAGGAAGTCCGGCCATGCGCGCCGGTCGTCGGTCCAGGTCTCGGTGACCCTGGTGGACCCGTCCACCTCCTCGAAGCGGTACTCCCAGGTGGCGATCGCTCCGGGAAGCCGCGGCCGCCGGGCGCCTATCGCGTGGACACGGAAGGCGAAGCGCTCACCGGGGTCGGCGGCGGTCACCGTGCACCTGGTCGTCCAGCGCACCGCGCCGCGCTTGTTACGGCCGTCGAAGACCATGCCGACGTACGCGCCGCGCCGTTCGCCGCGTACCGTCGCTCCCTGGTTCTCCGGGCTCCAGCGTCCCATCGCGGTGGGATCGCTGAGTTGTTCGTACACCTCCGCCGGAGCGGCGTCGATGACGATGCTGTCCGACACGGACATGGTGCGGGGCATGGGGCGACTCCTTGTCCACGGCCGTCCCGGTCCACCACCGGGGGCCGGACGGACCGTGGAGCCGACGCCCCGGGCCCCACACCTTACTCACGGGTAGTTTCGTCCGGCCGTGCGGAGGGCGCCACTCGGTGCGCGGGCGGGGTGCGGGGCGGGAAGTCCAGGAGGCCCCGCCGTGGCCGGGCCGGCACACCACGACGGGGCTTCCTCACGTGCCTTTCGTGTCCTTCGGAATCAGGCGCGCCACTCCGCGGTACGTTCCGGTGAAGCCTCCGCCAGCGCCTTCACGATGGCGTCGACATCGCCCTGACTCCCGTAGACGGGCGTCCCGGGCTGCTGGCGCCACGACTCGTCCAGCCCGCCCGCGTCCACGGTGTCGAAGCCCAGTTCGTCGATGAGGTCGCGCACGGCCTGCTTGGCCGCCGCGTCGTCACCGGCGACCGGCAGCGCCTGGCGGCCGGGGCTGCCCTGCGGGCGGCCGCGGTCCAGGATGTCCTGGGCGTACGTGCCGTTGAACGCCTTGATCACCGGGTGGCCGATCCGCTGCTCGGTCCACCGGCTCTCGGGCAGTCCGTCCTCGATGGCGGCGATCCTGCCGTCGCGCTGCTGCGGGTAGTAGTTGCCGGTGTCGATGACCGCGGCGCCCGGTGCCGCGCCGTCGAGGAATCCCGAGGGCAGGTCGGGCACGGCCTTGAGGGGGACGGTCACCACGACGACCTGGGCGTCCTTGGCCGCCTCGGACGCGTGGACCGGGGTGGCGCCGGTTTCCTCGGCGAGTGCCGCCAGTGTCTGAGGGCCACGCGAGTTGGCCACGGACACCTCGTGCCCGAGAGCGGTGAGCCGCCGGGTCAGGTTGCCGCCGATGTTGCCCGCTCCGATGATGCCGATCTTCATGGGTCCGACCTTCCGATGCTGACTGCGTGAGGAGAAAGTGGTCTCGTCGCATCACCAACTGCGCACCGGCGAGCACTATTCCGTGTGTCTTCGATGTGGGCCGGGGTCGGCTTGATCCGAACAAAAGTCCCTACGGTGGCTGATCGGTTCCCCCTCGTCGGTACGGATGGGGCGGGACATCGGCGGGCACATACCAGGGCAACAACCGGAACCTCGGAGCCCCACTTGGAGGCGGTATCCATGCTGCACGGCGTCGATGTCAGCGCGTATCAGTCGTCCTTCGATACGGACGGTCTCGATTTCGTGTTCATCAAGGCCACGGAGGGCCGCTCGTACGTCAATCCGGCCCTGGGTGACCAGGTCAAGCGTGCGAGGGACGCCGAATGCGTCGTCGGCTTCTACCACTTTCTGTGGCCGGGGAACGTGGCGCAGCAGGCCGAGTACTTCCTGAGCAAGGCGCCCGAGAAGGCCGGTGAGCTGCTCGCCGTCGACTGGGAGGAGACCGGCGACGGCACCCGCGCGAGCAATGCGGAGAAGGACAGCTTCATCCGTGAGGTGAAACGCCTGAGGCCCCACCACCGGGTCCTGCTGTACTGCAACCGCTCGTTCTGGCTGCAGTACGACACGACCTCGTACGCGGGCGACGGGTTGTGGATCGCCGACTACGTCACCCGCGGCAAACCGCGTATCGAGGCATCGTGGCGCATCCATCAGTACACCGACCAACCGCTGGACAAGGACGTGGCCGATTTCGCCTCTGCACAGGAGATGCGTGACTGGGCTGCCGGGTAGCCGGGACGTCCCGTCCCGCGGGTACGCCGCCGGGACGCTCCGCACGTGCGTGCGCCGAGGGCGTGGGGGCCGGGCGGGCACCGCTCGGGAAGCGAACACCGAGCGAGCGAAATAGTCTGTCCTGAGGCTTCTGTTCATCATGCCCAGGCGGCCCGCGTCCTCGACGTGTGTCCCTTCGCCCGGGCGAAGCGGAGGGATGTCCCCATGAGAGCCGCCGTAGTCCGCAGCTTCACCGAACCGCTGACCGTGGAGGACCGGCCGGTACCCACTCCGGCAGGCCACCAGGTACTGGTGCGGATGGAGACTTCAGGGCTCTGCCACACCGACATCCACGCCGCCCGCGGGGACTGGCCCGTCAAGCCGAGCCCACCGTTCGTACCCGGCCACGAGGGCATCGGGATCGTGGAGGCGACGGGCGACCAGGTGGACCACCTCGCGGTCGGGGACCGGGTGGCGATTCCCTGGCTGGGCGAGGCATGCGGGCACTGCGATCACTGCGTCTCCGGCTGGGAGACGCTCTGTCTTGAGCAGCGGAACAGCGGCTACTCGGTCGACGGCAGCCACGCCGAGTACGCGCTCGCGCACGGCACCTACGTCGTGCCCGTCCCCGACGGTATCGATCCGCTCGACGCCGCACCGCTGACCTGCGCCGGTGTCACCACCTACAAGGCGGTGAAGCTGTCCGGTGCCCGCCCCGGCACCCGTGCCCTGATCTCCGGGATCGGTGGACTCGGACACCTGGCCCTCCAGTACGCGCGGATCTTCGGCGCCGAGACCATCGCGGTCGACGTCACGGACGAGAAGCTGGCACTGGCCGAGGAACTGGGCGCCGACCATGTCATCGACGCACGCGTGCAGGACGTGGCCGAGGAGACCCGCAGGCTCGGCGGCGCGGACGCGGCGATCTCCCTGGCCGTGAGCAACGACTCGTTCGGCGCGGCCTACGGTGCGCTGCGCCGAGGGGGAACCCTCGTGCTGGTGGCACTCCCTGCCGAGGGGAAGCTCGAACTCCCCGTCTTCGACACGGTGCTGAACGGCACCAAGGTCGTCGGCTCGATCGTCGGCACCCGCGAGGACCTTGCCGAGGTGTTCCAACTGCACCGCCTCGGCCGCACGAGGGTCGTCCGGGAGACTCGCGGCCTCGGCGACATCAACAGCTCGATCGAGGAGGTCCTGAGCGGCAAGGTCTCCGGGCGCCTCGTCTTCGATCTGCGCTGACGAGCGCCCGAACCGCGCTCCCGTAAGACGCTCGACGGCCGTACCGGACGCCCGGCGCTCCGGACGGCCTGCGGGCGTCATGTCCTGTGGGCCATTTGAGTGTCCTTCGTGCGCGCTCGCGCAGCGCTGGGAGAGATGTCCCACCGCACCGATCGCAACGGGTCCATTCTGGTCGCCGAGTCCGCAACCGGCCGTCGACCGAAGGAGCGTCGCAGTGACGACGAGGGACACCTCACAACCGGTGGAAGCCGATGTCGCCTACCAGGATGAATTGCCGGTGCGGCGCAAGGAACCGGGGAATGTCGTCATCACGTGGCTGACCACCACCGACCACAAGACGATCGGCACGCTCTACCTGGTCACGTCGTTCGCCTTCTTCTGCGTCGGCGGACTGATGGCGCTCTTCATGCGCGCCGAGCTGGCCCGTCCCGGCACACAGATTCTCTCCAATGAGCAGTTCAACCAGGCGTTCACGATGCACGGCACGGTCATGCTGCTGATGTTCGCGACGCCGCTGTTCGCCGGATTCACGAACTGGATCATGCCGCTCCAGATCGGCGCGCCCGATGTGGCGTTCCCGCGGCTGAACATGTTCGCGTACTGGCTGTACCTCTTCGGCTCGGTCATCGCGGTGGCCGGCTTCCTCACCCCGCAGGGTGCCGCAGACTTCGGCTGGTTCGCCTACTCCCCGCTCACCGACGCGGTGCGCTCGCCGGGCATCGGCGGCGACATGTGGATCATGGGTCTGGCGTTCTCCGGATTCGGCACGATCCTCGGTTCGGTCAACTTCATCACCACGATCATCTGCATGCGCGCACCCGGCATGACGATGTTCCGCATGCCGATCTTCGTCTGGAACGTCCTGCTGACCGGTGTTCTGGTCCTGCTGGCCTTCCCGGTCCTCGCCGCCGCACTGCTGGCACTGGAGGCGGACCGCAAATTCGGTGCGCATGTCTTCGACGCGGCCAATGGCGGCGCCTTGCTCTGGCAGCACCTCTTCTGGTTCTTCGGCCACCCGGAGGTGTACATCATCGCCCTGCCGTTCTTCGGCATCGTCAGCGAGATCATTCCGGTGTTCAGCCGTAAACCGATCTTCGGCTATATCGGCCTGATCTCCGCGACGATCGCCATCGCGGGTCTCTCGGCGACCGTGTGGGCCCACCACATGTACGTCACCGGCGGTGTGCTGCTGCCGTTCTTCTCCTTCATGACCTTCCTGATCGCGGTACCGACCGGTGTGAAGTTCTTCAACTGGATCGGCACGATGTGGAAGGGGTCATTGTCCTTCGAGACACCGATGCTCTGGTCCATCGGCTTTCTCGTCACCTTTCTCTTCGGCGGTCTGACCGGCGTGATCCTGGCCTCGCCCCCGATGGACTTCCACGTCTCCGACTCGTACTTCGTCGTCGCGCACTTCCACTACGTGGTATTCGGCACCGTGGTCTTCGCGATGTTCGCCGGATTCCACTTCTGGTGGCCGAAGTTCACCGGGAAGATTCTGGACGAGCGGCTCGGGAAGGTGACCTTCTGGACGCTGTTCGTGGGCTTCCACGGCACGTTCCTGGTGCAGCACTGGCTCGGTGCCGAGGGAATGCCGCGTCGATACGCGGACTATCTCGCGGCCGACGGCTTCACCGCGCTGAACACGATCTCGACGATCTCCTCGTTCCTGCTCGGCCTGTCGATGCTGCCGTTCTTCTACAACGTCTGGAAGACGGCCAAGTACGGCAAGAAGGTCGGGGTCGACGACCCGTGGGGTTACGGCCGTTCGCTGGAGTGGGCCACGTCCTGCCCGCCGCCGCGGCACAACTTCGTCACCCTGCCGCGGATCCGTTCCGAATCCCCGGCGTTCGACCTGCACCACCCCACGGTCCGCGCGCTCGACGATGCCGCCAACAGCCCTGCCGCCTCTGTGGCCGTGGCGCCGGGGGACAAGCAGGCATGAGGGGGCGGCCGCCCGGGACAGCCCGACGAGAGGAGCACTGGTGGAACGCGACAAGGACAGCGCCCGGGGGCTGGCCCAGATGGAGGGCTATCTGCTGTGGAACGCCGAGGTCGAGGAGGCCCGCCGGGAAGCCCGCCGCTTCACCGGCCAACTGCCCTGGCTCACCACGGCGCAGCGCGAGGACGTGGAGCGCGTCTACCTCATGGACCGGATGGTGCTCTGCCGGGAATCGCTGACGCGCGTCAGCGGCCGGGCCGCGGAGCTGCGTGGTGAGTACACCGAGCGCTACGAGCAGCTCAGGGCGCGCTGCGTGGCCGCCTCCGGTCTGGCCGTGAGCGCGGTGATCGGCGCCTGCACCGCGCTCACGCTGTTCACCCGGTGATCCGAGGACCGACCGGCAGGGTGTAGCGGACCTTGTCCTGGCAACGGACGCCGGGCCGCCGTGCGTAGAAGCGGATAGCGCCCTCGTTCCACGAGGGCGTCTGCCACTGGACCTCCGTGAGGCCGAGCCCGCGCGCCTCGGCTACCACGGCGTCCATCAGCAGAGCGCCCAGGCCCTGCCCCCGGGTGCTGTCGCGCAGAAAGAGGCAGTCCATGTGGAGGTACTCGGCGCCGTCCCAGGTGGAGATCTCCGGTACGCAGGTGGCGTAGCCGACGACCTCGCCGTCGGGTGATTCCGCCACCAGGCACCGCAGCCGGGGCGACGGCGTCTCGAAGAGGAGCAGGGCCAGCCGGTGCCCCAGAGCGGCGGCCGGCGGGGCGGCCCTCTCGTACGCCGCATGCTCGGCCACCAGGGCGACGACCACCGGAAGGTCGGCCGGGCGGGCGTGCCGCACGTGCGGGGCGTTCATCGGTCTTCTCTCTTTCGCATCCGGTCAGTGACGTACCAGGCAGAACGGATGGCCCGCAGGATCGGCGTAGATCCGCCAGTCGCGCTTCTCCGGACCGCCGTCGAGCACGGTCGCCCCCAGCACCAGCACCCGCTCATGGGCCAGGTCCAGATCCGTGACGGCGAAATCCAGATGGAACTGCTGGGGCCGTGCGGGATCGGGCCACCGCGGCGGCCGGTGGTCCACGACCCGTTGGAACGCGAGGACGGGCCCGGCCGCCGTGTGCAGCGTCGACCACCCCTCGTCGAGCGACCACCGTCGGTCCGGCCGGTCGACGGTGCCGCCGAGCACCGCCGCGTAGAACTCCGCGAGTTCCCTCGGATCCGGGCAGTCCAGCACCACACACTGCAATTCGGCGATCATGGCCACATCCTAGGGAGCCGTCGGCGGCGGCCCGACGCCGGATGCTCAGTCACACCACGACAGCTCCCACGAACCGCGGTGCCCCCGAGCGCGCCGTCGAGGACCGACAGTTGCACTGCCGGTCCTGGGGAAGGGCGGGGCGATCAGCTGACCGCTCATCCGGCAGCGCCGAAGTTCTGGGTCCACACCGGCCCGCTCCCGGTGTTCCGCATCCCGACGCCGATCTCCTTGAACGAACAGTTGAGGATATTGGCCCGGTGCCCTGGACTGTTCATCCAGGAACTCATCACATCGGCCGGGGTGCGCTGGCCCTTGGCGATGTTCTCTCCGTACGTGCTCCAGCGGTAGCCGGCCGCGGTGAGCCGATCACCCGGATCGGTGCCGTCGGGGGACGTGTGCGAGAAGTAGTCCCGGGTCGCCATGTCGGCGGAATGCCTCTGGGCGGCCGTGGACATCAGACCGTTGCCGCGCACAGGAGCACAGCCCTCCGTCGCGCGTTCGGTGTTGACGAGTGCGGTGACCTGTTCCGCTACGGAAGGCGGGGCCGGCGGGGCGGGCTTCGGTGCGGGAGCCGCCGAACTCGGCTCGGGCCGGGCGCTCCTGCTCGCGGTGGGCTCGGCACTGCGAGAGGGCTTCCGGGACGGCGAAGCGGTGGGCGAGGGCGGTGCCGAGGACGCCGGATGTGACGGGGTCGGGGCGGGCGCCGGGGAACGGGCACCGTCGGCAGACGCGACGGCCGTCACGGAGTCGTCATTGCGGTCCGGGTGGTCGTCGTCGGTGGCGTAGAGATGTACGGCGCCGCCGCCGGTACCCAGCGCCGCGACGGCGACCACGGCCGCCACCACGCTATTGCGGCGGCGGCGCCGGACCTGGCCGCGCCTGCGCTCCGCCCGTCCGGGCCGGGACGGATGGACTGCGGCCCCGGCATGCGAAGTGGCGGTGGACTGCGAGATGTCCGTGGGATGTGAGGTGTCCGTGGGATGGCCGGTCGTGTGCGCGACGGCCGTGCGAACCATCTCCGGAGCGGCGCCTGTCACAGAAGCTGCCAGGGGCACCAGCGCCAGGCCCACGAGCAGGCCCTCCGCGGGCACGAGCCCCGAACCGTGTCCCGAACAGACGGTGCAGCCACGGGCATGGCGGGCCAGCCGCTTGCGCCAGAGGGCCGAGGGCACCCCGTCCCACTCGCCGACGATGTCCTCCAACAGCACGCAGCGCGGGTCCGAACCCAGCGCGCTCACCACGACCCTGGACCCCTCCAGTTGGGCCTTCATCCGCTGGACCCGGACCGCGGTGTGCTGCGGGGAGAGTTCGAGTGCGGCGGCGACCTCCGCGCGGGACAGCTGCCCGGCGGTCTCCAGCCACCACAGCGACAGCAGGGCCCGGTCGTCCTCGTCCAGCCACCGTGTCGCCTCGGCCACCTGGCGCCGCTGTCCGGTCAACCCGAGGCGCAGGATGGTGTGGTCGACGAAGTCGGCGCCCGGGTCGGCCCGGTCGCGGGCGTCGTCCAGGCGGTCGGAGGGCAGGGCTCCGGTTGTGCGGTCCCGCCAGTGCCCACGTATCTCGTTCATGGCTATCGCCACCAGCCAGGAGCGGAACCTCTCCGGGTCACGCAGGCCGGGAAGGCCACGCAGCATGCGGAGCACGCTCTCCTGTACGACATCGTCGACGTCCGCGTGACCGTCCAGCGCTCGGCCGACGATGTTGTACAGCAACGGCAGACAGGACGCGACGAGTCGGTCCTTGGCCCGCTGATCGCCGCTGCGCGCCGCGGTGATCAGCGCCGTTCCGTAGTCCTCGCCCATGCTGCGCTCACTCTTCCGGGGTCCTGTTCTGTCACTTCCCACACCCGGGAGATGCGGTGCGGCCGGGACAATAACAAGAAACCGCCGGCCGACCCCACGTTCTTTGCCGCGACAGCGGGTGCGAACCCGGCGAAAATGGCCGATGCCGATGCCGATGCCGATGCCGATGCCGTACGCAGCACGCCGGACCTCACCCTCGGGACGCCGTGGGACGGAGCGGCGTGCCGGCGCGACGCGCGGCTCCACGTGAGGAGCGGCCGACGCGGGGAGTGCGGCCGGGGCGGTGCCGTCAGGTGCGGGGCGGCCCGTCCTGGTCGCGGTCCGTTCCGAGCTGCTGCTTGAGCTTGTCCTGGGCGGTGTCGACGTGCCGGCTGTACTTGCCCTTGGTCCTCTCGTCGATCATGTCACCGCCCTTGTCGACGGCCTTGCCCGCCTGGGCCTCGTGTCCCTTGAGCATCCTCTTGAGCTTGTCCAACGCGGACATGGCTGATCCTCCTCGCCTCGGCGCCCCCACCCATCCAGGGTCACCGCACATCGGCCGGGCCGCATCCGCACCGCTCTCGCCCGTACGTCTGGCCCTGGGGCGCCGCAGCGGGGCAGGCCGGAAGGTTGAAGACCGGCTGCGTGGGCAGATACCGGTTGACCAATAGGAGGTGGTGGCAGTGGGCCGCATCAGGATCGTCCGTCGTCCGCCGCCCCCCTCCGGGCCGCCCCCGCTCGACCTGCGCACCCCCTCGGGGCGTCCGCTGCCGTACTGAGTGCGCACCCACGCGATGCGTGGGGTGTTCTCGACGGCCTGTGGCTCGACCCGGCGCACGGCCGGGCTCCGTCGCCTTCCGCTTCACCTGGCGGCGGCAGGCCGGGGCAGGGCCGTCAGGAGCGGGAGGACGGCCCGTCGTCCCGACCGTGGGGCGGGTCGTCGTCGGCGGTGCGCCGTGCAGGTGGCCCCGGCAGCGGAGCGAACTGCTCCACCAATGCCTGCAACTCCTCCACGGCACGCTCCGTCCTCCGGCGAATGTTCGACTGCTCGGCCACGATCGCGGCCAGCAGCAGGGCGGTGAGCGCCACACAGCCGTTGAAGAGCGACAGGTTGACCATGATCTCCACCAGGCTGTGATCCGCGAACGGCCCCACCCGGTCGGTTCCGGCAACGATCGCGAGCACGGACACCAGGAACGCGCAGGGGGCGCTACCGGGCAGCTGAAAGCGGATCGCCGCCCAGATGAGGACCGGGAAGACCAAATAGATCATCGACAGTGAGCTTCTCGTCGCCACCAGACCGGCCACCAGCGTGACGATCATCAGGACCGACGCCTCCAGCCACCGGTCGCTCCTCCGTGGAAGCCGCACCTTGCGCAGGACCAGCAGGAGCGGGGTGACCACGAGCACTCCCATGGCATCGCCCGCCCACCAGGACGACCAGACCAGCCAGAAGCTGCTGGTGGGAAGTTTGCCGGCGAGCATCAGCACTCCGCTGCCCACCGTCGCGCTGATGAGCATCCCCGCGAACGCGCCGAGAAGGACCAGCGCGATGCCGTCCCGCAGATGTGCCAGCTCGCTCCGGAAACCCACCCGGCGCAGCATGAGGTACGCGCACAGCGGGGCCGCGGTATTGCCTGTCACGATGCCGAGACCGGACCATGTGAACGAGCCGCTGGTCGCGGTGATCGTCAGGAGCGCGCCGAGCGCGATGCCCGGCCAGATCCTGGCACCCAGAACGAGCAGCGCAGCCAGGGCGACACCCGTGGGTGGCCAGAGCGGGGTGACGACGGAACCGTGCACCACCACTTCCCTGAGCAGTCCGAGCCGTCCCGACCCGTAGTAGACGGCGGCGACGCCCAGCATCTGAGCGACTGCCACGGCCCGACGTCTGGCTTCTTCGCTGCGGATCACACGGATCATCAGACACCGACCTCGTCGGGAGTCGGCTGAGACACGCTCGGCGCAGTCCCGCAGTCCCGCAGTCCCGCAGTCCCGCAGTCCCGCAGTCCCGCAGTCCCGCAGTCCCGCAGTCACCGTGTCCGGCGTGCGGTGGCCTCGTGACGCAGGACGAGCACCGCCGCGTCGTCCTCGTGGCCCGTGGACTCCGCCGCACCCAGCACCTCATCGGCCAGTTCCTCGGCGCTCGCACCGGCATGGGCGCCGACGAGGCGCCGCACCCTGTCCAGACCGTCCTCGATCAGCAGCGACGGCCCCTCGACGACGCCGTCGGTGAGCAGCACGAGGGCCCCGGCAGTGTCGAGCGTGCGCCGGGTGACGGGATACGCCTCCCCGGTCTGGATGCCGAGAGGCAACCCCCCGGGGTCCTCGGTGATGCCGGACGACCCGTCCACACTCGCCCATACGCAGGCCACATGGCCGGCCCGAGCGCTGTGCAGCTCCCAGGTGAGCGGATCGAGCCGGAGGAACGTACACGTGGCGAAGAGGCCGGAGTCAACGGACAGCAGTAGATCGTTGGTTCGGCCCATGACCTCACCCGGATCGGACGTCGTGGCCGCGATCGCGCGCATGGCTATGCGTATCTGCCCCATGAAGGCCGCCGCCTCGACGTCGTGCCCCTGCACATCGCCGATGGCGAAGGCGAGGGCCCCGTCGGGGAGCGGGAACCCGTCGTACCAGTCGCCGCCGATGTCCAGCCCATGACGAGCGGGGGCATAACCCGCCGCCGCCTCAAGTCCGGGAAGCGTGGGCAGGGATGACGGCAGCATCTCGCGCTGGAGGGCCTGCGCCAGCTCCACCCGGGCCTGGTGCAGTTCCACTTCCTGCCGGGCCCGGGCGGTAAGACTCTGCAGCGTATTGAGCAGGTCCTCGGCGCTTGCTGAGCGGGAAGTCCGACGCCGGTTCATGGGCCGCTCCGCGGTGCGTTAGTCCCTGCATCATATTTCGGCTGCCGGTGAGCGGCGACTCCTGCCCGGGGACCGGGTGCCGGATGGCCCGACGCACCGTGCCGTTGTCAGTGCCCGGTGGGATGCTGCCCGCATGGACGAGCTCATGAGGCAGCGCCGGGTCTACGGCACGGACCACGACGACCCCCACCCCGGCCCGAAGACCGGCCACGAATACCGCGAGCTGGTGGGCGGCCCGCTGGACGGGCTGCTCCTGGACGTCACGGGCTGGAGCGCCGCCGCGTTGCGCGAGGGTGCGGGACTCATCACGGAGATCGGGGCCTACGGGCCGGGTGGGCGCGCGGAGTACGGGCCCCGTCCGAGCGATCCGGACCGGTGGGACTGGCGGGGCGATGTGCGGTAGTCGGGCCCCCGCTCCGTACGCGCGTCGCACCCAGGGATGATGCCCCGCTGCTCCGGATGCGCTCGCGCCGGTCCGGCGTGAGGATCGGTATACGGGCGGTGGTCCGGCCGCGCCCCGGCCCCCTCGGCCGGCTCTCCCTTCCCGGCGCTCCGGTCCGCCTCCCGGCCGCACTCGGGCTTCCCGCGCAGCGGGAGCGCGAGCCGGGCCGTGACGGCACGGCCGCACCATGGGCAGGGGCGGCAGGAGTCGAACCTGCGGCATCCGGTTTTGGAGACCGGCGCTCTGGCCTCTGAGCTACGCCCCTTCGATGCCGATCAGCCTGGCATCCCCACCTGCCCCGGCCAACAGGTTTTAGGCGGAGTGCCCACCGGGCGTGTCACCCTCCGAGTCGGGGTGTGGTGATCGCTCGCGGGCCCGTTCGGTAGGTTGGCGCCTCATGTGGGCATTGAGCGCTGAAGGGTACCGTCGGCTCGGAGTGGCCGGTTCCGCCGCGGCCGCCGCGGGTGGCTGGGCCGCCGGAAGTCTGCCTGCCCGCGACCCGTGGGGACTCTGGGTCCCCCACGGGTCCGGGGTGACCGTGGCAGCCGCCGTTCTCGCGTACATCGGGCTGACGCTTCTCGTCATCGCCTGGTGGGGGTACGGCAGGACCGGGGCGTCAGTCCGCGCCACGCTCATCACCCTCGTGTGGTGGGCGGCCCCGCTCGTACTGGCACCGCCGCTCTACAGCGCTGATGTGTACAGCTACATCTCCCAGGGGGCGATGGTCCTCGAAGGACATGACGTCTACAGCGTGGGACCGTCGGTTCTCGACCCCGGTGGGCTCGGCGGTGACGCCGCCGCGAGCGTCGGCGGGCACTGGACGGACACACCCGCTCCGTACGGCCCCTTCTTCCTGGTCCTCGCGCGAGCGGTGGTCCAGCTCACGGGCGGGACGATCGTTCCCACCGTGCTGGGCATGCGGCTCATCGCCCTGGCCGCGCTGGTCCTGATCGTGTGGGCTGTGCGGCACCTCGCGCGCGAGCACGGCAGGAGCGAGAGCGCTGCTCTGTGGCTCGCCGTACTCAACCCGCTGCTGCTCATGCATGTCGTCGGCGGAATGCACAACGACGGCCTGATGATCGGCCTCATGCTGGCGGGCATCGTGCTCGCCACCCGTGGCAGGTGGATCGCGGGGAGCGTGCTCATCGGGCTCGCCATGATGGTGAAGTCCCCGGCGGCCGTCGCACTGCTGTTCATCGGCGTGATCATGTACAGGGCATCGACCGGCCCTCTCGTACGCAGGGCGGCCAAGGGGCTGCTGGCGCCCGGCCTCGTCGCGGGGACCGTTGCCGCAGGAGCGACGCTGGCCGCGGGCACGGGCTTCGGCTGGCTCGGGACCCAGAGCGTCGCGGGCTCCATACACACGGCGCTGTCGGCCACCAGCGACCTGGGGCTGCTGTTCGGCGAATCGCTGCGCCTGCTTCTCGGTACCGATCCCGAACCGGTCAAGAGCGCCGTTCAGACCCTGGGCCTGGCGGCGGCGCTCGTACTGATCGCCCTCCTGGCCTGGCGGGCGGCGAACGGCCGCTCGGCCCCGGTGCCTGCCCTGGGCCTGGCACTGCTGGCCCTGGTCGCCCTTTCGCCCATGGTCCAGCCCTGGTACCTGCTGTGGGGCATGGCGGTGATCGCCGCCACGCAGGCACACGGCCGCACCGTCAAGGTGCTGACCGTGCTGTCGGCGTCGCTCGTCTACGAGACCCATCCCACGGGTGCCACCCCGGTCTACGCCTTCGTCCTGACGGGAATCGCCTGCGTACTGGCCACGTTCGCTGTCCGGCGGGCCCCGGCCGATCCCGGCCCGCCCGCCTGCGGCCCCGTCGGCGAACGACCCGGGATCCCACAGGAAACAGGCCCTGCCATGACCAGCTGAGGTATAGTGCTCAGGTCCCATTGTCTCCGATAGAGGTGGACGTTGCGTATCTGAGGTTCGCGATCATCACGCGGTACGGCACAGCCCGTACACCTGTCACGCCGTTCCGGCATTCCTGCCGACCGTGACCCCGCGTGGATGCGACCTCGGTGCATGAAGCCGTCCTTTCACCCTTCGGAGGGCCGCACCCCCTTCGTTTCTCCCGGTCTGGTCGCCGTGTGGTGCTCGCATATGAAGCCCCCCTGTTCACCGCGCTTGCGACTGCGAGGACCTTCATGGCCAACCCCACCCTCCCCAGTACCTCTGTGACCTGCTCGGGCCTGTCCTTCGACTGGCCGGACGGCACCCCCCTCTTCGACGGGCTTTCCCTCACCATCGGCCGGGGACGAACCGGCCTGGTCGGCACCAACGGCACAGGCAAATCCACTCTGCTGCGCCTGCTGGCCGGACGGCTGCTCCCCTCCCGGGGATCGGTGACGGCCGGCGGCAGCCTCGCCTACCTGCCGCAGAACATCACCCTCGACACGACACTGAGCGTCGAACAGGCCCTGGGCATCGCGGGGCGGCGGGCCGCGCTGAGCGCCATCGAGGCCGGAGACGTCGACGAAAAGCACTTCGCGACGATCGGCGACGACTGGGACGTCGAGGAGCGGGCTCGGGCGACCCTGGACTCACTGGGGCTCAACGACGTCGAACTGGACCGCACCGTGGGCGAGATGTCCGGCGGGGAGACCGTTCTGCTGCGCCTGGCCGCGCTGCTGCTGGAGCGCCCCGACGTCCTCCTGCTCGACGAACCGACCAACAACCTCGACCTGTTCGCCCGCCGTCGGCTCTACGAGGCGGTCGACTCCTGGCGCTCCGGTGTACTGGTCGTGGTCAGCCACGACCGTGAACTGCTGGAACGCGTGGACCGTATCGCCGAGCTGCGCAACGGATCGGTGAGCTGGTACGGGGGTGGCTGGTCCGCCTACCGGGAGGCACTGGCCACCCAGCAGGAAGCGGCCGAACGCATGCTGCGGGCCGCCGATGCCGACGTACGGCGACAGAAGCGCGAGCTGGAGGAGTCCCACATCAAAGTGGCCCGCCGGGAGCGGCACGGCAGGAAGGTGGAAGCCGAGCGGCGGCTGCCGAAGATCCTCGCCGGTGCGCGGAAGCGCGCCGCGCAGGAATCGGCGGGCAAGCTGCGAGGTGTGCACGAGGACCGGCTCAGTGAGGCGCGCGAGCGGCGCGAGGAGGCCGCGGACGCGATCCACAGCGATGCCGAGATCAGGGTGAGCCTTCCCCGTACGGCCGTGCCCGCCGGCCGCACCGTGCTGACCCTGCACCGGCTGCGCCCACGGTTCGGCAAGCTGCGCGACGGCGAACTCCATGTGCACGGGCCCGAACGCATCGCGCTGGTCGGGCGCAACGGGGCCGGGAAGACCACGCTGCTGCGCACCCTCACCGGACAGCTCGCGCCCCTGGAGGGCGAGGCCAGGACGTTCGTGCCGTGGAGATTCCTCCCGCAGCGTCTGGATGTGCTGGACGAGCGGCTGAGCGTCGTGGCGAACGTGGCGCGCATGGCACCAGGGGTCGACGACAACCACATCCGCTCCCAGCTCGCGCGGTTCCTGTTCAAGGGGGCGCGCGCCGAGCAGCTCGCGGGCACGCTCTCGGGCGGGGAACGCTTCCGAGCCGCACTCGCGGCGACGATGCTCGCCGCACCGGCACCCCAACTGGTCATGATGGACGAACCGACCAACAACCTGGACATGGCCAGCGTGCGGCAGCTGACGAGCGCGCTCGAATCCTATGAAGGCGCGCTCCTGATCGCGGGCCACGATCTGCCCTTCCTCGAATCGGTCGGCATCACCCGCTGGCTGCTCGTCGGGGAGGAGCTGAGCGAGACCACCGCCGATGAGGTCCGGAGCATGCTCGAAGCGACGGAGGCGGGCTGAGCTGTGGTGGGACAGCCGTACACGGGTGGGGGCAGTGGGCCCCCCGCCCCCGCAGGCAGAGGGGAGCCCCTGAGGATGTCCGAGACGCAGGTGGACCACAGCGGTGCGCAGGACGTGCTGTCCGGCGACCATCGCTCCGCGCACCTCCTCGCCGAGAACGTTCACTGTGTGCTCGGGGACCGGATGGTGCTGAGAGACGTATCGCTGAAGGTGTCACGGGGCGAGCGGGTGGGGCTGATCGGTGAGAACGGCCGGGGCAAGTCGACGCTGTTGCGCGCTCTCGCGGGTGAACTGCCGCTGCGGCGCGGTCAGGTCGTGCGCGCGGTCGCGGGCCAGGTGGGGTTCCTGCCGCAGGAGCCGGGCTTTCCGGCGGGCGCGACCATCCAGGATGTGCTCGCGCGGGCGACCGCCGAGTTCGGGGAACTGGCCGGACGGATGCGCACCGCCGAGGAGCTGATGGCATCCGGCAACGACGACACGGGCGAGGTGCTCGCCGAGTACGGCCGGCTCCAGGACGAGTTCGAACGACGTGGCGGCTGGGAACTCGACGCCCGCGTCGGTGAAGTGCTGGACGTCTTCGGCCTCGGTGGTACGGACCGGCAACGGCCCACACAGACGCTGTCGGGCGGGGAGCGGTCCCGCCTGGCGCTCGCCGCACTGGTCCTCACCGAACCCGCCGGGCTGCTGCTCGACGAGCCGACCAACCACCTCGACGACCGTGCGGTGGACTGGCTCGTCCGGTGGCTGGCCCAGTACCGGGGGCCGTGCCTCATCGCGTCGCACGACCGGGTGCTGCTCGACACCGCCGTCACCGCCATCGTCGATCTGGACGGCCCCGCCGGCTCCACCGTGCGGTACGGCGGTGGGTACCGTGCCTACCTCGACGAACGTGCCGCGGCGCGGGCGCGCTGGTGGCAGCGGTACCGCGACTGGCGCCAGGAGCTGGCCGACGCCCGTCGCCGGCTCGACAGGGCCGCCCGGTCCGGCCGCACCTTCAGCGGGATCCGGGACGGCGACAAGCTGGCCTACAACGCCGCCGGGAGCGCTGCCGAGGCCGCCGTCGCCCGTGCGACCCGCGCGGCCCGGCAACAACTGGTACGGCTGCTGGACGACGAAGTCCTCCGGCCACCGGAGCCACTGGCCTTCACGCCGCCCGAGAACGCGGAGCTGCCCGACGGCGTGCTGATCAGGGCCGAGGGACTGGTCGTCGGCGACGTGTTACGTGGTGTGGACCTGGAACTCCCACCCGGTTCGCTGCACGTCATCACCGGCCCGAACGGCGCCGGCAAGTCCACGCTCCTGTCCGTTCTGGCCGGGCACAGGGCCCCCGACGCCGGGACGGTCGTGCGCCAACCGGGGCTGCGCATCGGTCACCTGCCGCAGGACAGCCGTTTCGCCCGGGAGCGGCGCGGCCTGCTGGACACCTTCGCCGCGCATCGCGCGGTCTACGCCGACGACGCCGCGGCCGAACTGACCAGGTTCGGACTGTTCGGGGCCGCCGACTTCGACGTTCCGGTGAACCGGCTGTCCGTGGGGCAACTGCGGCGCCTCGAACTCGCGCTCCTGTTCGCGCAGCGCCCGCATCTGCTCCTGCTCGACGAACCCGGAAACCACCTGAGTCCGGCCCTGGTCGAGCAGCTGCAGGAGGCGGTGGAACACTTCACCGGACCGGTCGTGATGGTCACCCATGACCGTGCGCTCCGGGAACACCACCGGGACGGACTGCTGGAGCTGGCCGACGGGCGACTGGTCCGGCCGGCCTGAGCCGGGTGCCGGCCCGTGGAACCGCCATGGCCCCGCTCATCCGGGGCCATGGCGGTCCCGCCGGAGCAACCCTTAGGGTGCACAGTCGGGAAAGCCGCGAGCGTGGTCATGGCCGTGGCCCACGCAGGGGGAACGAGGCGGCAACGACATGAGAATCACGGCGCGCGAGCTCAACCGCTCCACACTCGCGCGGCAGTTGCTGCTGCGGCGGGAAGCCCTCGGCGCCACCGAGGGAATACGGCGCGTGGTGGCGCTTCAGGCGCAACAGGCGGCCTCGCCCTATCTCGCGCTGTGGAACCGGCTGGTGGCCTTCGACCCGGCGGAGCTCGATGCCGCCTTCGACGACCGCACGGTCGTCAAGTCGACCCTGATGCGGATCACGCTGCACGCCGTGCACGCCGACGATTTCCGGGACTTCCGCCAGGCCGTGCAGCCGTCGGTGCGTGCCGCCAGACTGGGTGACCGCTTCACGGCATCGGGGCTGACCGCCGAGGACGCCGACGTACTGGTCCCGGAACTGCTGGCGTTCGCCGACCGGCCCCGAACGGCTGCGGAATTCGAGGCGTGGCTCACACAACGGCTGAGCGGGCCGCCGAAGCCCGGAGCGTGGTGGGGGCTGCGGCAGTACGCGCCCCTGCTGCACGCGCCCACGACACCACCGTGGTCGTTCGGCATCCGTCCGTCCTACATCGCTCCTGCGGCCCGCCCGGAGCAGAACGATCCCGGGACATCGGCCGCGTCCCTGCGGACGCTGGTCCTGCGCTACCTCCAGGGGTTCGGGCCCGCGTCGGGGGCGGACGTGGCGCAGTTCGCACTGGTCCAGCGGACCCGGGCCAGGGCGGCATTGGCCGCACTCGCCGCTGACGGTGAGATCGAGCGGCTGGGGGGACCGGACGGCGAGGAACTGTTCGACACGCCGGGCGCACCGCGTCCGGACGGGGATGCGCCGGCACCGCCGCGGCTGATGGCGATGTGGGACAGCACGCTGCTGGCCTACTCCGACCGCAGCCGTGTCATTCCCCCGCAGTACCGGGGGTTCGTCATCCGCAGAAACGGCGATGTGCTGCCGGCCCTCCTGGTCGACGGGTACGTCGCAGGGGTGTGGCGCACGACCGGGGGAGGCGTCGAGGTGACCGCCTTCCACGACCTGCCGGACGAGGTCTGGGAGGAGATCGCCGCCGAGGCCCGTTCGCTGACTGCCTTCCTCGCCGACCGCGAACCGGCGGTCTACCGCCGCTACGACCACTGGTGGAGCAAGCTTCCCGGCTCCGGGGCCCGGCTGCTCCCCGGGCGCTGAGGCGACATCCCGCGGGCATCCGCCCAGCACGTGGTCAGTGCGCATCCCTGTGGGCGAGCAAGGAACGCAGGACCGCGTCGGTGTGTGTCCACAGCAGGGAGCCCGCGGCGTCGGGCAGCAGGTGCCGGTGCGCGGTGGGGATGAGGCGTGCGAGGGAAGCGCCGTGATCGGGTGAGTGGGACGGGCTGGTGTCGTGCCGTCCGTACCAGAGGTCGACCGGAACAGTGATGCGAGCGGGGTCGAACGGCCAACGGCCCATCGCCAGGACGGTGTCGCGGGCGTAGCCGTCCGATCCCTGCGCGAAGGCTTCCTCCATCGCACGGCGGAACGCGGACCGGAAGACAGGGTCGGCGTACACGGCGCGGTCGGTCTCGCAGGATGTGGCCATGATCAGGTCCCACAGTGCGTCCGCGCTGCCGAAGCCGGCGAAGGACGCGGCGGCGCTGTCCGGGTCGGCCGCCACGGCGTCCACCATCGCCCTGACGTCCGGATGGAGCGCATCGGTGAAGCGGGGACCGGCCAGTTCGTCGCTGCCGGACACGATGGCGGCGGCGCTCGCGGCACCGGCCGCCGCCAGGGCGAGGGCGAAGGGTGCCCCCTGGGAGAACCCCACGACGGCCGGATCACCCAGCGCCCGGGATCGGGTGAAGTGCTGAATGTCCGCGGTCCAACTGGCCAGCGTGCGGCCGGGATGCGGGTCCGAGGCGCCGAGTCCGGGCCGGTCGACGGAGATGAGGCGGATTCCGGCGTCCTCGACCAGGCTGCCGCCGAAACCGAGCCACCTGGTGGTTGCCGCGCCCGGACACAGCAGCACTGTCCAGCCGTCCTGGGGGCCCCACTCCGCCCATGCCAGTCGCCGGCCGTCGGGAAGCCGGGTCCGCCCGAGCCGGGCAGGGTCTCTCACGCCATGATCCATGTTTCGGAGCGTAGGCGAACGAAACATCGACGGCAGAGTATTTTTTTGGGGCGCGGCGCTATGGCTGCTGGTCTCCGCGCCGAGGGCTGTCTGTGCGGATTCCTGGTCGGCTACTGGTCGGCCGGTGCGGGTACGAGGCCGTCGGCGACAAGCCCGGCGAGGACCGCCTCGCCCAGGGCGTGCACCGCGGACCGGGGGCGGACCATCACGGTGAACTCCTTGATCCGCCCGTCGGGGGCGAAGTGCAGCAGGTCGATGCCGTGGATCTGCTTCCCGCTCACGGTGGCGCGGAAGAGCAGGACCGCCGAGGGGGCTTCGGTGCCGTCGACGCCGGTCTCGGCGCTGCCGTCGAACTGTCCGACGTAGCGGAAGTCCTCGAAGGTACGCAGAAGGACCCCGAAGAGCCCCAGCACCGTCGGCCTGCCCTCGAACGGTGTGAACTTCACCGGGCTGTAGAGCCGGACGTCCTCGGTGAAGAGGTCGTCCAGAGCGGTCAGATCGCGGCTGTCGACGGCGGCACGGAAACGGTCGGCTGTGGCCATGGCCCCTCCTGGATAGTCATGGATGTGATTAGTCAGATTCTTGACTATCATGGACGCGGTGTTCGTGGACAGAGGCGAGAAGGAGGCGGTCCGATGGCTTTGCGCCACGCCGTGTTGGCAGCGCTCATCGATGGGGAACTGAGCGGTTATCAATTGGCCAAGGCGTTCGACACGGGTGTGGCGAACTTCTGGCACGCGCTGCCGCAGCAGCTGTACGCAGAGCTGACCAGGCTGGAGAAGGAAGGGCTGGTCGTGGGCCGTGAGGTGGTTCAGGACACTCGGCCCAACAAGCGTCTGTTCGCTGTCACCGCCGCCGGGCTGGCCGAGCTGGAACAGTTCGCAAAGACGCCCCCCAAGCCCTCCTTCATCCGCGACGACCTGCTCGTCATGGTCCAGGCGGCGGACCATCTCGACACCGGGGCACTTGTCGCCCAGCTCACCGAACGGGCCGCCTTCGCCGAGGCCAAGATCGGACTGTTCGAGGCGCAGCTGCGGAAGATGCGCGGTGGCCGCGACGAGGAGGAGTTCCTGCGCCACGGCGAACGCATCGGCCCCTATCTGACCTGCTGCCGTGGCCTGGACTTCGAGCGGGGCAACCTGGAGTGGTGCAGGCGGACCGCGGCGGTCCTGCGGGAGAGGCGGGCGGCCCGTGCGCGGCGATGACCACCTGCGCTTCGTCGCACTGGGCGACAGTCAGACCGAGGGGCTCGGGGACGGCGACGACACCGTGGGGCTGCGGGGATGTGCCGACCGGTTCGCCGAGCAGCTCGCGCTACACCACTCCGGCGTCCAGTACGCCAATCTGGCCGTACGCGGTCGACTGGCCGGGCAGGTCCGGGCGGAGCAGCTCGCGCCCGCTCTCGCTCTGCGCCCGGACCTGGCCACGGTGGTCGCCGGGGTCAACGACCTGCTGCGGCCCCGGTTCGACGCCGACGAGGTCGCCGGTCACCTGGAGGCGATGTTCGAGGCGCTCACCGCGACAGGGGCCCGCGTCGCGACCGTCACTTTCCCCGACCTCGCCCGGATCACCCCGCTCGCCCGTCCGATCGGCTCCCGCGTCACCGCGTTGAACCACCGCATCCGGCAGGCGGCCCAGCGGCATCATGTCGCCGTCGCCGAGACCGCACTCCACCCCGTGCTCACCGACCCCCGGCTGTGGAGCCCGGACCGGCTGCACGCCAGTCCGCTCGGCCACGAGCGGATCGCCGCCGCCGTCGCCCACGCACTCGGCCTGCCGGGCAGCGACGACTCCTGGACCCACCCCCTGGCCGGACCGAGCGCACCCGCCCCCGCCGGATGGCGCCACGCGGCGGGCGAACTGCGATGGGCGGCCTCCTTCCTCGGCCCCTGGATCGGCAGGCGCCTGCACGGCCGTTCCTCCGGCGACGGGCGCACGGCCAAACGCCCGAACCTCCTTCCCGTACACGCCGTTTCCGACCATGGCGGTACGAGGAGGAACAGCACAGGCCCCGGAGACGCACCTCGGCGCCCGTGAGGGATGGGACGACTGCACGCCGTCGCTGCGGACGGGCGGCGTCCGAAGACCCGACGGCGATCAGCGGCGTGGGAGCGGCGGGGGGCCGTGGAACCGCTCGGCAGCGTGGAGCGACGAGGACCGTCTGCCCGGCTTCACCGCTCTACCGCTGCTCGCCCACCTGTGTGATCCGCTCGTCGCCGAGCCTCTGCTGTACGTCCTGGAGGAGTACGCGCAGCAGCTCGTTCAACTGACGCTGTTGCTCGGGCGTCAGGGCGGTGATCAGATCGGCCTCGCTGTACAGGACCTGGTCGACGGTGGCCTCGACCAGCTCATGACCCGCCGGGGTCAGCGTGACCAGTACGGTCCGCGGGCGCCCCTGGGCGGGCCGGCGGACGACGAGCCCCTCGCGTTCCGCGCGTGCCACCCGCTGTGAGATCGCGCCCGCCGTGACCAGGGAGTGCTGCGCGAGTTCGCGGGTGCTCAGGGTGTACGGCCCGCCGCTGCGGCGCAGCACGCTCAGCAGGTCGAGGGTGGCCGTGTCCACACCGGCTCGGGCCAGCACCCGGCGCCGGTCGTCCCCGAAGAGCTTGGCCAGCTGCCAGATCGGCGTGACGATCCCGATCGAGGAGACGGGGGTGCCCGGACGTTCGCGCTCCCAGGCGGCCGCGATGTCCTCGGCCGAGTGAAAGGCGCCGTCGGCCGACGTGGACCGTTCACCGCCGGCCGGCGCGGCGCCGGCCGCAGCGCCTGGGCCCGGCTCGCCCGGCGGCGGGGTGAGGGGATCTCTCGTCACGGTGTTGCTCCCAGGTGCTACGTTTAGATCTAAATTTAGACCTACATGAACGCGATACGGAGCTCAGCATATGGCACGCACCATCCTGATCACCGGCGGATCCACCGGCATCGGCCAGGCCCTGGCCCGTCACTTCGCCGAGGGCGGCGACGCCGTGATCATCACCGGCCGTCGGCCCGGCCCGCTCAAGGAGACCGCCGCCGCTGTCGGCGCCCGTGGGCTGGTCTGTGACCACATCCGGCCCGAGGCGCTCACCGCGCTGCTGTCCGAGCTCCCCGACCGGATCGACGTACTCGTCAACAACGCGGGCGGCAACACGGACTTCGACGCCGACGGTGCCGATGACCTCGCCTCGTACGCCCGTGACTTCCGCGCCAACCTGGACGCCAACCTCGTCAGCGCGGCCCTGACCACCAAGGCGCTGGAGGACCGCCTCGCACCCGGCGGCGCGGTCGTGCACATCGGCTCGATCGCCGCGGACCAGGGCGCGGGCTCCTACGGAGCGTCCAAGGCGGGCCTGGCCACATGGAATCTCGACCTCGCCGGACGACTCGGCCCGCGTGACATCACCGCCAACGTGGTGGCGCCCGGTTACATCGCCGATACGGAGTTCTTCCGCGACCACCTCTCCTCCGAACGCCGCGACCAGCTGATCGCCGGAACGGCCACGGGGCGCCCCGGCACACCGTCCGACATCGTCGGCCCGGTCGGCTTTCTCGCGTCCCCGGCCGCCCGGCACATCACCGGTCAGGTGCTGCACGTCAACGGAGGCGCGCTGATGACCCGCTGAGGCTTCCGGGGATCCCGCGGTCGCCGTGGCGCCCGTCATCGTGGTCGTCCCGGCCGCTGCCGCAACAGCAGCCGGGACCGGCGACTCGGGCCGGGACGCACGGCGGCCGGGCGGAGGGTGCCGCGACTCCGCCCCCTCGGCGGCCGTGCGGTATCAGCCTCATGGCGTGGTGGTGTGCGGCCGAAGACTCATTTATGAAGAACGCACACTCACGCCGGACCCTGCTCGCGAGCGCCGCCGTCCTGGGGGCCGGTGGGCTGCTCGGTGCCGCCCCGGCCCGTGCCGCCGGCCGAGTCATCGCCGAGCGACGGCTGGACGAGCGCCTGATCGAGCTGACCGTCGACTCCCCGGCCCTGGGCGCCCGGAGCACCGTGGCTCTGCTGACGCCACGCGGCTGGGACCGACGCCGCCCCGGTGACACCTGGCCCACTCTCTATCTCCTGGCGGGCGGGGACGGGGACCACACGACCTGGCGCACATTGTTCCGGGTGCAGGAGCCGGCCGAACTGCATGACGTGCTCGTGGTCATGCCGGCCATGCCGCTGTTCGGGTTCTGGACCGACTGGCTGAACCACGGCAAGGGCGGCGCGCCCCGGGTACGTACCTACTTCCTCCGCGAGGTGATGCCCTTGATGGAGGAGCGATACGGCGCCGGGCCGATCCGAGCTGCGGCGGGGGAGTCCCAGGGCGGTTTCGGCGCCCTGGGATTCGCGGCCCGGCTCCCGGGACTGTTCGGCGCCGTGGCCGCTTTCGGGGCTCCCGTGCACCCGGTACGGCACCCGGAGATGTGGCTCTCCGGAGCGAAATTCCTCGGTGTGGACGGCTACGCGGTCTTCGGGGACCCCTCGAAGGACTGGGAGACCTGGCTCGCCTGGGACCCCTACCGCCACGCAGAGGGGCTGCGTCACACAACTGTCTATCTGGCCTCCGGAGACGGCACCCCCGGCCCGCTCGACGGTGAGGACCCCGATCCGCACATCCCGGGCACCGAGAAATGGGCCGCGCTCGCCTCCGCCGACGTCGTCTCCCTCACCGAAGCCGTCTGCGGCGAGGAAACACGGATGCTCAGCGCGCGGCTCAGGTCCCTGGGCGCGCCCGTCACCACACACATCTACCCCGGCACCCACAGCGGGACCTACGGATACCGGGAACTGCGCCACGCGCTGCCGATGCTGCTGTCCGCCCTGCACCGGTGAACCTCGATGGCGTCCACCGGTCCGTTTCGCGGCTCGGTTCCGCACTGGACCGCGCCGTACCCGGGCGGGCCGGGGCGGGCGCGGTTCGTGTTGCCGGTGGGGTCTTCCGCCAGCAGCATGGATGGCGGAGCAGCCGGTGGGCGGCGGAGGGCGCGCGACTCCGAAGACCCTCCCTCGCGGCATCCCGCGCTTTTCCCTGGCCGGGCATGCGCGGCCCGGCCCCTCGACCATCCGGAAGGACGGACGCATGCCCACGGTGACCACACGCGACGGTGTCGAGATCTTCTACAAGGACTGGGGGCAGGGGCGTCCCGTGGTCTTCATCCACGGCTGGCCGCTCAACGGCGACGCCTGGCAGGACCAGCTCAAGTACGTGGCCGACAACGGATTCCGGGGCATCGCGCACGACCGGCGCGGCCACGGCCGCTCCACTCCGGTGTACGACGGCTATGACTTCGACACCTTCGCCGATGACCTGAACGACCTCATCAACGCCCTCGATCTGCGCGACGTGACCCTCGTGGCGCACTCGATGGGCGGCGGCGAACTGGCCCGATACATCGGCCGGCACGGCACCGGCCGGATCGCGTCCGCCGTCCTGCTCTCCGCGATCACACCCCTGATGCTCCAGGGCCCCGACAATCCCGACGGCGTGCCGCAGGACGTCTTCGACGGCATCAAGCAGGGCATTCTCAAGGAGCGCTCGCAGTTCTGGAAGGACACCGCGGAAGGGTTCTTCTCCGCGAACCGTCCCGGCAACAAGGTCACCCAGGGCAACAAGGACGCCTTCTGGTACATGGCCATGGCCGAGACCATCGAGGGCGGTGTGGCCTGCGTCGACGCGTTCGCGCACACGGACTTCCACGAGGACCTGAAGAAGTTCGACATCCCCACCCTCGTCGTGCACGGCGACGACGACCTGATCGTACCGATCGACGCCACCGGCCGCAGGAGTGCCGAACTCATCGCCGACGCGACGCTCCGCGTCTACGAAGGCGGCTCCCACGGCATCGCGCTCGTCGCAGGCGACAAGGAGAAGTTCAACCAGGATCTCCTGGGCTTCCTCAACAGCTGACCCGGGCGGCCCGAGCCGGGCCCGCCGGCCCTGCCGTGCCTGGCCGGGCCGTGGTGGCCGTTCCGAGCCCGGCGGGGGGTAGCAGGCCCCGCGCCGGGAAGCGGAATGAGCCGTACACGGGCACGGTGGAAGGGGCGACGATCGACAGGACACGGAGGGCGCCATGGATCAGGAAGATGTCGCAGTGGGACTCCACTGTCTGGTGACCGGGGCGACCGGTTACATCGGCGGGCGGCTGGTTCCCGAGCTGCTCGACGCCGGACACCGCGTGCGATGCCTCGCGCGTACCCCGGAGAAGCTGCGCGACCACCCGTGGGCGGGCCGGGCCGAGGCCGTCCGGGGCGACGTCCTGGATCCGGATTCCCTCCGGGCCGCCATGCACGGCGTCGATGTCGCCTACTACCTGGTCCACACGCTCGGCAGCGGTAGCGGCTTCGAGGCCACGGACCGCGAGGCGGCCCGGAACTTCGCCGAGCAGGCACGTGCCGCAGGGGTGTCCCGGATCATCTACCTCGGCGGCCTCACGCCCGCGGACGTACCGGAGGACGAGCTGTCACCGCATCTGCGCTCGCGTGCGGAGGTTGGCGACATCCTGCTGAGGTCCGGGGTTCCGACCACGGTGCTGCGCGCGGCCGTGATCATCGGTTCGGGCTCGGCCTCCTTCGAGATGCTGCGCTACCTCACGGAACGCCTGCCGGTCATGGTCACCCCGAGCTGGGTGTCGACCAGGATCCAGCCGATCGCCGTCCGCGACGTGCTGCGGTACCTGGTGGGCAGCGTCGATATGCCCGCCGAGGTGAACCGCACCTTCGACATCGGTGGTCCCGACGTCGTCACGTACCGGGAGATGATGGAGGAGTACGCGGCGATCGCCCAGCTGCGGAAGCGGCTGATCCTGCCCGTGCCGATGCTGACGCCGCGCCTGTCCAGCCACTGGATCGGACTGGTCACCCCGGTGCCCCGCTCGATCGCGCGACCGCTCGCGGAGTCGTTGAAGTACGAGGTGGTGTGCGCCGAACACGACATCCGGCGATACGTTCCCGACGGCCCCGGGCAGCCGTTCACCTTCGAGCGGGCGCTCACGCTCGCGCTCCAGCGGGTGCGCGAGGCGAACGTGACCACACGGTGGTCGTCGGCCTCGGTGCCCGGCGTGCCGAGCGACCCGTTGCCGACCGACCCGGACTGGGCGGGCGGCAGTCTCTACGTCGATGAGCGGAAGGCCGAGGTGGACGCGCCGCCCGAGGCGCTGTGGAGCGCCATCGAGAGCATCGGGGGTGACAACGGCTGGTACTCCTTCCCCCTGGCCTGGGCCGTCCGCGGCTGGCTCGATCGTGCTGTGGGCGGCGTCGGACTGCGACGCGGCCGCCGGGACGCCACGCGGCTCAGAGTGGGTGACTCACTGGACTTCTGGCGGGTCGAGGAGATCGAGCGGGGGCACCTGCTCCGGCTGCGCGCCGAGATGCGGCTGCCGGGCCTGGCCTGGCTGGAGCTCTACGCGGAGCGGAACGGGACGGGCGGTGTCCGGTACCGGCAGCGGGCACTGTTCCATCCCCGGGGACTGCTGGGCCATGCCTACTGGTGGAGCGTCTCCCCGTTCCACGCCATCGTCTTCGGCGGCATGGCACGGAACATCACTCGGGCCGCCCTGTCGCCGAAGCGGGCGGAACCGGTCGAGCCGGCCTCGGCTCTCCAGCGCGGGGGAGCGGGGGCGTAGCCGTACGCCGGTAGAGCGCCGTCGAATGCCTCGGTGCGCCTGTCGATGCGGGCCGGTGAGTGGGCAGCACTACCGAGGGCCGTCATCGGGCGGGCGGCCTCACGGGCAGCGGTGCCACTGTGCGTCAGGCTGGGGAGGATTCCATGGTGGAGCGTCTGCTCGCACCGCACGAGGCGGCCATCGCCGAGGGCGGTGTCCGGCTCGTACTGCACAGCGATGTCGAGGGCGATCTGGACGAAGAGATCCTGACCGAGGCACTGGCCCGCCTTCGGTCCAGTTACCCGCTGCTGGCAGGCAGCATCGTCCGGGGTGCGGACGGCGAGCAGGTCGTCCGGATCGACGAGACTGCCCCAGGACCCCTACTGAACAATGGTGTTGATCTCGATCAGGAGATCAGCGCCCCCCTTGCCTGGGACAAGGGACCGCTGTTGCGACTGACGCTGCTGCATGAGCCCCACCGCACCCGTGTAGTGATGACGCTGCCCCGGGCGTTCTCGGACGGGATGAGTTATCTGGCCGTCCATCAACGGCTGTGGGACCTCTACACCGCGCTCTCCACGCGCCGGCCGGTCGCCACCGAGCCCGTCCGGCCGGTGCTGGGCCCGGCGCTGGACGACATGCTCGCCTCCCGTTTCACTCCGCAACAGCTGAGAGAATTCGTCGCCGAACGCGCGCGGCTGGACGCCGGGGCGCCGCCCTCCCTGCTGCCCGCCCTCGCTTCCCGCAACGGTGCTCCCGGCCCCGACACGAGCTTCGGCATCATCGGCGTCGAAGCCGACGCCGACCGGTGCGGGAGGCTGGTCCAGTGCGCCCACGATGCCTCGCTCACCCTCAACGCCCTCGTCTCCGGGATCCTGTTGACCAGCCTGCGCTCCCTCTTTCCCGCAGCGGTCGATCCGGTACGGATGCTGTGCACCACGGCCGTGGACATGCGCCGCAGGCTCGACCCGCCACTGCCCGACCAGGTGCTTCAGTCGGCCGCCACCACCACGTCCATCCGGCTCCGGGTCACCGACCGGTCCCACCCCGTCGAGGTGGGGCACGACCTGGCCGCCCGGCTGCGCGCCGATCTGGACACGGGCGCCGCGGCGATGGAACTGGCGGCCTTCGCCTACATGCTCGACCAGCACCCGCCCAGCCTGGTCATCACCAACGTGGGCATCATCACCGAACCGCGCCTGCCCGGAGGTCTCCGGATCCGCGACGTGCGCCTGGCACCGCTGGGCCACGTACCGATGATCTTCGCGGTCGTCAGCCGCTACAAGGGCCGCCTCGCCGTCGATCTGACCTACAGCCGGGCCTGGTACACCGACGCCCAGATCCAGGAACTGGCCCGCCATGTCTCCGTCGCGCTGGACGACCTGGTGGCCTGATCGCCGGACCGGCATCTCGGCGTACCACCCGCCCACCTGGAAGTGCTGCCCGGCACGGCCTGCCCGGAGCCGCTCAAGAAGGAGTACGGCGGTCCACGCAGCTCAAGAAGGAGTACGGCGTCCACGGAAGCGTTCCACGTACCCGGCGCCGGACCCCGCCCGCCTCCGCCATCAGCCCCCTGTGATCCCGCTCGCCGACGGGTCAGGCGCTGTCCGGTGCCGGGGGTGCCAGCAGCGCCGGTGGCGGTAGCGGTGCGTGTCGAGGGCAGGCCTCGAACGCCTGGATCACCAACCCCGCGAAGCGGCGGGAGGCCGTGACCTGAGAAGCGGTCGATCCGGTGTGGATTCCCTTGTTGGCCATGAGGACGAGAATGAGGTCGTCCAGGACGAAGTCGGACCGCAGATGTCCTGCCTCCTTGGCGCGCCGGGCCAGTCCGGCGACTTCATTGACCGTGTACTCACGCCCCGCGACGTCCGGCGCCCCGGGGACGGTCGACAGGAAGGCTTCGGTGAAGCCCCGGTCGCGTGCGTGCAGTTCGCAGATCTTCTCGATCACCAGACAGAGGCCATGCCATGGATCGCGATCGGCGCACCCCTCGTCGACGATGGTGCGACATGCGCGCAGCTGGTCCGCGAAGGCTTCGGCGATGAGTATCTGCTTGGTCGGGAAGCGACGGTACAAGGTGGCGGGCCCGACACCGGCGCGCCGCGCGACCTCGCGCATCGGCACGTCCAGGCCGTCGGCGGAGAACAGTGCCCGCGCCGCGTCGAGGATGCTTTCGCGATTGTCCCGTGCGTCGGAGCGCAGGGTGTGAGGCAAACGATCGCTCATGCTCTCACTTTAGCTAAACGGACGGGGGCGTCCGTTAGCGTGCGAGACGTGGCAACTCACCCGGATCATCGGGGCGCGCGATACCGGGGCAGCCTCCGGCGGTTCGTGCCCCGGCGGTCCGCCACAGGCGTCGTCAGTGGCGATCGGTGGTGGGCATGGAGCAGGACCGCGCCCGAGCGGTCCGGAACATGGGAGGCGGACGTGAAGGCAGTCGCGATACAGACGTACGGAGGTCCCGAGGGCCTGGTGGTCATCGACCTGCCGGCCCCCGCACCTGGCGGCGGCCAGGTGCTGATCACCACCGAGGCGATCGGTGTCGGTGGTGTCGACACCGTGATCCGGAGCGGAGCCCTGGCCGCCTACGGCTTCAAGGAGGGTTTCGTCCCGGGCAGCGAGGTGGCGGGCACCGTGTCGGCGGTCGGTGACGGTGTCGACGTGTCGTGGATCGGCCGACGGGTGTGGGCCTTCACCGGCACCGGTGGAGGCTACGTCGAACAGGCGGTCGTGTCCGTCGAGGAGATCGTCCCGCTGCCCGGGAACCTGTCAGCCGTCGACGTGGTGGCCCTCGGCGGTCCCGGCGTGGTGGCCCACTTCGGACTCCGCCACGCCCACTTCGCTCCCGGTGAGACGGTCCTGGTACGGGGCGCGGCCGGAAGCATCGGGATCATGGCAGTGCAACTCGCCGCTCGCGGCGGAGCCGCCGCGGTGGCGGTCACCACATCCTCGGCCGAGCGTGGCAGGCGACTGCTCCGTCTCGGCGCTACCCACGTGCTGGAGCGCTCCGGCGAAGGAGGGGAAGGCGCCCCTGCGGGCTATGACGTCATCATCGACGTGGTGGCCGGTGGGGACATGCCGTCGTTCTTCGACCGGCTCAACCCGAACGGCCGCATGGTGGCAGTGGGTGCTGTCGCGGGCCAGCCGCCCGCGGACTTCGGAACGAAGATCATGGCGGCGTTCCAGAAGTCGATGTCCTTCGCCGCTTTCAGCGCCGCCACCGTCTCCGAGGCCGACCGGTCCGCCGTACGGCGCGAACAGTTCGCCGCGGCGAGCCGCGGCGAGATCGCAACAGTGGTGCACGACGTGCTCCCACTGGACGCGGCCATGCTGGCGCACCGGAGGATGGACGAGGGCGGGGTCTTCGGCAGGATCGTGCTGACACCGTGACCGCCGTCACCCACACCGGGCCCGCCACGATGCCCCGCCCAGCCGAGAGAGCCCACCGTCGGTACGTTCGGGACCTTCGGTCCCGGAAGACAGAGTCGGGGCTCCCCTCGCGACCGCGCTCCACGTGCGAGCCGATCAGCCCTCAGCCGGGGTGCCGCACGCCGATGCGGTCGATCGCGCAGGTGCCCGGAGTCCGGGTGCTGTCGGCGTGCTGGCCGAGGTGGGTCAGGCGGAGCGTGTTGACGCCTGCCTGTAGTGGGACCTGGGTGAACTCCGGCTCGGTGTAGGTCATGACCGGGCTGTAGAGGTCGAGCGGTTCACCCACTGTGGTCCCGTTGACCGACAGCCGGTAGATGCCTCTGGAGTCATGGTGTTTCACCCGCAGTCGCAGGGTGCGCAGGCCGGGGCCCGGCTGGGGGAACCGGCAGGTCAGTGCGTCCCCGGGGGCGGCCGGTGTGAACAGCAGCCCGTGACCGGAGCCGCATTGGGGGTCGGCGAAGGTCCCGGCGCTGCCGCCCGACACGGCGCGGGCGAGGTCCTCCGCCTCCGCCTGCCAGTCCAGGGGGCGTGGTGCCCAGTCGCCGTGCGAGTCGCAGAGCACCACGCGGGTGCGGTCGGTGGCCGCTTCCGTGTCGGTGTAGGCGACCATGCGGCCGTCGGGCGAGAAGCCCGGATGGGGGTGGCCGGGGTGGGCGGAGCCCCAGCCGGCCGGGCCGAGGGTACGCGGTGGGTGTACGCCGGTGAGGTCGACCAGCGCCACCGAGCCCGTCTGCCCGGGCCCCGAGCCGTTGCGGCCGTTGGTGTCGGTCACGGCCCAGCGGCCGTCGGCGGAGACGGAGCAGTGGTTGTACGCGCCGTTCGTGCCCGAGGGGCCCCGTGCCAGCAGCCGGTCCGGCCGGTCGTCGGGGTGGACCATCCACAGCCCCGGGGCGCTGCCGCCGATCGCCACGGCGAGGCACCCGGTGTCGGCACCGGACGTCCACACCTCATGGGTCGCGACCGGTACGCCCGCCGCGCCCTGGTCCCAGATCATCCTGCCCTGTGGTGCGTGGACGGGGTGCAGGGCCCAGGTGCGGGTGCTGCCGCCGAGCGAGTAGCCGATCCATTCGGGATCGTGGGCGCTGTACTGGAAGTGGGTGGCCATCACGTTCCCCGAGAACACCTCCTTGACCCGGCCGCCCGTGAGTTCGATCTCCACCGCTGTGGTCGGTCCGGCGGTGATCGGGGCCGGGTAGTGGCTGCACAGAACCCGGTCGCCCGCCGGATGCAGGTTCACGACGACGCTGAGCGCCCGGCCCGGTGGCGGGGAGTAGAGCTTCACGGGCGAGGGACTGGCCAGGTCGATCAGCCAGACGGCGTTCCCGGCGCAGGTGACGAGGCGTCCGGAGTGGATGTTCCACCAGACGAACGGATTCCGGTCGCTGGCCGGAGTGGCGAACCGTGCCAGGAACCGCTCCGCGCCGGAGCGCAGATTCACCTCCCACAGACTCGTGGCCCCGGCCTCCCGCTGACCCAGCACGATGCGGTCGGCATCGACGAAACCGTTGTGGGTCGGATACGTGAAGTAGCGCTGCCGGCCGAACGAACTGAGGTATCGCACCTCGAACGGTTCACGGGCCGTAGCGGCGAGGGCAGCGGCCTCGCTCGCACCGCCCGTCCCGGCGGTGAATCCAGCGGCCAGCACAGCCAGCCCGGCCAAGCGGCCGAACCCTCTTCGGGTGATCTCACTCATGGCGTCCTCACTCATGCGTGCTCACGGTGGGTGGCGCTCAGCTTCGAACCCGACCAGGGGACGCGTCAAGGTGCTAATACGTATTACTGCCGGTCCTCGGTGGATCTGGAGTGCCGAGCGCGCATCGGCTTGAGGGGCGTCGAGGTCCTGCTTCCGGGCAAGGAAACCCCCGTTTCCCAGCCGTCGCCCCGGCTTTGGGTGCCCGTCAGGGAGTTGCACCGAGCCGGTGAAGCCGCATCGCACCCCGTTGCTGCTGCGGGCCTGTCCGCCATGGTCCGAAGCGCGCGTCGGGTTCGCGGAATCCGCCGACTCATCGGCTGCGTCGCGGTGTGTGCGGAGTCGGCCGGCGGGCCCGGACCGGGCCAGGGAATGGACACCTCCCGGTTCCCGAGAAAGTTGCTCCCGACCCCTTGACCAGCCGCTCGGGAAGCCCTCAAAGTACTCGTCAACACCCCGTACTAATACGCATTAATGAAAGAACGGAGCGGAGATGGCGCAGCGGGAAGCGCACGGTCGGCGTGGTCGGACGTCCCGCCCCAGGCAGGCCGAAGTCGCCCGCCTGGCGGGAGTGTCGCAGGCCACCGTCTCGCTGGTGCTCGGAGGGAACAAGCAGGGCATCTCGATATCCGAGGAGACCCGGCGCAGGGTGCTCGACGCGGCGGACAGCCTCGGATATGTGCCCGATCCGGTCGCACGCCGGCTCGCTGCCGCCCGCAACAACCTGCTCGGCGTCTTCTCCTTCACCGCCACCTTTCCGACCGATGTGCAGCACTCGTACTACCCCTTTCTCGTCGGCGTCGAGCAGGAGGCCGCCTCCCGCGGCTACGACCTGGTCCTCTTCACCGGCTCCAGCTCCGGCGGCGCCGGAGCTGCCCGACCGGAGGCTCTGAACCGGGTCAGGCTCGCCGACGGTTGCCTCTTCCTCGGCCGCCACGCACCCAGCACCGAGCTGAGGCGGCTCGTGGACGACGGATTCCCCGTGGTCCACATCGGCCGCCGTGACGAACTCGAAGGGCTCGCCTGCGTCGGCGCCGACTATGTGAGCGCGAGCAGTGAAGTCGTCGCCCGCCTCGCGGCGGCGGGGCATCGGCGGATCGTGCTCGTTCGCGAGGCCGACGACGCGCCTGCCTCGACCGACCGTGAGCACGGCTTCCTCAAGGGGCTGGAGGAAGCCGGACTTCCGGCCGGGCCGGCCGCCGTCTTCCGGGATGCCGACCCGGCAAGGGAGTTGACGTCGGCATGGCTGCACGCGCGACTCGCCGAGGGCGTCACCGCCTTCGTCGCCGAGGAGACCGACACGGGTGCCGCGTGGCGAGCACTGCGCGATGCCGTCCGCGACGCGGGCCTCGCCTGCCCGCGCGATGTCTCGCTGGCGCTGCTCGGCAGCCCGCCGGCCGATCTGGCAGATGAGCCCGAACCGACCGGATTCGACATCCCGCGGCTGGAGTTGGGCGCCGCCGCGATTCGTCTGCTCGCCGCTCTCGTGGCCGGTGAACAGGCCGCGGAACCTCTTGTGGCCTGCCCGTTCCGCCCGGGCGCGACGGTCGGGCCGCCGCCGACGCGGGCCTGACGGCACGCCCTTGAACCCTGACCCGAGGCCGTGGGTCCCGTATCCGAACCCGTGATCCACGGCCCGGCGTCCCTTCGTACCGCACCGATGCGTCCCGCATCGAGTACCACGCAACACAAGGAGTGAAGTGAACGTGCAGCAACCCGACATCCTCGTCGTCGGTGGAGGTCTCGGCGGCGTCGCGGCGGCGCTGGCCGCGTGCCGGGCCGGACGCAACGTCGTCCTCACCGAGGAGACCGACTGGATCGGCGGCCAGCTGACCTCGCAGGCCGTGCCCCCGGACGAGCACCCCTGGGTCGAACAGTTCGGCACCACGGCCTCGTACCGCAGTCTGCGCGAGGGCATCCGTCAGTACTACCGGCAGTGGTACCCGCTGCGCTCCGAGGCCCTCGCCCTGACCGAGCTCAACCCGGGCGCGGGACGGGTCAGCAAGCTCTGCCACGAACCCCGGGTCGCCCTCGCTGTCCTGGAGTCCATGCTCGCCCCCCACCGGGCCGCGGGGCGGCTGGTCGTCCTGACCGAACACCGGCCGGTCGCCGTGGAGTCCGACAACGATGTCATCCGAGCGGTGACACTCGCGTCCCTGCGGGACGGCAGCCGCCGGACCCTCAGCGCCCGCTATGTCGTCGACGCGACCGAAACCGGCGAACTCCTGGCTCTCGCCGATGTCGAGCACGCCAACGGAGCCGAAGCACAGGGGGAGTTCGACGAGCCCCACGCACCCGCCGAGGCCCAGCCGCTCAACCAGCAGGGCATCACCGTCTGCTTCGCGCTCTCCCACCACGCCGGCCAGGACCACACCGTCGACCGGCCCGAGGACTACGCCTTCTGGCGCTCCTACCGTCCCGACTTCTGGCCCGGCCCGCTCCTCGGCTTCGAGGCCCCCGACCCGCGCACCCTCGAACCCGTGCCGCGTACCTTCGTCCCCAACCCCGCACTCGACCCCCTGGACGTCACGGCCGACCAGAGCGCCGACGCGGGCGACAAGGAACTCTGGGGCTTCCGCCGCATCCTCGCCCGCACGATGCACCGGCCCGGATCGTTCGACTCCGACATCACTCTGGTCAACTGGCCCCTCAACGACTACTGGCTCAAGCCCTACATCGGCGAGGAGGAGCAGGCCCTGCGCGAGGCACGGCAGTTGTCCCTCTCCCTGTTGTACTGGCTGCAGACCGAGGCCCCCCGGCAGGACGGCGGCACCGGCTTCCCCGGCCTGCGTATCCGCCCCGATGTCACCGGCACCGCCGACGGGCTGGCCAAGGCTCCGTACATCCGTGAATCCCGCCGCATCAAGGCGGTCACCACGGTCACCGAGCACGATGTCGCCATCGACCTGGTGGGCCCGCGCGGCGGCACCCGGTACCGCGACTCGGTCGGCGTCGGCGGCTATCGCATCGACCTCCACCCCTCCACCGGCGGCGACAACTACATCGACATCGGGTCCGTGCCCTTCGAGATCCCGCTCGGCGCTCTCGTACCCCGCCGGGTGCGCAATCTGCTCCCCGCGGGCAAGAACATCGGCACGACCCACATCACCAACGGCTGCTACCGGCTGCATCCGGTGGAGTGGAACGTCGGAGAGGCCGCCGGAGCGCTGGCCGCCCACTGCCTCGCCGAGGACGTCGAACCGCACCAGGTCCAGGCGGACGACAAGCACTTCGACGAGTTCGCCCGCGTCCTCGACCGTGCCGGGGTCCAGCGCCACTGGCCCGACGTCCGGGGTTACTAGCGCCCCCGGGCCGCTCAACCGCCGCTGTCGGCAACCCCCCTCGCATCGCGCGATCCCGCATCGCGTACCCCCGTGCTCCGTACACCTCGCGCACCCCGTACGTCCGCACTCCGAAGCCCGCGCCCCGTACGCCTGTACCCCGTACGCACCCCGCACCCGTACACCCCGCACCGCAGCACAAGGAGGTGCTCTCCCACCATGACCACCCAACGTATCCGTGTCGGCATCGATGTCGGCGGGACGTTCACCGACGCCGTGGCCGTCGACGCCAAGACTCTCGAACTGCTGGGACAGGTGAAGGTCCCCACCAGTCACCACCACGAGGACGGCGTTGCCCACGGGATCGTCACCGCCCTCGACCGGCTGCTCGCACAGACCGGCCGGGATCCCGAGCACGTGGCCTTCCTCGCCCACGGCACGACCCAGGCCACCAACGCCCTGCTCGAAGGCGATGTCGCGACCGTCGGCCTGGTCGGCATCGGCTCCGGCGCCGGAGCCGTCCTCACCCGCCGGCTCGCCGCCCTCGGCAGGCTCGAACTCACCCCCGGCAAGCGCCTTCCGCTCACCTACACCCATGTGGACGACCCCGAGGACGCCGCCGCCGTCAGCCGTGCCGTCGACGCCGTCACCCAGGACGGCGCGCAGGTCCTCGTCGCCAGCGAGCCGTTCGGCGTCGACCGCCCGGAGGGGGAGGAAGCGGTCACCGCCGCCGCACGCACGGCCGGACTGCCCGCGACCGCCGCCCACGAGATCACCTCGCTCTACGGGCTGCACAAGCGGACCCGTACCGCCGTGATCAACGCGGCCATCCTGCCGAGGATGCTGGCCACCGCCGATCTCGTCGACGCCTCCATCACCAAGGCGGGCGTCACCGCCCCCCTGATGGTGATGCGCTGCGACGGCGGAGTGATGTCCCTGGACGAGATGCGGCGCAGGCCCCTGCTGACCGTCCTGTCCGGCCCCGCCGCGGGGGTCGCGGGCGCGCTCATGCAGGAGAGGATCAGTGAAGGGCTGTTCCTGGAGACCGGTGGCACATCCACCGACATCAGTGTCGTGCGACGCGGCAAGGTCGCCGTCCGGCACGCCGTCATCCTCGGCCGCACGACCTACCTCAACGCCCTGGACGTACGGACCGTCGGTGTCGGCGGCGGCTCCATGGTGCGCATCGACGGCGGGCGGATCACCGGCGTCGGACCCCGCAGCGCACACATCGCCGGGCTGCCCTACGCCTGCTTCGCCCCGCTCGACGATCTCCGCGACGCGACCGTCACCACCATCCGGCCGATGGACGACGACCCGGCCGACCATGTCGTCATCGAGGCGGCGGGAGGCCGCTACGCCCTGACCATGACATGCGCCGCCAACGCGCTCGGCCGGGTCCCCGAGGGCGACTTCGCCCGCTGCGACCCGGCCGCTGCCCGCGCGGCGATCGCCCCGCTCGCCGAACGCCTCGGTCTCGACGTACCCACGGCGGCGTCCAGGATCCTGGACGCCGGCACGGACCGGGTGAAGGCCGTGGTCGACGCGATGGTGAAGGACTACCGGCTCGACAAGGACACCGCCGTGCTCGTCGGCGGGGGAGGAGGCGCGGCCTCCGTCACCCCACATCTGGCCCACACCAGTGGCATGGAGGGCCGGATCGCCCGCCACAGCGAGGTCATCAGCCCGATCGGAGTCGCCCTCGCCCTCGTCCGCGAGCAGGTCGAGCGGATCATCCCGGGCGCCGGGGAGGAACAGATCCTCGCGGTCCGCGCGGAAGCGGAGGCCGCCGTCGTCGCCCAGGGCGCCGCGCCCGACGGCGTCGAGGTCGAAGTGACCGTCGACCCGCAGACCAGCACGGTACGGGCCGTGGCCACCGGTGCAACCGAACTGCGCACCCAGGACCGGGCCCACCGCGCCGACGACGACGAACGTCTGCGCACCGCCGCCGTCAGCCTCAAGGCCGACCCGGCCCATGTCGACGTGCTGGCCGGCACCTCGGCGCACACCGTGTACGGGACCGAGGTACGTCGCCGGCTCCGCGCCACCCGCCGCCCGGTCCGGGTCATCGACGCGGACGGTGTGGTCCGCCTCCACGTGGCGGACGCCCGGGTGGAGACGACCACCGTGGGCCGCGCCCCCGAGGTGCTCGCCGCTCTGGTGCGTGACGCCACCTCGTACGGGGACGGCGGTGTCCGCGCCCCCGCCGTGCGGCTGCTCCTCGGCTCCCGGATCGCCGACCTCTCCGGCGTACTCGACCCCGAGCCGCTGCTCGCCCTCGCCCGCGGCGAACTCAAGGCGCGGGCCGCCGACGAACCGGTGGTCGCGGTAGTGGAGGTACGGGCATGAACACCGCGGCAGGCCGTGGCCCGAAGACCCCGCCGCACCGGGCCGACGACCTCGAACTGGCCGTCGATCTGCTCGCCGATACGCCCACGCACGAAGGGCGCGACCGGGCACTGCTGCGCCAATGGGCCCGTATCGCGGCGGAGTTCGGGTCCGCACTACCCGCGGCACAGCCCCGTGCGCGCGTGGTGGAGTCCGATGGCGGGCTGGACCTGGGTCTGCTGGCCCGCTACACCACCCGGCCCGTACCGACGGTCGAGCTCTTCACCGACTCCTTCGCCCGCGCGGAGGAGATCGTCGAGGCGCGTGGATGGCGCCACTGGTTCCCCGCGGGTTCCCTCCGCGCCGCCGCCCTCGCCCACGAAGCCGTCCACGAACAGCTCCACCACGGCCCGGCACGGGCCGCCCTCAAGCAGGCGCTCGGCCACACCGTCCTCCATCTGGGCCGGCACCGGCTGCTCGGCCATGTCGTGGGCGCCGAGGAGATCGCCGCCCACGCCCACGCCCGGACCGTCTGCGGACTCGGCCGCAGCCCCCTCCTGCTCACGGCCGCCCTCGCGGACGCCTGCACCGTCCCCGCACCGCACGGAAGAGAGAACTGACGCCATGGGTCTCGTCATCCTGCTCGTCATGGCGGCCGGTGTCGCCGCGATGCTCACCCGCAGAATTCCCACCGCCTTCGCCCTGGTGCTGCTCGCCGTCGCCATCGCCGTGGTCGCCGGTGCCCCGCTCACCGGGAAGGGCAGTGTGCTCCTCACCGTCCTCCAGGAGGGCGCGCCCACCCTCGCCGCCACCATGATCGCCGTACTGCTCGGCTCCTGGCTCGGCAAGCTCCTCGACGAGACCGGCATCGCCGGCACCCTCGTCAGGAAGATCATCGAATTCGGCGGCGACCGCCCCACCGTGGTCGCACTCGGAGTTCTCGGAGTCTCCGCCCTCGTCGGAACGGTCACCGGTTCCGCACCCGCCGCGATGCTCGCCGGGATCATCGGCATCCCCGCGATGATCGCGGTCGGCATCCCCAAGGTCACCGCGGCGGGCACCATCCTCATGGGCATCGCCGTCGGCATCCCCTTCGAGCTGCCGGTCTGGCAGTTCTTCTCCACCGCCCTCGAACTGCCGGTCCCGACCGTCCGCGGCTTCATGATCAAGCTGTTCCCCTTCGCGCTCGTCGCCGCGGTCCTCTTCGTCCTCGTGGAGTCCCGCCGCCGGGGCGTCGAACACGCCTGGGCCTTCAGGCCCGCGACGGCCAAGCCCCTCTCCCGGCGGGCGAAGCTCGGCGACGCCCCCTGGTACGCCCTGATCACCCCGCTCGTCCCCTTGGTCCTCGCCCTCGGCCTCGACGTGCCGATCATCCCCTCGCTGCTCGCCGGAGTGCTCTACGCACTGGTCACCACCACCCGCCCAGGCGGGATGAACAAGAGGCTGCTGCGCACGCTCTACGGCGGCTTCGAGGTCGCCGCCCCGCCGATCGCCCTCTTCATCGCCATCGGCATCCTGCTCGCCGCGGTGAAGCTGCCCGGTGCCGTCGAGGCGCTCGAACCGCTGGTCAAGGCGGTCAGCCCCCAGAACACGGTGCTGTTCGTCCTCGTCTTCACCCTGCTCGTCCCGCTCTGCCTCTACCGCGGCCCGCTGAACGTCTTCGGTCTGGGCGCGGGTATCGCGGGTGTCCTCATCGCCGCCGGGATCTACCCCGCCACCGCGGTCCTCGGCCTCGCCACCTCGTACAACCAGGTGTTCGGCGTGGCCGACCCCACCAGCACCCAGACCGTGTGGAGCGCCCAGTACGCGGGGGTCACTCCGCAGCAAGTGATGCTCCGCACCCTGCCGTACGTCTGGGCCGTCGCCCTCGGCGGTTTCTGCGTCACCGCCGCCACCTACCTCTAGTCCGTGCGGCGACAGCGGATCCGAAGCGATGAACGGTCTCGGTTCATGGGGCCGGGAGAGCTGACGGACGAGCAGTGGGCGGCGCCGGAGCCGGTGTTGCCCGCCGGGTACGGGCCGGGAGGCCAGGTCTGCGACGTGCCCTCCGGTGGGAGCGGGACGGCGCCGGGCACCGGGCCCTCGCCGTTCGGACCCGTGCCGGAGGGGGTACGTGCCCTCCCCATCGGACCCGGCCGGATACGCCCCCGCGCGCAGCAGGCGGTGAGGGTGGCCGGCCGGGTCCTGTCGCTACGCCTGGCGACGGCATCCGGAGAGGAGGGTGGCGACCATGTGCTGGGCGTCGGACCGGTCGTAGTCGGGCCCCGTGATGCAGAGGTTTCCGATGGCGCGCATGAGCGTGTAGGCGCTGACACGGGGGCTGAGTTCGCCGGCGGCGGCACAGGTGTCGAGCAGGGTGGCGCAGGCCGGGACCAGGGTGTCGAGCATGAGGCTGTGGAGGTTCTCCAGTCCTGCGTCACCGGACCCCAGCGCGGCGCCGAGGCCGTGCTTGGTCACCAGGAACTCCACGAACGCGTCCACCCAGCGGGTCAGCGCGGTGAACGGGGAGGCCGACTCCTCCAGGAGCTGGGGCGCGAGTGCGGCACAGGTGTCGATCTGGTGCCGGTAGACGGCGGTGACGAGGTCCGCCCGGGTCGGGAAGTTCCGGTAGATCGTGCCGACGCCGACGCCGGCGCGTTCGGCGATGTCGCGGATGGGGGCTTGGACGCCCTGATCCACGAAGACCGCCGCCGCGGCTGCCAGCACGCCGCTGCGGGTGCGCTGCGCCTGTGCCCGGCGCACTCCGACCGCTTCCTGCACGAGAGCCTCCCATTGCTCGCGGAACAATGTTCCGCTAAATTGGCGGAACGTTGCTCCGCCAAAGTATGGCAGAGCGACCCCGTGGAGAAAGTGCAGGTCCCCTCATGTCTTCCAGCCACCTCGACCGACGGATCGTCTCGGTCAAGCCCATCACCGTCCCCGCGCCCGACCGCAGCGTCGCCCTACAGGTGCGGGTCACCGCCCCCTCGGAGGGCCGGAACCTGCCCGTCATCGTGTTCTCCCACGGCAACGCATGGTCCCTGGACGGATACGAACCTCTCGTCGACCGGTGGGCCACAGCCGGGTTCGTCGTTGTGCAGCCCACCCACCTGGACTCGCGCCGCAACGGTCTCGGGTGGGACGACCCGCGCTTCGCCACCATCTGGCGCGTCCGGATCGCCGACCTCCATGCGGTCCTCGACGGCCTCGACGGCGTTCTCGTCCAGGCCGGCGGTCTGGAGACCCGTGTCGACCGTGAGCGCGTCGCGGTCGTCGGCCACTCCTGGGGTGCCCAGACCGCAGGCGCGCTCCTCGGCGCGCGTGTGCTCGATGCCGACGGCTTGCCCGGAGAGGACTTCTCCCACTCCGCGGTCTCGGCCGGCGTGCTGATCGCGGCGACCGGAACCGGCGACACCCTCACCCCGTTCGCAGCCGAGCACCTGCCGTTCATGAGGCCGGAGTACTCCACCATGACCACCCCGGCCCTGGTCATCGCGGGCGGTAGGGACCGGTCCCAGCTCTCCACCCGGGGGCCGGACTGGTTCACGGACGCCTACCACCTCAGCCCGTCCCCGAAGAGTCTGCTCTCCATCACCGAGGGCGAGCACACCCTCGGTGGCATCGCCGGCGAGATGGTCGCCGAAACCACCGACGAGGCCCCCGACCGCGTCGCCCTCGTCGCCGACGCGATCTCCGCCTACCTCCTCGACGCCTTCGAGCTCGACAACGCCGCGTGGACCGCCCTCGACAGCGCCTCCGGGGCCGGCGACGGTACATGGAGCATCTCCAGCAAGTGAATCCAGCCGGATCGCGCTGTCGACGAATGTCAGGTCCTCACCCGCGGGCGGGTGGCCTTCGATGCTGACCCTGCTGTTCCTGTTTCGGGAGTGGTTCGGTTTCCGTACGGGGCAGGGGCATTCCGTGGGCGGACCGGAGCGGGACTACGAGGCGTCGTTCATCCAGAGGCGCCACTTGCCGCTGCCGGCCTTCCGGCGCTCCCACTCGGCGCAGGCCGAGTTCACCCCGTCGTCGTGGCACCGGCGCTCGGCGTTGTAGGTGCCGACGTAGATCCACGTACGGGTGGCCGGCGAGGTGGCCGTCGCGCCGGTGACGGAGGGCGCGGGTGCCGCCTGGACGGTGGCGAGGGTACCGCCGGGCAGCAGGGCGGCTCCCCTCGCCGCACTGACAAGCACGAGTCGAGTACGCATGATTCCCCGTCAACTCGATGTCCGGCGGCGCGCTCTCCAGTTGATGGAGCAGGCGGTGTCGGCAGGCTTGGCAGGCCCGCGCGAGCTGGCCTTTCTGCGCGACCGCACGAGGGCCGATGAGGGCCGCAAGCAGGTCTACGGCACCCAGATCGCCGTCGTGAAGGACGGGGCACCGATTCCGTGGCCCTGTGAAGAGCCCGAGCGCGTGGACGAACTCCGTGCGGAAGTCGGCATCGAGCCTTTCGACGAGTACGTTTCCAAGTTCGCGACGACCTGACCCGGCCTGCCCTCGGCCATGTCCCGCGGGGTGGATGAATGCCCCGAACTACATCTGCCGTGGGGCAGTCATCCGCCGGTCATGTCCTACGGTCTGTGGGGGACGTCCTTGACGAACACGATCCCGGCGCTGTCCGCCAACTGGGCCGGGTCGAGCGGGGCGTAGCCGAACCAGGGGGATGTACGGGGCGCGGGCAGCGTGTCGCCGAGGGCGGTGGCCAGCCGGGGGGCGTCGACGAGGCAGCGGTCCTCCGGGAGCGCGTACAGGAGCCCTTCGACGGTGTCCGGCGGCGGTGTGTCCACTCCGTGGTGCCGGATCGTGCCGAGCGCAGTGGCCACGAATGCGTACTCCTCGCCGAGCCGCGCGCCCACCAGCGAGCCGGCGCTCCACCACTCCACCTGTGTCCCGCCCATCGTCATCGTGCTCTTCGCCCGCTGGAGATGGCCGTTGTGGGCGTGGATGAGTGCCGGGCCCCGTTCGGCGACGGCGAGGATGTTGTGGGCCATCATCTGGTCCCGCAGGCCCACCAGCCGGGTCATACGGGCCGGTGAGGTGTCGGCCATCCAGTAGTGGTAGCGCAGCAGGCCTGTGGCGGTGCGCCCGTACAGGCGCGCCCGGTCCCAGTCGTCCTGCGGACCCGTGGTGATCAGGTGCGGGGTCTGTGTGTCGAGCAGCGCCACCAGATCGTCGGCGAGCAGCCGCAGCCGTCTCGCCTCGGCCGACTGCCCCACGGACCGGGACGGGTCCGTCATCGCGGCGGGATCGGTCCACCGGTCGTCGGTGCCGAGCAGCCGGTCGAGCGTCTGCGCCGTGGAGGGGAGCAGGCCCTCGTCCACATGGGCCGCGAGGTAGCCGTGGAGTGCGACGAGGGCCTGCCGGGGGCTCGCGGCCCCGGCGATCTCCAGCGGGCCGTCGAAACCGGCGAAGCGGATCCGCTCGGACACGGGCCGGCCGTCGTTGTGGGCGCGCATCCAGCGCACGAGCTCGCGGTTGGCCGCGGAGGCGCCCCAGCCGTGGCTGAATCCGTGCTCCATGACCCCGTCGAGGGTGCCCTTGCCCGAGGTGACGTAGTCGTCCACGGCCAGGCCCATCACGCAGTCGCTCTCGATCGCGATCGTCCCGTAGCCCTCCTGCTCGACAAGCTGCCGGAAGAGCTCGTTGCGCAGGTCGAGCAGAGCGTCCTCGCCGTGGGTGGGCTCGCCCAGGGCGAGGAGCCGGGGCCGGTTCGGGAGCAGCCTCATGACGGCGGCAGCCTCGACCGCATGGACGGTGTCCTTGATGTCAGTAGCCATGCCTTCAACGGTATCGTTGAACCTTCGGTGGTGACTTTCTCGCGATATCGGCAGGATCATGGGTCAGAACCCTCAAATCGGTGAGCGGCTCCGGCCGATCGACCTGGCGCGTGGACACGGCCTGTCGACACAGGCCGTCCGGAACTACGAGGAGGCCGGCATCCTTCCGGCCGCCGGGCGCACACCCCACGGCTACCGCACCTATACCCCGCTGCACGCGCGGGCCTTGGACGCGTTCCTCGCCCTGGTGCCCGGCCATGGCCACCAGAGGTCGGCGTCGATCATGCGGGCGGTGAACGAGGGAGTGGCCGATGAGGCATTCCGCCTCATCGACGAGAGCCACGCCCAACTCCTTGAGGACCGGCGCACACTCCAGGCCGTGGAGAGCGCGCTCCGCGGCCTGGAGCCCATGGAGGCATCGGGGGCGGACGCGGACGCCGGACCGGCCGCGGTGTCCGGGCCCGGCGGCACGTTCATCGGGCCACTGGCGGCGAAGCTCGGAATCCGGCCCGCGACACTGCGCACATGGGAGCGCGCCGGGCTGGTGCTCCCGCACCGCGACCCGCGCACCGGATACCGCGTCTACGGCGACGCCGACGTGCGGGATGCCCGGCTGGCCCATCAGCTCAGACGGGGCGGCCATCTGCTGGAGCAGATCGCCCCACTGCTCTCCCAGGTGCGGGCGGCCGGCGGACTGGAGCCACTGGAGGCCGCCCTGCGCGACTGGCGCGGCCGGCTGTCCGTCCGCGGGCGCGCGATGCTGACCGGGGCGGCCTCGCTGGAGGTCTACCTCCGCGAACGCGGATAGGACAATGTCCGGACCGCCGCGCGTCCACACCGCACCTCGCGGTGTGGACGCGCGACGGCTCCCGGCGGCTATCGCGACGCAGTCAACTGCTGTGCGAGATCGTGCAGTTGTCGCATGAGCGCTGTCGCTTGAGCGCGATTCCGGCCGATGCAGAGGGCGCCGAACTTCCCGTACTCCATGACGGGGCTCATCATGTGCAGCACCACGCCGGTCTTCTCCACCGGGTCGAAGCCGATCGGGGAACCGGTGACGGCCTCGATGAGCTGGGCCGGGCGCAGCCCCTTGTAGCGCTGGTCCATGATGGCGTCCGACGCCTCATAGACGTACTCGGTGTTGTCCACGAGGAGACGCCCGTCCGCTGTCGGCTCCGCGCCGAGAAGGCCGACGGCCATGGTGAAGGGGTGTTTGGTCGCTGTGGCACGGAGATTGATCTCGCAGCCCAGCAGGCGCCACCCGGACCCCGAGCGCACGGCGAGGAAGTCCACTCCGTAGTCCCCGCCGTTGACGCCGAGTTCCACCAGTACCTCGCCCACCCGCAGCCCGTACTCGATGATCGACTGCCGGTAGTCGGAGTGGGCCGGGAAGGTGCAGCCTTGGTAGCTCTGTCCGTTGGCACCGAGGACCTGGTCGTGAGTGGACACGGCTTCCACGGTGCCACGGTCGGTCAGGCGCCCCTGGAAGCTCGGGCTGGGCAGGGGGACATCCGTGATCATCTCTTCGGCGATCACCCCGGATTCCTTCATCAGGGTGACGTAGTCGTCCCAGGTGATCTTGGGATCCATCAGGGACGACTGAGGCAGTGCCCGGCAGATCTGCTGCTCGACGCTGTCATCGGGTGCCGAGGCGATCCCGTCGTCCAGTGTGAGCAGCGCATTGCCCAGGCCCCCGCCGTACGCGGTGCTGTTGAGCTTCAACACCAGTGTGCGTTTCCCGGCCCGGACCAGTTCGGTCACTTCTGCGGCGAGTGCCGCGGTGTCACGGCACACATTGCTGCCCGCGGGTACCGGAATGCCGGCGGCGGCAAAGATCTGGCGGCCGGCGTGCTTGGTTCCCAGCGGGATGTGGGAAGCGGAGGGCTGAGTGCCGGGCACTTCCAGCTCGCGGGCCAGTTGTTCCAGCGGCCGGGACGGCTCGAAATAGCTCAGCCGCACATCCGCTCCGGTGCGCCGGTGGGTGTCCGCGAACTCCCGTAGCACCTCCCGCACAGAGGCTGCCCGCGTGCTGGCGGGATCCAGAACCTTGCTGCTCAGCCATCGCGTGGAGGCATCGTCAAGGGGCACGATGCGGACCAGGTCGCGTTTGCGGCGCAGTTCGCCCGTACCCGCCTCGTGAGCGTCGTCCGACAGGAGGCCCAGGTAGTAGTCCACCTGCTGGTCGGCGTCGATCAGGCCCGGGGCTGTCACATACAGCAGGTGACCGTCACGACGGCACACCGTGTTGATGATCGCGGGTCCCAGCAGCCGTTCGGGAAAGTACGTCGCGCCGGTCAGCCGCTCCAGCAGTTGTGGGCTGCACTCACGGCTCTCGATGTGGATACGGGCCGTGGGGCGTCGATGCGGTTCGGTCACAACGTCCTCGAAGCTACGGGCGACAGATGGGGATTACGTAAAGCAACAACATGGGTACCCGCATCGAGGTCACGGCCTCCCACCGTGGCGTGGACCCGGCGGTGCTCGACGGGCTCCAGCCCCTCGTCCTGAGCCAGGGTCATGAAATTCTCCACCCAGGTTTTGCGCTCCACGTCGTAGTCGACTCCAGCCACCAGGGCTTCGAGTTCCAGAACGCAGAAACGTACGCGCTGCCACGGGCTGTCATCCCCGACATGGAACCACCGGTCCTGGCGCACTTCTTCGAGAAGGTCCGCCAAACGCTCCGGTACCCGCCGGTCCGTGTCGCGCAGGGCCCGGACGCGGCGTTGCTCGACGGACGGGAGACGGGCTTCCGGAACATGGGCGAGCGCCTGGTCCATATAGACGAAATGGTGGTCGATGACAGCCCGCGACCGTTCGGATTCCGACGCATACGGAGCGACCATCTCGTCCGCGACGACAATCAGCCCCCCGGGGGCCGTGTGCCGCTTCAGACCACGCAGGAACATACGTGTGTCCATGTGGTGGGAGGCGCCGACCGAGACCGTCACCGGGTAGTCGCGGGGGCCGGTGAAGTCGGTGATCCCTGTCCTGTGCACGGACACCGCATGACCCGAGGTGTTCTTCACCAGATGAGGGATGGCCGCCGGACTGGGCTCCACCGCGTCGATCCGCGCGCCCGGGAACATCTCGGCCAGCATCACCGTCGGCAGGCCGGGCCCGCTTCCCACATCGAGTACCGCGCCCGGCAGCGCACCGCAATGGGACCGCACCATGCGGCCCAACTCCGCCATCTGCACCGCGTAGCCCGGGTGTACCGCCTCGAAGAGCGCGTACTCGTCGACGCTGATGCGGGCCTCCCACACCTCGGTGAACGTACCGTCACCGCGGGAGGCGTCCCCCGTTCCGACACGTTGGTGGGGATCGTGGTCACGCACGAATCGCGGCACCGCCGGGACCCCGGACCGGTTCAGCACATCACACGCGAGCGTGGCCACCAGCCAGCTCTCGTGCTTCAGCGCGGCCCGGAGCCGTTCCTCGTCACCGGCGGGCAGGGAGCCGGTGCCGGCCGGCAGACCCGTGAGGTACTCGGCGAGCTGCCAGACCTCCGCAGCCTGCTCCGGCGCCGGCAACAAAGGGCCACCGCGCGCAACGCCCGGTCCGGCGCGATGGCCATGGACCACGATGGACGATGCCCGCTCCTCGACCGTCACGGCCGCTCGCGGAAGCCGCATCCGCAGGCCGCTCTCCCATTCCTCCACGGACGCCTCGATCCGGCGCGCATACGTGTCCAGACGCTTCCGCAGGGCCGGCCAGCCCACCTCGCTCGACAGATGGATGATTCGTTCCGGCAGCCCGTTCTGGCACTCCTGCACTACTTTGGCCACCACGGATTCAAGACGCTCAGAAGAATTGATCATCAACTCGGGGCGCGGCAGTTCCACAGTTGTCCTTCCGGGAGGAGCAATCCGGCCCGCGGCCGGGGCGGATCGTGCCCATAGCATCGCGACGACGGGGCGTGACGACGATTTCGTACGGCCCCCGTTCCTCGGAACAAACAAGCCCCAACTTTGACGGAGTCGCCCGCCTCAGACAAGACCGCCCTTCGCTATGCACCCACGTCGTGGTGGCAGGCGGGTGCGGTCGGATCCGCGGCGACCGTTGATCGGTTCGAAGTGCAGCCGGACAGCACCTCCCGCGCATGATTGGCTGCTCCTCATGAGTCCGACCGAAGCTGTGCTGATGACCCGTGACGGCGTCGTGGTCCATGAGGCGTACACGGGCACGGAACCCGGGACGGGGACTCGCTGCCCATCGGGGACCCGGTTCCAGATCGCTTCCCTCAGCAAGCAGTTCGTGGCGGCCACCGCGCTCCTTCTCGCCGAGGACGGCGTCCTGTCCCTGACGGACCGACCGGCCGACGGGCTCCCCGGCTGCCCGCCCGCATGGGCCGACGTCACTCTTCACCACCTGCTGACGCATACGTCCGGACTGCCCCACTGGGACGCGGTTCCCGAACCCTCTTCGCACACGCCCCCCTCGCGTGCGGAGACCCTTGCCCGGATCATGCGGCTGCCCTTGCTGAGCGCCCCGGGGGACCGGTGGCACTACAGCAGCCCCGGATACGTCCTGGCCGCCCGCATGATCGAGCAGGCCGGCGCACGTCCGTACACCGACATCCTCCGCGAGCGGATTCTCCTCCCCCTGCACCTGAACCACACCGGCACCTCAGGTCAACGGGCACGCGCGGAGAACGGCACGACGGACCTCTCCCTCCTGCCCGGCACCGGCGACCTCTGGTCCACCGCCCGCGACCTCGCCCGCTGGGCCCGCGTGCTGGAACAGGGCGAAATTCTCAACCCCGGTTCCCTCCGCAGCATGTACACCCCGCACGCCGTCCCCCGCACCCCGTTCGCGACGCCTCTCCTCGCCACCGGATACGGCTACGGAGTGTTCCTGGGCACCCTGGCCGGACACCGGGCACACTTCCACCACGGCGACAACCCCGGCCACCGCTCGCTCCTGGTCCGGCTCCCCGACCAGGACACCGGCATCGTCGTGCTCACCCGCGACGGCGACAGCGACCCGTGTGCCACCCTGCCCACGCTGCTCACCGCGTTGGTACAGCGCTCCTGACCACCACTCGCCACGCGACCGGCTCGGCCACGACCGGTCATCAGCCCTCCGAGGCGGCAACACCCCACCGGAACGGCATCGTTCGGCACCGCTCAAGCCGAGGGCGCGTTCGGCCGAAACGGACAGAGGGCGCCGACGGATCATGGCGGCGCCCGTCGGTGTTCGGTTCCTCATCCTCGACGGAGTGTGTATGCGCGTACGTATGCGTTGGATGGCGGCTCTTGCTCTCGTGCTGGCCCCGGTGACCGGCACGGCGGGCGCGGTGGACGCGCCCGGCGGGAGCCCGCTCGGGGTGGAACGTTCTGTCCGGGCGGTGCCGGGCGAGTACATCGTCACGGTCAAGCCCGCGTTCTCGCCCGACGACGTGCTCGGGAAACTGGGTGTCAGACCTCTGTTCACGTACGGCACAGCGCTGCGCGGGTTCGCCGCCGTTCTCACGCCGCTCCAACTGCGGCTCGCGCGCACCCTTCCCGCCGTCGAGGCCATCGAGGAGAACAGCGAGATCACCGTCGACGTGATGTCGTCGCCCGGGACGGCGAACGGGACGACCGGAGGTGCAGGGGCCCCGGGGAGCGGAGCCGCGGCAGAGGCCGGGAGCTGGGGGCTCGACCGGATCGATCAGCGCGGTCTTCCCCTCGACGGCCGGTTCACCGTCACCGGAACGGGCCGTGGCGTCACCGCGTACATCATCGACACCGGGATCGAGACCGCGCACGCCGAGTTCGAAGGGCGCGCCACCGTGGGATTCGACGCCGTCCAGGACGGGCGCAACGGCCAGGACTGCCACTTCCACGGCACCCACGTGGCCGGAACGGTCGGCGGCAGGACCTTCGGTGTCGCGCGTGAGGTCTCCCTCGTCGCCGTCCGTGTGCTGGACTGCACCGGTGACGGCACCGCGGCGCAGACCATCGCCGGACTCGACTGGATCGCCGGCCACGCTCGGACCCCGGCGGTCCTGAACGCGTCCATCGGCGATTCGGCGTCCCGTGCGATCGACACCGCGACCGACGCGGTGGCCGATCGCGGTGTCCTGCCTGTCGTCTCCGCGGGCAACGACGCGCAGGACGCCTGCGACGCCTCGCCGGCGCGGGCCGAGAAGGCCCTCGCCGTCGGTGCGGTCGACCGGCAGGACCACCAGGCGGGCTTCAGCAACTTCGGCCCGTGCCTCTCGCTGTACGCACCCGGAGTCGGCATCGTCTCCGCACAGCTCGGCGGCGGCTCCCGCACGCTCAGCGGTACGTCCATGGCGAGCCCCCACGTCGCCGGCGCGGCCGCACTCCTCAAGGAGCAGGACCCCGGGGCCACTCCCGAGGAGATCACCCGTCGCCTCACCGACGCCTCGACGACAGGGGCCGTGATCTCGCCGGGCGCGGGTTCACCCAACCGCCTTCTCTGCACGGGCGGCCTCTGACACACCACGCGCGGTTCCGCGTTCAGAGGGCGGGCGGCGGTGACGGGGACGCGAGAACCGGACACCGCCAGGGGCCGACCACGAGGGAGGAGGCCGACCGGGTGTTGCTTCCGCGCGCCGTCCGAATGGGTGAGCGGGAGCGGGCGTTGGCGGGGCCTGATGCCCAAGGATGCGGAGCAGCCCGATCCATCCGTCGCATCTGGAGGCTCCCGTGCCCATCCCCGACCTCGATCACCACCAGAGCGGGTACGACCTCGCCCATGCCTACTGGCTGGCCAGGGCGGCCCGTGCCGCCTATCTGGACGCCGACGGGGCCCGTGAGGAACTCTCCGGCCGGGGCTTCGACCGGTTCCGGCATTTCGTCTCGCCGCATGCGATGCCCTTCCCTCTGGAGGACACCCAGGCGTACGTCGCGGGCAGCGAGCACATGGTGCTCGTCGCCTTCCGCGGGACTGAGCCGATGAACATCCGGGACTGGCTCTCCGACACCAACACTCCGCCCGTCCCCGGCCCCGGTGGAAAGGGATTCGTGCACTACGGGTTCCACCAGGCACTCGCCTCGGTGTACCCGCATGTCCGCGACACGGTCACCGAGTTCACCGACCGGGGCCAGAGCGTGTGGCTGGCCGGGCACAGCCTCGGTGGTGCGCTGGCGATGCTGGCGGGTTCCCGGCTCCACTTCGAGGGGGGCATCCTCCCCGCCGGGATCTACACCTACGGGCAGCCACGGACCTGCGACCGCACGCTGGCCAATGCCTACAACACCGCTCTCAGGAACCGCACCCACCGGTTCGTCAACAACAACGACATCGTCCCCCAGGTCCCTCCGGCGCCCCTGTTCGCCCATGTCGATCAACTGCGCTACTTCGACGCTCTGGGCGCCCTGCGTGACCGGATGCCCCTCATCCCCGGGATCCAGGACAGGATCAGCGGTATGACCGCCGATCTGTTCGCCCCCACCACGGACGGCATCCGGGACCACTTCATCGACGCCTACCTGACCCGCCTGGAGGAGAACCTCACCTGACCCGCCCGGAGGGGCAGGACGATACGGGCCGTACGCCCACCGCGATCAGCCGTCAGCGCCCCACCCCGGAAGCGGCTCGTGGGTGCACGCTGATCAGCCGGAAGCGGCGATCCGTACGCCGTGGCTGTCGCCGTCGGAGAGGAACGACGCCAGCGCCCGGCCCTGTTCGGCGACGTCGGTGCGGTCGGCTCGGGAGAAACGGTGCAGCGGTGTGACGATCACGGTGCCCGCCTCGGTACTCCAGGTCGCGGCGACCCGGCCGTCGACCAGAACGACGCGAGCACCGGCGACCGACAGGCCGCGGTCGGCGTCGTCGATGATGCGGCCGCGGTCGTGGTAGCCGAGGATCGCGTTGTCGAACGCGGGCAGGAACCGTACCGGGGCAGGTGTGCCGGGGTCCGGGAGCGGTGCGTCGGGGAGGTCGAGGAGCTCACGGCCGTTCCCGTCGCGGAAGGTGACCAACTCCTCGCGCATCGCGGCGATCGCCGCGGGAAGCCCGGCGAGCCCGCACCAGGCACGCAGGTCGGCGGAGGCCGCGGGACCGTACGCGGCCAGATAGCGTCGTACCAGCGCCTGGCCCACAGGATCGGAGCTGTCGGGGGAGGGCTCGGCGATCTCGCGGCCCAGCCAGGACGAGAGCAGGACGTTGCGCACACCTGACTTCTGCCGCCAGAGCCCGCGCGGCGGCAGCTGCGCCACCGGGAGGAGGGCGGCGATCAGCATCTCGCCCAGTGCGCGCGGCGGCGGCGCCGGCCAGCGTTCGGCGAGGGCCCGCGCGAGTTCGGTCATCGAGCGTGGCTCGCCGTCGGCCATGACCGCCTGCCCTGCTGCGGCGAGTTCGTTGAGGTCGATCCCGTCGAGTTCCCGGCGGTAGGTTCCCAGCACCCGTTGACGCAGCATGGGGCCGTGGCGGGCCCGCCAGGCCAGCGCGTCGTCGGCGGTCACGAGGTGGACGGTACGGCGCATGAGATGGGTCCGCACCACGCTCCGTCGGACCAACCGGTCCGAGAGCTCCGCCGGGTCGAACGCACGCAGCCGTGACCAGAGGCCGACGAACGGTTCCTGCGGCTCCTGCGCCTGCAGACCGCCGAGGTGCGCGACCGCGTCGAGGACCGGTACGTCGGCGTGGTCGAGCAGCAACTGCCGGGCAAGCGTGGCGCGGTTGAGCGCCCGGGTATCGAGGACGGCCGTCGGGCTCATGCCGCAGCACGCCCGTCGGCCGATCGTCGGCGCAGCGACGCGCGTGCGGTGCCGTCGGCGTTGAACATGTTCGTCTCCGTACTGTGCAGGGGGAAAACGGCGGTCCGGCCCAGCGGGACCGCGGGCCCGGGGCGGCATGCTCGATCGGCCCTCCCCGGGACAGCGCGCTCTCCGTCGGCAGAGACCACACTCGCAAGAGAAGAGGACAGGGGATGGCCGCTTCCTCAGGCAATATGAAGCCATGCCGAAGACCTCAGCGCGACTGCTCTCCTTGCTCTCGCTGCTCCAGGCGCGCCGGGACTGGCCGGGGGCGCTGTTGGCCGAGCGGCTGGAGATCAGCCCGCGCACCGTGCGCCGCGATGTGGACCGCCTGCGCGAACTCGGCTATCCGATCCTGGCGGTCAAGGGCCCCGACGGCGGGTACCGGCTCGATGCCGGCACGGAACTGCCCCCGTTGCTCTTCGACGACGAACAGGCCGTCGCCCTTGCCGTCGCACTCCAGGTCGCCACCACCACCATCGCGGGTATCGAGGAAGCCGCGGCGCGTGCGTCGACCACTGTTCGCCAGGTCATGCCCGCACGGCTGCGCCACCGGATCGACACCCTCCAGGTCACTGCCGTCGAACGGCCCGCGGCCCGACCGGACCCCCAGGTCGACAGCAGCGTGCTCATGGCGATCGGCGCCGCCGTCCACGCCCGTGAAGTGCTGCGTTTCGACTACACCCCCACGTCACCACCCGGGGAGGACGGCAAGGGCGTGCACATGCCTCCGCGCCGGGTGCAGCCCCATCACCTCGTCACCCGGGGCGGGCGCTGGTACCTCGTCGCCTGGGACCTCGACCGGGAGGACTGGCGCACCTTCCGTGCCGACCGCCTCACCCCGCGTACCCCTACCGGGCCCCGCTTCACCTCGCGCGAGCTGCCCGGAGGCGATGTGGCTGCCTTCGTCGCCGGCAGGTTCCGGGGCTCCGACGGCTCGGGCGACTGGCCCTGCCGCGGCGAGGTCATCCTCGACCTGCCCGCCGCCATCGTGTCCGGCTACACCCGTGACGCGATCGTCGAGGAACTCGGCCCGACGCGCTGCCGGCTCGTCATGGGCTCGTGGTCGTGGCCCGGCCTGGCCGCTTCCCTCGGCAGGTTCGACGCCGACATCGAGGTCGTCGGGCCGCCCGAGCTCAAGGACGCCTTCGCGCACCTGGCCCGCCGCTATGCCGACGCCGCAACCGAAGCAGCCACGACCGACGCCCCCGCACCGCAGCCACGGCGGCCGTGAGGGCGTGATCGGAGTCGCCTCCACGGGGCTTCCCGAGCCGGCGGTGGACCTCTTCGTCGCGGCGGTGTATCCGGGGGAGTGAACGGTATGCCGGGGTGGAACAGAGGCTGGTCGGTTTCCCGACGCTCACACCCAGTCGTTCTCCGGAGTCGCCGCCCGGAGCACCGCGCTCGCGTCGGCCAACAGCGGTTCGCCGTGGGGTACGCACACGGTTTCGACCTCCAGCGCGGCCAGCCTTCGGAAGGAGTCGATGGCCTGCTCCCTGGCCACGTTGAACGGGCCGAGGATGGCCCGGCCCTCCGCGGTGGCGATGATGTCGCCCGGGAACAGCACGTTGCCGGCGGTGAAGTGGAGCGCGATGCTTCCCGGGGTGTGGCCCGGCACATGCAGGACGCGGACGGGCTCGGACCAGCCCGTGAGGGTGTCGCCGTCACGCAGCTCGATGTCCACCGCCACATGTCGCACGGGTGGCATGTCCCCGTCCGAGAAGCCGGCCGAGATCTGCTCATGGAGGGCACGCTCCGAGGCGGTGTGCACCGGCTCGGGTTCGGCGGCGGTGCCTCGGATGACCGGGGCGTCCAGTGCACCGGCCAGCACACGGGCGCCCGTGGCCTCGACGAGGTCGGCGGCGGAGCCCATGTGGTCCACGTGCGAGTGGGTCAAGACGATCTGCCGCACGTCCTGTGGACGGCCGCCGAGCTGCTCCAGGGCGTCCAGGACCGCCGGGGCCGACCCTGGCATTCCGGTGTCGATCAGGGCGTATCCGTCCGGCAGACGCACGATGTGGACGTGCCCGACGGGGAAGGGCAACTGCCAGATGGCAGGGGTGATCCGGAGGGGATTCATGGTGCGAAGCTAGACGGCTGCCGGGGAGCGGCCGCCCGTTTTCTGCTGCGGGCGAATTGTGCATCCGGCGAACAGCCCCTGGTGCCCCGTCGCAGCAGCCCGTCTCACCCGTACGTGTCCGGGGCATCGAGCGTGTTGTCGTCCACGACCCGTCCCTGCCCCCGCACCGGGACGCCGCCCGGAGAGCGCGGTGCAACGCTCCTCCGGGCGGCGGCTTTCCCGTGCGGGAACGGTGTCCGGCTCCGCACGGGTGTCGTGTCAGAGGGTGATGTCCACGTCGTACGTACGCAGCCAGCCGTCGAGCTGCAGCGTGGTCTCCAGGGCGGCCCGGCTCATCCCCTCCTCCAGTGCGGCGGGACCATCCTGGCGGATCCGTGTTCCGAGACGGGAGGAGAAGAGGGGGGCGAGAGGACTCGATCCGGTGAGCACGACGTCGGCCAGGCGCTCGCGGAGCGTCCGGTTGTAGGCGTCGGCCCGGATGGACGGGTAGGGGGTCTTGACGCGCTGGGCGACCGCCTCGGGCAGCAGGTCCTTCATGGCCGCGCGGAGCAGGCTCTTCTCGCGTCCGTCGAAGCTCTTCATGGCCCACGGGACGTTGAAGGTGTACTCGACCAGGCGGTGGTCCGCGAACGGCACCCGGACCTCCAGTCCGCAGGCCATGCTCATGCGGTCCTTGCGGTCGAAGAGGACCTGGGCGTGACGGGTGAGAGCGAGATAGGTGACCTCGCGGTAGCGGGCCTCGGCGGGGTCGTCGAGGTGGTCGCCCGCGGAGATCTCGGCGACCGCCTTGCTGTGGCAGTCGCGCTCGTAGGCGTCGAGGTCGAGCTTGGCGAGCAGGTCCGGAGTGAAGACGACGTCGTTGCCCTGGTAGTTGTGGCGGCCCTCGTGCACCCAGGGAAACGTGGTGGAGAACACCGCGTCGGGGTCGCGCTGCCAGCGGTACCCGCCGAACACCTCGTCGCCGCACTCCCCGGAGAGGGCGACCGTGGAATGCCCGCGGACGATCCCGAACAGCATGTGCAGGGAGGCGTGTTCGTCACCCTTGGCGATCGGGAGATCGTAGGCATTGAGGACGGATGCCCGCAGGTCCGGGGCGAGCAGGTCGGGGGCGTGCAGGGGCAGCTCGCTGTGGAGGGAGTCGACATGCTCGGCGAGCAGGCGGGCGTAGATGTGATCCTCGTTCGCCCCCGCTCCCGCCGTGCCGTCGAGGTCCGGGTCGGTGACCGAGCAGGAGCGGATCTGCCCCAGGCCCTTGCGCCGGGTGACCTGGGCGGCGAGCGCGGTCAGGGAACTGGAGTCGAGGCCGCCGGAGAGGAGCGTGCAGAGCGGCACGTCGGACACCATCTGCTGCTCGACGACGGATTCGAGCAGCTCGCGCACCGTGTGGATGGTCCGGTCGAGCGAATCGGTGTGCTCGGCCACCTCCAGCTGCCAGTAGCGGTCCTCGGTGAGGCCGGCGCGGTTCACCCGTACCGTGCAGCCGGCCGGTACCTCCCGCATGCCACGGAAGATCGCGTGTCCGGGCACCTTGGCCACCGACAGGATGTCACGCAGCCCGTCGGCGTCCAGCACCGCCTTGAACTCGGGATGGGCCAGGATCGCCTTGGGCTCGGACCCGAAGAGCACCCCGGACGGAGTCTCGGCGTAGTACAGCGGCTTCACGCCCATCCGGTCCCGGACCAGAACGAGCTCCTCCCGGTCCATGTCCCAGACCGCGAAGGCGTAGATCCCTTCGAGCCGGGTGGCGAGGCCGGCGCCCCACTGGAGGTAGGCGCGGAGAACGACCTCCGTGTCGCTCCGGCTGGTGAAGTGGTGTCCCAGCGACTTCAGTTGGGAGCGGAGTTCCTGAAAGTTGTAGGTCTCGCCGCTGTAGGTGAGCGCGGCTCGCGAGCCGGGCGCCTCCTCGGCCACCATGGGCTGGCAGCCGCCCTCCAGGTCGATGACGGAGAGACGCCGGTGCCCGAGGGCGACATGGTCCCCGGTCCAGAGACCTTCCGCGTCGGGTCCACGGCGGGCCATCGTGGCCGTCATGGTCCGCGCGAGATCCTGGTCCACGGGGCGCGCGAAGTCCACCCACCCTGCAATACCACACATGAGAAGTACTCCTGAGAACTGATCGGGCATCGTGCCCGGGTCTACGAATGGATGTCCGGCAGCACGGGGGTCCTACAGACGGGCGACGTGCGGCTGCGGGCGCGCGGAGCCACGGGTGTCGAGGAGCAGCGGGGCATGGCCCTCGATCTCGGCCATGTCGAACGCCTTGTGCTGCTGAAGGAGGATCGCCAGATCCGTCCGGCCCAGGGCGTCGACCAGGTCAGGGGCCTCGGGGACAGGCGTACCGTCCACTTCCCAGTCGCGTATGTAGGGGTCGTGGTAGGAGACCTCCGCGCCGAGGGTGCGGAGCCTTCTGGCGACATCGCGGGCGGAGGTCTCCCGCTGGTCGGCGATGTCCGCCTTGTAGGTGACGCCCAGCAGCAGGACGCGCGCCCCGCTGAGAGTGGTGCCGCTGCTGTCGAGGAGCTGCTGCGCCCGCTCGGCGACGTACCGGGGCATCCGCGTGTTGATCTCCTGGGCCAGCTCCACCATGCGGAAGGGATAGCCGAGCGTACGGACCTTGTGGGCCAGGTAGTTGGGGTCGATCGGGATGCAGTGTCCGCCCACCCCCGGCCCCGGCCGGAACGCCTGGTAGCCGAAGGGCTTGGTGGCGGCGCAGGAGATGGCGTCCCACAGGTCGATGCCGAGCTCGTGGGAGAAGATCGCCATCTCGTTGACCAGCGCGATGTTGACGTGCCGGTAGGTGTTCTCGATGAGCTTGGCCATCTCGGCCTCGCGGGTACCGGCGGCCTGGACGACCTGGTCGACGATCTTTCCGTAGAAGGCCGCGGCGGCGGTGGCACAGGCGGACGAGTACCCGCCGACGACCTTGGGCGTGTTGCGGATCCCGTAGACCTTGTTGCCGGGGTCGACCCGTTCCGGCGAGAAGGCCAGGTGGAAGTCGGTGCCCGCGGTGAGACCGGACTTTTCGAGGATGGGCAGAACCACCTCGTCGGTGGTTCCGGGGTAGGTGGTCGATTCGAGCACGACCAGGGTTCCGGGCCGCAACTGGCGGCTGATCATGGCGCATGCGCTCTCGACCATGGTCAGATCCGGTCCGCCGTGGGTCGACAGCGGGGTGGGCACACAGATGACGACGGTGTCCGTCTCGGCGATGACACGCTCGTCGGTGGTCGCCGTGAAGCCCTGGGCCCGCAGACCGTCCACGGTGGCATCGTCGATGTCGTCCACGTGCGAGACACCGTCGTTGAGCCGCGCGACGGTCGCCGCGTCACGGTCGAGACCGATGACGCTCAGACCGGAGCGGCCGGCTTCCACCGCGAGAGGAAGACCTACGTAACCGAGACCTATGACGACAAGGTCACTTCGCACAACGTTCCCTTTCGGAAGGGTGGAGTACTGCAGGAGGTGAGAGGTCCGGACCGGTTTGCCGAGACGGCAGCGTTCAGTCGCTGCGTGCGCGGACGGCCAGGAGAGCGACCAGAACGGTCGGCACGAGCAGGAGCGCGAAGGCAGTCGCATAGCCGTCGAGCGTCGAAGTCCCCACGGCGAGACAGGCGTTGAGCACCGCGGTGGCGAGCGCCAGGACGACGACCTGGCCGAGGTTCATATTGGTCTGCATGGCGCTGGTGGTGTGCCCCTGCCGGTGCCGGGCACTGTGCGAGAGGGACAGCACGGTGACACAGGGGTCGAGCAGGCCCATCCCGATCGCCGCCAGGGGCATGGCCGCTGCCGCGGTGAGCGGCGGCACGGCCGAGAAGCTCCCCAGCACCGCGAAGGCGACGGAGGCGGTCATGATCAGGGCGCCGGCCGTGACGAGACGGTGCCGGGCGACGTGCTGGAGCAGTTTGCCCTGCACCCAGGAGGCACCGGCCCACAACACCGCGGAGGCGGTGAACGCCACGCCGACCGCCACCGCGGCGACGTGCCGCTCGGTGATCAGCATCAACGGCACCAGTGCCTCGACGGTGAAGTAGGTGCCGGAGGTAAGACCCCGCAGCAGTACCGCGGTCGGCAGTCCCCGGGCACTGCGCCACGTACCCTTCGGCAGCAGTCTCGGTGCGAACGCCACCAGGAGCACGACGCCGACGGCGACGAACACCAGGTGGCGTACGTCCCACTCCGACACACCGTACTGGCCGAGTGCCGCGCCCAGGCTGAGCATCGCCGCGATCATGAGCGGCGGGCGCGCCGCCCGTTCCTCCGCGGGCGGAGCATCGGCGGGCTCCGAGTCCGGGCCCCCCGCCGGGGCTCCCCGCAGCACGACCACCAGGGCCAGGGCGGGCAGCGCGGTCAGGACGGCCAGACCGTAGAAGACCACACGCCAGGACCAGACCTCGGCGACCACACCGGCCAGCGGCGGCCCGACCAGCGACGGGATGACCCAGCTCGCACTCATCATCGCGAGCATCCGGGGCCGCAGGTACTCCGGGTAGGACTGGCCGATCGCGGTGGTCACCGACACCGCGACCATTCCGGCCGCCAGCCCGTCCACGAAGCGGCCGATCGCGAGCTGCCAGATCGACACGCTGGACGCCGACACCAGCAGTGTCACCACCGAGAGGACCATGCCGAGCGCCAGCGGACGGCGCGCCCCGGACCGGTCGGCCCAGTGGCCGCCCATGACCCCGCCCAACAGGCTGGCGGCCACGAAGCAGCCCGCCACCATCGGGAACAGGGACACACCGTCCAGGTCCCGGGCGGCGGTCGGCAGGGTGGGCACCACGGCCAGCGCCGCGAACCCGGTCAGGAACATCACTACGCTGAACGTCGTGGTGGCGGCGGCGTACTGCCGGGAGAAGAGACCCGGCTCCGTGGTGTTCTCCGGCCGGAGAGTCTGCTGTTCCTCAGGCATCGGTGTCCTGCCGCGGGGCGCCGGGGATGTGGTCGTGGGTGTCGCAGGCCAGCCACTGGGCCTGTGCCCGTGCCCCGTTCCGTACCGGGGCCGATGCCTGCCAGCCGGTCTCGGCCGTGATCAGGGCGGTGGACATGGGGGGCGTGTGCGGCGTACCGGCGCCGGCAGCCTGCTCCCAGGGGGTGCGCCGCGCCGTCTCCGCGGCGAGTTCGGCGAACTCGGTCTCGTCGTAACGCGCCGAGGCCACGTTGTAGACGGGGGAGCGTACGGGCCCGGCGAGGACGGCGGCGAGTGCTTCCGCCAGGTCGCGGTGGTCGACCACCTGGTGGTGGCGCCCTTCGGCCAGGACCATGGGCCGGCGCGTCCATGCCTGAAGCATCCAGGTGGCGAGCACACCGCGCAGCGGTGCGTGCGCCCCCACCTGCTCGGCGACGCGCACGATCTGCACGGGGGTGCCGGTCTCGCCGCCCCAGCGCAGGCATTCCTGCTCCTCGTCCCACCAGGCGCGGGCCTCCGCGTCGTGCGGCTGTGCGGAGAGCGAGTCCTCCGTGCGATCGCCGGTGCCCGCGCCGCGGTAGACGGCTGCCGAGCTCACATGGACGAGACGCTCGATCCCGAGCTTCTCGGCGTCGGCGAGCAGATCCGACACGCGGTGGCCGCTGTGCGGATCACCGAGGTGGACCAGGGTGCGTACGTCCCCGTCCTGTTCCGGGCCGAGCTGTCCGGCATACGCGGCGCCGCAGCCCGCGTCGGTGAGCAGCCCGGCCAGTTGCTCACCGAACGCCGGACTGCCACCGGTGACCACGACGCCCGCCGCCGGGGTGACTGGGGCAGTGGTGTCACCGCCGGCCCGGCGCGCAGCCCGGCCGGATTCGAAGGCGGCCAGGGCCAGTTCCCTGATCAGGGGAATCATGGGGAGAAGTTCGGCGCCGGTGTACTCCTCGCACAGCCCACCGGGGCCGAGGGAGTCCATCACGGCTCCGGCCGTCTCGGGGTCGGGGTCCCGCTCCGTCAGTCCGGCGACGACGGCGCCTGTCGCGAAGGCCGTGAGCCACACCTGCCGGCGCACGACGGCGGGCAGACCGGCCTCGCCCTTCGCGCCCACTGTGCCTGCATCGGCGAAGTCGCCGTCGCAGCGTTCGGCCAGGCCGATCCGGCGCAGATAGCGGTCGGTGTCCAGGTACTCCCAGCGCGCGTCGCCGCGCACCGCGCACTTGGATTCCCCGTACTGGTAGAAGGGCACTACGGAGAATGAGGCACACGTGTAGGTAGTGACGTCAACAACCTCGCTGGAGAAGAGAGTTGCCCGCCGCCACCCATGCTTGCTGTTTCCCGCGAGGCTCGGCACGTCGTCGTGGTCGACCGTGCAGGGAACGGCGAGTCTGACCGGAATGTCCAGCGTCTTGAGGTACCGCTGAATGACGACGTCGTACGGCCACCCGTCACCGTGCTCCGCGGCGAACCGGGCGTATCCCCGGGCGGCGTCGGCCGGAAGCATCAGCGCCAGCGACGGGACGTGCTCGTCGATCGCGTACGCCCAGTGTTCCCCGGTGAGGGCCCCCAGACGCACGACGCCGCTGTTCCTGCCCTCCCACCCTTCGTAGAAGGCGACAGCCTCTCCCGGAACGGCGGCGGCGGTCTTCTCCACGTACGCGAAGAATTCCTCGGCCAGGAGCACATCGTCCTGGAAGACGATGTGATGTGTCGCAGCGTCCCCGACACAGTTCCACGAGGGATTCGCGGTACGCAGCGCGGTGGGCGGGCCGGTGGGGTCCGGGTCCACGACGACGCGAACGCGCCCCTGCGAGTCCTTTGCCGCAACCTCCTCGGCTGCGGCAATTCTCCTGGGGTGGGTCATCACAGCGCCTGTCAACGTGACAGCGTTCACGGCATGCCTTTCTGGCCGTTGAGGGCCGGGCCGGCCCATCGGCCGGCCCGGCTGGGCGGAGAAGTGTCTGCGCGGTGGGCAGAGCGCGCGGGGCGCGCGGGCTGCCCCGGCCGTGCCGGTCAGTCCTCGGCCGCGTCCGGGTTACGGACCTGCCGCACGTTCTCGTTGAGGCCGTGGTCGGCGCCGCGCTCGCGTTCGAGCTGGATCATGGCGGCGGGGCGGTAGTTGAGGATGTAGGCGCGTCGCGTGCCGCCCGTGGTGTTGCCGCGCGAGTAATGCAGTGTGGTCCCGGAGTGCGCCACCGCCTCTCCCGCCCGTACGGGCACGGGCGTGGCACCCGGCTCGTCCTCGGAGCAGTCGCATTCGATGTTCTTGCCGTCGCTCGTGGGGCGGTGCGGTCGCAGTGGCTTCTGATGGGAGCCCTGGACGTACCACATGCAGCCGTTGTCGAGATCCGCGTCGTCCAGCGCCACCCAGATCGAGACGGCGCGGCGATCGGGCATGTCGACCCAGTAGGCCGCGTCCTGGTGCCAGGGCGTGGCAACGTCCGTGTGCGGGGCCTTGTGAATCATCATGTCGAAATCGAGTTCCGCGTCCGCGCCGATGAGTTCACGGGCCATCGTGAGGGCCCTGTGGTGCAACGGGAGATCGCACAGCGGCGGATAGAGCGCCGACGGCCACATGATCTGGGTGATGTTCTCCCGCACGCCCTCTTTGCGTGGAACGTGTGAGCCGAGATCGGATCTCTTGTCTCCGGATTCGATGTCACCGCTCAGGAGGCGGTCATAGATGTCCCGGTAGACCGCGAGATCGCTGGGGGAGATCACCTCCCCCAGGGCGGTGAACCCGTCATCGGAAAACTTCTCTAAAGTCCTGGAAAACACTTGCGTGGTCAAACTCAACAACTCCTTCACTGCCCCTCCGGTCCCGCTCGGCGCGACACGGAGAGAAAGCTGTCTACGGAAGAGAATCGAATCGCGAATGGCTGGTCTAGACCTTGCAGGCGAACTGGAGCCTACGAGGCGCCTCGCCCGGGGGTCAAGGCCGTTCGGTCTTCGAGATTCTTCGGAGTCCGTACGCTCAGCGACAGTTGGAGTTTCATCGATGAGTCATCGTGCCTGGTCATAGGGGGGATGGCGGCAGTTGCCGAGCTCACTGTGAGATACAACGACGTTGCCAAGGGGCCGATGGGAGTGCATGATCTCTCGGGCGACGGGCCGAGGTTGATCTCCGGGTGGACCATTGGGGATTGTCCCGAGGAGTCGGCCTCGGTACTGCGACATGGCCAATCCCTTACCCCTTCAGGCGAGTTGGGGATCGCGGTTCAGGAAACGGCATCCATGAATCCTGGGCCCGAACGGTGGGCAACGTCCGGAATTGGCCCCCCTGCGTGTCCAGAAACTGTCGCCCGCCGACGCGTCCGAGGGCCGTGATCCGGCCGCGCCGAACAGCCCAACTCGCTGCTCAGTTCCTCAAGTCGACGGCATCGGAGAATGACATGACCGAAACCCAGCGCGTACAGGCAGCCGTGCGCCGTAACCCCTACCGATACATGCTGGACGACGCCGAACTCACCGAGCTGCTGTCGGACCTCGGGCACCGTCGCGCCGAGAGCATCCTTCGGAACCACACCGCCGGCCCCGGCAAGGCGCCGCGCGGGCCCTACCCCCGCCCCGCCATGGGATTCGTCATCCTCGACCCGACGGCCGACGTGCAGGCCGGCCACGCCGACGCGGTCCTGGGTGCCATCACGGTCGGGAACCAGGCGCGCCAGTTCCTGCCGAAGGCGGCCGCCAAGGCCGCGGCCCACCGGCGCCTGGGCCGCAACAACGGGACGTCCGTCCACACCGATCCGCACCTGCTCGGCACGGGAGCCTTCCGCTACGGCCACTCCGCCGAGGTCCGCGGCCTGATCGTCGCCGCCAGTTCCCAGACCACTGACCAGGACCTGTACGAAGCCTCCCGGCTGGCCGCCGAACTCGTCGAGGAGATCGCGGCCCGTCATCGGGACTACGAGTGGCGCCGGGGTGAGACGGACTGGCTCTCGTCCGACGATCAGCCGCTGGCGCTGCACAACGAGATGATCAGCTGGTTCCCGGCCGAGGGGAGTGCCTGATCACCCTCACCGAGGCGGGTCGCTCCGTTGGCGCGTTCGCCCGCCCGCCAGGCAATCCGCAGGCCGGAGCGTCCGGTTGTGAGGGCGTGCCGCAGCCGGGGGCGGCGCCGCGGGGCGCGGGTCCGCGCCGTAGCGCGGGAGTCCGCGCCATGGCGACGGACACGGCACCCGCGTCGGGAACCCGGCGATATTCCCGCTCCATGGGATTGCGGCGAGCCGCTCCTGAACGGGGTCCTCCGTGAAGTGTGGCGGAGTTGGCTTGTTGTGGATGAAACTCGGCTCGAACTGCTCGGTGTGTTGTCCGCCGCGTCAGCGGGCGGAGCCGCTCGTGCCGTCCCCTGCCGCGCAGAGCACTGAAGGGTTTCGTGCCCAAGGGCCTTACTTGTCGCGGCACTCGATTCGCTGCTTCTCTTGCGGGGCGGTGACGTAGATATCTGTGGGCATCGCCTTGTCGATGCCCTCCTGAAGGTGACTCTCGCGCAGTTCGTCCCAGGTCTTGTCCTCGATCTGTTCTGCGATGGATTTGCACACGAGGCGGTGCAGGGCGGGGTCGTTCTTTGCCATGCCCACACCCCAGCGAGTCGTACTTCCTTTCAAGTAGTCGCGGATCACTTTGAGGTCGGGGTTACGGGTCAGGAAGCCGGAAAGGATGATTCTGTCCGTGACCACCACGTGGGTCTTCCAGGATGCGGCAGAAGCGTCCCGGTATTCTTTGAGCTCTTCCACGCAAGCCTTGTAGTCGGTTTTGCTGTCATCGAGGGTGAAGTCCTTCTCCGGAAATTCGTCCAAGATCTCTTTGGAGATCGACTCGCTCGCTGTACAGATTCTGGTTCCGTTGGGGAACTCCTCAAGGCTGTTGACCTCCTTCGTCACTATTTCGCCTCCCTCCACCATGCGGCTCTTGTCGGTGTCGCTCGGATCCTCCACTGCCAGGACTCCCTGATTGGTGGAGAGGTAGGGGCCCGCGAAGGCCACCTTGGCCTTACGGCCCGGGGTGATGCTGTAACTTCCCACGAAAATATCGACCTGCCCGTTCTGCAGCATGTCCTCCCGGCTGCGGGAACCGGCTGCAATGAATTCGATCCTGTCTCCGAATCCCAGTGCCTTCGCGATGTTCCTGGCGAACTCGATATCGAATCCGGACCACTTGTTGCCGGACTTCTCGCTCAGTCCCGGCTGGTCGGCTTTCACCCCGATTCTGATCTTTTCGTTGTTCTTCGCCTTCTGAAGTACGCCGGACTCCGGCAGGGACGCTTCGTCGGTTTCCCGCTGGGGCCCATGGGTGTCCGGCGGGACCTTCACTCCTTCGTCCCGCAGCTGGTCCCAGGCGAGCCAGCCGCCGGCCAGCAGAGCCAGGCACGTCGTGCTGATCAGCACCGTGCGCCATCCTCTGTCTCTTCGGCCGCCTGCTGATCCGGATCTGTTCGCCCGGGGATCGTCTCCACGGTTCCGGCCGCTGTTGTCGGCACCGTCGGCACTGTTGTCCTCCGACACGGCGGAAGGACCATGGGTGATGTTCGCGGTGCCGGTGCCGGTGCCGGTGCTGTCCTGGGAGGGAGTGGGGGCAGCCTCGCCAGGAATGGTCCGCGGCTCGTCGGATGCGGGCGGGGCCGGGATGCCGATCTGCTCACGGATGGCGTCCATGTGGGCGCCGTACGAGTCGAGCTGCGCGTCAGCGGCTTCGAGGAAGCGGTCGTACTCCCACGGCTGAGGAGGCGGCACCGAGTCACCGTCCCCACCAGGGGATCCGGCCGGAGTGTCCTTCCCGGTGCGCTGCTGGTAGGCGCGGCGGTGCTGCTCGGCCTGCTGAAGTGCTTCGATACGCAGGTCTTCGGCTTCTTGCTGTTCCCGGCGGGCGCGTGCCAGCCTCTCCTCGACCCGTGCGCACTGCTTCTCGGCCTCGGCCAGACGCTCCTCCGTCTCGGCCAGGCGCTGTTGATTCTCGGCCGCGCGCCGTCTGTTCTCGGCGGCGCGCTGCTGGTTGGCGGTGGTGCTGGCCTCCTGCTGGCGCAGTTGCCGACGTGCCGTGTCCCGTTCGGTCTCCAGGTTCCTGCAGCGTTGCTTGAGGTCGGCCATCGCGCTCACGAAGGCATAGATGAGCTGGGTGAGACCCTGCACCGTCGCCTGTGCCTTGATCTGACCTTGGCGTGCGTCGTCCAGACGTAGCTGGAGTTCGTTCACGGTTCCCTCGGGCGGATCGGCAGCGGATCCGGCCGCTCGGCGAGCCGCGTCGGCCTGTTCGGCGGCTTTCAACAGCTGGCGCCCGATGCCCCGTTGCCGATGCTGGTCCTGTGGAGGGACCAGTTTGGTGACGACGTTTTCCAGCAGCCACAGAGTGATGAGCTTGTGACCCTTGAGGAATTCGCTCCACTGGGCGCGTGGGTAGGGGAACAGGTCTTCCAGCTGCTGCATGGTCTGTCCGGCTACGCGCGCACGTAACCATTTCGCGAGTTCAGCGGATTCAGGTGTGTCTCCTGCCACCGGGCCGGAGCGTGGCCTCAGCCGATGCGTGGGCCGTTCTTCTTCGTGCACTCTTGCCGCCTTCGCGTCGGATCCGTCCTGGGTGTCCTTCGGCTTCGCCGCTGTGACGTGCGCGGACGTGAACGGGCGGAAATGGACATCAGATCACCAACGTGCCGTGCTCTTCTACCCGTTCGGCGAACTTGGAAGGCGGCCGCAATGCGTAAGTGCTCGAAGGGCCCTGGCACGGTCGTGATCAGCGGGCCGCCTATGGCCGCCGGATCGGTACGGCGGGGGTGGGCACGTTGCGGGTCGGCCGGGTTGCGCGACGAAGCGTGGCGGGCCGACCTGTGTGGGTGCGGTGGCCCCCTCCCCACGCGCTGGACGCGGCTGATTCAGGCCGGCCACCGTGGCGGGGGTGACCTACCCGCCGCACCGCACCGTGTCCACGGCGCGGAGGATCAGCGACTCGCGTGCCGTGTACCGGAGGGTCGGCCGGACGGCGGAGGGCCGTGACGTCGGCGGCGCGAGCGACGTGGTCCGTCGCCGTGGTCCGTGGCCGGTCGGCGGATCAGGTTCGACACCGGTTGGGTGTGGCGTTATTGGCGGGTCTCGCGCCAGGTACGGCCGAGACGGACGGCGGTGGCGCAGGTGGTGGTGGTCCGGCAGGCGGGGCAATTCATGGTGTGACCGAGCCACGCTTTGTAGGCGGTGTCCGGGTGAATGGTGGTCTTCTCGGCCTGGAGCGTCATGGGCGGTCCTTCCACCTGGACATGCGGGGGCGTCAGCACAGGATGAATCAGGCCCTGTTCGGGCGACGCGCCGGCTCATGCGGATCTACCGCCTGAGTATGGCATCACAGACAGTGACCGTCGGCCCCATGAGGTGAGGACCGGACAGGTCTGAACCACCGTCGCCGCCAGGTGTCCGCGTACGGCGGGGAATCCGTCGACCGGTCCCCGGCAGCGCACGTAGACCTCGGATCTCACTTCGGGATGAAGCCGGAACCGCTCCCGCCGATCTCCTCGGTGCGGTCCGTCTCAGACCGGCGTGTTCTGCGGCCGGCAAAGGTAGAACAGCTCGGGATCGCCCTCATCGAGGCCGTGGAGAAGGCCGACCGGGCTCCAGCCGGCTCGTTGGAGCAGTCGTTGCATCGGCTGGTTGGACACGTTGGTCGAGGTGAACAGTTTCGAGGTCGTGCACGAAGCCGCCACGGCGTCCAGCAACCGCTGGCCAACGCCCCTCCCGCGGGCTGCCGACGCCACCATCAGCATCGTGACGAAGCCCTGTTCGAAGAACGTGTACTCAACCACGCAGTAGCCGAGCAGGCCGGACGCGTCCTCCGCGACGATCACCAAGCCCTGCTCGCACCACTTGCGGATATTCGCCCGCCGCTCGGCGTCCCCCTCGACCGCGACCGAGTCGATCTCCACCAGCGCGCCCGACTCCGACTCATTTGCACGGCGCACAACGAAGTCGCCAAGGTCCACTGCGTTCATGATCCCATTGTGTCAGTCCGCGCCACCCAAGGGCTGTCCCGTCATCCCCGTCGGGCGCGCGACGACAGCTACGGCACCTCCCGGCGTTGTCGGAACGCCCGCGTACATCCCGTATGCGGACGTCCCTGAGCCTTGCGACGCACCGCATCCGACGCCGCGCGCCGATCCACCAGGGATGACGGGACAGCCCTGGCCCACCTCGGCCGGCATGGACATCAGCCCCCGATGGAAGAGGGACGGGGCCGGCCGGCAGACGGCCGGAAGTGATCTACCGGAAGTCGTTGAGCCAGTCGCCGGGGAGCAGGTCGCGCAGGCTGTCGAGGGCCGCTTCGGTACGGCCGCGGGCCAGAAGGGCTATTCCGTCGTCGCGCAGCAGCACATCGGCGCCGAGGAACCAGCGGGTGCCCTGTTCCTTCTCGCTGCTCGGACAGGGTGGGAACGGCAGCCGGGTGCAGTTCTGTTCCAGCAGGGCAAGGGTGTCGTCGTCGAAGTCGCCCAGGAAGTCGCAGAGCTCGTTGTCGGCCTGCAGAGCCTCGGAGAGCACGATCTCGATGAAGCACAGCGACAGCCGTTCCAGCCACCCCTCCCAGCGTTCGGCAGCCTTGTCGGCCAAGTCGGCCCTGATGAACACGGCGGGGTCCTCGTCCACCAGCTCGCCGAGCCGGATTCCCCAGGACGCGGCGCCCTGGTTCTCGTGCCGGAAGACCAGCGCTTCCCCGGCCTCGTCCACGTACAGCTCGGACGGGCCGAGCAGAAGGTCATGGTTGCTGGTGAGGTCACGACGACGCCCGATCAGCAGGTACGCCTCTCGAAGCGCCGACGGCAGCTGGACGCCGAGCCTTTCCTCGGCGGCCACGAGATCCGTCTCGTCCCAGCCGTCGTCATCACCGAGCGCCTTCACCCAGTCCGCGACGAATCCCCGGATGAACACCCAGGCGGCCCCGCGGTCTTCACCAGCCGTAGCGAGCGACCGCGCCATATCGAACTCATGTGTCATGCCGGGAAGATACCGGCTGAATCGATGCAGTCCTCAGGCCGGGTCGGAGCCGCTGTCCCCGATCGGGGACAGCGGCTGGAAGGGTGTCAGGGGCGTCCGGCCCAGAACAGAGCGTGCCCGCTGTCGCCTTCGGGCACGAACTCTTCCCTCTCGACGGTGAGACCGGCCCGAGTGATCCAGCTCCGGTTCGTGGCGGCGTCGGCATGGCTCCACCACATAGGGGTCCCGCCACCCAACCAGTCCTCATCGACGCCGGTCCAGGCCCGATGGCCGGTGGTGCCCAGGAACCAACCGCCGGGGCGCAGCCATCCGGCGATCTTCTCCAGCAGCGGAAGCTGTTCCTGGAGCGGGATGTGGATGAGCGCATACAGGGAGACGACCGCATCGAAGGAGGCCGGTCCGAACTCCACGGCTGTGGCGTCAGCACGGACGAATTCGGCCTGCGGCACCGACTCCCTGGCTCTGCGGATCTGTTCCCCGCTGATGTCGACGCCGGTAACACGGTAGCCCGCGGCCGTCAGGTCGCGGACGACGGGCACTCCGCTTCCGCACCCCAGGTCCAGCACCGTGCCTCCCGCCGGGAGACGACCGCACAGTTCGCTGATCCACGGCTGGTACTTCGTCTCGGCGGAGTACGCCAGGTCATAGCGGAGGGAGAGCGCGTCGTACCCGCGCCGGACGAGGTCTTTGGGATCTTCGATGTCCATGTCGGTGCACGCTAGCCCTTCGCACGGCGAGGACCGAACGGTTTCCCGACCCGCCCGGGCAGCGGTCACCTCGGTTGTCCGGGCCCGCCGCTGAGGCCCAGCAGGCACTGTCGTGCTGCCATGCCACATCGACTCGGAGGCGGGTGGGGGACCTGCCTGCATGCCCGGGGCCCGACCGCGATCACGGCGCGGTTGGCCAGATAGGTCACTCGTCCCGGTCGAACGTGATCCGGCCGGTGGCGCTGTCGCGGCCGACGACGCAAGGGCGGAGTGTCAGGCAGAACCTCTGCGCGGCCCATCCGGCGATGGCCGGAGCGAGCGTTGCCTCGGCGTAGTCGGCCTCCAAGATCTCCAGGGCCCGAACCGTGACCAGGATGTAGGGGCTGGTCTCGACGCGTTCGATGTCGCCGGACACTTCGCCCAGGCCGAATCGCAACCAGGCGACTTCGCGTTCGTTGAGTGCCGGCCGGTTACGGTAGAAGGCGTTGTCGACTTCGGAAGCGTCCAGCCAGACCCGGTTGCTGACGGGGACGCCCGTGGTCGGAGGGCCGGTCAGGTGAGTGGCCTCGGCTGCGATCCCGAGGAACAGCCCGAAACCGCCCTTCTGTACTTTGTAGCGATAGGTCCCCATGCCCCTCAGCCGTTCCGTGGGCCCGGCCGCCCGGCCGGCGGACTCGTTTTCCCGCGACAGACTCGTGGGCTCGCAGTGGACCACGATCGCGACGGGGCCGTCCACGAGGATCAGCGACGTGGGCTCGCGCCGTTCGCGGGAAACAGTTGCCCCTGATGCCTTGGAGGAGCCATGGACCTGCTCACCGTTCTCGACGAGGCGGTGGCCATGCTCAAGGCTCCTCTGGAGAGGGAAGACCGGGAGCAGGGCTGGAACGACGATCTCCGGAGAGAGATTCAGGAAGAGATCTCGGTCAGCCGTTCAGCGCTGCGCCGCCACGGGCCGGGTATGGCGCGCCATCTGAGGCCGCGCCTCGACGAGTGGATGCGGATCGAGGGCGTGCGACCGGGACGACTCCAGCGACGGGTGTCGGAAGTACAGCGACGGCTGGTGGACGCCCGCATGCCGCAGGTGTGATCAGGGGTAGCTGTCGAGGCCGGGTGAAGGGTGGGTGGCGGCCCAGGTCCAGTGCTGGTCGATGGTGCCGCGGGCCCTGCCGGTGACGGTGGTGGCCGGTGCGTCGGGGTCGTCGGCGGGGCGGGGAAGTGCCTCGGCGAGGACCGCGTGTTCGTGCTCGCGATTGTTCCAGGGCACGGTCGGGATGACATAGGCGTGGCCGGGGCGCAGAGCGGGGCCGCCGGTGGTCCGGGTGATGGTGACCGTGCCGGTCAGGTTGCCCTTGTAGGCACGGATGACGCGGACTTCGTAAAGGTCGGAGGGCACGTCCTGGATGGTCCGGGTTCCGGTGCGGCGCTCGACGGTCGCGCGGAAGACGTCGCGGGCCGCGGTGGCGACCTCCTGGTCGTCGTCCGGATCGTGGAGCGTCATCGCCTCGAAGAACGACCGTTCCGGGGTGAGGTAGGAGTACGCAGTCCAGCCGGTGGCGACGATGACCGTCAGAGCCGCTCCGGCAACGGCCACGATCCGGGTCTTCTTCATCGTCAGCCCCACAGCGCGTGATAGTTCGTACGGTCGGAGCGGGTCGGACGGCCGTCCGCCGGCTGCTCGACCAGGAGCCGCTTCATGAGAGACGCCGGCCCGGACGCCGCCTTGTGGCAGAAGCCGAGAGCGTGCCCGAGTTCATGGGCCGCGACCCTGCGCCGCCCACTCCTCGTACCGAACTTCTTCCCCTTGCCGAGGTAGGCGCTGTTCATGCGGATCCAGTCGGTGCCGGGGCCGGGGCTCCACGCGGCGCCGACGTTGAACCATGTGCCGTCGGTCGTGTTGACGTCGGACCATTCCATGTCCGCGATCCGTGATGCGTCGTCCTTCGGGAACGTCACCCGGTCGAGCCCGTCGGAGGACCACACCGTCGCGGCGAACTGCCGGGCGTCGTCGTAGCGGGTCTCGTCCTCCCACGCGATCTCGGATCCGTCGACCGAGGAATGCCCGCGTGAGTCCGTCCTCCCGCCGGTGCACCTCGTCGGCTGTGCCGCTGCCGGGGTGGCGACCGCGTGGTTGATGGTCGTCGCGAGAACCAGACAGGTGAGCGTCGCGGCCCATGGCAGGCACCGTGCCCCGGACAGCCGGCTCCGCGTCACCGGGAGGACACCCTCTCGACCGGGGTGCCGAGCCCGGCGCTGCCGCCCCCGGCACCGGCGTTCCCGCCGCCACCGAGGCAGCACCGGACAAGGACATCCGCTTCCTGGCCCGCCGTGACGACCGTGGCCCTGACCTCCGTACGCATCGTGCCCCCACTCCCAAGTCCATGAACCGGTCACGATGTTGGTACCGGGTCGGAGAGGACCGCCCCGCATGAACGCGCCGCCGTTCACCCGTCGGCGCGGTAAGTCACACCATGCGAATTCGGTCTGGGGCCGGCCGGCCCGGAGTCCCCGGGGGAGGGGCGTTCGGGGGACGGATTCAGGCTGCCCTTTCGCTGGTGCCCCTCCGGCCTCCGGACCCCGGAGGGGCACCACCTCGGTCGTGACGTAGGTTCACACGCGTGCAGATCTCATCGCAGCAGCCCCGCCCCGTCGAAGACCGGCCGGGCACGGAACCGGCCCCTGTAGCGCCGTCCCGACGAGGCAGGGGTCCGCTGTGGGCGCTCGCCGGTGCGGTTCTGGCCGCCGTCGTCTGTGGCGGGGCATTCCTGCTGGCGGGTGGTGCCTCGGACGTTCGCGAGGTGCGGTACCGGATGAGCGACAACCTCTGCGCGGACGCCGAAATGGCCGCCGTGGGCGCGCTCTTCGACCGCGGGGACGACTCCTCCCACGGGGAGCACCGCCACCGGGCGATGGATGTCGCGGAGTGCAACGACACGCTCGTCGAGAAGGGCAGCCAGGAGGCCGGGAACACGCTGACCCTGCGTCTCAAGCTGCACAGGGCCACCGACCCGCGTCCGGAATTCGAGGCCAGCGGCGAGGCCGTCGAGACCAACACGGGCCCGACGATCGTCAAGAAACGCGTCGAAGGGCTCGGCGAGCGCGCGTACTTCGGGGTCATCGACCTCAACGAGGGCGCCGTCCTCATCCTCACGGTTCTCGACGGCGGAGCCGAGTTCTCCTTCAACCTCTACGCCGATTCCACGCACACCCCCGAGCAGCTCAGGCCCTTGATGATCAAGGACATGCGGGCGCTCATGGCCGACCGCGCACGATAGGCCGCCTCCCGGACGCGAAGACGCCGTGGGAGCCGCGCGGCGCCCAGCGCGTTCAGTTCGGTCAGGCACCGTGTGCGGGGCAAGCCCACGAACGGCCTCTCGGTCACCATGAGGTTCCCCAGTCACCAATAAGTGCGTTCTTCCATGTCAGCCTCGGCTCTCCTACGGTTTCCCGGTAACCACAAGAGACCGAGCGAGCCCGCGTGCGCTCAAGGCAAGGAGAGGGACCGCATGGCCATCACCCTGGTGAACCCCGACGGGCTGCCGGAGTCCGATGTCTACCGGCAGGTGTCGGTCGGAACCGGTTCGAAGCTGGTCTTCATCGCCGGACAGGTCGCCGTTGACGCTGTCGGGGCCACGGTCGGCGAGGGCGACCTCACCGCCCAGGTCGAGCGGTGCTACCTCAACATCGCCATCGCTCTGGCCGCGGTCGGTGCTTCCTTCGAGGACGTGGCGAAGCTGACCGTCCACGTCGTCGACTGGACCCCCGACAAGATGCCCCTGTTCCTCGAAGGGGTCTCGCGGGCCGCAGCGAAGCTGGGTTTCACCCCGGTAGCGCCGGGCACGCTGCTGGGCGTCGCGGCGCTGGCCGCTCCGGACTATCTGGTCGAGGTCGAAGCCACCGCGGTCATCGGCTGATCGGGCGCTCGCCGCCCTGGTGCGGCCGGGGCGATCAGAGGCCGGTGGCATGCGACCGTCCGGTGCGGGGCGATTTCGCGCAGGGTGGGCGTCTGCGTGGCGCAGCGTGCGTCGGCGAGTGGGCAGCGGGTGCGGAAGCGGCAGCCGGAAGGCGGGTTCAGCGGGGACGGCGGGTCGGTGGGAAGCAGACCGGTGTCGCCGAGCGGACGGCCGGGTTCGGGTACGGCGGCGAGCAGGGCGGCCGTGTAGGGATGGGCCGGGGCCGCGAGGACCTCTTCGGTGGGGCCCTGTTCGCAGAGCCGGCCGAGCTGGAGCACGGCGACGTCGTCGCTGACCGCCCGCACGACGCCGAGGTCGTGGGAGATGAACAGGCTTGCCAGGCCGCGGTCCTCGGTGAGCCGGCGGAGCAGGTTCAGCACCGTGGCCTGGGCGGAGACGTCGAGGGCGGAAACGGCTTCGTCGGCGATGAGTACGCGGGGCTCGGCGGCGAGCGCCCTGGCGATGGCGACGCGCTGGGCCTGACCGCCGGAGAGCTGGCCCGGCCGACGGTCGCCGAACAGGCCGGGCGGCAGCCCCACCGCGTTCAGCTGCCGTTCGATGACGGCCGCACGGTCGCGTGCCGGGTCGGGGTGGGCGTCGAGCGGTTCCGCCACCAGGTCGCTGACCTGGCGGCGCGGGTTGAGCGAGGACAACGGGTCCTGGAAGACCATCTGCATCCGTGGACGCAGCGCGCGCAGCGCACGGGGAGTCAGGGTGGCGAGGTCGGTGCCGTCGAGGGTGACGGTTCCGGCGGTGGGCGGGGGCAGCCGCAGGAGGGCTTTGGCGATGCTGCTCTTGCCGGAGCCGGACTCGCCGACCAGGGCGAGGGTGCGGCGTTCGCGCAGTGTCAGGTCGACCTCGCTGACGGCGTGCAGTGGTCCGGAGCGGGTGCGGTGGACCACCGAGAGTCCGGTGGCGTGCAGGACGGCGGTCATGCGGCGTTCTCCGCTCTGGTCAGGGGGAAGTGGCAGGTGGCCGTGTGGCCGGGGCCGGCCGGGTGGACGGGCGGGGTGGTTGTGGAGCAGACGGCCTCGGCGCGCTCGCAGCGCGGCGCGAACGGGCAGCCGGTCGCAGGTCGGGAGAGGTCCGGTGGTGTGCCGGGGATGGCCGGCAGGGTTCGCCGCAGCGGACCGGTGACGCGGGGGACGGAGCGCAGCAGCGCGGCGGTGTAGGGGTGTGCGGGGCGCTCGGTGACGATCTCGGTCGGGCCGGTCTCGACGATCCGGCCGCCGTACATGACGGCGACTCTCCGCGCCCGGCCGTAGAGCAGGCCGATGTCGTGGGTGATGAGCAGGGTGGCGAGGCCACGCGTCTCACGGTGGCGGTCGAGCAGGTCCAGGACGGTGCGCTGGACGGTGACATCGAGTGCGGTGGTGGGTTCGTCGGCGAGCAGGAGCGCCGGGGAGCCGGCCAGGGCCGCGGCGATGCCGACGCGTTGGCGCAGACCGCCCGAGAGTTCGTGCGGGTAGGCACGGGCTCGTCGGGCCGGGTCGGGGACATCGACGGCGGCGAGGAGTTCGGCGGCCCTCTCACGGCGGGCGCGGCGGGAGAGCCGGCGACGGTTGGTGAGCGATTCGGTGACCTGGTCGGCTATCCGGACGACGGGGTTGAGCGAGGTCATCGGATCCTGGTGGACCATGGCGACGCCGGTGCCGAGGAGTTCGGAGCGCCGTACGGGGGTGGTGTCGAGCAGGTCCTCACCGTGGAGGAGCACCTGCCCGCTGGTGGTGACGATGGTGGTACGCGGGTGGACACCTAGGACGGTGCGGGCGAGGACCGACTTGCCGGAGCCGGACTCGCCGACCACACCGAGGCATTCACCGGCGTCGATGGTGAGGCTGACGCCGTGCAGGATGTGCAGTTCCCGGCCGTCGGGAGTGTGCAGGACGGTGTCGAGCGAGCGGACGTCCAGCACCGGGGCGGCGCCGGGGCCGGGATCCGGTACGGCGCGCTCTTGCGCACTCCGTACGGCGCCGGCTTCCGGACTCGGCACCGCGCTGGTTCCCGCGTTCGGTACGACGCCTGTTTCCGCGCTCGGCGCGGGGCTCGGGGCGGTCATGCGCGTACTCCCTTCGGTGCGGGCGAACGCAGCTGTTCGCCGAGGTAGTTGAGGGCCAGGACGGTGAGGCAGAGCACCGCTGCCGGGGCCAGCGAGATCCAGGGCGCGCTGCCGAGCATGGTGCGGCCCTCGGCGATGACACCGCCCCAGGACGGCTCCGGCGGACGCAGGCCGAAGCCGAGAAAGCTGAGGGAGCCCTCGGCGACGATGGCGACCGTGGTCGCGGTGAAGGCGAAGGTGAGGGAGGCCGACGCGACGTGCGGGACGATTTCGCGGCGCAGCACGCGCAGGGGCGCGGTCCCGATCATCCGGGCGGCCTGGACGAAGCCGCGCTCGCTGAGCGAGAGCACCACGGCGCGCACCACCCGGGTGAAGTGCGGAACGGTGAACAGGCCGATCAGGCCACCGATCACGGGCAGGCTGGGGCCGCGCAGCGAGACCACGATCATCACCAGGATCAGTGTGGGCACGGACATCAGGACGTCGGTGGCGAAGCCGATGGCCTTGTCGACCGGGCCGCGGAACCAGCCCGCGGCCAGGCCGAGCGCGCCACCGCCGAGCAGGCCGACAGTGATGGTGAGGGCGGCGACCGCGAAGGAGGCGCGGGCGCCGGCGACGGTGCGCTGGAGGACGTCGCGGCCGGAGGCGTCGGTGCCCAGCCAGTGGCCGGGGCCCGGCGGTGCGGAAGGGGCGGCGAAGTCTCCGTGCAGTGGGTCGAATCCGGGCAGCATCGGCATCAGCAGCGCCGCGAGCGCCACGGCGCCCAGCCAGGCGCCGGCGGCGAGCACGCCCGGCGACGGCCGTCGCCGGGCCGGACGGACGGTCGCGGTGGTGGCGGGCTTCGTCAGGGCGGTGTCAGCGGTGGCCATGGGCGATCCTCGGGTCGAGCTTGCGGTACAGCAGGTCCACCGCGAGCGTGGCGGCGACGACGGCGGCGGCGCTGACCACGGTGACGGCCTGGATGACGGGGAAGTCACGGGCGTTGATGGAGCCGGCGGCGAGGCTGCCGACGCCCGGTACCCCGAACAACGTCTCGACCAGCACGGATCCGCCGAGCGAGGTCCCGACGCCGATGCCGATCAGGGTGACCAGCGGCAGCGAGGACGGCCGCAGCGCGCGCCTCAGCATCAGCCGTGCCGTGCCCATGCCGCGGCTGCGGGCGGCGGAGATGTATGTCTGGTCGAGGGTGTCGAGCAGCTGTCCGCGCAAGGTGCGGGTGAAGACGGCGGCCTCGGTGAGGCCGAGGGTGAGCGCGGGCAGCACCAGGTGCCGCAGGTTCCCGGCCGGGTCCTCGGTGAACGGTGTCCAGCCGGTGGCGGGCAGGACACGCAGCTGGACGGCGGCGATCCAGATCAGCAGGAGGCCGAGCACGAAGCCGGGCACGGCGAGCCAGACGAAGGCACCGGCGGTGGCGATCCGGTCCACCGGGCCGCCCGGCCGCCAGGCCGAGAGCAGGGCCACCGGCACGGCGATGCAGAGTGCCACCAACTGGGCGGCGACGAAGAGTTCGAGCGTGACCGGGATCCGGTCGGCGAGCTCGGTGGTGACGGGGGTGCCGGTGCTCAGCGACTGCCCGAGGTCGCCGTGCAGGGCGGCGCCGAGCCAGCGCCAGGTCGCCGACAGCACGTTCTCGTCCAGCCCCAGCTGCGCCTCGTACGCGGTGACCTGTTCAGGTGTGGCGGTGGGCCCGAGCGCGGCGAGTGCCGGGGATCCCGGCATCAGGTGCGGCAGGGTGAGTGCCGCGAGCATGACCAGCAGCAGTACGGCGGCGGCTCGGGCCGGCGGCGCCGCCGCACCGAGGATCCGGGACGTCACTTCTTCACCCACAGGGTGGCCGGGGACACGCTGATGACGGTTCGCCGGGACACGTCGGGCAGGCCGCCGACCTCGGCCGTGGCGAGGAAACCGGCCGGGTTCTCGGTGAGGAAGAGCATCGGTGCGTCCCGGACGACCGCGTCGGCGGCCTTGCCGTAGGAGGTGCCGCGCTTGGCCGCGTCCGGCTCGGCCCGCCCGGCCCCGATCGCCCTGCTCGCCCCGGGGCTGCCGTAACCCGTGAAGTTGTAGGGCGAGTCGGCGGTGAACAGGCTGTTCAGCGCGGTGTCGGTGTCACCGAACATGCTGGTGACGAAGTCCAGCACCTGGAACTTGCGCTGGAACATCGCCGTGTTCAGGCTCGCGGTGTCCACCGGCTTGATGGTCATCTTCACCCCGGCCTCGGCGAACATCTGCTGCAGGGTGGTGGCGCGTTGCTGGCTCTCGGGACGGTTGTCGACCAGGTATTCGAAGGAGAGGTCAGAGTGACCGGCGTCCGCGAGCAGGGCACGGGCCTTCGCGGGATCGTGGGCCGGATAGCCGCTCGCGCCGGCCGCCCGGTAGGGGGAGGCGGAGCCGATCGGGCCGTTCGAGACCTGGCCCTGACCGAGGTAGACGACCTTCTCGACGGCTTCCCGGTCGACGGCGTATTGGAGGGCCCGGCGCACGCGCGGGTCGTCGAAGGGCGCGGCCTTGGTGTTGAGCAGGACGGTGGAGGTGGAGCCGGGCCCGGTGGCCGTGCGCAGACCGGCGCCGCCGGCCTGCTTGAGCTGGGCCGGGGTCTCGGTCCAGATCAGGTCCGCGTCGCCGGAGCGCAGTGACTGGTAGCGGCTGTCGGAGTCCGGAAGCACCTTGTAGACGATCTTGTCCGCGTGGCCCTTGGCACCCCAGTAGGCGGGGTTGCGTGCCACGGTGACCGAGACGCCTGGCTGGACGCTCTCCACCGTGTACGGACCGGATCCGACCGCCGGAGCCGCGCCGGTGGGGGCCTGGGAGACATAACCGAGCGAGCGGGTGAAGAGGCTGGGGAAGGCGGCGTTGGGGGCCTTGAGGGTGAAGTCGACGGTGGCGGGGCCGTTCGCTTCGAGGGTGGCGATGGTGGCGGCGTCGGCGGCGCAGGTGCAGGTGCTCTCCGGCTTGGCGAGCCGCTTCACATGGTCGACGACGGCCTGGGCGTCCAGTGGCTTGCCATCGCTGAACTTCACTCCCTCGCGCAACTTCAGGGTCCAGCCGGTGGCGTCCGCGTCAGAGGTGAACGCCTGGGCCAGATAGGGCTTCACGACGCCGTTGTCCCCGTTGACCATCAACGGGTCGTACAGCGCGTTGGCCAGGATCATCATCGGCATCGAGGTCAGCGTGCCGTCGGCCGGGTCGAGCTTGGTGAAGGGGCGGTCCAGGCCGACCTTGAGGGTGCCGCCGTCGATCGCGGGGCCGTCGGGGCCGGCGGACCCGGTGGCGCCGCCGCCGGACACGGCGTTGTCGGACGCTGTGCAGGCGCCGGCGGTCAGGGCGACGGTGAGTGCGCAGGCCGTGGCCGCGAGCAGGTGCGTGTGCCGCTTCATGTTTCCTCGGATCTTCTCGGAGCACGGAGGGGGAACAGCAGCGCGGGGCTGCCGCCACCCACACCATTTCGGAACTGGCAGTACTGCCAAAAGGCAGTTGTGCAAACACCCCGTGACCAGCTGCCGAAGAGTTGGCACGCGCCTTGAGCGGGCCCGGCCGGACATGGTTCGGTACTGGTCGTGGCGGTGCACGACGCACCGTCACGACCGGCGCCCGGCGACGGGCAGACAACAAGGAGCGGCAGACCGATGCAGGAGACGGGCCCCGTGACGGAACTGGGAATGCGCGACCGCAAGAAGGCGCGCACCCGCGAGGCCATCCGCACGGCGGCGCTCGACCTCTTCGAGGAGCAGGGCTTCGAACACACCACGGTCGACCAGATCTGCCGACGGGCCGACGTCGCCCACCGCACCTTCTTCCGCTACTACGCGACCAAGGAAGCCCTGCTCTTCGGCGGGGCCTTCGGACAGGTCATCCTCGACGCCTTCGCCGAAGCGCCGGCGGAGCTCGGCCTCTGGGAGGCGTTCGGCCACGCCCTGACCGTCTCCGACGGCCGTCTTGAGGAGCTTGCCGAGCACACCGCCCGCCGCCGCCGGCTGCGCCGAGGCCTCCTGGAGGTGCGCTCGGTGCGCGACTGTGCGCTCATCCTGGTCGACACGTTCGGCCGACGGGCCGCACTCATCGCCGCCGATCGGCTCGGCAGCGACCCGCACGCCGATCTGCGCCCCTGGGCGCTCGGCGCGATGCTCAGCGGCATGATCCAGCGCCACATCATGGTCGACTCGGAGGCCGGCCTGCTGGACGAATGGGCCGAGGCGTACCGGGAAGTCCTGCGCCCCGGCCGCTGACCGGTCCGGCCGGCTCTCCCGCGCCCGCCCGCTTGTGACCCCCCTCTCCCGCGCCCACCCACTTATTGACCTCCTCTCCCGCTACCTCCTTCTCTCGTACGAGCGAATTGCCATGAAAGGCTCACTTATGTCCCTGGTCAATTTCCGTGACCCCGCACTCGGCACCGACCCTCAGGGCTCGCGGATCCGTCCGGGCGTGCTCTACCGCTCGGCCCAGCCCTTCCCCCGCGCCGACCACGCCACGGTCGCCCAGCTGCGTGACCACGACATCCGCACCGTCGTCGACCTGCGGGGCGCCGCCGAGTCCGACCCCGCCGACTGGGCCGCCGCCGAGGCTGCGGGGATCAACGTCATAGCCGCCCGGATGGATCCCACCACCGACGCCGTCATGGCGGCCATGCGGACCATGACCACCGCCGCGGATCTCGGAGCCTTCTACCTGCTGATGGCCGAGCAGGCACCCGATGCCGTCACCACCGCGGTCGAGGCCGCCGCCCGCCCCGGCGGTGTCCTGCTGCACTGTGCCGCAGGCAAGGACCGCACCGGTCTGATCACCGCGCTGCTGCTCGAACTGCTCGGCGTTCCCACCGAGGCGATCGTCGCCGACTACGCCCGCACTTCCGAAGCCCTGCCGCAGATCTTCGCCCACCTCGCCGAGCGCCACCCCACCCACTCCGCCGCCCTCAACACCCGCGGAGCGGCTCCCGCGCCGCTGCTGGAGGCCCCGGCCGAGGCGATGACCGCCTTCCTCGACCTCGTCCGCGCCCGACACGGGGCAGCGGCCTTCCTGGCCGCCTGCGGAACCTCCACCTCCACCCTGGACGCCTTCCGCGCCAAGACCGCCGCAGAGGTCGCGGCATGCTGAACCTGCTGCGCCACCACGACGGGACGCCGTTCCGCGACCTCAATCACAACGGCACCATGGAGCCCTACGAGGACCCCCGGCTGCCGGTCGAGGAGCGCGTCGACGACCTGCTGAACCGGATGACCCTGGAGGAAAAGGCCGCGCTGATGTGCCACGGCCGGATGATGGTGGGGGAGACCGGGGAGACCGGGGAGGCAGGGGGCGCCGGACCCGCCGGGGAGGCTCGCCCGGCCCTCACCGGGAACGGCATCCCGACCGGTGTCGAGCTGATCACCGGACGCGGTCTGACCGCCTTCGCCATGATGGCCGTCCCCGACGCCCGCACGATGGCCGAGTGGAACAACCACGTCCAGGGGCTCGCCGCCGCCGAACGCCTCAGCATCCCGGTCACCCTCGCCTCCGACCCCCGGCACGGCTTCACCGCCAACCCCGCCACCGCGCACACCGGTGGCGGCTTCAGCGCCGGCCCCGAGCCGATCGGCCTCGCGGCCACCGACGACCCGGACCTGGTGGAGGAGTACGCCGCCCTGATCGGCCGCGAACTGCGGGCCGTCGGCATCCGTCTCGCCATCCACCCGATGGCCGACCTCGCCACCGAACCGCGGTGGGCCCGGATCAGCGGCACCTTCGGCGAGGACGCCGGCCGCGCGTGCCGGATGATCACCGCCTACATCCGCGGCCTCCAGGGCGAGCGGCTCGGCCCGGACAGTGTCGCCTGCATGACCAAGCACTTCCCCGGCGGCGGCCCCCAAGCGCACGGCGAGGACTCGCACTTCGCCGCAGGCCGCCGACTGGTCTACCCGGGCGGCGCGTTCGAGCACCACCTGCTTCCCTTCGAGGCCGCCTTCGAGGCCGGCACCGCGCAGATCATGCCCGCGTACGCCATCCCTTCGGGATCGGGCCTGTCCGAGGTCGGCGCCAACTTCAACCGGGACGTCATCACCGGCCTGCTGCGCGGCCGTTACGGCTTCGACGGTGTGGTCTGCACCGACTTCAACGCCATCACGGGCACCGAGGTCCCCGGCATCACCACCTTCCCGCCACGTCACTGGGGCGTCGAGGAACTGTCGGTGGCCGAGCAGGTCGTGCTGGTCCTGGACGCCGGCGCCGACCAACTCGGCGGTGAGACAGACCCCGAGCTGATCCTGAGTGCCGTCGGCTCAGGCGCGGTCAGCGAAGCGCGGATCGACGAATCCGCCCGCCGCATCCTGCGCGACAAGTTCCGCCTCGGTCTTTTCGAGGATCCTTACGTCGACCCGGACGCCGCGGCCGCAGCGGTCGGCGATGCGACCGGCCGGGAGCACGGCCGTCGCGTCCAGCGACGCTCGCTCGTCCACCTCTCCGGGCATCCGGTCGCCGGGCGGCGACTGTACGTCGAGGGAATCGATCCGGCCGTCGCCGCCCGCTACGGCACCGTCGTGGACCGGCCCGAGGACGCCGACGCCGCGATCCTCCGGATCACCGCACCGTACGAGAAGCGCGAGGGCTTCCTGGAACAGTTCTTCCACAGCGGCTCACTGGAGTTCCCGGCCCTGGAGACGGAGCGGCTGCGCTCCGTCGCCTCCGCCGTTCCCACCTGCCTCGCCGTCCATCTCGACCGCCCTGCGATCCTTACTCCGCTGACCGGCCACGCGGCCTTCCTCATCGGCGAGTTCGGCGCCGATGACGAACTAGTGCTCGACGCGGCCCTCGGCCGGGCGCCGCTGTCCGGAACTCTTCCGTTCGACCTTCCCTCCTCCATGGGCGCCGTCGAGGCCGCGCGGGAGGACGTCCCCTTCGACACCCGTGACCCGCTGTTCCGGTGCGGTCATCCGACAGCCCATGAGGCACCGCCGCGGGGATAGTACGGGACGGGGCGGGCGCTGACGATCCCCGCCCGTCGAACCGCGGGTCGAACCGCGCGCCCGAAGCGCCGGCCGGAGGCGGCCCGGCCCGCGTGCGGTACCCGCGCCGAGGCCAGGTGGCGGGCCGGGCCCGCGTGCGCTGCCACCCACCCCGAGGCGCGGCCTGCCCAGGTGCGCGGCGCGTGGTTCGGCGGAGCCGCCGTACGAGGCTGTTGCCGCCGTGCTGACGCGGCATCACCGAGGGCCGGCCGGCCCGGCGTGCCCGTCACCCGCCGGTGCCTGCTCCGGCGGCGGGGCCGTGAGGCCGGACATCATGAGGGAGAAGGCGCGTGCCGCCCGCTCATCGAGTTCCTCCAGCGGAATGCCGGTGTCACGAGCGTATGCCTCGCGGAAGATGACGTAGCCCATCTGTACGGCGGCCGTCATCACATGGGCGGCCACCGCGTCCGCGTCCTGGGGGAGTGCGCCTTCGTCGGTGTCCCGTTCCAGGCTCTGGCGGGTCTGCGCGAAGCGCGGGAACGGGCTGAAGCCGTCGTCGCCGTCGAGTGCCAACAGTGCTTCGAGCTGGACCAGTTCGGGCTCCTCCAGGCGGTAGCGGAACATGGCCGCCCGCCGCTCGGAGAACGGCAGGTCCCAGTGGCCGTCCTGGTCGGCGACCCGGCGTTCCACCAAGTCGGCCGCGGCAGCCCGGAGAAGGGCCTGGCGGGTCCCGAAGTACTGGTAGATCTGCCCGTGGTTCACACCGGCCTCGGTGGCGATCTCGCGGAGGTTCACGCCGGCGAGCACCCCGTCGCGCCGGAGCAGCCGGCGCGCGGCGTCCAGCAGATCCGCCTCGGTCTCCTCGCGGGTGCGCCGTCGCCGTCGCGTCCTGCCCGTCTCGCCCATTCGCTGCTCCTCGTCCGTCGCTGGATGGATTCTCTCGTCGCAGACCCTTGCCGCGCTGCGGTGACCAGCTTATGGTCCCCCTAGCAACGTTTCGTTAATAACGAAACGTGAATTTGATGCGAAGGGGTACCCATGGCGACACTTCCGCTGGCAGGCATACGCGTCCTCGACCTGTCCACCGTCCTCGCCGCGCCCGTCACCGCCACCTTTCTCGGGGACTTCGGCGCCGAGGTGGTCAAGGTCGAAGAACCCGGACGCGGCGACTTCACTCGCGGGACGACGGCCGGAGCACGGTCCCCGTACTGGGCCCAGGAAGCCCGTAACAAGAAGTCGGTGACGCTGGACCTGCGCACCGAACGGGGACAGCGCCTCGTGAAGGAGCTGATCCCGCACTTCGACGTCGTGATCACCAACTACCGTCCGCCCACCCTGGAGGCATGGGGCCTGGACCCGGATTCACTGAGTGCGCTCGCCCCCGACGCCGTGCTGGTGTACGTGACGGGGTACGGGCTCACCGGGCCCTACCGCGACCGGGGATCGTTCGACCGGACCGCGAGCGCCTTCGCCGGTCTGACGTACGTCACCGGGGACCCCGACAGATCCCCGGTGCGCAGCGGCTACTCGACGATCGACTACATGGCCGCCTATCTCGGGGCCTTCTCCGTGGTCACCGCGCTGTACCACCGCGACACGGCGGGCGGGGGAGGGCAGGTCGTCGACCTCGCACTGTACGAGGCCGGTTTCCGCGCCTCGGAGGACGCGCTCACCTCGTACGCGACGACCGGCCGCGTCCGTGAGCGGCTGGGCAACCGCAACCCGCAGATCGTCCCCGCCAGCGACTTCACCACCTCCGACGGGCGCCGGGTCTCGATCCACGCGGGCACCGACGCGCTCTTCGCCCGGCTCGTCGCCCTCATGGGAACACCGGCGTCGGCCGACGCCCCCGAGTACGCCACCCGGGCCGGCCGCGCCGAGCACGCCGACGCCCTGTACGCGACGATCGCCGAGTGGGCCGCCACCCGTACCGCGGACGATCTCACCAAGCTGCTCAGCGACGCGGACATTCCGGCCTCTCCGCTGATGAGCATCGCCGACATCGCCGCCGATCCGCACTACCGGGAGCGGGGCACGCTCGTCACCGTCGAGGACCCGGACTTCGGCGAACTGCCCATGGTGGCGCCCCTTCCCCGGTTGTCGAAGACCCCGGGCTCCATCCGCTCCACCGGCCCCGCCCTCGGCGCGCACAACTCCGAGGTGTACCAGGGTGTGCTCGGCCTGAGCCCGGACGAACTCGCCTCCCTCGGCGCCGACGGCGTCATCTGACTTCCCCCGCATCCGCCGCTCCTTCTTCCTCCGGGAGGTCATGCGCCGCATGGCTGTCATCTCCGAAGCCGCCGCGCTCGGGAACCGGCTCGACCGGCTTCCGCTCAGCGCCTTCCACCGCAGACTCGTCCTCGCCCTGGCCGGGATGATCCTCTTCGAATGGGTGGAGACCTACGCCTTCGCATTCGTCGCACCCGCCCTGCGCGACCAGTGGGGCCTTTCGCTCTCGGCCGTCGCGGTCGTGGTCGGCGTCGGCCAACTCGGCGCCTTCGCCGGCGGCATACTCGGCGGCTACCTCGCCGACCGCGTCGGCCGCCGCCGCACCATGCTCATCTGCGTCACCGTCTACTGCGCCGCCACCGCGCTGTGCGTCGTCGTGCAGAACCCGTGGCAGCTGATCGTGGCCCGCTGCGCCGCGCACTTCGGCGCGCAGGGCATGGCGGTCGTCGCCATCGTCGTGCTCACCGAGTTCGTCCCGGCCACGGCCCGGGGGCGGCTGCAGACGTACAAGGTCGCCGTGGGTTCGCTCGGCATCCCGATCGCCGCCTGGGCCGGGTACTTCCTCGTGCCCCAGTGGACGTGGGGGTGGCGGCTCGTCTTCGGCCTGGGGCTGTTCGGAGTCGTCTTCGCCTGGCTGATCCGGCGCTGGGTCCCCGAAAGCCCCCGATGGCTGGCCTCCCGCGGCGAATTCGCGCGGGCCGAGGAGGTCGTGCGGTCCATCGAGCGGCAGTGTGGAATCGTGCCGTCCGCCGAACCTGTCGTGGCCCGCGCGCCGCTCACCCCGACGCCACCGGCGCCGCTCACCCCCACGCCACGGCCACCGGCACCGCCACCACCGGCGCCGGACCGCCCCCGTCTCGCCGAGTTGCTGGCCCGGCCCCAGCGCCGCCGGTTCCTTGTCGTGGCGACCATGTGGGTGGCCGGACTGCTGGCCTACTCCGCCTACAACACCTGGACGCCCACCCTCCTTTCGGAGACCGGCCTCGAACTGGACGACACCCTGCTGCTGTCCGCCGTCCTGGCCACCGCCGCACCTCTGGGCGCGCTCGCGGCCGTGCCGCTCATCGACCGGTGGGACCGTCGCCGCACCCAGCTCGTCCTCGGAACGCTGACCGCCGCCGCGCTGCTGCTCTTCGGGCTCGTCCGGGAGCCTGCCGCCGTCCTCGTCCTGGGCTGTGCGGTCAGCGTGCTGTTCCAGATGGCCGTGCCCTTCCTCCAGGTGTACTCGGCGGAGGTCTTCCCCACCCGCATCCGCGCGCTGGGTTCCGGCACTGCCAACGCCCTGTCGAGGATCTTCAACTTCGCTGCCCCGATGCTCGTGACCGTGGTCTTCACCGGCTTCGGGTACAGCGCCGTCTTCGCCCTGCTGGCTGCCCTCAGCCTCGTCGGCGGCTGCGTGGCCGTCGCCTTCGGCCCCCGCACCACCGGGGTGAGCCTGGAAGCCACCACCCCCGATCGCCCCCGCACCGCAGAGAAAGCGGCCCTGTCATGACCGATCTGTCCTTCGCCTCCGCGACCGAACTCATTGGCCTGATGCGCCATCGCGCGCTGTCGCCCCAAGAACTCATGTCCCACACCCTCGACCGGATCGGAACATCCGACGCCACACTCAACTCCGTCGTCGCGCTCGACCCCGAGCGGGCCCTCGCCGACGCCGCGGCCCTCACCGCCAGGATCGCTCGCGGCGAGGAACCGGGCCCGCTGGCCGGACTGCCCGTCCTCGTCAAGGACGGTGAGGATGCGAGGGGTTTCCCGACCAGCCGGGGCACCAGCGCCTACCGTGACAACCCGCCCGCGGCCCACGACAGCATCCACGTCTCCCGGCTGCGTGCCGCCGGTGCGCTGATCATCGGCAAGACGAACCTGCCGCCGCTCGGCGCCGCCGTGCACACGGCCAATGACGCCTTCGGCGTCACCCGTAATCCCTGGAATCCCGACCGGTCACCGGGCGGTTCCAGCGGAGGCGCGGCCGCCGCCGTGGCCGCCGGACTCGTGGCGCTGGGCACCGCGGGCGACGGCGGCGGCTCCACCCGTATCCCCGCGGCGCTGTGCGGGATCGTCGGTCTCAAGCCGAGCCGCGGCCGCATCCCCCAGGGCCCCTCGGGCATGCCGTGCTGGCCGCAGAACGTCTGTCTGAGCGGCATGGCCCGCACCGTCCGGGACACCGCTCTGCACCTCGATGTGGCGGCCGGTCACCATCCGGCCGACCCGAACTCGCTTCCCGCGCCGACGGCCTCGTACCGGGACAGCCTCGACGGGCCGATCCGCGCGCTGCGCGTAGGGGTCATGCGCACCCTCGGCATCGCCGAGCCGCGGCCGGAGATGCTGCGTGCCCTGGAGCGGACAGCGGACCTCCTGAGGGACCTGGGCAACAGCGTCAGGGACGAAGAGTCGGCCCTGCCCGGCGCCGTGGACTTCCCCGCCCCCTTCCGCATGCGACAGAAGGCCCTGGCCCACAGCCGACTCCTCGGCGTCCTCGACGACTTCACCGCCCGGCGCGCCGACTTCGAACCGTGGTTCGCCGATACGCTCGACGACAGCCGCACCCTCACCCCCACCGACTTCGCCGCGTACTGGGCACACCGCTCACAGCTCAACCACTGGACTGCCCGGCTCTTCGACCAGTACGACCTGCTCCTCATGCCCACCGTGCCCACGACGGCATGGCCCGCCAAAGGTCCGGACGTGGCAACGGCGGTGCGCCGGCACACCCTTCCCATCTCCTACACATCAGTGTTCAACGACACCGGCCACCCCGCCATCAGCGTCCCCGCGGGCCTCGGCCCGGACGGACTCCCGTGCGCCGTGCAGGTCGTCGCCCCCCACCACCGCGAGGATCTCGTGCTGGGTGCCGCACAAGCGATCGAGACTGCCTTCGGCGCTCTGCGTCCGCCTGCCTTCGACACCGGCTCCTGACCCGGCGGAGCCGGGAGGGGGCAGGGGATACCCGCCTCCCTCCGAAGCAGGGGCACACCGACTCGCCGAGGAGTGCCGCCGGATACGTCCTTCAGGGTGGGCCCGCCGCGTCCACGGCGTGTTCGGCGGTCCGGCGGTAGGAGAACCGGGGCAGGAAGAACTGGGTGACCGGGCCGACCATCAACGCGTACAGCACCGTTCCGACGCCCGCACTCCCGCCGAGGAGCCAGCCCACGCCGAGTACGGTGACCTCGATCAGGGTGCGGACGAGCCGGATGGAGAGTCCGGTCGCGGCGGACACACCCGTCATCAGCCCGTCCCGGGGGCCGGGGCCGAAGCGCGCGCCGACGTAGATGGCGACGGACAGGCCGTTGAGAACGACACACCCGATGAGCAGTCCGACCCGGGTCGCGAGCCCGAGGTTCTGGGGGATGAGCAAGAGGCCCAGGTCGGACGACGCCCCCACGACGAGGATGTTGGCGAAGGTACCCAACGTCGGCTTCTGCTTGAGGGGGATCCACAGCAGAAGCACGAGAACGCCGAGGAGGGCACTGATCATGCCGAAGCTCAGGGGAGTGTGGTGCTCGACCCCCTCGTACAGCACGCTCCAGGGATTGACGCCCAGAGAGGTGCGGACCATGGCCGACAGGCTGAACCCGTACAGGGCGAGACCGACGAGCAGTTGGGGAAAGCGTCTCAGCGGACGCTCACCGAGGCGGACGTAGGTGAGGGGCGGCAGGGCCGGGCGTGGTCGGGACGCCGAAGGCCACCGGTCGCGTTCCTCCGGACGGCGCCGGAGCCTGTTCCTGTAACGTTCTGTGATCGTCTGCTCCACTCCGGTTGCCTACGCTGTGTTCCCGGCTGTTCCGCATCCATCCGGGTCAGGGCTTCAGGCGGCTCAGGGCACGCCTGATCCGACTGCCGACCTCGCCCGGGAGCGTACCCGTGCGGCCGCAGTTGATCCGCACGAAATGGTCCAGGGGCTGGCCCTCCGCGAAGTGGTTGCCGCAGATCGTGGCGACCTTTGCCTCGGCCAGCAGGAACTGATCGGCGGTGCGGTAGCCACGCTTTTGGTAGGCGTCGGCGAACGCGGTGAAGTCGACGAAGAGGAAATAGCCCCCCTGTGGGACGTCGATCCGCAACGAAGGGACGGAAACGAGCTCCGCCAGCATGGCTTCGAGGTTGCCGCGTGCGGCCCTCGCCCTGGAGTCCGCCACCTCGTCCATCTCCGGTCGCAACGCGATGTGCGTGGCTACCTGGCCGTAGGAGGACGCGAACGAGGTGAGGTTGACCTGTGCGCGCGCCGAGGCGTCCACGATGTCCGAAGGGCCGCAGAGATAGCCGATCCGGTCGCCGTGCATGCCATAGGTCTTGCCCGGCCCGGTCACGGCCACCGTCCACGGCCGCATGGAGCAGTCGCCGCCGTCGGGGAGCCGGACGTCGATGGCGGCGAACGTCTTGGCGCGGGGCCCCATGACATGGGCCTCGTAGGGCGAGTCGAACATGACGTAGACCGGGCTCTCCCCCTCGGCCTCGCGCCGCAGGTTGTGCCGGGCGATGGTCCGGGCCAGTGCCGACAGCTCCTCGGTCGTGTAGACCTTGCCCGTCGGGTTGATGCAGTCGCCCAGAATGACGATCTTGGTCCGTTCGGAGATCGCTCCCTCAAGAGCCGGCGCGGTCAAACCGTCGTCCGCCGTGACCAGGACGGTTTTCGGGATGGCCTCGTGCAGCCGCACCATGTCGGCGTAGTGAGGCCAGTTGGGTACCGGAATGACGACCTCGTCGCCAGGATTCAGCAGCGCGTGGAAGGCTACCGAGATCGAACCTTTCACGCCGCCCGGGGTGACCATGATTTCGGTTTCCGGGTCGTACGTGATCCCGTGGAGGCGAGTCACCCGCGCGGCAACGGAGTCCAGCAGGAAGGGGAATCCCTTGATCGGCGCGAACGCGTGAATCGTTTCGGATTGCTTCTCAATGAAATCGATCACGCCACGGTCGATCCGGGGGTCGGTCGGCGTATCCAGCGCGCCGATGCTGAGATCGATGAACTGCTCGCTCTCGGCGAGGCCGCGATTGAGTATGGCGAGCTTCGCCGCAGTCCCATGAGTCGCCGATTCCGGAATGCGCAGGATGGCATCGGAAATGCCGCGATTCTTCTGCACGATGAGAGGAGCCGCCTTTCGCTCTACGGATTTCAACTCGCGGCCACGGCCTTGTACATCGCGTTCCACATGTCGAGTTGAATGCTGAGGGTCTCGGTCGCCGCGTAGGCGATCTTGGCGACGTCCGCATCCGTGCGGCAGTTGTTCAGAACGCACTTCTTCGCATCGGCGGCGTGTCGTTCCTCGACGCCCTCGTCTCCGACGTGGACATCGAAGTAGATCTCGACACTGTTGACGAACTCGTCGGCCGGCAGCTCGTTCCGGCTGTTGCGGAACGCCGTACGGCAGACCTGCAGCATCTTGTCCGCGTGTGACTCCAGGGCCATCGCCACGCCGAGCATGCTGTGGTAGTTGCTGGTCAACAGCTCAAGGGTGCGTTCGCGGTAGGCCATCGTCTCGGGTATGACCAGGTCACTGTTGCGTGCCTCGCGCACGAGCAGCGGCGGCAGACCGAACTCATGCCGGCCGTACAGGTTGTGGGAGTGCTCCATCAGCAGTTCGTGGCAGTGCGCGGCCTCGCCGTTCCCGGTCTCCTCGTTGAGGATGTGGGAGAAGAGAACCAGTGTGTCCCGGTCGTCGTGGGCCGCCGCCTGCGCGCACACATGGGCGATGCCCTTGACGGTTCCCTCGGTCCGGTGGAAGAAGTTGGCCCGATGGAAGTCGTACTCCTGGCCGGTCCACGGCGATTCCTGAAGAAACGCGAAGTAGTCATTGCCGTAGACGGGATGCTGCTCCAAGTCGTCCATGAGGGCGGTGACTTGGTCGTGGATGGCAACTTCGGTGGATTCGGTCATCTCGCGGCTACCTCCTGTGTGCGCAGGGCGTCGAATCGCGGCCCGTCGGATGTCCGGGCGGATCCGCGATGTGCTGGATAAATGCCTCACCGGAACGGTCGAGCGTGAGTTCAGTGCTGACCATCGGGAGCCGTAACGGTGCCGGGCATGGGCCTCTTTCGCTCAACAAGGGCAGCGGGAATCGCTCCCTGTAAGAGATTCTCCCTCGTCAAGTCGCAGAGGCCACTTCGGCTCGGTCGCGACCCACTGTGACGCAGATACCGATACCCAGGACAGGTCACAATCGGCCAGATGCGGAGTTACGTCTGTGCGGGAACACGCCCGGCCGCGTCATGGAGACGGAATCGGATATGAATCGCCTTTCGCGATCCATGGCATTCGAGCAGGTCGCGCCAGGAAATTCTGACCCGGTTCGGAAAAACGGGCCCCGCCCGGACGCCGTTCACCCAGCGGGTCGCCGTCGGCCGACTGCGGTGCGGGGGCGTTGCGTGTCCGGAATCGGTCCGGTTCGCACGCCTCGTGCATGCGTACCGTCATGTCCTGCTGTGCGGCGCGTCGCCCCTCCGGCGACGAGGGGCGACGCAATGACGCCGAGGAGCACGTGATGAGCCCGCCCGCGATCACCACCACCGAAGTCCTGATCACCGGAGAAGGACCCACCGGCCTCGTGCTCGCCCGCGACTTCGCCCGGCGCGGGACCGCCTGCCGCGTCGTGGAGAGGGAGAGCCGCAGCTTTCCCGGCTCACGCGGCTCCGGCCTTCAGCCGCGCACCCTGGACGTCTTCGACGACCTGGGCGTCATCGACGGGGTACGGGCGGCGGGCGGACCCATCCAGCGCATGCGGAGCTGGGACGGGCGGCACACGTAGCGCCGAGTGGGGCGCGGTCGAGCGCGCCGAGTCCTCTCCCCGCGTCCCGTACGGCCAGATCTGGATGCTTCCGCAGCGGCGCACCGTCGGGATTCTCCAGGCGTGCCTCGAAGAGCTGGGCGGAATCGTCGAGTTCGACTGCGAGCCGACGGGCTTCGAGCAGGACGCGGACGGAGTGACGGCGTGGCTGCGGCGCGCACGCCACGCTCCTCGCTTTCGGCGGGACCGATGCCCCGACCACGACAGCCGTCCGAGCCGTCGGCCGAGCCAGCGTTGCGGGCGATCGAGGTCGACGTCAGGTCCGTCCGGGGCCCCGCATGCCCCGTACACCGATGTTCGCGGCCTTCCCGAAATGGGTGTTGATGGTTGGGCCTGCCGCCCCTGCCGCCCCTGCCGCCCCTGCCGCCCCTGCCGCCCCTGCCGTCCCTGCCGTCCCTGCCGCCGCGACGCGGCCGGTGGCTCCGCCGATCTGCCGGAACGGAATCACTGGTCGGAGGCCGCGCCTACCGATGGCGCGGTCATCCGGCTCCTCCCCGTACGGTTTCGGTGACCGGCCGGCCGCGGCGTCGCCCTCGCTGCCTGGATCACCCCGCGTCGAACGGTTGTAGCCTCGGCCCTTATGAGTTGGCTGCCTGACGGCTTCGTTCACCCCGCCCATGTGCCCGTGCCCAACACCCCGCTACACCTGCGGCCGATACGCGAGGCGGACACCGCGCTCGACTACCCCGCCGTGATGGGCTCCCAAGAGCGCCTGTGGGAGATCTTCGGCCCGGCCTGGGGTTGGCCCAAGCAGACCATGACCTATGAAGAGGACCGCATCGACCTGCTGCGGCACGAGAAGGAGATAGCAGCGCACCAGTCGTTCAACTACGCGCTGCTGGACGAGGAGGAGACGGCGATCCTCGGCTGCGTCTACATCGACCCGCCCGAGCGCACGGGATCCGATGGAGAGGTCTCCTGGTGGGTGGTGGACGGTCTCGTCGGCGGCCAGGCGGAGTACGCGCTCGACGTGCTGGTGCCGCAGTGGATCGCCGCCGACTGGCCCTTCCGGCGGCCGCGCTGTCTGGGGCGCGACATTACTTGGCAGGACTGGCTCGCGCTGCCGCGCGCCCCGTGACCTGTCCGAGGAGGCGCGTGGATCATGTCATGACAGATCGTCCGACCGCGGTGCGCTGAGTGCCGTGTTCCGGGCCCGCGACGGGGGGTCCCCGCTGGGGTGTGCGCGAGCGACGGGCCAGGCGGCCCAACGGTGGTGCTCCCCATGCGGTGGACCGCTCGGCATGGCCGGTGGCATGGTCAGGGATCGTGACGGAACACGGTTTCTTGGCGTTGGCGCCGCAGTGCACCACGACCTGTGAGCTTCTCGCGGCCTCTGCGCGGCGACGGGGGATGCACGTGGAGATCCTCCCGGCCCGCGGTGGTACGGGCGCCATGCGGGAGAGGCCCGGAGGTCACTACTACGGTGGCCCGGCCTACGCGGCGGGTGCCGTCGACGACCTCGCGGTCGCGCTTCTGGAGCCCACGGACAACTGGCTGGCCGCACTGCCCTACGAGTACACCGGACGGCGCATCACTACAGCGACCTTGGCCGAGGCACGCCTCCTGTCCCGGCCGGCCTTCGTCAAGCCGCCCAGCGACAAATGCTTCCCCGCCGCCGTCTACCCCGAGGGCCGCTGCCTCCCGAGCGGACCGGAGTTGAAGCCGGATACGCCCGTACAGATCAGCGACGTGGTGACCTGGACAGCAGAATTCCGTTTGTTCCTCCTTGAGGGCACGGTCCATACAGGTTCGCAGTACGCCACCTTCGGCCGCCTCGACTCTGCGCCGCTCGAAGGCCACCGCTGCCACGATGCCGTACGGGAGTTCGCGGACGGCCTCCTCGCCGGCTGCGGGCATACCCTCCCCAGCGCGGTGGTGGTGGACATCGGGCTTCTGTCCATGCCTGAGCACGGCGCCGCGGACCGCTGGGCGGTGGTCGAGGCGAACATGGCCTGGTTCAGCAACTGCTACGCCGCAGATCCCGATCGAGCTCTGGACGTCGTCCTGCGCTCGGCCGGTCCGCGGTCCCGGCTGGCCGCGCGAGACCGCCGGTTCTGCCGAGACCGAGGACATGCTGACCCGGTCCGCCATCATCCTTGCCCCTGAGGGGCAGCGTTCCCCGCTTGAGGAGAGGACGCGCTCCTTCGAACTCGTGAGCAGGTGGAGCGCTCGCCCGGTGGACAAGAGCGAGATTGTCGCATCGTGCGGTCATGCCGCCCCCACTGGGAGTAATTCGTAGGCGGCATGGTCCACCGCTGCCTACGCTCGTCCCATGCCCATGCCAGAGCTTCAGCGGATCAACTCGTTCGTGTCGTCCTTCGCCCGCCGCCAGGCCGCGCGCACCGTCGACCTCCCCGGCGGGTTCGCCGTATACGACGATGACTTCGCGCATTCCCGCGCGAACAATCAGGTCGTCATCGACTCGGCCGTCGACTCCGAGGCGCTGCCCGCCCTCGCGGACGAGGCCCTGGGGCATCTGCCGTACCGTCTGATCTCCGTCCTCGACGGTGACGCCGGAACGGCGTGCGCGGAGCCGCTGATCCGGGCCGGATACACCCACTCCACCTATCTGGTCATGCTGCACACCGGCCCGGTGCCCGCAGGCGGGCCGGCGGAAGAGGTGGACCTCGACGCGCTGCGTATCCCACTCACCCGGCGCTGGCGGGGGTTTCTCCCGGATGTCGAGGACGAGGTCCTGCGCCACCTCGTCGACCGACGCGAGGCTCGTCGTCGCGGCGCCGACGCTGTTCACTTCATCGGTGCCCGCACGGAGGAGGGAGAGGTCGCCGCATGGGCCGACCTCTACATGGACCCGTCGACCGGCACTGCTCAGATCGAGGACCTGATCACCTCGGAGACCCACCTCGGACGGGGGTACGCCGATGCCGTCCTGACCACCTCCCTGCGGTTGGCCGCCGCCGAGGGCTGCGGTACCCGGTTCCTGACCGCAGACGCGATGGACTGGCCACGGCACTGGTACGAGCGCCGCGGCTTCTCCGCCATCGGCCACTCGCACTGTTTCCAACGCGGCTGATCACCGGACGGTGAGCCGGCGGTGGGCGCCCACCAGCATCGCGATCATGACGCGTCTCAGCCCCTGATCAAGGGATCGTAGGGTTCGCCCTCCGGTGTGAAGATGAGGACGAAGTCCTTCCCGATCCCGGTGGCCACCTCCCGCAATCGGGCCAGAGCCGCCTCTTCGGCGGGAAGGGCGATACCAAGGGCCGCGGCGGCATCGTCCCGCCGGGCAACGAGGTCCGGCATGTCCTCCAGATACTCGGCCGCGAGCGTACGGCTTTCCTCCGCTGTGAACGTCCGGCAGTCGCGCCACCACGGGGCGATCAGCAGGAGCCGCAGGAGTTCAGGCAGGCCCATCGCGATCAGCGCCGCACCACCTTCGGAGTCCGCGTACAGAACGGGACGTTCCTCGCCGCCTTCGCCGCAGAAGAAGAAGGTGCCCCCGGCGCCGTCGCCCGCGAAACCCTCCAGCGCGGCGCCCGAGGCGAGATGAACACCCTCGACATGGTCACTTCGGTCCAGGTCGAAATCGCCCGGCCAAGCGAGGAAGCGGGCCGCCTCGGTCTGCTCGCGGACGGCGGCGATCAAAGATCTCATGCGCGGAACCTTACGGCCCGCCGGGCGACGGGAATCCTGGGGATCGGTCACAGCTCCGCGTACCTGCTGACGGTGTGGTGCGCGAGGGCGCCGGGGCAGCGCATCACTCCCCAACAGTGGGATCACGATCCGTGTTCTGCGCGATGCGGGGGCCGAAGGCCGTCCATCACCACGGCCAGAAGGTGATCGGCCTGCTGTTCGCCGTCGGGTTCGCATTCGGTGACGAAGGCGATGGCGTTGACGAGCTTGAGCACCTGGCCCACGGTGACGTCGGTGCGGACCGTACCCGCCTGCTGCGCCCGGTCGAGCAGGGCGGCCGCAGCGGCGTACATCGTCTCCCGGCACCAGGACACGTCGGAGCCCTCATCCCGCAGGGCAGTCATCAGTGCCGTTGCCAGGCTGCGTGACGTGCTCCCCTCCCCGGCCAGTTCCCGTAGCCAGGTCGCCAGCCCCTCGTCCGGGGACCGCGCGGCAAGCAGTTCTTGCGACCGTGAGTACAGGGCCTCGATCTGGTCGCGGTGGACGGCCTGCAGCAACGCCTCCCGGGTCGGGAAGCGGCGGTAGAGAGTCGCGTTCCCGACGCCGGCGTGACGGGCGATGTCGTCCATCGGAACGTCGGCTCCTCGCGCGGCGAAGACTTCGCGGGCGGCACTGATCAGCCGTTCGTAGTTGCGCCGTGCGTCGGCTCGGAGCGCGGGCTGGGGTGGAGGTGTGGTCATGGCGCCCTCTGCTTGAGAACTGGGGAGTCTCCCCATATATTACCGAGCCATAACTGGGGGGATTCCCCAGTTGATGCGGCTCCCGCTCCCGGGCCCGGGCCCGGCAGCGCCCGGTGCTCGTTCCGGAGGTAGAAATGACAACCGATCACACCGTGCTGGTGACCGGGGCCACTGGCCTCCAAGGCGGAGCCACCGCCAGGGGGTTGCTGGCCGCCGGCTGGCAGGTGCGAGCCCTCGTCCGCGACCCGGTCGGCCCCCGGGCCCAAGCGTTGGTACGGGCCGGCGCCGAGGTCGTACCGGGCGACATGGGCGACCGTGCTTCCCTGGATAGGGCGATGCGGGGCGTGCACGGGGTCTTCAGTGTGCAACCCACCGTCGGCTCTCCCGGCGCACCGCCCGGATTCGCCGTCGAAGACGAGATCCGGTTGGGCATGAATGTGATCGAAGCAGTGAACGACGCCGATGTCCGGCACCTCGTCCACGCCTCGGTCGCCGGCGCCGAGCGCTCATCCGGTATCCGCCGCTGGGAAAGCAAATGGCGGATCGAGGGGCGCATCGGCGCCCTGGGCCTGCCCGCCACCATCCTGCGTCCCGTCCGGTTCATGGAGAACCACTCCGACCCGACCATGGGGGTGCGCAACGGCGTACTGACCGATGTGGTCAAGCCGGAGATGCCCGTCCAACTCATAGCCGCCACCGATATAGGTGCCTTCGCGACCCTGGCATTCACCAACCCCGGCCGGTACATCGGCCAGGCGCTTGAGATCGCCGGTGACGAACTGACACTCCCGCAGGTCGTCGACGCGATCAGCCGTACCACCGGAGTCTCCATCACCTATCGGGCGATCCCGCGAGAGGCGCTCACGGGGCTGGATCCGGACGCCCGGGCAGGTTACGACTTCGCCAATCACCGAGGCGGCTGGCAGGCCGACATCTCCGAGCTGCGCAGTCTGCACCCGGCTCTGATGGACTTCGAGACCTGGCTGCGCAAGGAAGGTGCGACGCAGTTCGACGCGCTGTTCCGCGACCGACCTGCTTGAGCGAGCGGCACCGTGCGTCGCCACGCGACAGGACAAGGCCGCCGTCCGTCACGAAGCGAAGATGCTGGTTGCAGCGATCAAATGCATGGATATGACGCCGTCTCGCGTGTCATTGCCTACGTGTTCCCGCTGTCCGGATCGCCGTAGAAGGAGAACAGCTGCAACTCGTCGTGCTGATCACGGTCCACGTACATGCTGACTACTGGCGCCGGCAGTGTTCGCCTGTTCGCCAGTTCGCGGTGGCGGCGGCGATCACGGTGCCCAACTTGTCCCGGGCGCCCACCAGATCGTCGATCCGGCCGTCGATGCGATCCCGTTCCGCCGAAAGCCGGTCGATCAGCTCTGGCGTGGCCTCACCGTTCACGACACACGGCAGCAGTTCCGCGATCGACTTGCTCGGCAGCCCGGCGGCGTACAACTGCTGGATCAGCTGGACACGGTCGACCGCGCTGTCCGCGTACTGCCGCTGGCCGGTGCGGCTGCGTTCCGAGGCGAGCAGGTTCTGTTCCTCGTAGTAGCGCAGCGACCGAACGCTGACGCCTGTTCTGGTGGCGAGCTCGCCGATACGCATCATGTCTCTCCGATGTGAGGCGGACAACACTTCTTGCCTCTGACGTCAATGTCAGGTTCTAGCGTATCCCGCAACGGCTCACCCCCGCCGCCAAGGCGAAGGGGGGAGACCGTGACCAGCTCTGTTCGACAGCTTCTCCATCGGAAATGCGAAGGAAGATCTGCCCATGACCGCATCAGACGCGGCGGCCACGGACGTGGCCATCACCGCCCCCGCCCCCATCGTCTCGGTGAAGCCGGTGGTGCTGGAAGCACCGGGCCGCAGGGAGGGCCTGCGGGTGAGAGTTTCCGCGCCGACGATCGGGAGCGAACTGCCGATCATCGTTTTCTCGCACGGTTTCGGGTCGTCGTTGAACGGCTACGGTCCTCTGGCCGACTTCTGGGCTGCTCACGGTTTCGTGGTGATCCAGCCCACCCATCTCGACTCCAGGACCGTGGGTCTTCCCCAGGACGATCTCCGCGCACCGCGGCTCTGGCGCTTCCGCGTCCAGGACGTGAAGCGCGTCCTTGACCAGCTTGATCGGGTGGAGGCCGCTGTTCCCGGTCTCAGCGGGCGCCTGGATCGAAGCCGCATTGCCGCGGCCGGGCATTCCTTCGGCGGCCAGACGGCGGGCACTCTGCTGGGCCTGCGCGTCCTCGATCCGGTGAGCAGGAATGCAGAAGACCTGTCCGACTCGCGGATCAAGGCGGGCGTGCTGCTTGCCACGGCCGGCCGGGGCGGAGCCGCCCTGACACCCTTCGCGGCCGAGAATCTTCCGTGGTTGAAGGGACCGGACTTCGCGCACATGACCACGCCGACCCTCGTGATCGCAGGCGACAAGGACGAGCTACCGCTCTCCGTCAGAGGGCCGGAGTGGCTCACCGACCCGTACCACCTGAGCCCGGGGCGCAAGAGCCTGCTCACCCTGTTCGGGGCGGAGCACTCCCTCGGCGGAATCACCGGCTACGAAGTCCGGGAGACGACGGACGAGAACCCCGAACGCGTGGCCCTGATCCAACGGGTCACCTGGGCCTACCTCCGCCACGCGCTCGGCATCGAGGACATCAGCTGGAGGGCAGCGCAGAAGGCTTTGTCGGAGAGCGTCGCCCCCATGGGGCGGATCGAATCCAAGTGAAGCTCTGAGAAGAGAACCACCTCCGGGGCGGCCGTAGCCCTGGCACGGCATCAGCCGTCCGAGGCCGGCGTCTCGCACACGGGTGAACGAGTTCGGTGATACTTCGTGGGGACCGGTCTGGCCGACCCGGCCTACGCATGTTGAACATCTCGTCGTACTGCCGGGCGATGAGTTCCCGGCGGATCAGGCGGGTCAGGCGGGTCAGCGCCGGGGTGAGCTGCGGGTAGGCGTCCGGTTCGCCGGCCACCGGCCGGTACAGCCGCACCTTGCTGATCCGCTTGATCCTGGGCAACAGGTCGAGGTTCAGCAGCCTCGTGATGCCGAACCCGATTTCCGACTGGCCGTGACGACTGCCCGTGCGAGTCAGTGCAGTTGGCCTCGACGTCCATGGTGGTGCCGTGCCGCATGGACACTCGGTGAACAGGTTCTGGTCGCAGGCACGGACCTGGGTGGGGCCAGGGCTCGACCGCGGTGGAGCCCTGGCCCCACAACTCGGTGCCGCGGAGGGCGAAGCCGGACTCGCTCACACGGGCGACACCCTCGGAAGATCACCGCCGTTTGCGGCTGGTGACACGGTTCCTACCGGTACCCCGACAAGCGCGGATATGCCTTCCTCGGTCCCGTCACCGCTGCCGCACTCCTCATCCGGCCCCGCTTGTGGCCGATGAGACACGGCATCAGGCGTCCCGGTGTCGGTCACGGACTTCGGGTCGTTGCCGGAACCCGGCTGACCTGTAGGTGGCGATGGCGCCGGCATTGGCGCTCGGGGTGCAGACGAGCGCGCTCGACGAGCCCAGCTCCTGGAGTGCGGCCGCCGCGGCGACGGAGATCGCCTCGCCGTAGCCCTGACGGCGATGTTGCCGGTGCACACCCATCGGTTCGAGCAGTCCGGGCCTGCCGGGACCGGCCGACCACACCGTCACCGCCGCCACCGCGTTGCCCCGGTCGTCGTACGCGACCAGACACCGGGCGTCGGCATACGGAGAGCCGGCCGCCATCGCGCGCCAGCGCTCGTCCGTGAACCTCGACCCGTCGAACGCTGCCCGATGTACGGCGGCATACACGTGCGCCCGCTCCGGTCCGACCACCTCGATCCGCATGCCTGGGGCGTTCACCGGCTCCGTGAGGTCGCGGCGCAGCGGCGTCCACGGCTCCTCGGAGTTCCAGCCGTCCTCGCACAGCAGATCCTGGACCAGTGCACCCACCGGTGCCTCGATGTCCGCCTTGCCCTCAGGCAGCACGCCGCGCTCCGGCTCGGTCACGTCTTCGATCAACTGCCGCGCCAGCTGCTCCTCCTGCTGAGCATCCGGCGTGATGGTCAGCCGCAACAGCGCGGGACCGTCCAGCAACCCGATGGCGAGAATCCGTCCGTTCCGGCTCCACGTCCTGATCGCCGCGGCGGTCGCTTCGGCACCCGACCGCCAGAACCAGCCGAGGTCCCCCGGATGCAGTTGCATCGGCGCCCCGTCGTCCTGCCATTCCCGCAGCACGCCCACAACTTCGTTCAGTCCGTCGAGCCCCGGCTTGCCCAGCACAATCGCCATACCTCTGATCACACACCACCGCATCGACAGTCCGCACCTGGGTTCCGACCGGTCGGCCGGGCGGTGTACGGGTGTGGGGACTGAGGGAAGTCAGCCGAGGTTCGAAGGGAGAGGGCGTAGTCGTGTCCGCGAATGCCACGCCACATCAGGAGAGCCGACGAGTGTCCTTTCCGCTTGACGGAACCGGGCTGCTGCCGGGACTGCCGGGCCGGGAGCCCCGCACAACTGGCCGGCCGTCAGTGGTCCACCGTCTCGGTCCACTGGCCCGGCAGTGCCGCCCGGAAGCCGTCCAACGCCTCCCGCGTCAGGGCGCGGACGTACAGCCACCCCCACTCCGACTACCGGTCCGAGCGATCCTCACGCACCAGGACATCGGCGCCCGCGTACCAGCGGTTCGCGTTCTCCTGGCCGCCCGGGACGATCAGCGGCGGTATGGGGGTGAGGGACTGCTCCAGGTACGTCGCGTCGGGCGCCAGGCGCTCCCGGTGCCAGCCGCCCCAGTCGCCGCACAGTGAGTTCTCCGACATCACCGTCTCCACGCACACGGCGGAGAAGCGGTCGGCGAACGGTTCCCAGTCGTCGTACGCCTCCGAACTCCCGTCGATCAGTACGGGCGGGTCGGTCTCCGCGATCCGGTCGATGGGAACGGCGATCTGGTACAGCCAGAACTTCTCCGCCTGCCGGATCAGGGCCGAGCCGTCCGCCTCCAGCTCCTCGGGCGGCAACAGCAGCCTCAGCCCGTGCAACAGATCGTGACGGCGTCCGAACCTTCCGTACAACTCCCGCATCGCCGACGGCAGTCGCAGTCCGAGCCGCAGCTCGGCAGCGGCGAGCTCCGCCTCGGGGAAGCCGTCATCCGCCCCGACCGGCGCGCCGAGATGCGCGGCGAACCGCTCGATGAACCGCCAGGCCGCTGAGGGACCTGCGAGGGCCGCGGGAAGCTCGACGCGAAGATCGAAAATCTCAGGCATCCGCACACCTTAGGTGGTGACGTCAGATGTTCCTGAGCGGTGCATCACGGTGGGTGAGGCCGGCGCGGCTATGTCTTCACCGGTCCGGGTTCAGTACGCCAGTCCCCTTCGAGGACGCTGAACATCAGGGAGTCCCGCCAGCCGTCCCGGATCCACGCCGTGTGTCGGTGATACCCCTCGTACGTCATGCCGAGCTTGGTCAGTACTTTGGATGAGCCGAGATTTCGAGGGTCGCAGGTCGCATAGATCCGGTGAAGCCCCAGATGGTCGAAGCCGCGTGCGAGTAGCCGACGCCCGATCTCTGTGCCAATGCCTTTCCCCCACAGGCGCGGATGCACGATGTACGAGATCTCACCCTGGCGCTGCGTGTGACTGCGGACGTGCAGCTCGCCCACACCGACAACAGTGTCCCCGAGGCGCGCTACGTGGGCGAACCTCTGCTGGGGTGCGCTCGACCAAGCCTCGACCGCGGTTCTCACGAAGTCGCGCGTCTGGTCCTCAGTGTTCGGTCCCCAGGGCTGAAAACGACAGGCCTCGGGGAGACAGGCCCATGCGTGAATGGCCGGCCAGTCGCCGAACGCCATCCTGTCCAAAGTCACCGGGTCCTGATTCATGGAACGATCTTGTCAGCCGGAGCCGGGCACGGCTACAGAAGCACGCATGCACGCGTTGCGGGCCGTCGAGACCGGTCGGGCCGGTGCCGACATCGGCAAGGAAACTCGCTGCTGTCAGCCTCTGGTGCCGAGCGCGTCGAGGATGTGCGGCCACGCAGCCGCGCCCAGCAGTGCGTCAGCTTCGGGGGTGCCTCCGTACTGGAAGTGCGGGGAGGCCGACGCCGGGCGCTCACCCGGAAGACGTGGTCGGTGGCCGGCATCGTGACGGACAATCAGCCGTACCGGGGCCCCGGCTGCGCGCCTGCGGTGGGCCAGTTGTTCGGCGAAGGGCAGCGGCGGCCACATCGCGTCGTCCCCACCCGCGACAAGCAGCAGATCAGCCCGCGCCTTGTCCACAGGTATCTCCGCCGCGGGAACCAGCTGGGTGAAGGTCCTCCCGCTGACTTCGTACCATTCACGGATCGCGACGGGACCACTGGCCGGTCGCGTGGCCGTCCAGGAATCGTCCAGCGGTACGAAGGGAAGCGGCTGCCCCCGCCACGTCCAGGACGATCGATACGGCTGCTGCTCGCCGTCGCGGCCCGGTCCCACGTTGCACCACACCCGCGAGGTGGGCGACAGTGCGATGACCACGTCCACGCGCGGGTCGTGCACCGCCGTGAGCAGTGCCGCTTCAGCACCCTTGGAGGTGCCCAGGACTCCGATGCGTCGTGCCCCGGTCGAGCGGAGAAGACCGACAGCCCCGACGAAGGTCTCCAGGGGGATCTCGCAGATTCCCGGGGACTGGCCCGGCCCGCCGAACCAGCGGATCGCCAAAGCCGTCATGCCCCGGGAGGCGAGGATGCGCCCTCTCTCACGTTCGATGCGCCCGCTCGAACCCGACAGGACCAGAACACCGATTGCGGCGCCTGCGGCGGGAGTAATCAGCACACCTTCCCAGGGGTTGGTCAGCTCGTGTTCTGTCAGTTCCACAGCTCTCCCCGGCGGTCCGCCTATCAGCTGCTCAGTGTGCCAGGGCAGCTCCTGCGGCCTTGAGGTGCGACGGCCGATGGTTGTTCAGTCGGTCGCGGCACTCGCGACTCGGAGGGCGTCGATCATGAGTGCGTTCCTCTGCCGGGATTCCGGATGCCGCTCCGCGTACTCGTGTGCGGCGGCGAGTACATTCGTCGTGGGGGTCGCGCCACGTCCGAGGAGCTGACGCACCATCTGCACCTGTCCGAACCGGGCCGCCCACTCAAGAGATGTCCTGCTCTTCATCTCGGCGTCGATGTCCGCCCCACGGTCCAGGAGCAGCGTCACGGTCTGCGGATGCCCACGGTCCCCGCTCGTCGCTGCCAGTACGAGCGGTACCCAGCGCATCCTGCCCTGGGCCCGGAGGTGGACACCGGCATCGATCAGGGCCCCGACGACCGCCGTGCGCCCATGCGCCGCCGCCAGGCACAGCGGTGTCGACTCGCGGTGCTCACCCGCCCGCTGTTCCGGATCGGCACCCGCCGTGATGAGCAGACGGACCACCTCGGGGTGTCCGCGAGATGCCGCCAGGTCCAGCGCCGTACGCCCCACGCTGTTCCGCGTGTCCACCCCGGCACCCTCCGCCAGCAGCCGAGCCACCAGGAACGCATCGCCGGCTTCCGCTGCTTCCACCAAGTGGTCCGCTATGCCCATGCGTTGATCATTCCGAAAGTTCCGGGGGCGGGGAAGACACGGAAGCCGTGGAGATGCCGCGCGGGCACGACCGTTCCGGAGTGTGGCGGAGGACCGTGAGCCGCACGAGGCCGTGACGCGGGTCGGCCTGCTGCTACCGGCCCCAGACGCCTCCTGAACCGTTGCCGAAGCACCTTCCGCGGTGCCGGGGATCCGCAGCGTTCCGAGCAGGGTGAGGACGGCCGGCGGCTGCGATCCCGGCCCCAGGACCGTTCCGGCGAGGGGGACACCTATCAGGCGCTTGTCGACACCGGCTTTCTCACCCCCACTCTGTTCGCCGGGCTCTTCGGCACCGCCGAGGACGAGATCCTTGTCGTCAACCACCCCCTTGCCCTCGCCGTCAAGGTCTCGCTGCCCCGCCCCACCACCCAGGGTGACCTCCGCGACAGCGACTGCTACGCCGGACAGCAATACGCCCCGCTGATGGCGATGAACCTGCCCGGACCATGCTGACGAGCCCGATCGCGGCCGCCCGACCGCTTTCAGGGGCGCGGTGCCTTCCCGCCGTGCACGACGGTGTATTCGGCGGCGAGCCAGGGGCCCAGGTCGTTGATGAGCGTGCCGAGTACGTCCGGGTCGGCCGAGGGGGTACGGCCTCGATCGCCGCGGCGTCGGCACGGTCGTTCTCCGTGGGCTCGTGGCGGAGGGCGAGCTGGAGGTCGAGGTCGGAGACTCCGGGAGTGGCGGTGCCGCGCGGGATGCTGCCGTAGATGTAGGCACTGTGCAGCCGCGCACTGTCGAACGTCTCGGCGATACGACTGCGGGCGGCCTCGACAACGGGGACGAACGCCGCGGGCACTCGGTCCAGTGCGCCTTCGCGTGCGATCGTTCCCTCGTGGTCCAGCCCTCGTTCGCCCATGAGGTCACTCTGCCTTGCCCTGCTGCGCGCAGCCGAGCGGATATCGAGGGGGAGGGGCCTGGTGCCGTCGCGGACAGCTCTCACGTCTCCGTGCGGCGAGTCGCCCCATGGGGCTCGCGGCGACGACGGAACATCGCGCGGTACTCCCTCGGCCGTTGGCCCGTGTGTCTGGCGAAGATGCCGCTGAACGCGCCGGGGTCGCCGTACCCGACAGCGGCGGCGATGCTCGCGACGGTCCTGTCGGTCGTCTCCAGCCAGTGCCTGGCTCGACGCACCCGGGCCGTCTGCAGGTACGTGAGCGGCGTCTCGCCCGCTTCGTCGCGGAAGCGACGGAGCATGGTTCGCGTGCTCACGTGGAATTCCTGGGCGAGGGCGGGCAGGTCGTAGCGGGCACCCAGGTTCTGGTCGAGCCACCGCTTGACGCTGAGGGAGAACTCCCTTCCCACAGTGGGTATGAGCTCCGAGTCGACATAGGGAGCCTGCGTGGAGCGCGCATCGTCGACAAGCGCGATGCGCGCGGTGCTGCGGGCAACGCGGGGGCCGTCGTGCTCACGGATGAACCGCAGCGCGAAGTCGTACATGGCACTGAAGGCCGCCGTCGTCGTCACCCCGCCGTCGGTCACGACCAGGCTCTCCGGACGGAGGCGCACATCGGGGTACCGGCGGGCGAACCGATCCGCGAACAACCAGGACGTGGTCGCCTCGCGTCCGCCGAGCAGCCCGGCTTCAGCGACCAGGAAGGCACCCACACAGAGCGATACGACGACGGTTCCCGAAGCCGCCTGCGACCGGATCGATGACAATTCCGGTCCCAGGCCCGCGAGTGTCGCGTCCAGATCGAGCGTGGGCGAAAGCTCGAAGCCCGGCACGATCAGGACGTCCACCGGGCGAACTGCCGAGACATCGATGAGCGAGCCGCCGGACGCGCTCACTCGCCGCCGGGGCGAGACGACCGAGACCTCGTAGGCCGGCTCGGCCGCCCCTTGCGCCGCGGCGACGTGCGTGGCCATCGCCAGGAGGTCGGGGACTCCGAATACCTCCGACGCGAAGCAGCCGGGATAGGCCAGCACACCGACTCGCAGCGGACTCATACGCCCCCTCCGACGCCCTTGAACGGATGGCGATATTACCGGGATACATGGCGATGCCGCCGCTTCTCAAGGAGTGCTGCCACTCATCATGATCTCGGTCATGACCATCATGCGAGGACAGAACGACCCCTTGGACGACTTCTCGCGGAGAACCATCGGCGTCGATGACGTCGACAGGACCGTGTACGTCGCCGGGTCAGGACCGGCAGTCGTCCTCCTGCCCGAGATGCCGGGGATCAGCCCCGACGTCGCGCGGCTCGCCCGGTGGGTGCGCGATGCCGGCTTCTCCGTGTACCTGCCGTCCCTCTTCGGCGTCGACGGGGCCTATCCGCTGGCCGGGGCACACGAGACGGTGGTCCGACGCGCGTGTGTCAGTGCCGAGTTCCGGGCGTTCGCCGGTGGAGGCACCAGCCCCGTCGTCACCTGGCTGCGCGGCCTCGCCCGCCTGGCACACGCCGAGCGCGGCGGGCCCGGTGTCGGTGCCGTCGGCCTGTGTTTCACCGGCAACTTCGCCTTGACCATGGCGCTCGAACTCGCGGTCATCGCACCAGTGGTCAACCATCCGTCGCTTCCGCTCGACGACGCAGGCGGTCTGGAGATCAGCGACGAAGACGCCGTCGCCGTGGCGGAGCGCGTGGAGCGAGACGGATTGAAGGTCCTCGCCTACCGCTTCGACAACGACAAATGGTGCACCGGCCAGCGGTTCGCTGCCTACCGAGCGCTCCTCGGGGACGCGTTCGACGGCCGCGTACTCAAGGCCGAGACGGCGAACACGGACCCGCCGCCGTTCTTCCGCGACGTCGTCGGCTGCGCCCACAGCGTCGTCACGGCACACCTCGTCGACGAGGAAGGCCACCCCACCGTGCAAGCCCGGGACGAGATCATCGCCTTCCTGGCCGAGCGCCTCAGGGGTCCCGTAGGGCCGGGGCCGGAATGAATCCTCGGCCGGACATCTCGTCCTCGGGGGACTGCCGGCTCGGGACGGGCAGGACCGCGTAGACCTCCGCCGAGCGCCCGGTTCGGCCGTGCTGTTGCCGTTTCATCACATGGCCATGGAGTGGTGATCGCATTCACGGGTCATGTTGGACGGCATGTCCACCCCATGCAACAGCCGAACTGTGCCCGGCGCGCCGACGTGGGGGTACCGGTGACGCGGAGGCACCGACGACCCACCCGGCGCGGCGTGTTCATCCTCGGGGGAGGGGTTCTCCTCGCTCCGGTGTCTGCGATCGTCCTCCGCCGGCAGGGGCAGTCCGCCAGGCAGGCCCCGCAGACTCCGGAGGAACGCGCCGTCCAGCAGCCCCGCGCCGCGGCGGCGCCCCCCGCTCCCACGCCGCCCGGATGGATGCCCGGCGTAGCCCGGAAGCCGATCGGCGCGAACTTCAGCCGGGGCGGGCGGGAGGGGCAACGGGGTCTGATACTGCACGTACAGGAGGGCGAGGGTTCGCTGTTCGATCGGTTCTCCGACCCCGCGACGAAGAGTTCAGCCCACTTCTGGGTGTCCCGGGCGGGCGAGATCGAGCAGTACGTATCGGTCCACCACCGCTCCTGGACACAGCGCGCGGGCAATGTCGAATGGGTGTCGATCGAGACTTCGGGCTTTGCCGGCAAACCGCTCACCACGGCGCAGGTCGATTCCGTGGCCCGCGTCTACGTCTGGGGTGCCCGTGAGCACGGCTGGCCCCTTGAGGTGACGGACTCCCCGAAGGGGCGGGGCCTGGGCACCCACGCCATGGGCGGAAGCGCCTGGGGTGGGCACGCCTGCCCCGGCGCGATACGGGCGCGGCAGCGCGAGGTCATCATGCGGCGGGTGCGGCAGTCTCAGCAGACCTGATGATCGCCATGTGCCGCGCCCGTCTGCGGCGGCGTTCGGCCGGTTGTACGTCGTCAGGGTGCTGGAAGCCCGGACCAGCCGGCGGGACCTCGACCCCGAGGGCGGCCCGGCGCGGGCGCGCACGACGCCTCCTGGATGACCCGGTAGGCGGCCAGGTCGACGGGCACGGCGGGATCGGCCTTCATGGACGGGGCCGTTCGGCTCGCGGAGCGGTATCGCCGGGACGACCGCGCCGCGCAGCAGCTGCCGCACGCGGTCGAAGTACCGCGTTCTCCGTCCGTTCCCTTCGTGGTGTGGCGCTACGCGCGCAGGCCGGCCGGCAGTCCGGCGCCGGCGTTGTCGAGGGTGACCGGCCGGAAGAAGCCACCGGAGACCGCCGACCGGGAGATCTCCTCCAGTTGGGCGGGAACCTCGATCAGCTCGTCCTCCAGCAGCGTGAAGATGTCGTCGGCCAGGTACTCCAACCGCGACACGCCCCTCTCCGGGGTGTCGCCCTGCTGCGTCCTGCGGTCGTCGTTGTCCCAGTACAGGATCGAACCGGGTTCGGTGCCGCGGGACTTCAGCACCAGCGCGCCGCCCTGGACCCACGCGATCGGCAGGTAATCGGCCGTCAGACGGTCGGCCATCATCACCGCGTTGTCGAGCAGGTCGTAAGGGTCCGGTTCTCCGTAGAGGTTGAAGAACTGCTGGTCGAGGACGAACCCGCGATCGGGATGCACGATCGCGTGCTCCGGTGGACCGCCGCCGTTCTCGATCATGAAGGTGCGGTAGCTCTCCGGGAGCCGGTGCTCCAGGTATTTGCTCTCCAGATGACTCAGGTCGCCGTCGCTCAAGCCGTTCCCGGTACGCATCACGGCTGGAACGCGTGGCTGCTCCACCGGGCTCCACAGACCCGTCCTGGCACGGTTGGCACGCATGGTGGACACACCGCCGTGGTGGACCATGTTGTTCTTGACGTCGACCGGGAGCAGCAGGAACCGGCGCTCCAGCGGATCGTGATGCCAGGTCCAGCCGCGCGGTGTGGCCGTGTCCGGGGCATGCGCGTAGAGCGGGTCGCCGGTGCCGGCCGCGGCGATGTTCGACGCGAGCACATCGGTGACCCTGGCCTCGTCGATGCCCAGGCCGGGCGGCACCGGACCGCTCTCGATCACGATCCGGGCGTACGGGAGGAAGTCCGGGAAGCCCAGGAGCCCGACGTACAAGCCGTCCGGGTACTCGCGGCTGCGTGGGGTGAGCGCGAAATCAACGACTCCACCGGCGAATTCGGAGGTCGGCGATCCGACGGCCTCGGTACCGGATTCGATCATCTGTCGTTCGTCTCCTCGGCGCTGACGGGAAGGTCCACAACTCAACTGTCCCACGCAGTGGTTCGGGGCGGACCACTGCGATGACGCCGGACGTGAAACCTGTCTCTTCGGCATTGGTCGCTCGTGAGACCGCAGGGACTCAGGGGGCGTTCCTGAGCTGTTCGCGCTGGATCTGGCAGGCGAGGGCGCGACGCACAGAGGCTGATGCGGTGGCGGTGACCTTCGCGGGGATGTCGAGGCCGCGGCTGATCTCGTCGTACGCCTTTCGGCAGCTGCCGGACATCTCTGCCCGGTGAAGCATCAGGTCCTCTTCGACGAGGCGGCGCAGCTCGTCGACGTTCCGGGGTGTGAAGCGCTTCTTCCCTCTGGCGAGGGCGTTGACGTAGTGGGCGCTGCGGGCGGAGCCGAGGGTCTCGGAGATTTCTTCGGCCAGGCCCCACAGACGTCCTTCGAGCCACGGCACGTCGCGCTGATCGAGGGAGAGCCGTGGCGGAGGCAGCGGGTCGCCCGCCCGGTATTTCGTCACCTGCTTCGATACGGCGGGCTGACTCATGCCGGTGAGCCGGGCGATCCTGTTCTGGGTCCAGCCGAATCCGGCAAAGATTTTGATCATTTCGGCACGCAGTTCCCGCATCTCCTCACCTGCGCGGATGACCTCGTTCATGTCGGCGAGCATCCGCTCGGCCTGTGTCTCGGTCAGCGCCTCGGGGGTCTGATGCGTGTTCTCTTCGGCTGCCATGCCCCGGTTATACACGTCGAGCGTCCACTGCCATAACCTGGTTGTATAACGTGGTTATGGCTGTCAGGATCCTCAGCATGCCCACCTTCTCCGCATATGACGGAACCCAGCTCTCCTACCGCGTACACGGAGAAGGCGACCCGGTCGTCTGTATCCCGGGCGGTCCCGCCGACTCTCTCTACCTCGGCGACCTCGGCGGTCTGTCCATGCATCGTCAGCTCGTTGTCCTGGACCTGCGTGGTACCGGTCAGTCAGCGATTCCCCAGGACCCCGCCTCCTACCGTTGCGACCGCCTTGTCGACGACGTCCAGGCGCTGCGCGAACACCTCGGTCTCGCCAGGATGGATCTGCTCGGCCACTCCGCCGGCGCGAACATCGCGACGCAGTTCGTGGCCCGCTACCCGGAGAACGTCAGCAAGCTCGCCCTGATCGGCCCTGGAACCCGAGCTGTCGGTGTAGCGATCACCGGGGAGACGCGCCGCGAGCTCGCGGCGCGGCGGAAGAACGAGCCGTGGTTCCCGGAGGCGTTCGCCGCGTTGGAAGCGATCACCCAAGGTACCGGCAGCAACTGGGAGGCCATTGCTCCCTTCTTCTGCGGCCGGTGGGATGCCGCGGCGCAGAAGCACTGCGCGGCCGGCCGGCCGCGCAACAGCGAGGCGGTCGCCGGCTTCGCTGCCGAAGGCGCCTTCAGCCCGGAGGCCACTCGTACGATGCTCACCGCCTGCGAGGCTTCCGTCCTGCTGCTCGGCGGAGAGTTCGACCTGAACAGCCCTCCTCGGACCGTGGCCGAGTTCGCGGCACTGTTCCCCGATGCCACGCTGGTGGTGCAGTCAGGGGCGGGTCACTACCCCTGGCTCGACGACGCGGACCAGTTCGTGGCGACCACCGCGGCGTTCCTGGGATGAGGACCTGGCCCGCCACCGGTTGGAGGAGGGGCACCCCCTCTGGGCTCGGCCAGGGCTTCGGACAGCGTGGCCCGCCTTGCCGCGGCGACTCGTCGGGCGGGCCCGCAGGTCGATGGGCATGGGTCCGTCGGCCCGAATCCGTTTCCTCCTCGCCGGAGGCGTGCAGACCTCGGGCGTATTGCCTCGTCAGGAACGATGTACGCAGCCTCGCGCGGTGGGCCACGTCGTCAGGGAGCACACGCTTCCGCGATCGACAGGCTGTTCTCGTACAGATGGTGCCGGGTGATCCGACCGCCCTCGACGGTGAGACGCAGCGCGAAGGGGCCCGCGAAGGACTTGCCCGTCGCGCGGACGGTCCCCGAGAGGTGCCCCATCAGGACGGCCTCGGTGCCGTCGACAAGGAACGTGCTGACAGACGCGCGGGCGTCCTCGGCCACGGTGTACTCGGCCAACTCCACGGACTGAGCGGCACATTCGGCAGCCGTGGAGCGCGGTCGGATCCAGGGGACCGCGGGGTTCTCGGCGAGCAGCCAGTCGACGTCGTCGGCGAAGAGCGCGGTGAGCCCCTCGGTGTCCCCGGCCAGGCGGAGGGAGAGGAACTCCTGAACGGTGGCGCGGGTGGCGTCTGCGGTGATGGTGTGCGTCATGGCGGCAAGCCTGGCAGGGCCCTGCTGAGGCGTCGATTACGTCGGGGGTAATGCGAGCAGGGGCGGCGGTCCATCACAGCTCGCCCGGCACCCTCTGAGCTTGCTCCCCCCTGAACCGCGGCAGAGCGATGGTCGTGTACGTCGGTGAGCCGAGCGAGTACGCATCTCCCCGCAGTGAGGGGGGCGTTGCCTCCGGGACGGGCGTGCCACGGGGCGGTCACCACACAGAACTCACGGCCGTCGGGATCGGCCATCGTCACCTGGCCGCCCGGCCGAGGCCGACGCGAGTCGCCCCGAGGGAGACGAGACGGTCGATCTCCGCTCGTTGATCGCCATGGACAGAGGGGGCGAGATCGAAATGCAGCCGGCCCTTGTCTGCCCCCGGCATCAGTGGCGGGCCGCCCCAGGTGAACTTCGGAGGAAGCTGTTGCCCGGCTCGATGACGCGGCAGGAGGGTGATGCCGTCGTGGGGATCGTCGGCCGGCTCCCAGCCCAGCACGCCGGCCCAGAAGTGCGAGAGGCGGAGCGGGTCGTCCGCGCCGGAGCAGAGCGCGTGGAGGCGAGAGAACCTTCTGCCACCGCAGCCCTCCTCGTCCCCCCATTCACAGGCTCATGAGGAGGTCATCCAGGGAGGCCGGTACCTGTCCGGGTTCGAGGGCCTCGACGAGGAGACGGCCGTAGCGGATCTTGCGGCCTTTCTTCGTGCCGAGGAAGCGCCGCAACTGCTGCTGCCGGGGACGGCCCTGGTGCGCGGGCTGGTGCTGGAAGGTCTGCCAGGCGCGGAAGTCGCCCTCGGCCCGGATGACCTCTGCGACCCTCGCGGGGCCCAACGCGCGGATGAGTTCGTCCTCCAGATCCGCCGCACACACGAAGATGTCCCGGTGTGGCGCCCGTGCCCGCTGAAGGCCGCGGTCGAAGAAGCGCTGCTCACCCTCGTCGCACAGGCCTACCAGACGCAGGCCGAGGCCGGGCGGCCCGAGGAGGCCGGCGTAGCGGCCGACGCTCATCGCCCCGCCCATCGACACGACGCACACCCCCTCGGCGGCCAGGTCCCGGCCGCGCCGTGCGGCCAGTGCCTCGACAGCCGCGAGGTCACTCAGCCCTTCCACCAGTACCGCCGTTCGCACTCCCAGTCCCACAGCCAGATCACTCGCCGGCCCGCCGGGACCACCGGCGGCCCAGCCACTGACCGCGTCCCGGAACGCCCGTATCTCCGCCATGGAACGATTCTGCACCTCCACCGACCTGCACGGCACAGGATTATTCGAGGGCTCCGCTCGACACGACCGCCGCCCCGGTACGCGCGGCGAACTCGGCCTCCCACCTCGCCCTCCGGCTCCCGGGCCATCCCCCCATCACGGTTCTGGCCCGGGTGCAGCGCGGCCTCCGGCCTTCTGACTCGGCGCAGCTTCTCTCGCCCCCCATCGGGCTCCGGGCCGGATGGGAGCGTTGCGCGGCGTGCGACGTCAGGATCGGGGTGTCAGCAGGTCGTCCAGTTCGGCTGCGAAGAGCAGGGCGGGGTCGAGATCCATGCCGGCGAAGTGGCCGGCGAGCTCCAAGGACAGGACGCCGTGCATACGGGTCCAGAAGGTCAGGAACCGGTGAAGTGCCTCGGGCGGGGCGGAGTGGCCGGCGGCCCAGTCCCGGTGGTCCTCCAGGTAGGTACCGAAGGGTGTCGTGGCGCTGAGCGGGGCGAGCGCCGTGCATGCGTCGAGGAGGGTCGTCATGATCTCGGAGGAGATGGCGGTGGTGTCCGCGGGTGCACGGTAGCCGGGGATGGGGGTGCCGTAGACGAGGAAGTACCGCTGAGGGTCCGCCAGCGCCCAGCCGCGCAGGGCGTGTGCCAGCCCGGCCAGGTCGACGCCATCGGCAAAGGCCGTACGGAGGGTCTCGGCGAGGCTTCGGTACGCCTCACGGACGAGTTCGGTGATCAGATCATCGCGGCTGGCGAAGTAGCGGTAGAGCGCCGGTCCGCTCATACCCATCTGCTTGGCGATCGCGTTCAGGGAGAGCGCGGACGCCCCGGCCGTGGCGATCTGCTCCCAGGCGCGTTCTGTGATCTCCGCCCGCACCTGGGCCCGGTAGCGCTCCCGCGGGGTGTTCGCGCCCGTCGTCGCCATGGTCTGCCACCGTTCCCATCCATCCGGCTACAACCTCAAGGGTTGGTTAGAAGCTATCACGCAACCCATTGACCCGCCGATCTGCAAAGCGTTATAACCATTAACGAACGCGTGAGCATCTATCTCGATGGGTGCGCGGTACAGCCGCATGCCCCGCCCGACAGACAGCGCTCACGCCCCATCGGCAGAGGAGAACTCCATGTCCGGCGTCCACAGCACTGGCATTCCCGCCGCCCTGCTCACCGTCCCGCTCGTCCTCGGTCTCCTCGGCGCAACAGCCGCGTCCGCCGGCGCCGTCGGCTCCCATGCCTCCCACTCCGGCAAGTCCCTCACCTGCCGCGGGAAGGGCGTCGACCCGGACGCTCTCGTCCGCCATCGGACCGAGATCGTGATCGACGCCCCGCTGCACACCATCTGGAAGCTGCAGACCGACGTGGAGCGCTGGCCGTCCTGGCAGACCCCCGTCGAGACCGTGGAACGCCTCGACCACGGCCCCTTCCGCAAGGGCTCCGCATTCCGGTGGACGACCCCGATACCCCCCAACCCCTCGACTCCCGCCACCGGCCTGGAGATCACCTCGACCGTCCAGCAGCTCAAGCACCACTCGTGCATCCGCTGGACGGGCCCCGCGATCGGTGAAGGGCTGCACATCGACGGCGTTCACGTGTGGAACTTCACCGAGGTCAGGGGAGGCTTCCGCGTGAGCACCGAGGAGACCCATACCGGCGCCCAGGTCGACGCGGATGTTCCCACCGCGACCAAGATCCTCGGCGAGGGCCTCGAATCATGGCTGCGCGAGCTGAAGTCCGCCGCCGAGGCCCGCGCCCAGAACCGGTCACACTGACCCGGGATCCGCTTGCGCGCGGTGTACGCATCGACACCGGCCAGACGCAGGGACGGGATGGGACGGTACGGGGCATCGGGCTCGGGGGAGGGGCTGAGCAGGCGCAGGATCGTGCTTGCTGCCGCCGGTCCGGGCACCGAAGTGCGGCGGCCGGTGACGGGATCACCGAGAGGCGATCGACGGGATGGCCGGGAGTGCAGTCGGCGAAGGTGCGGGAGAAGCCGCGCACCGTAGCCCGCTGATGCGAACAAAGACGGCTGAGGGATCCGGAGCCGCGAGTGTCAGCTGTTGGTCAGGGCGAGGTCGAGGAGGGGAAGCAGACGGTCCCAGTGGTGCTGCAGTGCGGAGGGGTTGAAGGCGTCGGTGTCGGACATGGTGAATCCATGGACGGTGCCGGGGTAGATCTCCGAGGTGTAGCTGACGCCTGCGGCATCCAGGGCCTGGTTGAACTCGCTGATGGCCTCGGTCGACCTGTCGTTCTCGGCGAGTCCGAGGTGGACCTGGGCGGTGAGCTGGGAGACGAGGCGGTGTGGGCTGTCGGGGGCGTCGGTGACCAAGGGGGCGGGGTGGAATCCGGCGACGGCGGCCACCTGGTCGGGATGAGCCGCCGCGGTGCGCATCGCCAGGACGGCGCCCATGCAGTAGCCGATCACGGCCACCGGTCCGGCGCTGACCTCAGGCCGGCTGCCGAGGAACCGGAGATAGGCGTCGGCGTCACGCAGGGCACGTTCGGCGGTGTGTGCCTCGATCAAAGGCATCAGCTGGGCGAACACCGCGGGGCGGGCCTCTTCTCCGATGTGCTCGGGGAGCTCGATCACCGGCGCCGGGCCGTGCCGGTAGAAGAGGTTGGGGACGAGTACGTAGTACCCGTGCTCGGCAAGCTCCTGGGCCATCTCCCTCAGTACGGGTCGCACGCCAAAGGCGTCCATGTACAGCAGCACCCCTGGGTGCCGCTCGCCACCGGCGGGGAAAGCGGCGAAGGCGTCGGCCCGGCCGTCCTCGGTGGGAATCTGCAGTGTCTCGGTGGGCAAGATCTTCCTTCCTCGGGGCTGATGTCATTGCCCCGTCTCTATCAGGACTGAGGTCAATCAGAGATCATCCCGGTGGTGACCTGTGGCCGCCGGGCAAAACCGAGGGTGTACGGGTTCTTCCGTGTGCATGCCTTTGCTTTGCCGCCCCCGCCCTTCAGCCCACCTGGTCGAAGGCCCGCCATCCCGCCGCCCCGTACAACGGTGACCTATCGCCGTCAGGAAGGTGTACGTCTCCGGTGAACCCGATCCCTGCGAACGAGTACGTCGGCCGACTGCATGACCGTCAGCCCGCTTCTCCAGGGTGACCCGTCCGAGTGCATACGGCGTCAACTGCCGTCTCCGATGGCCCTTGTTGTCCGACAATGTCTCCCTCGTCACGTACCGCCTCAAGGGAGATCATGCGCACTCGCACGACCACCACCGCCGCACTCGCAGCGGCACTCCTGGTCACGGCTCTTACCGCCTGCACACAGTCCGAAGAGGAGGTGCGAGCCACGTGCGAGCGGGCTCTGGACAACCAGTCGACGCTCCTCAATCGGCCGAAGGCGTGCGAGGACGTACCCGACGAGTCCTACCGGACGCTCCTGCTGGTCTACGACCTCAAGGCGGAAGGCCTCGACTAGGAGCCCGCCCGCTCTCGACTCCGTACGGCGGCTGGTAGCTCATCGAACGAGTTGCTGCCGGTCCCGCGGGTGATCTTGGTCCGCGGCTCGACCAGGGACCGCTTCGGATGCGCTGCCGCTCTCGCGCAGGATCTCGTTGATCAGGGAGCCGCACCGGGTGGTGCCGTCGGCACTGACTGCGCCGAGCACGGAATGTGCCCGCCCGACGTGAATGCGCCGACAGGCGTCGGCGAAGCCGTTGCGACGGGCGGCGCGACAGCCGAGGTTCCTACTGAGAGAAGATGACCTCACGGACTCTGCTCCGTTCCTTGAGAGACCCGGCCATGCCCAGCAATCGGGGGTGCCGGGCGCCGGTCCCTCCGCTACTACGTGAGTCGCTGACCCGAGGTCATCACTGGTGAAGAGAACACCGGGCGTATCTTCAGGCCCTACCGGCGGCATGTCGACGAGGGGGCGAAGCGTCGTGACGTCGTGTTGCAGCAGGGTCGGCGCCCGACCTGGCCGGGCCGACAGTACGGGTTCCCGGGCCAAGGGGATCCGGGGCCGATGGTGGCTGTCACGCCCGCTCAACCCCGAGCTACGCGAGGTTTTCGTGCTGTTGCCGGGTGAGCCGACCCTGCTTCGAGATGGTCGTAGATCTGTCGGTGCGCGGGAGGTTTACGGCTTGCGGGCGACGAGTCCCCACTGGTCGACGAGGACCGGCTCCTCGTCCGTCGGCCGCCACTGCGCGATCGAAACGAAGCCCGGCTCAACCAGTTCCAGACCTTCGGCGCATCCGGTGATCTCCTCGGGCTCCCTCACCAGGTAAGGAGGGTTGTCGCCCGATGCGTACGCCTTTTCGGCGGCCAGCGTGGCGGGCGTCTTCACCGTGTCGCACAGTACGAGGTAGCTTCCCGACGGCATGCGGGACATATACCGCTGGACGACGTCGATGCCGTCGGCCGGGGACAGGTGTCCAAGAGTCGACAGCAGCATTACAGCCACCGGCTCCGACAGGTCCAGCGTCCCGGAGGCCGCGTCCACCACCTGATCCGTCTCGGACAGGTTCGCCTCCACATACTCCGTCCGGCCCTCGGGAGCGCTGGTCAGCAGCGCTGCGGCGTGGACCAGGACGATCGGGTCGTTGTCCACATAGACGATCCGCGCCTGGGGCACGATGTTCTGCGCCACCTCGTGAGTGCTGTTCTCCACCGGCAGGCCGGTTCCCACGTCCAGGAACTGACGCACACCCAGCCCGGCCAGGTACCGGACCGCGCGAATCTGGAACGCACGCGATGCCCGGGCGATGTCGACCATCTGCGGGTAGGCCGCGCTGACCGCGTCGGCCAGGTCACGGTCAACCGGGTAGTTGTCCTTACCACCCAGCCAAGCGTTCCACACCCGTGCGGAGTGCGGCACGTCCGATCGGATCCGCCTACGGAAGTCGGCGTCGTTGCTGCTCATATTTGTCTCCATACTCACCGCATTTGTAAGCCAGTTGGCCTGATCGTATCGTCGCATGACGGACTCGCCGTCCAGTAAGGGGTGTTGGTGACGGCGCGTTACAGCTGAGGCACCACTCGGTTCGCGGCGGCCGGCATTGCGTGCGTCGGACAAGAGGCGTCGGGCGCCCGCGGCCACTCCCCGGAGGACGGTCAGGTCCCGGGGCAGTTGCGCCACTACGCCGTCAGGGTCAGGTCGTGCGTTCGCGTCGGTTGCGGCGTCGAAGCCGCGTCGCCGAGCGCGTCCCACCTCGACCGAGGCCGACCGGTGTGCGGCTTCCGCTGTGTTCCGGAGGGCCGAACGGCCTCCGCCTGCGGGCCCGGGAACAGGGCCGTGCGCCCGATGACCAGAAGGACATCGAAAGACTGTCGTACCCGTGTCCTATTGTCGCCCGCATGACCAAGAACTCCGTACCCGAACGCCTCTCCTTCGCGGAGGCCAACACCCGTCTCGTGCCGGCTCTCTCCGCCTCCTTCGAGCGCGAATACGACGACGTCCTGCTCTTCGACGGCGATCTGGTCCTGGAGGGGGGCTTCCTCGAAGCCGTCGCCGGGATCGGAAGTCTGGACGGCGTGGACCTGGTCGTCGTCACCGGCGATCTGACGGTGTCCGGTCCGATCGCGCTCTACGGGTCTCTGCCGGGGCTCTACGTCGGCGGTACCACCCGGGCGGAGACCCTGGAGGGTGGTGACTGCGAGATCTATATCCAGGAGGGCACCTTCACGCATCTTGTCTACGGCGACTACAACCACGGAATCCTGGAGACCCGCACCATCGAGACCCCATGGGTCATCAACTACGACCACGATCTCCGCGTTTCCGCTCCTGGTGCCCGCCTGGTGGACAACTACGGCCACGATGACGACGCGGACTTCGGCAGTGCGAACATCGTGGAGTCGTTCGTCGCCGAGGTCGTCGACGTGGAAGGCGAGAGCATCGACGTGCCGGAGTTCCTGGAACGCCTGCGAGCCGGACTGCCGGTGCTGCGCCCGGGGGCAGGCGGTGCGGCCGACGGGGCCTGAGAGGAATTCGGCCCTGGCCCACCGTCGGCGTAGCGGTCGGCGAGCTTCCGGCAGTCGTCCAGTCCGGACAGCCGTCGTGGTTGGCGTGCACGGTGTGGCATTCACGTTCGTACTGGACGGTGACGGCGTTCCTGCACCGTCGTGGTCATGAGCCGGCGAAGCCCTCTCGGTGAACTCGTCTCGTCGCTCCCTCGGAATGGAGCCAGGCACCCTGAGGGCATATCGGATCGCGCATCCGACACTCGATTCAGTGATCATTCCTCGGGGCGCCGCCGCACGTATCCCCACGAGCGGCCGGGCTGACCCGGCCGGTCGTCCGCGCCGGGCAGGCCACCGCCGGGGCGGCCTGCCGCAAGGGCGGACTCGGCACACGAGACCAGAACGCGTAGTCGGTGTCTCCTGGGATGCGGACAACCCACCGGTCCGTGTCCCGTCGGCCGTTTACTGTACGGATACGCCGCGCTGCTCAGCGCAGCCATCCGAGGAGGAATCCTGTGTCATCGCCCTGCGACCCCCAGCATGCTCCCGCCGGCGATGTGGGAGCGGCGCTCATGGTGATCGACTCTCGGCTCAAGAGCATCCACGACGGCAACTCCGAGACCGACGCCGAACAACAGGCGCTGATGGACCAGTTCACCGCGACACTGGGCCCGGAGGGAGCCAAGGACCTGCTGGACGGGGCGTGCACGCTCATTTTCATGTTCATGACGTGGCTGCGGAAGGCCCACGAGGACCATGACAAGGACGTCATCGAGTACGTGGTGCCCACGCTTGTGGCCACGATGCGCATGATGCCCAGGAGCGTCCGCCCCGAGGCCGTCCCCACCATGGCCGGGCTGGTCATCGCCGCGGGGACCGGTCTGAGCCCCAACCTGTGGCGTCAACAGTACGGAGAGTGGACTGAGGAGGAGATGACGCCCCTGGAAGTCACCGCTTTCCTGCTCGCGGAGCACATCAACCGCATCACCGACGACTCGGACTTCGCCACCCGCATGATCGCCGAAGCTCTGTCCGGTTCGGACGAGGGCTGACGTGCCGCATCCTCGCTGAGATACCTGTCGGGCGGCGGCTCGCCGCTCAGCAGGTCCCAACCGATCGCTGATGGTTGGCTTCGGATCCCGCGGTTGTGCGGGTGCTGGTTCGAACCGGCGTGCACGGCGCGTTGGTTGCGCCGTTCCCTACCCGTTCGGACTCCGCACGCCCTACCGGTGGTCACGAGCCGCGGCAATGATGAGCGAACCGCAAGGCATCCAGGCGACTTCGCACGCCTGCCTCTTGGCCAGGACATGCGGTGCAAGGAGTCCACGTTGTTGCTTCTCATCTCCCCGGACAGCGTCGAGGAAGCCCTCGACTGCGCGAAGGCGGCGGAGCACCTTGACATCGTCGACGTCAAGAGGCCCGATGAGGGCTCGCTCGGCGCGAACTTCCCGTGGGTCATCAGGGAGATCCGCGACGCGATCCCCGCGGACAAGCCGGTGTCCGCCACCGTGGGAGACGTGCCGTACAAGCCCGGCACGGTGGCCCAGGCGGCGCTCGGCGCGGCTGTCTCCGGAGCCACCTACATCAAGGTCGGCCTCTACGGATGCACGACGCCCGAACAGGCCATCGATGTCATGCGCGGGGTCGTCCGGGCGGTGAAGGACTATCGGCCGGACGCGTTCGTTGTCGCCTCGGGTTATGCCGACGCCCACCGGATCGGCTGCGTCAACCCGCTCGCACTGCCCGACATCGCCCGTCGCTCCGGCTCCGACGCGGCCATGCTCGACACCGCGGTCAAGGACGGGACACGACTGTTCGACCACGTTCCGCCAGAGGTCTGCGCGGAGTTCGTCAGGAGGGCCCACGAGGCCGGTCTGCTCGCCGCCCTCGCGGGCAGCGTGAAGGTGGGAGACCTCGACGCGCTGACCCGCATCGGCACGGACATCGTGGGGGTGCGCGGGGCGGTCTGCGAGGGAGGCGACCGCACCACCGGAAGGATCCAGCCGCAGCTGGTGGCCGCCTTCAGGGCGGAGATGGACCGGCATGCCCGGGAACAGGCAGCTGCTGTCGCTGCCGCGGGCTGACCGCGGGCATGGTGACACAACAGCGCCGGCACACGCCCGGAACCCTCGGGGAGCGCTTCGCCGTCCTCGATCCCGCGACGGGCGAGGCCTTCGAGGAGGCCCCCGAGCAGCAGCCGGACGAGTTGGACGCCGTCGTCGGCCGGGCCCAAGAGGCATGGGGCGGCTGGCGGGCCGACCGCTCAGCCCGCACCACCGCGTTGCTCGCGGCAGCCGACGCCGTGGACGCGGCCGGGACGGACATCGCCCCCCTGCTCACCCGTGAACAGGGCAAACCCCTGGCCGAGGCGTATGCGGAGATCGCTCGCACAGCGGCCCGCCTGCGCTACTTCGCCGAGCTCGACCCCGGGCCCCAACCCATCACGGACGGCAGGCCGGTACGCAGTGAGATCCGCTGGCGACCGGTCGGGCCCGTCGCCGCGATCGTCCCGTGGAACTTTCCCCTCCAGCTCGCCTCGGCGAAGTTCGCGCCCGCGCTCGCCGCAGGCAACACGATGGTGCTCAAGCCCTCCCCATTCACGCCCCTCGCCACACGGCTGCTGGGATCCGTCCTCTCCACCGCCCTCCCCGAGGACGTACTGACGATCGTCACCGGTCACGAACCGCTCGGCGCCCGCCTGGCCTCGCATCCGGGGATCCGTCATGTGACTTTCACCGGTTCGATTCCGACCGGACGGGCCGTCGCGCAGGGTGCGGCGGCGTCACTCGGCCGCGTCACCCTGGAGCTGGGTGGCAATGACGCCGCCATCCTGCTGGAGGACGTGGATGTGGAGCGGATCGCGGACCGGCTGTTCTGGGCGGCGTTCCGCAACTGCGGGCAGGTCTGTATGGCGGTCAAGCGCGTCTACGCCCCGGCCCGGCTCTACTCCGACGTGGTCGAGGCCCTCGCACAGCGCGCGAGGACCGTCGTTGTCGGAGCGGGCCTCGACCCGGGCACGCAGCTGGGCCCGCTCAACAATGTCCCCCAACTGGCCAGGGTCGAGCGCTACACGGCCCAGGCACTGGCGGACGGTGCCCGAGCCGTGGCCGGTGGCCACCGGCTGGACCGACCGGGCTACTTCTACGCCCCGACGATCCTGGCCGATGTCCCGCCCGACAGCCCCGTGGTGATGGAGGAGCAGTTCGGTCCGGTTCTGCCCGTGCTGCCGTACGGGAGCATCGACGAAGCCGTCGAGGCTGCCAACGACACCGGCTTCGGGCTGGGCGGCTCGGTATGGGGGACGGATCTCGACCGGGCGGAGGCGGTCGCGGACCGGCTGGAGTGCGGCACGGCATGGATCAACCACCACGCGGAACTGTCCCTCGCCCAGCCCTTCGCGGGCACCAAGGAGAGTGGTGTCGGTGTCGCGGGCGGAATGTGGGGGCTCTACGGGAACCTCAGGCCGTTCGTCGTGCACCGTCCGGAGGAGGCCTGACGATGCGGTTCGACGCGGCGGTACTGCGCTCGTACGAGAGCCGATTCGCTGTCGAGGAGGTCACCCTGAACACGGGACCGGCCGAAGGCGAGATCCTGGTCAGGATCGCGGGCTGCGGAATGTGCCGGACCGATCTCGCGGTCCGGGGTTCGGCAGGCCGCTCACCGCTGCCCGCGGTGCTCGGTCACGAGGGGGCCGGGGTCGTGGTGGAGACGGGCGGTCCGGACACCGGCCTGAGCGACGGTGACCACGTGGTGCTGAGCTTCGACTCCTGCGGACACTGCCGGAACTGCATCGGCGCTGCCCCCGCCTACTGTGACTCCTTCGCCTCGCTCAACCTCTTCGGAGGGCGCAAGGAGAGCGCCGCGCGGCTCATCGACGCGGCCGGAGACGAACTGGCCCCCCGGTGGTTCGGCCAGTCCTCGTTCGCCGAGTACGCGGTGGTTCCGGCTCGCAACGCGGTCCGCGCCGACCCCTCGCTGCCCATCGAACTGCTCGGGCCGCTCGGCTGCGGCTTCCTCACCGGTGCCGGTGCGGTCTTCAACTCCTTCGGCGTCGGGCCCGGTGACACCCTCGCGGTCTTCGGCGCAGGAGCGGTGGGCCTGGCCGCGGTGATGGCGGCCGCCGCCTCCGGAGCTGTGATCGTGGCCGTCGACCGGCACCCCGAACGGCTGGCCCTCGCCGAACGATTCGGCGCGGTCCCGCTCCATGCGACGACAGCGGGTCTGCCCGGTCGTATCCAGCAACTGACCGACGGTGGCGCGCAGTACGCGCTGGATACCACGGCCTCCGCCCGGCTGATCAACGACGCACTCCGGTCCCTGCGCCCGACCGGCCATCTCGGCCTGGTGGCACGGCTCCACACCGCGTTGTCGCTCGAACCGGGGGCACTGGACCGGGGCAGGAGGATCTCCCACATCTGCGAGGGGGACGCGGTTCCGGGCCTGCTGATTCCGCGGCTGACCGGGCTGTGGCAGGCCGGGCGGTTTCCCTTCGACGAGCTGATCCGGACCTATCCACTGGCCGACATCAACGAGGCCGAACGTGACTGCGACGCGGGCCGCGTGGTCAAACCCGTCCTGCTTCCGGAGGGGAGGATCCGATGAGCGAGGCATTGGACACCGCTCCCCACCCGACCGGCTCTGACCGTGCGCCGTCGGCAGACCATGTCGGGGCGCCCGGACAGGTGGCGTTGTGAGGCCACCACCGATCCATCACTCGCATTCCTCGCTGTTCGTGGGTCTCAACTCGTCCGAAGGAGAGCACGTGTTCGGTACTACGCCTCGGAACACCGAGGTGGAAGGCAAGCAAGACGTGGAGGGCACGGAGGGGGTGGAAGGAGGTGTCGGCCTGACCGCCCTCATGGTCGCCGCGGCAAGAGCGATCGAGACACACCGCCACGACAGCCTGGCACAGGACGTCTACGCGGAGCACTTCGTGCTCGCCACACCGGCGTCCGCCGACTGGCCGGTGCGTGTGCAACAGGTTCCGGACGGGGAAGCGAACCCGCTGTGGGGACGATTCGCGCGCTACTTCGGTCTGCGGACGAGGGTCCTCGACGACTTTCTCCTCCTGTCGGTGCACACGGGGAACGCCCGCCAAGTCGTCCTGTTCGGAGCGGGGTTGGACTCACGGGCGTTCCGGCTCGACTGGCCTCCCGGCTGTGTGATCTTCGAGATCGACAGAGAAGGGGTGCTGGCGTTCAAGCACAAGGTGCTCGACGGACTGTCGGCCACCCCGAAGGCAACGCGCGTACCCATCCCGATCGATCTGCGCGCCGACTGGGTCGGAGCGCTGGCCGACGCCGGCTTCGACACGGCCGCACCGAGCGTCTGGCTGGCGGAGGGACTGATGTTCTACCTGCCCGCCGCCGCCGAGACGTACCTCATCGACACGGTGGACCGGCTCAGTACGGAAGGAAGCGCCCTGGCGTTCGAGGTCAAGGTCGAAAAGGACTTGCTGGAGTACCGCGACAGCCCGCTCTACACCTCGACGGCACAGCAGATCGGCATCGACCTGCTCAGCCTCTTCGACAGGGAGCCGCGGCCCGATTCCGTCGGTGATCTGGCACGCAAGGGCTGGTCCACATCGGTCCGGACTCCCTTCGACTTCACCCGCCGGCACGGACGCGGCCCGTTGCCCGAGCGGAACGACGCACTGGAGGGCAACCGATGGGTGTTCGCGAACAAGCCCCGACCGTAGCGCTCCCGTAGACGACCGGGCCGCCGACAACGCCCGCCGCCCCCACCAGGTGGGGGCGGCGGGCGCAAGGGCCGGAGAACAGAGGAGTCAGCCCCGGCGGGCGGCTCGGAGGCCGGACCCGGCTGCACTGTGCGTCGGCGGGTGCTCAGCTCCGGCCGTACGGACTCGGTGCTGGGGGTCAGCGAGCCTGGAGGCTGTAGTGGGCCTCGATGACGCCGTTGGCGAAGGTGTGGCTGGATGCCAGCGTCAGGGGGATCTGCTCACCGCCGGCGAGGGTGCGCCCGGTGCCGACGACGACCGGGTTGATCTGCAGGTAGAGCTCGTCCAGCAGGCCGTTGCGCATCAGCCACTGGACCAGGGTGATGCTGCCGCCGACATTGATGGTGCCGCCGGGCTGCTCCTTCAGCGCCCGGATCTGACCGGTGATGTCCTCCCCGGTGACCAAGTTGCTGTTCTTCCACTCATCCACGCTGGTGAGTGTGGAGGAGACGACGTACTTGGGGGAGGAGTTCATCCAGTCCGCGGTGGGTACCTGCTCGTTGGACGCGTGCGGGAAGAACGAGCTCCACTGCTGGTAGGTGCTGCGGCCCAGGAGAGCGGTGTCGGCGTCCTCGAACAGCCGCATCAGGGCCGCGCCCGTCTCGCTGCTGCTGTACGGCATGTTCCACAGTTCCGGGGCCTCCACCACGCCGTCCAGAGACGAGAACAGACCGGCGATGATCTTCCGCATGAGGTGCTCCTGCAATATTGGCTATCACTTGCTGTCATGTAGTTGGACCGCGCACCCCGACGGAACTCATCGCCGACGGCGCGACTTTTCCCGGAGATTTTTCGCGGGCCCGGAGGCCGGCGGGTGGCGCTGATGGATCCTTGAGCGGCAACGGGGGCGCAGCGGGATGCTCTTCCCCTACGGGTACGTCAAGAGAGCCCAGCACCGGAGGGCACCACCGGATGCGTGGCGGCGGTGCCGACCGCACCGGCCACCGGAGCGGCGACGCCTTCGTGCTGGATCAGACCGGCGCGCCAGGCGTCCGCGAGCCGGGGCAGCGAGATGCTGAGCACCTCGCCCAGCATGACGATGGTGCCGAACGCGGGCGTCGGCAGCCGACCGGTCTCGATCTTGCGGAGGGTTTCCGGTGAGATGCCCGCTGCCAGGGCCACCTCGACGAGGCGACGCCCGCCCCGGGCGTCGCGCAGGAAGGCCCCGAGGCATCGTCCCGCGTCAATCTGTTCGGGGGCGAGCGGATGACGGACCATGCGGACCACGGTATGGCCACATCCTTCGGACGACAACCACTCCACCATCTGGTATAAAAATACCTCCGGTATAAAAATACCTTCACGCCATCTGGAAATCGAGGATCGCCAGTGATCGAGCTCAAGTCTCCCGATCAGATCGAACGTATGCGCGTCACGGGTCAGTTCATCGGGCAGGTGCTGGCGGAGCTCGGTGACCTCGCCGCGGTGGGTGTTGATCTGATGGACCTGGAACACCATGCCCGCCGTCGGATCAAGGAGCGCGGCGCGGAATCCTGCTACTGGGACTACTCACCCTCGTTCGGTCGCGGCCCCTTCCGCAATGTGGTGTGCCTCTCGGTCAATGACGCCGTTCTGCACGGTCTGCCGCACAGCTACACATTGCGCGACGGGGACCTGCTGAGCATGGACATGGCTGTGGGCATCGACGGCTGGGTCGCCGACTCGGCGTACTCCGTCATCGTCGGCACGCCTGCCGAGGAGGACCTGCGGCTGATACGGGCCACCGAGGTCGCGCTGGAAGCCGCGATCGAGGTTGCCCGGCCCGGCAACCGGCTGGGGGATGTCTCCGCAGCCATCGGCGCGGTCGCCTCGGACTACGGTTACCCGGTCAACCTGGAATTCGGCGGTCACGGCCTCGGCCGCACCATGCATGAGGACCCGCACATACCCAATGACGGCCGGCCCGGTCGCGGCTTCAAGCTGCGCCCCGGACTGACGATAGCGATCGAGCCCTGGTTCGCCCGCTCCACCAACAAGATCGTCTACGACCCCGACGGCTGGACGATCCGCTCGGCCGACGGCTCACGTACCGCCCATTCCGAACACACGGTCGCCATCACCGAGAGCGGCCCGCTCGTGCTCACCCAGCGCCCTCGGCGCGACGAGGGGCTGGAGGACCGGCGGGAACCGTCGGCGACCGAACGCTGACGAGGCGAGATGCTCGGCCTCCGAATCCGGGGACCGTACCCCCGGGCGGCGAAGCTGTGGAGGTTCCGGCGCTCGATCAGAACGCCGGAGCGTTCATCGAGGCCCGAGTTGCGGCGGTCATGAGAATGTCGCGCGGCACCCGCGCCGCGGCGGCCAGGGCGCGGCCCACGGGGTAGGAGTGGGCGCCTGCGGGGAGATCTCCGTGGCGACCGCTGAGCAGCACGTCGATGGCGCCCGTGGTGCCGTGCGATGGCGTTGCCCGGTCCAATCGCCGCAGCGTTTGGCGGGCGACCGCCTCCGCGCTGTCGTACAGGGTGGTTCCGGTGGGCAGGCTCCGCAGAATCTCGGGCGCCATCAGGGGGTAGTGCGTGCATCCCAGCACCACGGAGTCGCAATTCCGCGGGGTCCGCCCGGCCGCGTCGGCGATCGCTTCCGTCGCCGCGGCGGTGTCTCCGTGGTCGATCGCCTCCGCCAGACCAGGGCATGCGATACGTGCGACGGGCCGGCCGTTCGCGAAGTCCGCGATCAGGCGGGCCTGGTAGTCGCTCGCCGTGGTCCGGACGGTTGCCCACACGGCGATGGCTCGGCCGGCCGCCGCGGCCGACTTCACGGCGGGCACGGTTCCGATCACCGGCACACGGGGTTCAAAACTCTCGCGCAGAGCGTCGATCGCGGTGACGGTCGCGGTGTTGCAGGGGACCACCAAGGCGTCGGCGCCCCGCTGGACGGCCACTTGGGCCGCACTGAACAGACGGTCCGTGACGAAGGGGGCCGTTCTCGATCCCCAGGGGGCGCCGTCGGGGTCCAGAAGCAGAAGCAGATCGAGTTCCGGGGCGAGGTGCCGAAGCCACCCTGTGGTGGAAAGGAGGCCGAGCCCTGAGTCGATCAACGCCACCATCATGGAGGCCAAGCTATCAGCCGACCCCTGGCGCAGGTGGGTGCCGGCTTCCACGCCGGGCTTCGCCCCTGCGTGGTGCGCCCGCCCGACGGGGTGTCGGTCGGTTGAGCGCATGGCGTCGGCAACGAGGCAGGGCGCCGGCTGTCCGGGACATCTCGGTGGGACACGGGAACGGTGGCGGCGGCAACGGAGAGGGCTGACCTCACAGCGTCGCCGAGTCGCCGAGGAAGGAAGCGGCGCTCCGGACCGGGCTGCCGGGTGCTGGCGGAGCAGCCGGAGCAGGAACGGCGCTGTGTCGGCGTCCCGTGGGGGCTGCTCGTCTACGAGCCGCCGTTGTTGTCTGCGCGGTAGGGGTAGCGGCCGAGCTTCCGGCCGCGCCGTACTCGGCGTCCGGACAGCAGCAGCACGATCACGATGATCGAGATGAGCAGCGCGACGCCGGTTCCGGCGAGCATCAGTGCGGTGGCCATCGGGTGAGCATATGAGGGAGTGCTCCGGGATCCGGATGCAGCCGCGACACACCGTTTCGGTACCAGCGGGGTGTCGGCCGTGATGGGCCATCAGCCGCGGAAGCCGATGGTGGGCGCGGGCGGGCGACTCCCGACGGCCGGGACGCCGGGGCGGGCCGTACGATTCGCCTCGATGGCCGGGTCGGCCGATCGGACGGGGGACGGGATGACATACGTGACCGGTATAGCACCGGGGACCAAGATCAATGTCAGGATGCAGCTCGACGAGAAGACGCTCGCGAAACGGCCGGCCGGGACATGGGCGGGTCCGTTGCTGTCGTCGAAGCCCGGTGGGGAGCCTTCTCCGCAGGTGACCGCATACGAGTTGTTCGTCGATGACGTCAAGCGGGACAAGAAGACGCAGGACAAGGACTGGCGGCATCTGACGCTGTGGGGGGACCCGCGACGTCAGGCATGGGTGATGGCGATCGAGACCGAGTCGGCCGATTCCGGTACGGCGGTGTACCGCGTGCTCGGTTCTCAGGGCGAGCCGCTGGCGCGGGTGACGCGTCGGCGGGGGAGCATCTTCCGGTTCGCCCGTACGTCGTGGCGGGTCGAGGTGAGCGGCGGGCCGGTGCTGCGCGGTCGCAAGGGGCACTTGGCCGGCTGGTTCCTGTGGTGGCTGTTCTCGCCGGTATGGGCAGTGATGCTGGTGCTGATTCCGTTCGGCGGTGAGTTCCCGCGGATGCCGTTGACGACTCGGTGGTGGTGTGACGGCCACGAGGTGATGCACTTCGACGAGGGCAGCTACGGAGTCGTGAGCGGCTGGCCGGACATGCGCCTGACGCATGCCATCACGATGTTGCACTGGGTGCACCCGACGGTTCTGGGTGACTGGAGTCGCCCCTGAGGTCACGCCCCGCCATGTTGTCGGGTCCTCGCCTGAACGAGGGCCCGACAACAAGGCCGTCCACAACCGGAGTCCGGCATCCGCTCCGGGCACGCCCATGACCGGTACAACAACGGCCTCGGGGAACGTCCTTTTCTTCCCCTTCCGCGGCGGCTCGACGGCCGTCATGATCTCAACTCGGCGGAACCGCCCCGTGACCGAGAAGATTCTGTGCCGTGAACCCCAGCAGCCTGCGCGCGGCCGAGGTGTCGACCGGAGCCGTGCGCCCCGGCAGCGGGTGCCGCAGCACGGCGGTGGGGTGGTAGCGGCGCAGCAGTTCCTCCGTCGGGTACGGCACGATGATCTCCGGGGCGCAGAGGTGTACCGCGTGCGCCGCACGGCCGGGTACGTCCAGGGCCAGCAGTGCGGCCCTCGCCGCGTCATGGACCTCGAGGTAGGTCCACAGGTCCCTCGCCCCCGCGGCCGGGTCGGCCGTGAGCCGGGCGGCGTGGGCGTACAGCCGCTCCTCGAATCCGCCCACGTACGGATAGCGCAGGCACACCACGCTCATCCCGTGCCGCCGCGCCATCATCTGGGCTGTCAGCTCGTCGACCTGTTTGGAGAGGCCGTAGGGGTCGGCCACCTGGGAGGCCATCGCCTCATCCACCGGTGCGTACGGCGGATGAGGATCCTCGGCGTGCGTCCAGGGCAGGCCCGTGACACCCCAGGAGCTCGCCACCGCCGCATGGCGGATGCCGGCCCGGCCGGCCTCCTCCAGGACGGTGAAGGTGGACAGGCTGTTGCCCGCGAAGACCTCGAACGCGGTGTTGCGCGCGGGGGTCGGGATCGCCGCCAGGTGGATGACCGCGTCGGCGCCCTCCAGGGCCGCCCGCACGGTCTTCGCGTCGGCGGCGTCACCGGTCACGACCAGGCGTGCCGCGAGGTCACCGGGATCATCGAGGACCAAGGCGTTCGCCTCGATGCCGCGCTCGGCGAGCAGCGCGAGGACCGCTCGCCCGATCCGCCCGGCGGCCCCGGTGACCATCGCTCTTCCGACCATCCAGTCACTCTCCTGCGTCGGTGCTTCTACTCGTAGGCGCGCACGGCGACGACGTGCGCCGCCTCCGCTCCGTTGGTGGCTTCGACGACGACCCTGATCGCCGATGTGGTGACCGGCGCCGACAGTGCGTGCGCCTCGCGTCGCCGACGATTCTGCGCCACATGGGCGATAACACGCCAGCTGCCGTCAGTATCCAGTGCCTCGACGCGGTAGTCGCGAAGGAGGGTGGGGAGGGTATCGAAGGGCGTGCGGTGATGGTGGAGGTTGATCAGGTCCTCGTTGACGTCGTCGTCGGCGATGACCTCGATCCGGCCCAGAGCGACGGGTTCGGGCCAGCTCAGCCGGAGCCAGGGGGACGAGGCGTCCGCCAGTGGTCCGGAGACCCACATGTGCGGTCCCGCGTACGGGCGGGCATAGCCGTCGGTGGCCTTGGCGGGGGAGTAGGCCGCGGTCTCTCCCGTACGGAGACAGAAGGTGCGGCGGAGCAGGCCCTTGTCCGTCCACTCGCGCAGCGGCTGCGGCGATTCGTCCGACGGGCGCAGCGGCACGCGGGTGAAGCACAGGACGCCGGGGGTCGGGCGGTCGGAGCGGTGCAGGGCGACGGCGTCGTTGGCGCGGACGACCAGGAAGGCGTTGCGCGGGGTTTCGGGAGTCCAGTCCAGGCCGGTCTTGAGCCACTGCCGGGCACCGGCGGAGACGGGCAGGGTGATAGAGGTGACGAGGCGGCGCGGGACATAGTTCTGGCCGAGTTCGGGGTCGTACAGATCGATCACGATCTCGGTGTCGCGGTCGGCGTCGACGAGGAGTTCCACCCCGGAGAGGTCCGGGTCCGCGGGGAGGACGAGTCCGGCGTCCGCCGTGAGCGGCCACAGCTCGTCGGAGTCCTCGACGGCCAGGCTGCTCAAGGTGGACGATGCCGTGGCCGTTGCCCGCAGCGCCAGGTCCTCCGGGTCCGTCGAGGCGAGGCCGATGAGCGAGGCATCCTGGCGCAGCAGCGCCCGGTGCAGCTGGGGGACGGGGAGTTCGCGCGGGGTGACCTCGCCGGTGGCGCAGAGTGCCGCCGCCGTGCCGGCCGCCTGGCCGATGGTGGCGCAGGTCGCCATGACGCGGGTCGAGCCGAAGGCGACATGGCTGGCGGAGATGTTGCGCCCGGCGAAGAGCAGGTTCTCGGTGTTCACCGAGTAGAGGCTGCGGTACGGGATGTGGTAAATGCCGTCCGCGTAGAGCTGTTTGGCACCTGCCTCGGTGGCGTACATGCCCTGCGGCGGATGCAGGTCGATCGACCAGCCGCCGAAGGCGACCCGGTCGTCGAACTCGGTCTGGCCGAGGATGTCGCCCTGGTGCAGGACGTAGTCGCCGAGGAAGCGCCGGTACTCCCGTTTGCCGGGGATCGAGCCCACCCATTCCAGGGTCATGTTCTCCGCGTCGAACTCGCCGGAGTTCTTGATGTGGTCCCAGATGCCGTGGATCACCGACCACAGCTCGTCGCGGATGCGTTCGTTGTCGTGGACGGTGTCGAGTTCGCCGCCGAACTCGATCCACCAGTACGCGCAGCCGTTGTCGCCCGCCTTGATGATGCGACGCTGCGGGATGGAGGTCCCGGTGATGTCCTTGGCGAAGTTCGGCGGAACGAACTTGACCGGGTGACCGGCGTCCTTCGTGTAGAAGAGGAGGGTCGAGCCCAGGGTGATGTCGTCGGCCGTCTCCGGAGCCCATGCCTCGTTGTACTCGGCGTGTGATTCCCGGCCGATGCGGTGGTGGGCGCCGGCCAGGTGGCCGATGAGGCCGTCTCCCGTGCAGTCGAGGAAGAGCGAGCTCTCGAAACGTATCCGCCGCTCCGAGCCCATCATCCAGCCGGTGACCGAGGTGATCCGCCGGGCCTCGTCCGGACCTTCGGCGTCGACCTCGCGCACGTCGGTGTTGAGGTAGAGCGTGATGCCGGGCTCGGCGCGCACGGCGTCCAGGACCACGGCGTCCCAGTAGTAGGGGTTCCCGTCCGGGTTGCGGAACTGGTTCTCCACGAGCAGCTCGCCCATGATGCCGCCCTCACGGGCATGGTGGTTCTTGCCGTGGCCGGTCGCGCCGCACACCCAGACCCGGACCTCGCTGCTCGCGTTGCCGCCGAGGACCGGCCTGTTGTTGATCAGCGCGACGCTCCGGCCGAGCCGGGCCGCGGCGATCGCCGCGCAGACCCCGGCCAGGCCGCCGCCGACGACGGTGATGTCGTGCCGTGCGGTTTCGTTCCTCATGTCGTACGTCACTACTTCCAGTCAGGATTGGCGGCGAGCCCGTAGTAGATGCGCGGGGCGCCGTCGAGGGTGAGGGTGATCTTGCCGCCGGCGGCCTTCAGGGAGCGTTCCTGGCCGATGCAGTTCAGCTCCCGCACCGTGCCGTTGACCGTCCCCGAGTGGGCGACGACCGGGGTCCTGGTCGTCCAGGTGTCGACCCAGGGCTCCGGCGAGGCGAACCAGGGATCCTCACCGTGCTCGGAGTTGAGGATGTACCCGTCCTTGCGGCTCCAGAGGATCGACACCGGTCCGCCGGGAGTGGTGAAGAGGAGCCCCTTGATGTCCTTGTCCGCGAAGGCGAGATGCCGGACGAACTCGGCCTCGTCCAGGACCCGGGCGGCGGTCGCGAAGGCGAGGAGGGAGGGCTTGGCGCTGGTGTCGCGGTTCATCAGGCCGTAGTGGTACTCGGCGTTGGCCGGATCGGCCTCCTGGGGGTGGTAGAGCACCGAGTCGTGCAGCTGGTACCAGTTGACGGCACGTACCTTCTCGGCCTTGGCGAGAGCGAGCGTGAGCAGCGTGTTCTCGGCCGCGTGCCGGTAGGTGTCGCTCCACCACGCGTTGGGCCGGGTCGGTGCGTATGCCTCAGTGAGCCACAGCTCCTTGTCGCCGCCGTACTCCTCAAGGACCTGGTTCGCCTTGCGCAGCGCCCCGAGGAAGTTCCAGTACGAGCCGGCCGACCCCTGTGTCCACTCCTCGGGCGGCGGCGCGAAGTCGGGCGTGAAATTGCCGCGACCGGGGTGGAAGGCGAAGGCGTCGATGAGGTCCCAGCCGCCCGCGTCATGGAAGTTCTTCGTCCACACGTAGTCCATGCCGCCGAGGCCGGCGTTCATGACCTTCATCTGCGAGCCCGCCGCGTCGAGGCGCGTGGTGACCTGGCGCAGGCCGTCCCGGACATAGGCGTCCGCGCCGCGGCCCGACATCCAGGGCTGATTGACCTCGTTGCTCACCTCGAAGTACTCGGCCTCGGCGTTCAGGGCCTTGGCGACATTCGTGTCGGCCCAGGCCGTGATCTGCTCCGCACTGCCGCCCACGGGGATGCCGGACAGCTCCACGTTGTGCCCGATGCCGTTCGCGTCCAGAGTCGCCGTGTCGATGCCCGGCGCGCCCGCGTAGGCGATGCGGATCCACTTGATGCCGAGCGTCTTGACCAGCCCGAGCACGGCCTCCTTGCTGGGCTTGAGCAGCCAGGGGTAGTTGGCGAGGCCGAACATCGACTCCTTGCCCGCCTTGTACGTGAACTCCGGGAGCACGCTCAGATTCGTGCGGGCCAGCGCCTTGTCACTTCCGCTGACCACCTCCACCCCGGTGAACACGATGTTCTGCGACGGCGAGGTCACGGGGAAGGAGGAGTCCCAGGCGGCGCCCGCCGCGAGGGTCTTGCAGAGCGTTCCACCGGCGATCTTCGTGCCGCCGAAGTCGCGCGCCCACCACGTCAGGGTCACCTTCCTGGCCGCGGCGGAGCCGTTGACGACCTGCGCCTTGAGCGTCATCGTCTGCCCGGCCGCCTTGTAGAGGTTGAACGGCTGGTCCGTCCACACCTCCACGCCGAGGGGCCTCTTGGCGGCGAGTGCTCCCGCCGCGCGCGGCCGCAGATCGCCGAGGACCAGATCGGCCTCGGTGACGGCGGTGCTCGCACCGGTCGAGGTGCCGGGCGAATGGATCCAGGTGGCGTTCGTGTTCGCGGGGTTGGTGGACGAGAGGCAGAAGAAGCCCTTCGATCCCGCCCAGCTCTCCACGTACACGCCGCCCGCGTTCACCTCGTACGGAATGCCGCCCCGGGCGTCCCGTTCCCACACGGTCAGCGCCTCGTACGACTCCGCCGCGCTCGCTCCGTACACCGTGCGGGAGAACATGAAGCCGGTCGGGGTGAGCGTGCTGGAGCCGCCCACCTCCCACTTCATGTGTGCCGTGCGAGCAGTGACGTCGAAGGTGCCGCGCACCGTGATTCCGGACGTCCCGCTCGCCATCGTGTACGTGACCTGGATCGCGGGCCGCCCGTCGGGGAGCGTGATCCGGGCGGGCGTACCGCCGAAGGTGCGCTGCTGGCCGAGCGCGGAGTCCTTGAACATGAAGTGGTTGAGCAGGATGCGGTCGGCGCCCGCACCGTCCTGCACGAGGACGCTGCCGTCGCTGCGGCCGACCAGGGTGATGCCGTCGGCCTGGATGGTGACCGGGTCCGCGGCGTATGCGGGAACGGTCGGCAACAGCGCGGCGCCGGTGGCGACGGCCGTGCCCTGGATGAATCTGCGGCGGGCGACTGACATGGAGGTGCCCTTCTCTTGGCGGGGGTGTTCGAGATGCTCCGGATGTTCCGAAGCGGAAGCTGTGGCAGGGGAGCGGAGAGCTCGGCGTCGGTTCCGGCGGAACTGGACACCCGGCTCCGGGGGATCTCAGCCCTTGACTCCGGTGAAACCGAGCCCGGCGACGATGTACTTCTGGCAGACGACGAAGACGAGCACCGGCGGGGCGACGGCGAGCACCATCGCGGCGATCAGCTGGTCCTGCGGAGCCTGCGTGGCGAGCTGGGCGAGAGCGACGCTGATCGGCTGCTTCTCCGGGTCGGTGATGGCCACCAGCGGCCAGATGAAGTCCTTCCAGGAGTGCATCACCGCGAGCAGACTGATCACGGCGATCACCGGCTTGCTCATGGGCAGCACGATCTTGGTGAGCAGTTGCCAGGTGTTCGCCCCGTCGACCCGCGCCGCGTCGAACAGCTCCTTGGGCAGGGCGTCGAAGAACTGCTTGGCGAGCAGCACCGTGAAGGCGTTCGTGCCGGCCGGCAGCCAGATCGCCCAGTAGGTGTCGCCCAGGTTGAGGTGGAGGAACGGCACATCGATCACGGTCATGAAGAGACTGACCATGTTCACCGTGTACGGCACGAACATCGTGGCGAGGATCGCCCCGTAGATGACCTTGCCGAACTTCGGCCTGAGTACCGAGAGGGCGAAGCCCGCCGTGGCCGAGACGAAGAGCTGCACGAACCACGATCCGCCGACCACCAGGAAGGTGTTCATCAGATAGCGGCCGACACTCAGATCGGTGTACGCCGTCGCGAAATTGCCCAGGGCGGGCCGGTCAGGCCAGAGGGACAGGGGCTGAGTGGTGAGCTCGGTGGGCGGTGAGACCGCGCCCTTGACCATCCAGTACAGCGGTCCGATGCCGATGAGCAGCAGCAGGATCAGGGTGAACACCTGGATGGAGCGCACTGCGGCGCGTACGCCGGGGCGTTGGCGGTCGTTGGTGGAGACGAAGGTGGTGAGCGTGGTCATGACGTGCTCCAGCTGCGGGTGGCCCGCAGATAGACCGCGGAGAGCAGGGCGAGGGTGAGCACCATCAGGAAGGAGAGCGCGGCGGCCTGGCCGTAGTCGCCGTCCTGGAAGGCGTACCGGAAGATCAGCAGCAGGACCGTGAGGGTGGAGTTCTCGGGTCCGCCGCCGGTGAAGACGTACGGCTCGGTGAAGACCTGCACCGTGTTGATCAGCTGGACGAGCAGCAGCAGTCCGATGACGGAGCGGAGCTGGGGCAGCATCACATGCCAGATACGCCGCCAGATCCCGGCGCCGTCCATCTCGGCGGCCTCATAGAGTTCGCCGGGGATGCCGACCATCGCCGCGAGGTAGATCAGGACGGCGCCGCCCATGCCCGCCCAGGTGGATTCCAGGACCAGCGAGAGCATGGCGCTGTCGGATGACTCCAGCCACGAGTACGGTCCGAGCCCGACCTTGCCGAGGACGTTGTTGAAGAGCCCGCTCCCGGGATCGTAGAACCACTTCCACAGCAGGATCGCCACGACGGGCGGGATGACCACCGGCAGATACACCAGGAATCGGTAGACGCCCGCGCCGCGCCGCACCGTCGACATGATCGCCGCCAGGATCAGCGGCGCCGGGAAACCGATCAGCAGGCCGAGGACCACGAAGAACAGGGTGTTCCCGACGGCGGTGCCGAGCAGCGGGTCGTCGAAGAGCGTACGGAAGTTGTCCAGGCCGACCCAGACCGCGGGATCGACGAGGTTGGTCTTCTGGAAGCTGAGCAGCATGCTGCGCACGATCGGCCACCAGGCGAAGAGCCCGAAGACCAGGAGCGCGGGGACGAGGAACAGCCAGGCCGTGAACTGTTTGCGGGCGCCGGTGCCACGCTGCCGCAGTGGCAGGGTGCGCGGCGCGGGGTCCTTGGACACAGCGGCGGGGCGGCGGGACGGAGTGAGCAGGGCCATGGGCCGGCTACTTCTGGTCCGCGGCGAGCTTGGCATTGACGTCCTTCTCGGCCGAGGCGAGCAGGGAGTCGATGTCGGCGTCGCGCTTGGTGAGCACAGCCTGGACCACCGGGTCGAGCGCGGTGTACAGCTTCTGTGCCTGGTACGGCGGCTCCGGCTTCAGCTTCAGCGTGGAGAGACCGTCGATGTACGGCTTGAAGTTCTGCAGCTTCACATTGACGTACGGCTTGATCGCGGCGTCGATCTCGGTCTGCCGCTTCTTGTCGAAGACCGGCAGCGTCGGCACGCCCACCGCGGACTTCGGGTCTGCGGAGAGCGCCTTGGCCTGCTCGGCGGCCAGGTCGGTGCTGTACTGCGGCTTGGCGTAGGCGAAGGTCAGCCAATCGACGGCGGCTGCCGCGTGCTTCTTGTCCGCGGACTTCGGGACCATGTAGATGTCGCCGCCGGTGAGTGTGGCGTCGCCGCCGGACTGCGGCATCGGAGCCGCTCCGAACGCGTCGGTGTTCTCCATGCCGAACTGCATCTTCGCCAGTCGGTACGTCCCCGGGCTGCCCATGAACATGCCGACCTGCCCGGCCGCGAACTGCTTGATCACATCGTTCTGATTGTTGAGGAGGGTCTTTCCGAGCGAGTCGTCCTTCCAGCGCATGTCCTTGAGCAGCCGCAGCGCCTTCTTCGTGGGCTCCCCGGTGAGCGTGGCGGTGTACGTGCCGCTCTGCTCCTTCTGCAGTTCGCCGCCGAAGGCGTACGTCAGCATCGCCAGCTGCCAGCCGCCCTGGTTGTCCTTGGACTCGTGGACGAAGCCCGCCTTGCCGGTGCTGTCGCTGATCTTCTTGGCGGCGGTGCGGACCTCCGCCCAGGTGGCCGGCGGTGTGTCGGGGTCGAGCCCGGCCTTCTCGAACAGCTCGCGGTTGTAGACCAGGCCCTGGGCGTAAGGATTCTGCGGTACGCCGTACACGTCGCCGGCGCTGTCGGTCAGCGGCTGGAGGACCTGGGGGTTGAACTCCTTGAAGTGCTCCCACTCCTTGAGCTGCCCGGTGATCGGCTGCACCTGCTTCTGCTGGATGAGCCGCGGCGGCTCGGTCAGCGGAACCTTGATGACGTCCTCGACATTGCCGCCGGACAGCTTCGCGGAGAACGTCAGCGGGTCGAAGACCGTGGTCGAGCCCTTGACCTTGATGCCCGGGTTGGCCTTCTCGAAGTCGGCCACCTGCTTCTTGAACAGGGCGAGCCCCGGCTTGTCGGTGGCCGGAGGCATGCCCTGCACCCGCAGTACGAGATCGCCGTCCCCGGCGGCGCTGCTCGGGGTGAGGGAGGAACAGCCCGCGAGGGTAGCGGTCAGCGCCATGCAGCCAAGTATGGCCGTACGACGGGAGTTTCTGGGCATAACGGCTCCAAGAAGGGCAGGAGTGGGTGCGGTGTGGTGCGGTGCTGTGTCCGCGGTGGTGGTGTGCGCCGTGGATCAGTGGGCGGGTGCGGGGCCCGTCGAGGCGCGGGGGATCAGGCGGGAGCCGATCTCCACGAAGGGGGAAGTGACGTCAAGTCCTCGCCCGGTGCGGCCTGCTTTGCCCGCGATCGTCTCGATCAGGAGGTCCCCCGCCCGCGTGGCGATCTCTTCGGGGTCGATCCTGATCGTGGTGAGGCTGGGGGTGGAGACGGAGGCGAGCAATGTGTCGTCGATGCCGATGACGCTGACATCGCGCGGCACGCTCATGCCGAGGTTGGCCATCTGGTGCAGCACGCCGAGGGCGACCAGGTCGTTGTGGGCGATCACGGCCGTCGCTTCGTGGGCGGCGACGAGGGTGGCGGCATGCACGCCCGTCTCGAACCGCGGCTCGTACGGGCCGAGCTCGGACAGGGAGAGATCGAGCGCTTCGAACGACTCCTGGATGGATTTGCCGCGGCTCAGCTCGGCGCGGGACGCGTTGATGAAGACGCAGCGCCTATGACCGTACGCCTTCAGCTGTTCGGCGGCCTGCGCGATGCCGGCGGACAGAGAGATACGGACCTCGGGGATGCCCGGTACGTGGCGGTTCACCACCACCAGTGGCATCCGGCCCGCGAGTTCATGGAGCCGGTCCTCGGTGAGGGTGGAGGCCCACAGGATCAGGCCGTCGACCCGCTTCGAGACGGCCGCGATGGCGGCCAGCTCGTCCGCCTCGCGCTCGTCGCTGTCGGCGACCAGGACCGTGTAGCCCAGGTGTCGGGCGCGGGCCTGCATCGCCTTGATGATCGGCGGGAAAAACGGGTTGGCGATGTCCGGGACGATCAGGCCGAGCGTTCCGGTGCCGCCGCCGCGCAGTGAACGGGCCGCCGGGTTGGGGGAGTAGCCGAGCTTGGTCGCGGCGTCGAGGATGCGCTGCCGTGTCGTCGGCTGCACCTGGTCGGGTGCGGTGAACGCACGGGACACCGTCGACACCGAGACGCCTGCGGCGCTCGCCACCTCCCGGATCGTTACTGCCACGAACGGCCTCCTCGTCGTTGTGAGCCGGGGGACCCGGTCGTCTCGCATCGGAACCCTGCGAGTCCGGTTGATGTTTGCGAACGTTCCCAGGGCGTGTCAAGAGATGTGTCCGGAGTATTTCATCGAGGGAAACCTTCTGTATGCACGGGTCTTGCGCTGCGGCCCGACTGCTGTCGATGATGTGCTCTCAAGAACGGCACTGAAATTGCGGGAACGTTTTCATAGAGGAGTGGAATGAAGATCACCGGCCTGGAAGTGCTGACTCTCCCCGACCACGGCGACAGCATGATGCTGGTCGTGGTCGACACCGACGAGGGCATCCACGGTCTGGGCGAGGTCGGCATCAGGTCGCGCCAGCGGGCGGTCGCCGGGGGTCTCGAACACCTCGCGGAGCTGATCGTCGGCGAGGACCCGCGACGGATCGAGCACCTCTGGCAGGTCATGTTCCGGCGCGGGTTCTTCCCCGCCGACCGCATACTCGGCGCCGCCATCGCAGCAGTGGACGTGGCCCTCTGGGACATCCGCGGCAAGGCGCTCGGCGTACCCGTGCATGAACTGCTCGGCGGCCGGGTGCGTGACCACGTACCCGCCTATGTGCATGTCGGCGACGGCTATCACGACCGCGCACGGTTCCTGGACCGCTGCCGCGACCTGGTCGCCGAGGGCTGGCGCCATCTGCGGTTCGCCTCGCCGCACGACGAGGACGGCACACTCGACGCCCGCCGCTGCCTGCGTGACTCGGTCGACCTCTTCCACCAGGTGCGGGACACGGTCGGCGACAAGGTGGAGCTGATCCTCGACGTCCATACGCGTCTGGATCCGCCGGAGGCACTGACCCTGTGCCGGGAGATCGAGGCGGCCCGCCCGTACTTCGTCGAGGACCCGCTGCGCTGTGAGAACCCGGACAGCTACCGCATGCTGCGGGCCCGCACCGGCGTACCACTGGCCGCAGGTGAGCAGTACGGCTCCAAATGGGAGTTCAAGACCCTCATCGAGGACGACCTCATCGACTACGCGCGCGTGGACATCGGGGTGGCGGCGGGCCTGACCGAGGCGAAGAAGATCGCGGCGATGGCGGAGACCCACCACATCAAGCTCGCCACCCACAACCCGCTCGGTCCGGTCACCGCCGCCTCCTCGCTCCAACTCAACCTGGCCTGCCCCAATGTGGCGATCCAGGAGCACCAGACCGATCCCGATCCGGCGATCGCCGCCCTCTTCACGGCCCGGCCGACGATCGTGCCGGGGCGGGTGGAGCTGAGTGAACTGCCCGGCATCGGCGTCGACATCGACCGGGAGGCGGCGCGCCGGTACCAAGCCACGGCGGACGAGCGCCCGCACCTGCGTACGGCGGACGGGGCGTTCACCAACTGGTAGCCGGGCGGGTCGGCCGCGCCGGTCCGCCCCTGCGGAATCGATGGCCACCCACCACCTTTGTGGCCCATCCGGCGGAGAAGCACGACGCCGGACAGGGAGCAGGCCCCTCCGGCCACTGGCCGGGGGGCCGTACACCGTGACAACGGGACAGGTGCGTCACCGTCCCGGCGGGTTCACAGCCCGCGTCCGCGCACTGAGCGCGAATTCCGACTCCAGGAAGTGAGGCGATTTCCGTCGTGTCGTTCAGAGGAGCCGCGAGACCAGTCCAACTGGGCCTCGCCGGCATAGCGTTCATGGGCGTGCTGGTGGGCGCGTCGGCCACGCCGGCCGGCAGCCAGGAACGCGAGAAGTTGCAGGTGACGGCCGTGTCGTCGCGGCCCGGCACGGTATCGGGAGACGACGCCCTGATCCGTGTGGAGGTGCCCGCCTCCATCCTGGCCGACACGGTCCGGGTCGAGGCGGACGGCCGGGACGTGACGTCGAGCTTCCGTCCCTCCGGTGACCATGCGCTGATGGGCGTGGTGAAGGAGCTGGCCAAGGGAGCCAACACGCTCACGGCCAGGGCCCAGGGCGCGGACGCCGGACAGCTGGCTCTGAAGAACCACCCGATCACGGGGCCGATCTTCTCCGGGCCGCACGAGCAGCCGTTCGTCTGTGACACCGCCGAGTTCAAGACGGTCACCGGAGTCTCCCTCGGGCAGCCGATCGACCAGGACTGCTCGGTCCAGACCCGCGTCGACTACGTGTATCGCACCACGGCCGGCAAGTTCGTTCCGCTGCCCGACGAGAGCGCCCGTCCCGCCGACCTGGCGACCGCCACGACGAGTGCGGGCAAGAAGGTGCCGTACATCGTCCGCGTGGAGACCGGCACCATCAACCGCGGCATCTACGAGACGGCCGTGCTGCACGAGCCGAGTGAGGGCACCCCCGACCCGCTGCAACGTGGGCCGGGCTGGAACGGGCGCCTGGTGTACGGCTTCGGCGGCGGCTGCAACGGCGGCTGGTACGTCCAGGGCCGCAACACCGTCGGCATCATGAACGACGCGTATCTGAGCAAGGGCTACGGCGTCGCCTCGTCCTCGCTGAACGTCTTCGGCAACAACTGCAACGACGTGCTGGCCGCCGAGACCATGAGCATGGTCAAGGAACACTTCGTGGAGACGTACGGCGAGCCGGCCTTCACCATCGGAAACGGCTGCTCCGGCGGCTCGTACCAGACCCACCAGATCGCCGACAACTACCCGGGTCTGCTGGACGGCATCCTCTCCGGCTGCAGCTTCCCCGACGTCGGCTTCGGGACGATCCAGACGCTGAGCGACGCCCAGCTCCTGAACCACTACTTCAAGGACGTCGCGCCGGACGCCTTCACCAAGGAGCAGCAGAGGGCGGTCTCCGGGTTCGGCAAGTGGGAGAGCATCGGCAGCCTGGCCAGGGCCAGCGGCCGTATCGACCCCACGGTGTACTGTCCCGGGCAGCTGCCCGCGGCGCAGCGCTACAACCCCGTCACCAATCCGGACGGTGCGCGCTGCGACGTCTACAGCCACGCCGTGAACATCTACGGCGAGGTGCCGGAGACCGGGAAGGCGCGCAGGCCGCTCGACAACACCGGTATCCAGTACGGACTTGAGGCCCTGAACAAGGGGTCCATCGACATCGGCCAGTTCATCGATCTGAACCGGCGCATCGGCGGTCTCGACGACGATGCCAAGCCCGCCGCCGAGCGCACCGTCGCCGATCTCAAGGCGGTACGGCTCGCCTACCGCACGGGCCGCATGCTGAACGGCGGTGGCGGCCTCGCCGACGTTCCGATCATCGACTACCGCGACTACACGGACGACGCGGCGGCCGGCGACATGCACATGCGCTTCCACTCCTTCTCCACCCGGGCGCGCTTGGACAAGGCCAACGGAACCCACGCCAACCAGGTCATGCTCACCCGCTCCAGCGGCCACGGCTTCACTCTCGCCGGGATGGTGGCCGACATGGACCAGTGGCTCACCGGCATCAAGGGCGACTCGGGCACCGACGCCCCCATCGACAAGATCGTCCGCAACCGGCCGCAGGGTCTCACGGACGCCTGCTGGACCCGTGGCATCGGGGCGAAGAAGATCGTGGAGCCCCAGGTCGAGGGCATCGACAACACCGAGTGCAACACCCTCTACCCGGTGTGGACATCCCCGCGGATGGTCGCCGGAGCCGACGTGGCGAACGACATCGTCAAGTGCCGCAAGCGGCCCGTGACCCTCACCGACTACCAAGTTCCGGTGACCGACGCCCAGTTCGAGGATCTGAAGTCGGTCTTCCGGACCGGTGTCTGCGACTGGTCCGTTCCTGGGGCGGGTCAGCAGGGCATCACCGGTACATGGCAGTCCTTCGACCCGGCGTGACGGGCTCGCCGGGGGTGAGCCCGGACGGGGGCGGGCGCTCGCTCCGGTGCCCGTGATGGTGAGTTCCCGCGTGCGTCCGGGCTCTCACCTCGGGTGAGGACAGCACGGCGGGGCCGGCGCCCGGATCAGTTCGATCCGGGCGCCGGCCCCGCCTCTGCTGTGCCCGGACCCCGATGTGGGCTGAACCCCCGGGGTCCGGTGACGGTCGCCCGTTGCCCGCCCCCCCGATCCGGCAGAACGGGGAGCGGGCAACGGCCTTGTCCACGACCGCCCCGCGCGTTCCGTGCGCGACGGTGCGGCGGGAAGGGGGCGATCGGCGTGCAGTGCTACGGCTCGCGCAGGGCCTCGACCCGCTGCTCGATCGCGGAGATCAGGGCCTCGACCCTGACCTCGAAGATCCGTTCCTCCGTCACCTCGGCGAGCTCGGTGCTCAGGTGGGTGATGTTCGGGAATCCCCGCGCGTCGACCAGGCGGTACTCGCGGTCCCAGGAGGACTCGTCCGCCGCCCGGATGTCCGCGTCGAACAGCAGGTAGGCGGCGCGCTGGCCGACGAAGGCGAGGATCGAGTCGCCGACCATACGGTAGTGGACGGCTGCTTCGGCGCCCTGGAGTCCGGCCTCCATGACGGCTCCCAGGATGAGCTCGACGACCCGGAACTCGTTCGTCCGCCGGGTGGTACGGCTGGCCATGGCCGAGCCCACGACCGGATATCTGAGGGCGACCTCCAGCGAGCCCGCGGCGAGTGCCCGGATGCGTCCCTTCCAGTCGAGGCCCTCGGGGATGCCGTCGAGCACCTCGCCCAGCGTGCGGTCCGCGACGGACAGCAGCAGCTCGTCCTTGTCGCGGAAGTGCCGGTAGATCGCGGTCGGGTCGGTGCCGAGCTCCTCACCGAGGCGCCGGACGGTGAAGGCGTCCTCGCTTCCGCGAGCTGCGATGCGCAGGCTCGCCTCGATGATGGCCTCGGGCGTGAGCTGGCTGCCCGCACGCTTGTTCCGTGCGGGGGCGGCAGATGACTTCGGCATGATGCGGCCAGTGTATCGATCCGGAACCGGGCCAGCGCAACACCGTTGACAACAACGTTGCGCTGTCGTTCACTCCTCCTCAACAACAAGCCAGCGGGTCCGTCCCGCCGAGCCGGAGGATGCGTTGATGGCGAACACCAGCCAGCGGGCCGACACCGTATTTGTGGGAGGACGGGTCTTCACCGGGACCGGTCCGGCTCCGGTGGACGCGGCCGTCGCCGTCGGGGGCGGCCGCATCCTGGCCGTCGGCGACGCGACCACGGTCCGGTCGCTCGCGGGACGGGCCACTGAGTTCGTCGATCTCGCGGGCGGCCTGCTCGTCCCCGGCTTCCAGGACGCCCATGTCCACCCGGTGGTGGCCGGGGTCCAGATGCTCGGCTGCGACCTCAGTGGCGAGCACACCGCCGACGGGTATCTGGCGGTGGTCGCCCGGCACGTCGAGAACCACCCCGACGCGTCCTGGATCCGGGGTGGCGGCTGGTCGATGGACAGCTTCCCCGGAGGTACGCCGACCCGCGGCATGCTCGACGCGGTGGTCCCCGACCGGCCCGTCATGCTCACCAATCGCGACGGCCACGGTGCCTGGGCCAACACCCGCGCGCTGGAACTCTCGGGCATCGACCGCCACACCCCCGACCCGGCGGACGGCAGGATCGAACGGGAGCCGGACGGAACCCCGGCCGGCACCCTCCAGGAAGGCGCCGTGGACCTGGTCGGCCGGCACCTGCCCGTCGCGACGGCGGACGAGGCGCACGCCGGACTGCTCGCCGCACAGGAGCACCTGTTCGCCCTCGGGGTGACCGGCTGGCAGGACGCCATGATCGGTGAATTCCCCGGCAACCCCGACAACTTCGACGTCTATCTGCGCGCGGCGCGCGAGGGTTCGCTGCGCGCCCGCGTCGTCGGCGCCCTGTGGTGGGACCGCGACCGCGGCCTCGATCAGCTCCCCGTACTGGAGGAGCGCCGACGCACCGGGCAGGTCGGCCGCTTCAACGCCACCAGCGTCAAGATCATGCAGGACGGCATCGCCGAGAACTTCACCGCCGGAATGCTGGAGCCCTACCTCGACCGCTGCGGCTGCCCCACCGCCAACTCCGGGCTGAGCTTCATCGAACCCGGCCTTCTCGCCGACGCGGTGTGCGCACTCGACCGCTCGGGCTTCCAGGTCCACTTCCACGCGCTCGGTGACCGCGCCGTCCGCGAGGCCCTCGACGCGCTCGCCGCAGCCCGCGGTGCCAACGGCGTCAACGACAACCGGCACCACATGGCGCACCTCCAGGTCGTCCACCCCGATGACATCGGGCGCTTCGCGAGCCTGGGTGTCGCCGCGAACATCCAGGCACTGTGGGCCGCGCACGAACCGCAGATGGACGAGCTGACCATTCCGTTCCTCGGGCCCGAACGCGCCGCCCTGCAATACCCGTTCGGGGACCTGCGGCGCGCCGGAGCCCGACTCGTCGCGGGCAGCGACTGGTCGGTGAGCAGCCCCGACCCGCTGTGGGGCATCCATGTCGCCGTCAACCGGGCGGTTCCCGTCGAGACGACCGACGTCCCCGGCGGCCCCACGCCGTGCCCGCCGTTCCTCCCCGGACAGGCCCTGACCCTGGCCGAGGCGCTGACCGCGTACACCGCGGGCAGCGCCTGGGTGAACCACCTCGACGACATGACCGGAACCGTCGAGGCCGGCAAGTACGCGGACCTCGTCGTCCTCGACCGCGACCCCTTCGCGCACCCCGCCCCGGAGATCGCCGACACCCGGGTGAGCCGGACCTACGTCGAGGGGCAGCTCGTCCACTCCGCGACCGGCTGACCCCGACCGCGTACGTTCCCCAGCCACCCCAGACAGAGGTAGACGATGTCATCAGCATCATCAGTCGAAGCCGGATCGCGGCGCGGGCCACGGAGAATCCGGCGTGCCGTGGGGACCGCCCTCGCGGCGGCCGCCGTACTCATCACCGCCGCGTGCAGCGGCACCGCCCATTCCGACCGGAGCGCCGGCGTCAGCACCGCCCACCGGCTCACCGACCGGACGCCCGCCCCCACCGGCGCACTGGACTCCTTCACCTGGTCGATCTACGCCGAGCCGACCTCGATCGACTACGCCTACGCGTTCGACTACCCGCCCAATCAGATCCTGTCCAACGTCTGCGAAAGCCTGCTGCGCTGGAACCCCGACCTGACGACCTCGCCGAACCTGGCGTCCTCGTACAGCAATCCGACGCCCACCACCTGGGTCTACAAGATCCGTCCCGGTGTCCGTTTCCACGACGGGACGGTCCTCACCTCGAAGGACGTCGTCGCCTCGCTGCGCCGTCACCTCGACCCCGCGACGGGCAGCGCCTGGGCCAACTCGTTCCGCAATGTGGAGTCGGTGGCCGAGTCGGGGCCGCTGGAAGTCACCGTCAAGCTGACGAAGCCGGACTCGACCTTCAACAAGCAACTCGCCACCGGCCCCGGCACAGTCGAATCCGCCGCCACCCTGGCCCAGCAGGGCAAGGAGTACGGCAGCCCCCAAGGCGGTGTGAACTGCACCGGCCCCTTCTCGTTCTCCTCCTGGACGCCGGGCCGGTCGCTGGTGCTCAAGAAGTTCGACGGCTACTGGAACCCGGCCCTCAAGGCCCGCTCCGGTCAGGTCAAGTTCGTGTTCCTGAGCGATGCGACGACCCGCGTCAACGCCCTCCAGAGCGGTGAGGTGGACGGCGGCTGGGCCGTCCCGTCCGACGCGTTCGGCCGGCTCCGCTCCTCCCGGGCGGGAAAGCTCTACTTCGGCCGCAACACGACCGTCGCCGCCGAGGTGGTCGGCAACCTCAAGGGTCCCCTGGGCGATGCCCGGGTGCGCCGGGCCCTCCTCATGGCCATCGACCGCAAGGGCATCGTCGAGGCGGGAGCCGGCGGGGTCGGCGAGGTCGCCGATTCCCTGGTCACCGACAACCTCTGGAGCGACGCGCCCGCCGGGACGCGCGAGGCCCTGCGCGAGAACCTGCCGACATACGCGTACGACCCGGCCAAGGCCAGGAAGCTCGCCGAGAAGGCGGGAGTGCGCGGCCGGCCGATCGTCATCTCGACCAGCCCGCTCGACTCCCAGACCACGATCATCACGCAGGCCGTCGCCCAGGCGGCCACGGCCATCGGGCTCAAGCCCCGTATCGACACCCTCTCCACGGAGAAGTACTCGACGCTCTTCACCGACCCGGCCGCCCGCAAGGGAACCGATCTCTTCCTCACCTTCTGGTACACCTCGATCACCGACCCGCTGGACATGTACAGCTCCTTGGAGACCGGCGCGTTCACCAACTACGGCGGCTGGTCCAATCCCCGCTTCGACGCGGCCGTCGACCGGGCCGTCGGAAGCTACGACCCCGCCGCGCACGCCGCCGCCAACGCGGAGGCCCAGCAGATCGCCATGGAGGAACTGCCCTGGCTGCCCCTGTACACACAGCCCGTGAGCGTCTTCCTCGGCAAACGGATCACCGGAGTCCAGCCGTCGATCGCCTACCTGTACTACCCGTGGGCGGCCGAGATCGGGGCGAACGGATGACGACCGCAGTGACGCGGGCGCTACGGGTCCTGCGCAGGCTGGCCGGTATGGCCGGAACCCTCCTGGTCACCTCGTTCCTGGTGTTCTCCTCGCTGTACCTCGTGCCCGGCGACCCGGCGAGCTTCCTGGTGCGCGGCCGTAGCGCGAGCCCGGAGGAACTCGCCCGGATCCGGCTCCAGTACGGCTTCGACGAGCCGTTCCTGGAGCGGTACCGGCACTGGCTGGAAGGCGTGTTCCACGGCGACTTCGGCCGGTCCTACCTTCTCCACCAGGACGTCGGCCAGGTCATCTGGTCACGCCTCCCGTCCTCCCTGCTGCTGGTCGCGGTGTCGGCCCTGCTGATCGCGGTGGTGGGCGTCGCGGCCGGGATCATCGGGGCACTGCGGCGCGGCACGCGTACCGACGCGGCCCTGATGCTGCTCGTGACGGTGGGGGCCGCCGCCCCCGCCTTCGTGGCCGCACTGCTGCTGAGGTCGGTGTTCGGGGTACGGCTCGGCTGGTTCCCCACCATCGGGAACGGCACCGGAGTCCTCGACAGCCTGTACCACGTGGTTCTTCCCTCGGTGGCCCTGTCCGTGACCTTCATGGCCCTGGTCACCCGCGTCACCAGGTCGGCGATGCTGGACGAACTGGGCCGTGAGCATGTGGAGGTCGCGCTGAGCCGCGGCACACCCCGCCGGACGGTGATCCGGCGTCATGTCCTGCGCAACGCGCTCGGCCCGATCGTCACCGTCTCCGGGCTGCTCGTCTCGGGAATGCTGGTCAGCACCTCGATCGTGGAGACCGCGTTCGGCATGTCGGGCGTGGGCTCTCTCCTCGTCCAGTCGGTCAACCAGATGGACTTCCAGATCGTGCAGGCGATCGTGCTGCTCGTGGTGACCGCGTTCGTCGTGGTCAACGCCCTGGTGGATCTGGTGCATCCGCTGATCGATCCCCGTGTGACCGCAGTGGGGAGCGCACGATGAGCGCACAGATCGCCGACGTGGTGCGCGGCCCGGTCGCCCGGATCAGGTCGCTGGGCGGCAGCCGGCTGCAACACCTGTGCCTGCTGCTCCTGATCCTCTTCGTCCTGGTGTCCGTGTTCGCACCCTGGCTGGCGCCTCAGGACCCGACCTTCGGCGACCTCGGCGCGAGCCTGCAGGGCCCGAGCGCCGAACACTGGCTCGGCACCGACCAGGGAGGGCACGACACCCTCTCGGCCCTCATCGAGGGGACCCGTACCAGTCTCGCCGGACCCCTCGCGGTGGTGCTGTTCTCCACGGTGACGGGCACAGCCGTCGGTCTGTTCACCGCCTGGCGGGGCGGCTGGGCCGACACACTCATCGGCCGGATGCTGGACATCGTGTTCGCCTTCCCCGCGCTGCTCGTCGCGATCCTCGCGGTGGCGGTCTTCGGCAAGGGGATGACCGCACCGGTGATCGCCATGGCCATCGCGTACATGCCGTACACCGCGCGCCTGGTGCGCGGCCTGGCCATGCAGGAGAAGGCCAGGCCCTACATCGCGGCCTACCACGTACAGGGGCACTCCGGGGTGTTCATCGCGGTCCGCAGACTGCTGCCGAACATCGGCCCGACCGTGCTCGCGCAGTCGACCGTCAACTTCGGCTACGCGCTGCTCGACCTCGCGGCCCTGTCCTTCCTGGGCCTGGGCGTGCAGCCACCCGCACCCGACTGGGGCGCAATGATCAACCAGAGCCAGGCCGCCGTCCTGCAGGGCCTTCCACTGTCCGCGATCGTGCCCGCCACCGCGGTCGTGCTGGTCGTCGTCGCCTTCAACATCGTCGGGGAGAACCTCGGCGACCGGCTCGCGGGGAGGGAATCCTGATGGCACTGCTGGAGTACGAGGACCTGAGCATCGAACTGCCCGGGATGGCCCGCCCGGTCCTCGACCACGTCGGTCTGACGGTCTCGGCGGGCGAGGTGGTCGCCCTGGTCGGCGAATCCGGCTCCGGGAAGTCGGTCACGGCCCGCGCCGCACTCGGCCTGTTCCCGGCGGGCGCCAGCATCGAGGGACAGGTCCGTGTCGACGGCACCGGCCTGGTCGGCGCGGATGCCGCGAGTCTGCGCACCGTACGTACGGCCGCCACATCCATGATCTTCCAGGATCCCCGGGCGGCCATCAATCCGGTGCGCCGCATCGGGGACTTCCTCACCGAGTCGTTGCGCATGTGTCACCGCTGGTCCAAGGACCGGGCGAACGTCCGGGCCGTCGAACTGCTCACGGCCGTCGGTCTGCCGGACCCCGTCCGGCACCTGAACCAGTACCCGCACGAACTCTCCGGCGGAATGCTTCAGCGCGTCATGATCGCCGGCGCGCTCAGCACCGAACCCCGACTGCTGCTGTGCGACGAGCCGACCACCGCCCTCGACGTCTCCACCCAGGCCGAGATCATGGCCATCCTGGGAAGACTGCAACGTGAACGCGACCTGGGTCTGCTCCTCATCACCCATGACATCGAACTCGCGGCCGCCGCCTGCGACCGCATCTACGTGATGTACGCCGGGCGGATCGTCGAGACGGCGCCCACGGCCGCGCTCTTCGCCGCCCCCCGTCACCCGTACACCGCCGCTCTCCTCAGCTCGTCCCCACCCCTGTCGCCGCCGGACGGCCCGGTCGCCCGCCTCACCCCGATCCCCGGAGCACCGATGGGCCTCCTGGACTCCGCGCCCGGCTGCTCCTTCGCGGCGCGCTGTCACGCCGTCCGGCCCGGGCTGTGCGACCAGTCACCGCCGCCCCTGGAACGACACGGCCCGGCTCTGGTCGCCTGCCACCGCACCGACGAACTCACCGATACGCACGGGGCGGCCGACGCGGCGGCGGCCGGACCCCTCTCGCCGAACAAGGAGGACCGTTGACCACCGATCCCACACCCGCGGCGCGGACGCTGCTGGAGGTGAGCGGTCTGCGCAAGACCTACCGGACGGGAGCGAAGGAGGTCGTCGCGGTCGAGGACCTGTCGTTCTCCGTACGGGCCGGCGGCGCACTCGGCATCGTCGGGGAGTCGGGTTCCGGCAAGACCACCACGGCCCGGATGCTGATCGGTCTCGAACGCCCGGACGCGGGACGGATCCTGGTCCAGGGCGAGCCGCTGGCCGCCACCGTACGCGGGAAGGACGCCCGGCTGGCACGGGCCAAGGCGGTCCAGATCGTCTTCCAGGACCCCTATCTCTCGCTGGACGCACGGATCAGCATCGGCGCGACCATCGACGGAGTGCTGCGCCTGCACGGGCTCCAGGACCGCGCGGCCCGCGCGGCCCGGACCGGGGAACTGCTGGCCCGGGTCGGCCTCGGCGACCGCGAGGCTGCCGCGCTGCCCCGCAGGCTCTCCGGCGGGCAGCGCCAACGTGCCGCGATCGCCAGGGCGTTGGCCGTCGAACCCACGGTGCTCGTGCTCGACGAAGCGGTGTCGGCCCTGGACGTGTCGGTACAGGCACAGGTGCTCAACCTGCTGTCGGACATCCGCCGTGACACCGGCATCGGTCTGGTCTTCGTCAGCCATGACCTGGCCGTCGTCCGGTACGTATGCGACGAGGCGCTCGTCCTGTACCGGGGGAGGACCATGGAACACCGGCCCGTCGCGGACCTGCTCGCGACACCCGGACATCCCTATACCCGGCTGTTGCTGGCATCCGTTCCCCGGCCGGGCTGGGACCCCGATTCGATCAGCCGCCGACGCCGGGAGCTCGATCCCCTGAAGTCGCACGGTCCGGAGTGAGGGGGGCGGTGAGAACACGACAGCGCGGAAGGTGCCCCCACAAGTCGGCGGCGGGCCCGTCCCATTCCGCTTGATGCTCGCCGGACGGGGGGAGGCTGTTACTGATCACACGAAGCCGTCAGTTTGTTCCGGCCTGCGTCAGGGGGAACGCCTGTGCGCAGGACGCAGGGGGTGTTCATGGAAGAAGAGTCCGTCGCTGCCGAACGAATTCACCTGTGGGACCGGGACACACTGGAGGAGGACGCCTGGCTGATCCACCTGCCACCGTCCTGGCACCCGAGCAGCCTCACCGTCACGGAGATGACAGACAGAGCCGTGCGGGCACCGGAAGACACGAATTCCTCACCGGGCTCCCACCCGTCCGGAGACCTGAAGGGCCGACTTCTGTCGGCCCTGTACGACGGGCCGGGACTGGCGGTTCTGCGTGGCCTTCCGCTGGACGGACTCAGCGATCGGGCCTGCGCGGAGCTGTGCCGATCGGCCCTCTCCCTGGCGGGCACACCCCGCTCACCGGAGTCCGCCGCGCCGATGGACCATCTCCTCACCACTGTCCGTACGTCCACGGTGTCCGCGGGTGCCGACCGCGACGGCCTGCCTCAGGATCCGGTGGAAGAAGCGGCACTGGCTCCGCACACCGACCGTGCGGGGCCATCCGGACCCCCACGCCTGCTCGCACTTCTCTGTGTCAGGCCGGCCTCGACGGGAGGCGAATCTCTGCTGGTCAGCGGTCACACCGTGCACGACCGGCTCTCGGCCGACCGTCCCGCGGTGCTGCCGACGCTCCACCGGGATTTCCATTTCGGCGCGGAACGGAACCTGGCACGCTCCGGGCCCGTCTTCACCCGAACCGACGGCCGGCTCACCGTGCGGTACAACAGGTACCAGATCGAACGCGGCCATCACGCGGCCGGCGAGCCACTGACCGCAGCGCAGGTGGAAGCCCTCGACGCCTTCGACGAAGTGCTCGGCGACGAAAGCCTGTTCCTGCGCCTGCCTCTGCGCAGGGGAGACCTTCTCGTGCTGGACAACTACACCGTTCTGCACGGCCGGACCTCCTTCACCGACCATTCCGATCCGCTCCGGCACCGTTGCCTGGCCCGCGCCTGGGCGGACTGAACCGCTCTCCAACAGCACCCGTGGTGGCACCGAACGGGCGAAGCAGTCGGGCACTTCCCCGAACCGGCCCCAGGGATGCCGCCGCGGGAGCGGGTGGGCTGCTAGCAATATTCCTGCGTCGGGAAGCCGTGTTCCTGTGGCCGGCCCGGTTCGACCGCTCGTCCTGGCGGCCGGCACTTCCTGTGATCCCGATGCGGAAAGGGCATCAGCCGTGGAGTGCGTGCAGGAGAGGTCCGATCAGGAGCGACGTACGGAAGGTGCTCAGGACCCTGGTCCGAGGCGGTGGTCGCTACCGCTTCCGGTCGGAGTGCTCTCGCTCCTGCCGATCCTCCTGCTCGCGGCAGCGGCCTGGGCCGGACGCCGGGTCCGTCCCAGCGGTGACGACTGGTGCTTCCTGCCCGTGGTCCGGGAGGGCGGGCTGTCCGCGATCGTGGACACGTTCTACTCCCTGGACAACGGGCGGGTCGTGAACGCGGTGCTGGTCTGGTCCTACGCGCGGTTCGGCGTGGCAGGCCACCAGTGGTTCGGTCCGGTCAGCGGTGTGCTGGTCCTCTGCCTCCTCTGGGCGTTCATCGCCACGGTCCTGCCGAGAGCGCAACTGAGCGCCCCGCGCGGAGTCCCGTTCCTGGTGGCGTCCATGGTGACAGTGCTGTTCCTGCTCGGTTCCCCCAACACCTACAAGACGTTCTACTGGCCCGCGGCATCCGTTTCGCACACCGTGCCCCCCGTGCTCGCCTGTGCCGCGGCCATCCCCCTGCTGCGTGCCGCGTCGCGGCGGGGGAGGACCTTCGCCCTGCTGACGGTCTTTCTCGTGGGGCTGCTCCTGGGCATGCTGTCGGAGGAGACCTCCGTCGTCGCCGTGGCCGTCCTGAGCGCTCTGCTGCTGATCAGCGGCCGGGTCCTGCCACCGGCGCGACGCCGCTTCGTCCGGTGCTGGTGCGCGGCCGGGATCGCGGCCGTCCTGATCTCCGGGCTGATCCTCTTCACATCGCCGGGTGCACGGCATCGCCGTGAGAAGCACGGCGCCGCCTCCATGCTCGACCCCGAATCGCTCCTCGCGTCCCTGCGAGGCTTCACCGATATCGCCGTCGCCTGTGTGACGACGTGGCAGTACCTGGGCGCCGTCGCCGTCGGCATCCTCCTGGCACTGCTGGACCGGCGCCCCCGAGGCCGGACCGCCCCCGCGAAGGCGCTGGCGCCATGGGCCGGGGCAGGCATCTGCGCCCTGCTGGTCTCCGGCTACGTCTGTACGGTCATCACGTACCCCGCGTTCGGACAGAGCGTCGCGACGTCCACACGCCTGTGGAACGACTACCTCCTGCTGTATCTCCTGCTTCTCGTCCTCGTGGGGGTTCTTCTCGGTCGAGGGTGGCTGCGCCACGGGCGGCGGATCGCACTTCCCCTGGCCACCGGGGCAGCGATGTGCGGCCTCGTCTGTCTTTCGCTCGCCATGTCGCTCGGCAGCCTCGACACCGACATGGAGGCACGGGCACAGCAATGGGATGCCCAGGACAACTGGCTGCGCGGCCGGTCCGCGGCCGGTGCCCAGGTTCTTCCGTACCAGCGGCTTCCCATCAGCAAAATGACCGAACCGTTCAGCCGTCGCATGGCCTGGCCCGCCTCCTGCGTCGCCGACTACTACGGCCTCACCCGCGTCACCCAAGCTGCCGGGCGCTCCTGGGAATGAGCACATCGGGCCGCGCTGTCGTGAGGTACCGGGATGACCTTCAGGCCCGTTCCGGCGCGATCTCATCGTCCATGACCATGGAACGGCAAGGTCACCGCCGGGGCAGCCGGCACCGTCACCCCCGTCATGAGCAGCCGGCTCGGCGACATCAGTGGTACGCCGGTCACGCTCCGGGTCGGGGCGGACACCGGCTCCGCCGACTGTGCCACGGCGCCCGACGCCACCGCGTGGACCGTCATCCGTGACCAGGCGACGACCGCCCGGACGGTGCGCTCGCGCTCACCCCGTGACCACTCCTCAAGCTCCGTCGTGAACCCGGCACCCGCGACGGGACCCTCCCCGCTCCGGTACGCGCGGGGGTGCCGGCCACCCGTCCGGCGTATCGGCCGGGCACGCGTGTCGTGTCCGTCCCACCCCGGAACCGTCGGTGGGCCGTGACCCCCTCGTGTGAGGCGGTTGACGCGCACCGGCGCGGTCAGCCGCGCTGCGGACCCGCCCTCGGTGATGCTGGGCGGATGGGCGAGCACGAGTATCCGCGGCGGTATCCCACCTGGCATCCTCGCCGGTTCCCCGGCCTGCTGGTTCCACGGAGTGTCGCAGGACAGGTCTTCCTGCTCCAGGTGGTCGTGGCGGTCGTGCTCGTCGCCGCGATTCTGCTGGTGCTCGTGGTCCAATCCCGGCAGCGCGCCACGGACGAGGCGCGGGACAAGTCGCTCGCCGTGGCCGTCGCGTTCCGGGACGCCCCCGGCACCGCCGCCGCGATGCGGTCGGCCCACCCCACGCGGGTGCTGCAGCCCAGTTCGGAGAGGATGCGCAAGGACGCCCACGTGGGCTACGTCGTCGCGTTCGACCCGAACGGCATCCGCTGGTCCCACCCCGACCCGAACCGCATCGGCGGCCATGTCACCGGCAGCTTCGGACCCGCGCTCACGGGCAAGCCGTTCCAGGAGACGTTCGACAGCGCTCTGGGCCGAGCCGTCGACACGACGGTCGCCGTCTTCGACGACAAGGGCCGGGTCGTCGGACTGATCTCGGTGGGGATCTACGTCAGGAGCGTGAACGAGATGGTCGGGCGCCAGTTGCCGGCCCTCCTCGCGGTCGCCGGCGGGGCGCTCCTGCTGGCCGCGGCCGGCTCGGCGGTCGTGAGCAGACGGCTGCGCCGTCAGACCCGTGGACTGGGGCCCGCCGAGATGACCCGGATGTACGAGCATCATGACGCGGTCCTGCACTCGGTCCGGGAAGGTGTGCTCATCATCGACGACCGCGGTGTGCTCACGCTGGCCAACGACGAGGCGCGACGCCTGCTCGGCCTGCCGCGCGACGCCGAGCAGCGCGAGGTGGCCGGCCTCGGTCTGGACCCGGACACCACACAGCTCCTGGTCTCGGGCAGAACGGCCAGTGACGAGGTCCACTCCACCGCAGACCGGTTGCTCGCCGTCAACCTCCGTACCGTCGAGGGCGGAGGGGGCCCGACGGGCAGCGTGGTCACGCTGCGGGACACGACCGAGCTGCGCGAGCTGGCGGGCCGGGCCGAAGTGGCCCGGTCACGGCTGCAACTGCTCTTCGACGCCGGGACACACATCGGCACCTCCCTGGACGTGGTGCACACCGCCGAGGAACTGGCGGCCGTGGTGGTGCCTCGGTTCGCCGACTTCGCCACCGTGGAGCTGCTGGACCCGGTACTGCACGGTGAGGAACCGACCGGAGCCGCCACCGACATGCGCCGCACGGCGATCGCCGGTATCCACGACGACCACCCCCTCCGCCCGGTGGGGGAGATGCTGCACTTCCCTCCCGGCAGTCCCGCGGCGCTCGGTGCGGCCGACGGCCGGGCCGTCCTCACGGCCGAGCTCCCGGCCGCCGACGGCTGGATCGCCCAGGACCCGGCACAGGCCCGTGCGGTCCTGGACTACGGCATCCACTCCCTGGTCTCCGCACCGTTGCAGGCACGTGGTGCGGTGCTGGGCAGCGTCGGTTTCTGGCGCAAGGACAAGGCCCCCTTCGAGCCCGAGGATCTGTCCGTCGCCGAGGAGCTGGCAGCCCGAGCGGGTGTGGCCATCGACAACGCGCGCCGTTTCACCCGCGAGCACACCATGGCGGTCACCCTTCAGCGGAGCCTGCTCCCTCGCGTCCTGCCCACGCCCTCAGCCCTGGAGGTGGCCCATCGCTACCTTCCGGCCCAGCCCGGAGTGGGTGGGGACTGGTACGACGTCATCCCGCTGCCCGGAGCCCGGGTCGCGCTGGTGGTCGGCGATGTCGTCGGCCACGGACTGCACGCAGCCGCCACCATGGGCCGGCTGCGCACTGCCGTGCACAACTTCTCCACCCTCGACCTGTCCCCGGACGAACTCCTCGCCCGACTCGACGACCTGGTCAGCCGTCTCGACACGGAGGGGGACAGCGACGTCGAAGTGTCCGGCGCCACCTGTCTCTACGCCATCTACGACCCGGTCACCGGGAGCTGCGCCCTGGCCAGGGCCGGTCACCCGGGCCCCGCCCTGGTACTTCCCGACGGTACGGTCACCTATCCGGAGATTCCCGGGTCCCCACCCCTCGGAATCAGCGAGGGCCTGCCGGTGGAGACCACCGCTCTCGTGCTGCCCGAAGGGAGCAGGCTGGTCCTGTTCACCGACGGACTGGTCGAGCGGCGCGGCCGCGACATCGACACCGGACTGGAGTTGCTGCGCACCACACTGGATCGCTCCGGTCACCTCGGTCCCGAGGCCACCTGCCAAGTGGTCCTCGACGCCCTGCTGTCCGCCCGGCCCACGGACGACGTGGCCCTGCTCGTCGCCCGCACCCGTCTCCTGGACCCCGGCCATGTCGCCGACTGGGACGTACCCGACGACCCGACCGCTGTCTCCGGGATCCGTGCCGAGGCGGCTCGCGTGGTGAAGGGGTGGGGCCTGGAGGATGTCGCGTACACGATGGAACTCATCGTCAGCGAACTGGTCACCAATGCGATCCGCTACGGAAGTCCGCCGATCCGGCTCCGACTGCTGCACGACGACGACACCCTGATCTGCGAAGTCGCCGACGACAGCAGTACCGCCCCGCACGTACGCCGTGCCGCCACCACGGACGAGGGCGGGCGCGGCCTGTTCATCATCGCCCGGCTCGCGCACCGCTGGGGCACGCGTTACACCGCACGCGGCAAGGTCATCTGGGCCGAGCAGTCCCTCGTCACCGGGGTTCCCGACAGCAGCGTGGACGGCGAAGCCCTCCTGGACCAGTGGGCGGACGAGGAGTGGTGAGCGCCCGCGGACCGGGAGCGCCGTTGCGGTGACTCGACATCAGGGGCGGCGACGGCCGCGCCCCGCAGGAGCGCCGGCCCGTGACGTGAGAACTCCGCCCAGCAGTGCCGCGGCCGCGCCGCCGGCAGCCCAGACGGAGAGCGTCCGCAACGGACCGCCGGCGCCGTTGCCGCTGAAGTAGACGATCGAGCGTGCGGCGTCCAGGCCCGCGCCGGGAGGCAGCGAGGGGCCGATCGTGCGCCAGAACGGGGGCAGCAGCTCGGTGGGACACACCCCGCCCGCGCTCGGCACACCGAGGACGACCACGAGCAGGAGAGCCAGACCGGTTCCGAGCATGCCGGCCAGTTCGCAGAGCGCGAGCGTGAGTGCTCCGACCGCCAGAACCAGCAGGGATCCGAGCCCCCACAACGCCCAGAAGTTCCCCGGAGCCGCGTTCAGAAGAGGCCCGGCGATCAGCGCACCGAGCAGTCCCGCAAGGACCGAGTACAACAGCAGCACCCCCAGGGCGGCTGGAGCGAGGTGTGCCCCTGCCCGGCGGCCGCCCGCCCCGAACGCCAGTACCAAGGCACACAGGATGCTGCCCGCACACCAGCCCACGACGAGCGAGAAGCAGGAGAGGGAACGGGGGTCGCCCGGTGCGGTGGGGACCACGTCCCGGATACGGACCGTGCGCCCGTGGGGTTTCTCGGCCGCGGTGACGTGCGCGGCGAGTTCCTGGGCGAGCAAGGGGCCCGCTCCACCGGCGACCAGCAAAAGGTCGGCGGTGCCGTGCGGGGCGAGGACGAGCGCACCGGCCACTTCCCGATCCCGGATCTGTTCCCGGGCGGCGGCCTCGTCGGCAGCCTGGCGCGGATCCACCGGTTCACCGGGGAGCAGCGCGAGCCGGTAGAACGCGTCGTCGGCGCTCCGCGTCGTGGGGGCCGTGACGGCCAGCGGAATGCGGTGCGGGGTCTGTTGGCGGAACGCGCCGATGCACGACAGGACAAAGGCGGTCTGCAGCACCAGTACCCCGAGGAGCAGGAGCGCCGCTCGCCCGCTCCCAGCACCTCTGACGCTGCGGAGCCCGATCGCCGAGTGACCGCCGAGTCCGCCGTCCGAGCTCTGCGCTGCCATACGCCCAACTTCGGCGCAAGCCGGTGCCGGCGCAGCCGGGGCGGGGCCGAACGGCTGATCACGTACGGCAGCGGCGTCCGCGTACGAGCGGGTGTCCCTGGCTCACTGGGAGCGCGGCGGATCCGGCCGGCGCTCCCGGCTCCCGGGCCTACCGGTAGCCGATGAGACCGTCCGTCAGCTCCTCCTCGTCGCCGTCCCGCTGCGCGTAGAGGGCTTGCTGGAGGGCGAAGGCGCCGCGGATCGCGGCGATCCGCCCGGCCATCTCGTGGTCGGCCCAGCCGCCGAGCGTGAGCACCCGGCCCAGCAGCTCCTCGCCGTGGCCGGCCCCGACCGCGGCCAGGTCCTCGGCCGGGTCGCCGACGGTGACCTCGTCCCAGTCGACGACACCGCTCAGGCGAGGCAGACCGCCAGAGGTTTCCCACAGCACGTTCTCGCCTCCGAGGTCGCCATGGACCACAGCGGCGGTGAGGTGGGGGAGCGCGTCGAGCGCGTTGAGCTCGCGCCCGGCGCGCTCCCGCCCGCTGCCGGACATCAGCGGGAACAACTCGGCGCGCACCCCCGCCCCGAATTCCTGCCACTCCCTCTCGGGAGCCGACGGCAGCGCCGCGCGCACGCTCTCGTCGCTGCCCGCGGCGGCGAGGGCGGACAGGAGGGTGGCGTACTGCGTCGCCACTGCCTCGGCCACCGCGGGGCTGTCGCATGCGTCGTCCTCCAACGGCGCCCCGGGGATGCGGCTCATCACCAGGTACGGAGGTTCGTCGGAGGCCCGGCAGCCGGACTCGGCAAGCGGACGCGGAGTACGGAAGCCGAGGCCGAGCCCTGCGAGGGCGCGCAGCGCGGCCGCACGTGCGGGCAGCCGGGCTGCGGCCGCTTCGGTGCGGGCGAAGCACACCACCCGGTCCGAGCCGATCACCACATGGTGGAACTGCCCTTGGTGCACGGTGAGTTCGTCCACCCTGTCACCGGGCAGCAGTCGGCTCAGTACATCGTGGTGCGTCTCGATGATTCCCATGGTGGGTGAACTCTCCACTTCTCAGGCTTCCGCAAGCTTTCCAACGGTGTGCGGTGACATGCTGAACCATCGGCAGCACGGATATTTTGGTGGTTTCCCGTCGCGGTCGCGGAAGGCGCCCGTCCGCATCGGGGCCTGGCGCTGCGGCCGGGCCGCCCGTTTTCGCCTCCTCGTCCGGCGGAGGGGACGGTCTGGGCCGGTTCCGCAACCAGTCCGTCGACTGGGCCGCGTGTGATGACCCCTCGCTCGCCGCCAGCGGGACACAGTGCGCGCGGATCAGGGTTCCGCTCGACTACGGCACGCCGGAGGGGCGCACCATCGAGGTCGCCCTCTCGCGTCTGAAATCGTCTGATCCGGCGAAGCGGCGCGGCATTCTCCAGACCAACCCCGGCGGCCCCGGGGTCCGGGGGCTCGGCATGCCCCGGGACCTGCGGAAGGTGATGAGCCCCGGGGTGGCAGCGGCGTACGACATCATCGGCATGGACACACGGGGGCTCGGAAGGAGTACCCCGGTGGACTGTGGGCTGACCCGCGGCACCTGGCTCCACGCCCCGGGGGCGGGCCGGGCGGGATTCGACCGGAGCGTGCGGCTGTCCCGCACGGACGCCCGCAGATGCTGGGACAAGCACCCTGATGTGCTGCCCCACCTCTCGACCCGCAATATCGCCAGGGACGCGGACATCGTCCGCAGCGTGCTGGGCGAGCGGAGGACGTCGCTGTTCGGGCAATCGTACGGAACGGTTCTGGGCTCCACCTACGCCCAGATGTTCCCCCACAGGGTCGACCGGCTGGTCCTGGACAGCGCACCCGATCCCGCCGAGTACCCGCTCCGCATGGTGCAACGCGCGGGGCCCGCCAACGAGAAGGCGCTCGACGACTTCGCGGCCTGGGCCGCACAGCGGCACCGCGCGTACGGACTCGGCACCACGCCCGCCGCGGTGCGCACCGGCGTCGAGGCGATGATCGAGGGAGCGGCACAGAAGCCGATCCGGGTCGGCGGACACCGGATCACCGACCACGAACTGCCACTGCTGCTCCTCGTCTCCGTCGGCGACGACACCGTGAACGCGGAGTTCGCGGGCATGCTGCGGGTGCTGAGGGACGCGGCCGACGGGAAGCCGGTCACCGTACCGCCGGGGCTGCGGGGATCCCTGAACCTGATCTTCGACTCCGCGGGGACGGACCGGGCGGCGGACTACGCGGCCCAGTTGGGTGTGTACTGCGCCGACGCGGACATGCCCCACAACCGCGAGTACTACTGGCGGGTTGTGGAGCGAAGCCGGGAATCACAGCCGGTCTTCGGGCCGGTGACCCATGCGCCGCTTCCCTGCGCGTTCTGGAAGGAGAAGCCGCGAGAGCCCCTGACGACGATCGACAACACGGTGCCCGCGCTTCAGGTGCAGGCGACGGGCGACACCCGGACCACCTACGAGTCCGGGCTCCGTATGCACCGGGCGATGCGTGCGTCGAAACTCGTGACCGTACCCGTCAGGGCCCACACGGTCTACGCGTACTACCCGAACAGCTGCGTCAACCGGACCGTCAACACCTATCTGCTGAACGGCACCCTGCCCGCCCGGGACACCGTCTGCGACGCATAGCGCGCCCCAGGAGCGATCCCGCTGACGTGATGGGCCAGTGGCTCCCGGTCCCCGTGTGGCAGCGGGACGGGCGGCCGCACGGCCCGGCGGCCCGTTCGCGGAGGTGCGTCATACAAAAGGTTCTTGGAGTGACGGACGTGTACGGGCGACGCCGGAGTGGGCACGGGGCATGACGTGCATATCGTTATCGCCGGCGGCCACGGCCGCGTCGCGCTCACTCTCACCCGGCTGCTCGCAGCCCAGGGGCACAGGGTCTCCGGGATCATCCGCCGCCCGGAGCAGTCCGACACCCTCCGGGCGGCAGGTGCCCAACCGCTGCTCCTGGACCTGGCCACCGCCACGGCGGCGCAGCTCGCTGTCCTTCTCACCGGTGCGGACGCGGTCGTCTTCGCCGCCGGTGTCGGGCGGGGAGACGCGTGCCGGGCGCACCCCGTCGACCGCGATGCCCCCCTGACGATGGCGGACGCCGCAGAGCTTGTCGGCGTTCGCCGCTACATCATGCTGTCCGCCCTGGGCGCCGATCCCACCATGCAGTACCCGGTGGACCCCGTGGTCCAAGCGTTCATGCGGGGCAAGGGCGAAGTCGACCGGAACCTTCTGTCCCGCCCCGCTCTGGACTGCACGATTCTGCGCCCCAGCTGGTTCCGGGACGGCGCGGGCACCGGCAGGGTCCACCTCGCGGAGACCACCGGCCCGGGCGAGGTGAACCGCGCCGACGTCGCGGCCGTGCTCGCCGCGTTGCTCGCGACCCCCGCGACAGCGGGCCGGACCCTGGAACTCATCTCCGGCACCACCCCCGTCCACGCAGCCGTCGCCGCTGTCTGCCGAGGCTCCTTCCGGGCGCCCAGCCCCGCCCCCTTCGAATGACAGGACCCTGCGCGTCCGGCGGCGCCGGAGGCGAATCCGTACACCTGCGGGGTCGTGTTGCCCTCAGCGGGCGAACTTCTCGTCGGCGGCCGGTGTGACGGGGGTGAAGAAGTTGACGAGGTTGCCGTCGGGGTCGCGGAACAGGAGTGCGCGGTTGCCCCAGGGCATCGTGGTGGGCTCGTTGACGAAGTCCTCCACGAAGGCGGTCAGGTTCTTGTGCACGCTGTCCACGTCGGAGACCAGGAATTCGAGGATGACGCTGTGATTGTCGGCCGGGCGGGCGGAGCCGGGCGCGAACAGAGGGACGGTACGGGTGCTGCCGATCGCGAGGGTGGCCGAGGGGGTCCTGAGCTCGGCGAAGTCCTCGTTGGACCAGACGGCAGGTACTCCGGTGGCGCGCTCGTAGAAGTCGACGAGGCGGGCGATGTCGTCCGTGATGATGCGGACGGAGACGAAGTTCATGGGGATTCTCCTGGTCGGTCGGTGGTTCTGATCGCACGCTACGACGAATACCGGGCGGAACCCGCCCGGTATGTGCGGCAGACTTCTGAGCATGCCCCGCCCCCTTGCCCGCGTGCTCACCCTGCTGGAACTCCTCCAGTCGGGAGGACTCCGGACCGTGACCGAACTCGCCGGGCGGCTCGATGTCGACGAACGCACCGTGCGGCGCTACGTCGGCCACCTCCTCGACCTCGACGTACCCGTCGAATCGGTGCGCGGCCGCTACGGCGGCTACCGGCTCGCCCCCGGATACCGCATGCCTCCGCTCATGCTGAGCGATGACGAAGCGCTCGCCGTCCTGCTCGGCCTGCTCGCGGGCCGTCGCGCCGGCCTGGCCACGGACACGGCGAGTGAGACGGCGGCGGCCAAGATCAGGCGAGCGCTGCCCGAGCGGCTGAGCCTCGGACTGCACGCCGTGCTCGGCTCCCTGGCCTTCACGGCTCCGCCGGGCGAAGCGGCCGCCCCGGAATCCGCGGTCCTGCTCCCCATCGCCGACGCGGTGAACCATCACCGGCCCGTCTCGATCCGGTACACCGCCGCCGACGGCCGGCGCAGCGAACGCACACTGCACCCGCACGGGGTCGTCGCCCACTCGGGCAGGTGGTACGTAACGGCTGCGGATCTCACGACCGGCGAGGACCGCACGTTCCGCCTGGACCGCATCACCGGGGTGAGAACGCTGCCCGGCTCGTTCGAGCCACCCGCCGGTCTCGACCCGGCGAAGCGCGTTCTGACAGGGCTCGCCTCGGCTCCGTACCGGCATGAGGTGACCCTGCGGATCCAGGGGACGGCCGAGCAGATCCACTCCCGGCTTCCCGCAAGTGTCGCGCTCGTGGAGGAACCGACCTCCCCGAGCGGCGCGGATCCGGAGACCGGGTGCTGGTCCCGTGTCGAGCTGCGCGTGGAGCGGCTCGACTGGCTTCCTGCTGTACTCGCCTCGCTGGACCTGCCCTTCGTCATCGAACGCCCGGATGAGCTCCGCGGCCTCGTCGAAGCTCTCGCCGAACGGCTCACGAAATCCGCCCGGCGAAGCCCGCCCCACGCATGACGGACCGGAAGCCCCCGCACCGGTCAGCACCGAATCCCTTCCGCCCCGGCACGTGGGCTGTTCGGCGCCGCCGAAACGGTACGCCCTCGCCGGGTGGCCGTGGCGGGAGAGCGCATCACATGTACTTCTGCTCCATCAAGGACGGTGCTCCCCGCCCGGCGCGCGGCGCAGGGGGAACCAGAGGGCGGCGGCGAGGCGTGCTCTCCGGGTGAGGACGCTGTAGGGGGCGGGGGTCCCGCCGCGGGCCTGTACCAGCTTCTCCAGGTGGTCGCGCAGCAGCCACACATCCTGCGGTGTGCACTGTTCGCGCAGGTTGATCGTGTCGTCGAACTGCTGCGAGGTGAAGTCCAGGTGGGCCTGGACCTCTTCGGGGGTGGTGCCCGCCAGACGGAAGTTGGCCAGCAACTCATCCTTTGTACGGGCCCGTTGTTCGTCGTTGAGAGACATGGTGTTCCTTCGGAGAGTGCGGCGGGGGAGACGTCTGCTGTCCGCCGGGCTGACGTGGGAGGCGCGGGGAGAGCGATGACATGACCGGCGAGTGGGGCTTTCGCCGTGTGGGGGCTCAGTGTTCGCTGTCGGGTTGGGCGGGCCGCGGGGCGGCGTGGCGATCGCCCACGGCTGCGGACAGCGCTTGGGCGATGCGGCGGGGGCGCCCGGCTCCGATCAGGGTGACGATGCTGCCGTTCTGCCGCCCTGGGCCAGGAGCCAGGAGCCAGGCGATCGCGGCGTGGATGGTGGCGATGCCGTCCGCGTCCTGCGCCGGGCCGGTCATGTCCGCGGTGGCGGCGGCGGTCAGCGCGAGTCGTCGGAGAGGGTCAGGACGTCCAGGGGAACGCCGTTGCCGGGCGCGGCCGGATCCGGTGCGGGCGTGGTCGTCATCGCCGTGACGCGCGTACTGACGGCGCCGAGCGTCCGCGACAGCTCGCCACGCTGCTCTGCCGAGAGGTCCGCGAAGATCTCCTTGATCACTTCGGCGCGAGCGGCGATGGCCAGCTCGTTCACCCGCCGGCCCGACCCGGTGAGGAACACCAGCCGCGCCCGTCGGTCGTCGGGATCCGCCTGCCGCTCCACGAGTCCGTCGCGCTCCAGACCGTCCACCAGCTCGGTGATGGTCCGAGGAGCGACCTCGAACGCCGTCGCCAGCGCCCCCTGACGCATCGGGCCCGGGACCAGCGCCCCGAGGACCCGCTTCCGGGCCACCGACGCACCGTGAGTCTTCAGACGCTCGTCCAGCACCCGCCGGATCTTCGTCACGCAGGACAGCAGCTGCTCAGACAGCTCGAACTCGTCCACGAGGACCACCTCCACTTGCCACCATACCCTCATATTGAGGGCCCTCATTAAATGGTGATGCGAGATTGGCCTCCTGCGGCCGGCTCCTCCGATGAGCCTTCGCCGTAGTCGGTGACCCGGCTGTCGGGACCCGGGGTGACGGGTGCGACCTCGTGGTGACGAACCGGCCGGTCCGTACGCTGTGCGCCCCGGTGCCGGTCCGACCCCGGCGGCCCGTCCCGGGGCGGCGGTGCGCCCTCGGGGTCGTGGTGTCCGGTCGCTTCGGCGTCCTCAGCTGTGGGCGGTGCGGCCGCGGTCGGGGGTCATGAGGTAGGCGATCGCCATGTCGCCGAGTTCGCCCGCGTACCGGCGTTGGGCGGCCGCGCCGGTAGCGGGGTCGGGGCGTACGGAGTTGTGGAAGCAGGCGCCGAGGACGGCACGGGCCACGGTGTCCAGCGCCGTCTGTGCGTCGGAGCGCCGGATCTGGCCGACGTACGGGGCTGCCGCTTCGAGCAGGAGGCGGTGGATCTCGGTGATGGTGCGGGCCCCGCGGTCAAGGGCGCGCGTGCCCCGCGCCCGCATCAGTTCGGGGAAGAGCTTGCTGCTGTCGGCGAAGGACTGCAACAGTGCGTTCGCGTAGGCGTCCATGACGCCGGAGAGTGAGGGTTCGGCCGCGCGCAGTCGCTCGGCCACGTACTCCTCGCGCCGTTCCAGCATCCGCTCCGTCAGGGCGGTGATCAGCTGTTCCTTGTCTTCGAAGCGACGGTAGATCGTGCCGACCGAGACGCCGGCGCGTTGGGCGACGCCGGTGATCGTCATCTCTTCCAGACCGGACGAGGAGGCGATCTCCTCGGCGGCCCGCAGTACGCGAGCCAGCGTCGCGGCGCTGCGCGCCTGCCTGGGTTCCCGGTAGGGCGCTGGACGCTCCGGCTCCTCGATCATGTCCCGCATCGTATCCGCGACGGTCTCGGCAGGTCCGTTGACAAGGGGTGCACTCCCATGGGTAACCTCGTGATGCGAATGTGAATTCACATTCGCATTCTAATGGAGGTTCGACCATGACCGACAACCAGACTTCCCCGCCCGTGACCGTCACGCTTGAATCAGGGCCCACCGGCGCCGGGAGCATCGACGACTTCGAGCTGTTCTACGCCCGCCGCGCCGTGGACCGCTTCCGGACTCTGCTGGGACGCCAGGGGCTCCTCGATCTCCTGGCGGCGGACATCGAGGAGGGCAACGCCTTCCTGCGCGAGTGTGCTCGCACCTCCGACGGCAGCTTCAAGGCAGGCACGACCGTGCTCGCGACGCAGGGCCTCACCTCCGGCGCGTTCCTGGCCTGGATGGACAGCGCATTCGCGGGCGACGGGAGCGCACTCCTCGCGGCGCACCCCGAGCACTACGTGATGGGCACCGATGCCATCGGAGCGCGCGTGGTGGAGAACATCGGCACCCACGTCAGCGACTTCTACATGGGCGGCTGGGGAACGGACGCACTGGCCTGGGCAGCGGACGCGGACGAGGTTCTCCCGGAGTCGGAGTATCCGCGCAAGATGTCCTCGAATCTGTTCCTGGCCGACGGCACCGTCGTCGGGCGGGCGCTGATCCAGTTCGGTGACACCGCCGACGGCTTCACCGCAAACCTGACGGTCTACCTGCCCACCACATGCCCGGACGACGTCCTGGAGCATCACCTCCGGCACTACGCCGTCGAGTTCAGGAACTGGATCGTCGCCGCAGCGGCGGCCCGCGCCTGAGGATCACGGCCGGGCGTCGGGCCTCAGCCGCAGCCCACCGGGGCCGGATCGGCCCGCCGCCCGGCCCACGGGCAGCGCGGCCGGCGACCGCGTCAGGGCCGTACGGACCACCCGCTTCGGCGTACGTGGCCGGGGCGCCCCGCGCGGTCCTGCCTTCTGCACCACCCCGGCCCGGACGGGGGCTCCGTCCTCTCCGCGCACGGCATGAAGCACAGAAAGACGCACTATGACCAAGCACTCCACGCCGCCCGGTACGGGACGCAAGCTGACCCTGGTCGTCCTCGGCCTGGCAGCCCTGATCACCACGATGCTGTGCGCGTTCGCGCTGCCCTCGCTCCACAGCGGCCCCCACCACATCCCCATCGGCGTCACCGGGCCCCAGCAGACCACCGAAGGTATCCGGGCGAACACCGACGCGGACGCGTGGGACGTCCACGTCTACGAAACCACCGACGCCGTCAAGTCCGCCGTCAAGGACCGCGACATCGCAGGTGGGCTCGCGGTGACCGACCACGGCGTCGATGTCTACACCGCCACCGCGGGCGGCCCCTCCGCCACCGGCGCCCTCACCGAACTGGGGGACGGGCTCGCCGCACGGTACGAGACACAAGCAGCCGTCCACGACCTCGTGCCCTTCACCGAGGACGACCCCCGAGGCACCGGGCTGACCTCCGCACTCCTGCCCATGATCTTCGGCGGAATCTTCCCCGCCCTGATACTCGGCAGCGTCTTCCCCGGTCACCGAGGGCTGCGGACCCGCCTCACGGGAGCCCTGCTCTTCTCCGTCGTGGCGGGCGCCGCTGTCACCGCCGTCCTTCAGTTCGCCACCCACTCGACCGACGGCAACTACTGGCTCACCGCCCTCGGAGTCACCCTCGGCACGGCCGCCATGTCCACCACTCTCCTGGGGCTCCAAGCCCTCCTCGGCATGGCCGGCTTCGCCTTCGGCGGCGCACTCATGATGCTCCTGGGCAACCCCCTCTCCGGCCTCGCCACAGGCCCTCACTGGCTCCCCACGAGCTGGGCCGCCATCGGTCAGCTCCTCCCCCCGGGCGCCTCCGGAAGCCTCCTGCGTACCAACGCCTTCTTCGACGGCACAGGCGCCGGCCTCCCGGCCCTGGTGCTCACCGCCTGGGTCGTCATCGGTGTCGCCCTCGCCTTCTTCGCCGACCGGCGTGGCAAGCGCTCGGCTCCCGCCCGCCCGGGGACCGCCACCGCCTGACGGCAGACACGTGCCGCGACCTGACCAGCGACAGGTGCGGCCCCTGCTCCGCGTCATCACCCGCCACAGCGACGCCGCTCCATGGCCTACGCGGTCGGGACCGTGGGTCCCGCCGGACCGGCGGCCTTGGCGAGCGGGGTTCCGAAGAGCCGGCCGCCGGCGGCGCGACGTCCCTGAACGTCCTCATGCCGGCCGGATGAGGCGGGTCTCGTAGCCGAAGACGACGGCCTGCACCCGGTCGCGCAGCTCCAGTTTCGTCAGGATCCGGTTCAGATGTGTTTTCACGGTGGCTTCCGCGAGGTGCAGGGTGGCGGCGATCTCGGTGTTCGACAGGCCGCGGGCCACCTCGACGAGTACTTCGCGTTCGCGTGCCGTGAGCCGTTCCAGACGCTCGTCCTCCACCTGCTCGCGCTCCGCGGGGAGCTGGTGGGCGAAGTTCTCCAGCAGGCGACGGGTGATGCGCGGCGAGACCGCCGCGTCCCCCGCGGCGACGTTCCGGATGGCCGCGAGGAGCTCCTCGGGCAGGGCGTTCTTCAGGAGGAAGCCCGACGCCCCGGCCCTGAGTCCGGCGAAGGCGTATTCATCGAGGTCGAAGGTGGTCAGAATGAGGACCCGGGTCTGTGGGCAGTCCCGGATGATCCGGCCGGTCGCCTCGATGCCGTCGGTACCGGGCATCCGGACATCCATCAGCACGACATCGGGGCGGAGCAGCCGGGCGAGGCGTACGGCATCGGCGCCGTCCCCGGCCTCGCCGACCGGCTCCATGTCCGGCTGGGCCTCCAGGACCATGGTGAACGCCATACGCAGCAGTGGTTCGTCGTCGGCGAGCAGGATACGGATCGTCACGCGGCACCGGTCCCTGCTGCTCCCGCTGCCCCCGCTGCCCCCGCTGTTCCCGCTGTTCCTGCTGTCCCTGCTGTTCCTGCTGTGCTCAGGTCGAGGCGGGCCGAGACCCGCCAGCCGCCGCCCGGGAGCGGTCCCGCCCGCAGAGTTCCCCCGTACGCGGCCGTGCGCTCGCGCATACCGGGGATTCCGTGCCCGCGCGGCGCGTCGGGATCCTGCGCGGTGCGGCCGTGGCCGTCGTCGGTGACATCGAGGGCGACGCTCTCGGCGGAGCAGCACACCCGCACCTCGGCGCGGGTGCCGCGAGGGGCGTGCTTGAGGGTGTTGGTCAAGGCTTCCTGTACCAGTCGGTAGACGGTGAGCTGTGCGGCGGTGGGGACGTGGGAGGGATCGCCTGCCACACGGAGGCGGGCCGGCAGCCCGGCGGTGCCCACCTGGTCGAGGAGGCACCGCAGTTGGGTGATGCCGGGTATCGGGTGACGAAGCGCGTCCGGTTCATCGGCACGCAGGACCCCGAGGACTCGTCGCATCTCGGTGAGGGACTGGCGCCCGCTGTCGGCGACCTGCCGCATGGCGGCGGTCGTCCTGTCGGGCGTGCGGTACTGGGCGTAGACCGCGGCGTCGGCGAGAGCGATCATCACGGACAGGTTGTGGCTGACGATGTCGTGCATGTCGCGGGCGATACGGGCCCGTTCCTCGGCCACCGCGAGCCGAGCCCGTTGGTCGCGCTCACGTTCCAGGCGTACCGCACGGTCCTCCACGGACGCGAAGTAGGCACGCCTGGTGCGCATGTTCGCGCCGATGACCGCGGCGGCGGTGGCCATGGCGGTCAGGCTCACGGCCGCGCCGAGGGATCTGCCCTCGGTCGACCAGCGCACGGATGCCATCAGGATCCCCGCTTCGGAGACGGCACCGGCCACCAGCAACTGCCGGCCGCCGGTGTATGCGGCCACGGTGTAGAGGGCGATCAACAGCGCGATGTCGGCCGGTAGCTGGACGTCGGCGAGCCACTGGGCGAAGGCCGCCGAGGCCACTGCGGCGAACACCGTCACGGGTGCCCGACGCCGCCAGATCAGGGGCAGGAGCAAGGCCGCCTGGAATGCGAGGAGCCATGGGCGGTCGTGCAGGTCGATGCGGACGACGAGGGAGGTGAGGGCGAAGAGCGTGGTCACCAGAATCGCGTCCACCGCCATCGGTGGTAGCCGGGCCCGTGCTCGCAGCAGCCGGGCGCACCAGGTCAGGGTGCGCCACGGCTGCCCGACCGGTGCGGTGGCGGGCTCGGTCACCGTCATCGCACCGCTCGCCATGGTCCGGCTTCCGGGCGGTGCCCCGGCAGGTACCCGGGCCGGCCCGCCGCGGTGTCCGGCCCGTCGGCAGGCGACGCCCCCGCCCGTCCCGCCCGGCCGGTTGCCGAATCCGGCCGCGCCCTCACCGACCACTACGCGTCCCGTCGTTTCAGTGCCACCGCGGCTCCGCCGAGCGCCACGGCCGCGTACAGACAGAACACGGTGAATCCGGTCCATGGCGCCAAGGTGTGCGGATCCGACTGGAGGACGGCGAGCGCGTGTCCGGCGTTGCTCGGCAGGTACGGACCTATCCGGTCGGACCAGGAGGAGGGGAGTGCCTTGACGAGCTCCGGCAGGACCAGCAGCAGACCGAAGACGGCAGTGATGCCACCCGCGGTGTTACGGGTCAGTGTGCCGACAGCGACGCTGAGCAGTCCCACAACGGTCAGGTACAGACCGGTGCCGAGGACGGCGCGGGTGACACCCGGGTCGCTCAGCGAGGCGCCGGCTCCCGTGGAGGACATCAGGGCCTGACCGGCCAGGAACGCCGTCAGGGACATGGCAGTCATCAGCCCCCAGGTCACCGCCGCGTACACGGTGGCCTTGGCCCACAGGACCGGGAGCCGTCGAGGCACCGCCGAGAAGGTCGCACGGATCATGCCGGTCGAGTACTCGCCGCTGACCACGAGCACACCCATGACGCCGACCGCCAACTGCGCCAGGAAGAAACCGATCAGGCTCAGTGCCGTCGGGTTGACGCTCGCCCGCTCGGCCACGCTCATCTCCGACCAGTGGGAGGCGGTGAGCGCCGAGAACAGCGGGCCCATCCCGGTCATCGCCACGGCGGCGGCGAGCAGGGTGAAGAACGTCGAGCGCAGGGTGCGGAGTTTGACCCACTCCGAGTGCAGCACCCGCGTCCGGGTGAGCCGGCCGTGCCCGGCGGGGGCGGTGAACCGGTGCATCGTATCGGTGCTCACGCCGCACGTCCTTCGGTGCCGGAACCGGCCGGAAGCCGGTCGGGGGTCTGGTACTCGACAGCGTCCCGGGTCAGCTCCATGAACGCCTCCTCCAACGACGCCTGGCGAGGTGTCAGCTCGGTGAGCGCGATCTCGTGGTCTGCGGCGATCCGGCCGATACGATCGCTGCTCAGGCCGGTGACTTCCAGTGCGCCCCGGCCGGCCGCCGTCACGGCGACATCCGGCCCGGTCAGCGCCGCACGCAGCCGCTCCGCCTCGTCGCAGCGTACGAGCACCGAATTGCGGGCGGCACGCCGAGTGAACTCCCCGACCGAGGTGTCGGCGATCAGCCGGCCGCGCCCGATCACGATGAGGTGCTCGGCGGTCAACGCCATCTCGCTCATCAGATGCGAGGAGACCAGCACCGTGCGTCCTTCGGCGGCCAGGTCCTTGAGCAGACCGCGGATCCACAGCACGCCTTCGGGATCGAGCCCGTTCACCGGCTCGTCCAGGACGACGGTGGCCGGGTCACCGAGCAGAGCGCTCGCGATACCGAGCCGCTGTCCCATGCCCAGCGAGAAGCCGCCGGCCCGCTTCCCGGCCACCTTCCGCAGCCCGACGATGTCGATCACCTCGTCCACCCGGCTGCGGGGGATGCCTGTGGTGACGGCCAGCGCCAGCAGATGGTTGAAGGCGGAGCGGCCGGTATGGATCGAACGGGCCTCCAGCATCGCCCCGACCTCATGCAGCGGTGCGCGGTGCGCGGCGTAGTGCTTTCCGTTGACCACGACCCGGCCGGCCGTCGGTGCGTCCAGTCCCAGGATCATCCGCATCGTGGTGGACTTCCCGGAGCCGTTCGGCCCGAGGAATCCGGTGACAACACCGGGCCGGACGACAAAGGTGAGATCCATGACAGCGGTCTTGTCCCCATAGCGTTTGGTGAGCCCATGGGCTTCGATCATCGGATGTCCTCGTCGGGGTCGCAGTGGCGTCAACTGACCACCACGCTAGATTTCCGGCCCGGCGCGGCACATGAGCCCACGGGTTGAACCCCGCCGTCGAAGATGCGCATCCCGGGGTGGACACCTCTCCACCCGCAGGGGTAGACGTCGGCGCACCGGGCGGCTCCGTCGCACCCGTCGCAGATGGGCACCGGTGGCCACCGGGGGCGGCGGGAGGGCGGGCGCAGCGGTTCGACCTGGGGAAACGGGCCGGGGAAACGCGGCTCACGAGGGCGGGACGGGGGCGTACGGGCGGGGCGCCGGAAAGCGACCGGCGGTTGACGCGCTGGACCGGCCGCGGCCTCTAGCGTCCGGGACATGACCAGATTCTCCGCAACCCCGACCGTTGCCCTGCTCACGCTGGCCCTCGCGCTGCCGACCGCCGTGGCGGGGCCCGCCGCCGCGGCTCCGACCCCTACGCACGTGTCCGCCGCTCCTTCCGCTTCCTCTTCCGTCGGCTCTTCCGTCCGCAGCGACACGGCCCCCCGGACATCACTCCCTCGTCCCACCGGCCCGTACGCGGTCGGCCGCGACACCCTCCACCTCGTCGACCGTGCCCGCCGCGATCCATGGGTGCCGGACAGGGCTCGTGAGCTGAGGGTCGGTATGTTCTATCCCGCCCTTCCCGGCACCGGTACGCCGACGCCGTACGCCACAGTGCCGGAGGCCCGGCTGTTCCTGAAGAGCTACGGGCTGGAAGGCGTCTTCCCCGCCGAGACCCTGAGCGCCACGACCACCAGCGGCCGCGTCGGCGCTCGGCCCGCCCACGGCCGGTATCCCCTGGTGGTGCTCTCTCCGGGCTTCGGTGTCTCGGGCTTCACCCTCACCGGCCTTGCCGAGGAACTCGCCGGCCGAGGATATGTGGTCGCCGCAGTGGACCACGCCTACGAGTCCGTCGGCACAGCCTTCCCCGGTGACCGGATGCTGACCTGCGTCGCGTGCGCGGAGGTCCGGAGTGAACAGGACAAGGAGGCTCTCACCGCCGGCCGGGGTGCGGATGTCTCCTTCCTCCTGGACCGGCTCACCGGGCCGCGCCCGGCCTGGCGGTACGCCGGACTGATCGACCGGAACCGGATCGGCATGGCCGGTCACTCGGTCGGCGGCGCGAGTGCGGCGGCAGCCATGGCGCGCGACCGCCGCATCCGGGCGGGCATCAACATCGACGGCGCCTTCCACGCCGCCGTACCCGCCGACGGACTCGGCGGCAGACCGTTCATGATGCTCGGCACGGACGACGGCACGCACCGTCCCGGCGGTACGGACACGAGCTGGGACCAGGCGTGGGACCGGCTGGATGGTTGGAAGCGCTGGCTGACCGTCGCCGGGGCGACGCACTACAGCTTCTCCGACGTCCCCCTCTTCCTGGACGAACTCGGCCTGTCCGGCACGCAGTCACCGCTGGTCCTCTCCGGCAGCCGCTCGCTGGACATCACCCGTGCGTACGTCGGGGCCTTCTTCGGCATGCAGCTGAAGCACACCCCCCAGCCGCTGCTGGACGGCCCGACGCCGACCGAACCGGAAGTCACCTTCAACAACCCGTAAGTGGGTTTCGGCGGCCAGCTGTGTCCCGTCGAGCCCGTCGAGCCCGTCGCCGAAAGGAGACCGAAAACTGCTCAACCGCCCCAGGGGAAGCAACTGCCGCGCATCGACCTGCGTCCTGTTTCCCGACCGAGCTGATCACCGGCCCAGTTGGGGGAAGACATGCTTGTACGCACGACACTGGTGGCCGCCACGGCCGCCGCTCTCACAGTGACCCTGGCGGCACCGTCGCTCGCCGCGGCGGACAGCCACGCGGACGACCACTCCGCGACGAGAACCGCTGTCCGGGCGGCGGTGACGGCGGGTATCCCCGGCGTCACGGCGACCGCACGGGACGGACACGACACCTGGTCGACGACGGCCGGCGTGGGCAATCTGCGCACCGGCAGCCCACGTTCGGCCGACGACCGCTACCGGGTCGGCAGCATAACCAAGACGTTCGTCGCCACCGTCATGCTCCAACTGGAGGCGGAGGGACGCCTGTCGCTCGACGACACGGTGGACACGTGGCTGCCGGACCTGGTCCGGGGCCACGGCCACGACGGCCGACGCATCACCCTCCGCCAGCTCCTCAACCACACCAGTGGCATCTACGAATACCTGGGGGACCCGGCTTTCTACCGCGCGTACTTCCTGGCCGACGGTTTCTTCCAGCACCGCTACGACACCCGTACGCCCCGCCAGCTGGTGGCGACCGCGATGGCCTACGGGCCGGAGTTCGAGCCGGGAACGTCGTGGAGCTACTCCAACACCAACTACGTGATCGCCGGGATGGTGATCGAGAAGGCGACGGGGCACACCTTCGGGGAGGAGATCAGCCGTCGCATCATCAAGCCCCTGCGCCTGAAGGCGACATCGGTGCCGGGCACGAGCCCGACCGTCCCGTCCCCGAGCAGCAGGGCGTACTCGAAGCTGGCGGAGACGACGGAGGGCCGGACGTACGACGTAACGTACCTGAATCCGTCGATCGCCTCGTCCGCCGGGGAGATGATCTCCAGTTCCGCCGACCTCAACCGCTTCACCTCGGCTCTCCTGAAGGGCGAGCTGCTGCCGCCGAAGCAGCTCAAGGAGATGAAGACGACGGTGAAGGTGGACGGCGTTCCGAACGTGTCCTACGGACTCGGACTGATGGACCGCACCCTCTCCTGCGGTGTCCATGTCTGGGGACACGACGGCGGAATCCATGGCTCCTCGTCCTCGGTCACGACAACGGCCGACGGCCGTCACTCCCTCTCCGTGAACTTCAACGGCGACTGGACCGGCGACATGGACAAGGTGATCGAGGGGGAGTACTGCGGGAAGTGACCGCCCCTGCTTGATCCGGGATCCGCCTCTCCGTGGGGCGGCGGGCCCGTGTCGGGAGCGTGTGGTCGGGGTCATCACCAGGGACGCCGAACCGGTTGATCAGGTCGCTCCGCCCGGAGGGCATCGAGCGGTGCGGCGACGAACCTGTTGTTGTCCCCGGCCACCGGCAGCCTGGATTTCACCACATCCGGGCGAGCGCGTCAGCAGTACGGCGGCACGGTCAGCAATGTGGCGTTGACACAGGAGATCGCGGCGAAGCGCGGATGTCGTCGCGGGGAGCATTCCTCGTGATCACATCGCTGCCCCGAGAAGGGCCGCTACCGTGAGCCCATGTCACACGCCTCCGCGCTCCTCGTCATCGACATGCAGAACGCCCCGGTGGCCATCGCCTACCGGGCCGCCGAGACCGTCGCCGTGATCGCCGGATTGCGCGAACGCGCCAAGGCCGCCGGCATACCGGTGATAACGATTCAGGACCGGGGCTCCGGGCTGGAAGCCGGGACCGAGGGCTGGCGGGTCGTGCCCGAACTCGCGCCCGACGCCCACGAGACGGTCGTCCACAAGAACAGCCCGGACAGCTTTCTGGACACCGACCTCGACAAGGTCCTGAAGGCGCTGGGAGTCACCGAGGTGGTCGTCACCGGGTTCGCGACCGAGATCTGTGTGGACACCACGGCGCGGCAGGCGCTGAGTCACCGGTACGACCTTGTGCTGGTCACCGACGGGCACACCACGTCCGTCCGGCCCGACAGCGGCGAGTTCGCCTCGCCGCGGCAGTCGATCGCGCATCTCAACGAGATCTTCCGGAACATCGGCTTCCCAGGGCGGAGCATCCGGGTGCTGCCGGCATCCGAAGTGGCCTTCGCTCCGGCTGACGAACTGCGCAGTGAGTGAGGCACCGTAGCGGCCCACCACCCTGGACGTGGCGAAGGGGCAGATCGGCGCGATGCCGGAAACTGTCAACCTCTACCTCGAACCTCGACCGCGGCTGCGACAGCGCCAAGTCCCGTGCGCTGCGCCGCGCTGAGAGGAGCGGCGAGATCGTCGTCTTCCACCTCAACCTCGCCGCAGTACCCGTCACGCTCCACACGCTGACCCGCCGAGCTGCCTGCCGCTGTCGCTGGGACGGCCCTCCCGCCACACGCCGCCTCAAGTGATGCATCCCGCCCGTCGGTTCTACGTCCCGGCCGTGCCGGGGTTCCCGCTGAGGGACTCCTGATAGAGGTCCGCGTAGGTGCGCGAGTCCTTGACCAGGTCGTCGCAGAAGGCAGCGACGTCATCGCCGATGAGTTCCAGTACTCCCTTGCCGGACGCGACGCCCTCCTCGAAGAAATCGACAATCTCCGGGAGCAGGGCCCCGTCAGGCAGGTCGATCGGGCCGACCTTGAAGTAGTACTTCTGAATCTCCTTGTAGACGATTCGATAATCCGGCGGGAGCGCCTTGATGCGCGCCATGTGCGCTCGCCACTGCTTCTTGCCCTCGATGATGTCCTGGATGCCCATGTCAGCCTCCTAGCCGGCCCAGTTTCCTGGCGATGTTCCGGTTCAACTGCGCGCGCCACCGGTCGCGGTAGTTCCGAGCCCCTTCTCCGCCGGCCAGCGCCGCGCAGAAACCCTTGATGTCGTCGCCCAGCACTTCGTGAATGCTCTGCCCATCTGCCGCCGTTTCTTCGAGCAGTCCCAGGGCGCCGTCGAGGATCGGCATCAGGTTGCGGCCCGTGAAGCCCGAATAGGGGGAGAGGTGAAACTTGATCTGTTCCCAGGCCGACCGGTAGTCGGCCGGCAATGCCTCGGACCGGGCTTCGAACGCCTTCCATTCCCTGGTGAGGTCGCTGCCGGTAACCGTCTCCCAGAAATTCATCGCCCGCCCTCCTTGAGCTTGTCGATGCGTGATGAGAGGTACTCCCACTTCGCCCAGAACTTCCCGAGCTCTTCGCGCCCCGCGTCGTTGAGCGCATAGAACTTGCGCGGCGGGCCCATCCCGGACGGTCGCTTCGTCACCTGAACGAGCCCGTTCTTCTCCAATCGCAGCAGGATGGTGTAGACCGTCCCCTCGATGACGTCGGCGAAGCCGAGTTCATTCAGCCGGCGCGTGATGGCGTACCCGTAGGTCTCCTCGCTGCTGATGATTTCGAGCACGCAGCCCTCAAGCGTGCCCTTCAGCATCTCCGTCAGGTCGTCCATCGCGGCTCCCCTCTTCGATCCGCTCCCAGTACTGCGTAGTACCGAGTACCGCTATACGGTATCACGTAGTAGTCCGGCGAGGTGGGGTCATGGAAGCGATTCGGGCGGTGCGCGACCCGGGTGGGCGGTGGTCGGTTCGCGCGTCCGGCGCTCCTCGGGGGCTGCGATGGCGGTGCTGGAGATACCCTAGGGGGGTATGCTGAGGGTGCTGCCGGAAACCGGTGGTCGAATGGCCGACCTGGAGAAGAGGCGACGCCGCAACGCCTGACCGGACACGCCATCGGTGAGTTCGGCCCAGGCGGTGCCATGCCGGAACCGGTGCGGTGGCGGTCGATGATCCCTCCGGTCCTTCGGCGGCGTCGGCCGGTGGCCGGCCATGCCCCGCAGCCGACGGAAGCCGCGGTGTGCACCGTCGCCACTGCTCGTTCGGTACAGGCCGGAACCGGCCCGCGCCCATCCAGAGGGCGGGCCCCGCGCCCGTCCAATCCCTGGGGAGAAACGCCTTCCATGTGCACACATGCCCGCACCGCGGCCCGTCGGGGGTTCGGCCTCGCCATCGGCGGGACCATCCTGACGATGGCCTCCGCCAGCGCACCGTCCCTCTTCTACCCCCAGCTGGCTGAACAACTGGCCTTGCCCCCGGTCGCGACGACCGCGGTGTTCGCGGTCTACGCCTTCACCATGCTCGCGACACTGCTGTTCCTGGGGCCGCTGTCGGACACCAAGGGGCGGCGCCCGGTCGTCACCGTGGGCGCTCTGCTGCTCGCGGCGAGCCTGGTCCTCTTCTGGCGTTCGGAAAACCTCGGCCTGCTGCTGGTCGCCCGCTCACTCCAAGGTGTTGCCGCAGGCCTGCTCATACCCGCTCTCTCGGCGGTCACGGTCGACTTCGAACCCCCGCACCGGCCGGGGCGTGCCGCGTTGTGGAACACCGTCGCCCCCATGATGGGCCTCGGTACCGGTGCCATGACGGCGGCGCTCCTCCTCGATGTCACGGCGGACCCTGCGGGGGCGGTGTTCGGAACGCTGACCGGCCTGTCCGCCCTGACCGCCGTGCTCGTGTGGCTCGTTCCGGAGAGCGCGGGGAAGACGCCCGCCTCCGCCGGACCGGTGCGTCCGCGGTTCCGTGCCTCGCCTCGTCTTCGCGGCGTGCTGCTCGTGGCCGCGCCTGCCATCGTCGCGGGCTCGGCGACCAACGGACTGTTTCTCGCGCTGGGTGCAGGGCTCGTCAAGAGCGAGTTCGGCGCCGCCACGCACGCGCAGGCGGGCTCCGTCATGCTCACGTTGGCCGTCTCCGGCATCCTCGCCTCCAGGCTGCTCTCCCGCCGCTCCTCGCGTGTCATCACCGTCTACGGGACGTCCGCGCTGGCCATCGGTACGGTGCTGAGCCTGGCCGCCCTCGCGGCCCACTCGTTCCCCGCGTATCTCGCGACCGTGGTCATCGTCGGTTCGGGCTTCGGCACCTCGTTCATGGGGGCTCTGCGCACCCTCATGCCGTACACCGTTCCTGCCGAGCGGGCGGCCATCATGGGGGTGATCTACAGCATCTCCTACCTCGCGCTCGGAGTGCCCACCATCGTCGCCGGACTTCTCGTTCCCGTCCTGACGGTGCAGGGCACCATGGCAGTTCTCGGCGTCGCCATCGCGGTCCTCGGCGTCGTGGCCACGATCGCGCGGCTCCGCCTGCGCTCCGATGAGCCGGCCAGGGAACCGGCGGCCGCACGGCAGCCCTGAGACGACGTCCCTGACGCTCCGTCCGGTCCCGTACGAGAAGACCGTGGCCGCCGCCCGCGCGGAGCGGGACGGCGGTCACGGCCTTCTCATGCGCCTGACCAGGAGCGTGTGCGTGCGCGACGTGGACGGTCGGAGCGTTCTACGCCGCCTTGGACAGGGTGGACCTGTCCGTCCGGCGCGCGGGCCGGACGGACGTCGCGGGTCCGGTCACGACTTGTCGGCTGTCGTGGCGCGGCCACAGGAGGAGGGCGCCGATGGCGCCCGCCCCGGCGAGGAACGCGAGGACGGACCAGGCGAGTGCGAAGCCCGCGTTCGTACCGAGCCATCCCGCGATGGGGTAGGTGATCAGCCAGGCAAGGTGCGACAGGGAGAACTGGGCTGCGAAGGCCTCGGGGATCGCGTTCGGTGCGACGGAGGCGCGCAGGACGTTGCCGGTCGGTGTGATGATCAGCGCCATGCCGATACCGATGACGGTCCAGACGATCGCCGTACCGGCCCATGTGCTCAGGCCGGCCGCGATGAGAGCCACCGCGGCGATCGTGCCGCCGACGAGGACTCCGGCGCCGGTCACCATCACGGTGCGGGCGGTGATCCGGTCGAGTACGCGGGGCAGCGCGAGGGCGGCCAGGAGGGTCCCGCCGCCGGAGGCGGCGAGCATCCATGAGACGTCCGACTGCGAGCCGCCGAGTTCGTCACGGACGTAGTTGACGGTGTTGACGACGACGATCGATCCTGCCGCCGCGACCACGAGATTGAGCGCCAGGACGCCACGCAGCCGTGGAGTCCTGAGGAATGTCCTGATCCCCGCCGCCGCCTTGTCCCATGCCTCGGTGTGGGCACTGGGACGGGCGTCGGGGATGTGCGTCGACAGGACGAGCAGGCCGGAGAGGAGGAATCCGACGGAGGTGCCCAGGAACAGCCAGTTGAAGCTGATGAACGCCAGCGCGACCGCCGTCAGTACGGGGCTGAGCAGGCTCTCCATGGTGGAGGCGACCTGGGAGGCGGACAGGGCACGCGTGTAGTCGGACTCATCGGTGACGATGTCGGGGATGACGGCCTGGAACGTCGGGGTGAACGCCGCGGACGCGGCTTGGAGCAGGCCGATCAGTACGTAGATGTGCCAGACCTCGGTGACGAGCGGCAGCGCCAGGACCACTGCGGCGCGCATCACGTCGAGGAGGGCCAGGAGGGTTCTTCTGGGGAAGCGGTCGACGTACGCGGCGGCGAGCGGAGCGATGACCACGTACATGACCATCTTGATGGTCAGCGCGGTGCCGAGGACCATGCCGGCGCGCGGGCCGGCGAGGTCGTAGGCGAGCAGCCCGAGGGCCACTGTTGTCAGCCCGGTACCGAGCAGGGCGATGATCTGGGCGCCGAACAGGCGGCGGTAGTCGCGGATGGCGAACAGGCGCATGGCGTGTTCCTTCCATGTCCATGCGGCGGGGCACGGTCTCGGGCCGGAGGCCGTGCCCCACAGAGGGAGGCCGGGATGTCCCTACACATCGGTGCCGCTCTCCGGCGTGAGGCCGACGAGCAGGTTGAAGGCGCCGGTGAGGATGTTGAGTGCGACGACGCCGACGACATCGGCTATCGCGCGGTCGCTGTAGCCGTGCGCGCGCAACGCGATGATCTGCTCGTCGGTGATCGACGTCGGCTCGCGGTAGACCTGGAGGGCGAGGGTGATGATCGCCGCGATCGCGGGATCGGCCGAGGTGCCCGCTCGCGCACGCTCGATCTCCTCCTCGTCCACGCCCATCGCGCGGGCAGCGCTGACATGCGCGTCGAGACACAGCCCGCAGCCCTGCGGGACCTGGACGGCGATCGAGATCCGTTCGCTGATCCTGCGGTCGAGTTTGGCTCGTCCCATGGCCCGGCTGAGCTGTAGGTATCCGCCCAGAACGGCGGGCGAGTGCGCCATCGTGGAGACCATGTCACCGATCTGGCCGTGGCGTGAGACCAGCTCGGCGAGGAGGTCGCGCGAGGCGCCGACCGCGGTATCGGGCGTGAGTCGGGTCAGGCGGGGCATGAGACGGTCCTTCCGGCGTGGAGGATGGAGCGGGGGCGGCGGGGCGCTCGACGAGTCGAGCGCCCCTTGACTGCGCCGTATGTCGCGGCAGTTGGTCAGTGACGTTCCTGCGGTCAGTGGTGTGCGTGGTTGCCGGGGTGGTGGCCCGTGTGCTCCGGTCCGGCCTGGGATGCCGCGTCCGAGTGGGCGGTGGTGGCGGTGGTCCGCACCGTGAACTCGGCCGTCCGGACGACGTCGTTGTGCTGGAAGTCCAGGTAGAGGCGGTAGGTGCCGCCCGACGGCGCGGCGGCCATGAAGGTGATCTCGGGTCCCGGCGCGGTGGTGCCGTCACCGGGCTCGCCGTCAGGGTGGACGTGGAGGTAGCCGAGGTCGCCGACCCGCAGCGCCACCAGATGCCCGTACGCGCCCAGGTAGGGCTGCAGATCGGTGACGGGCTGCCCGTTCCGGCTGACGGTGAGCGTCAGGTCACTCGCCTCACCGGGCGCGAGTTCGCCGTCCAGGGTGACGCTGTACTCGCCCACGTGGGCGGTGCGGGTGTCCTCCGACAGCGGTTGCGGGTCGTACCGCCCGGCGACCGAGGCGTCGATCCCCAGCGTCATGGTCGCGTCATGGCCGACCGGGTGGACATCGGCGAAGAACCTCCAGTCTCCGGGTTTCAGGGCCACTTCGATGCTCCAGGTGCCCTCCTCGTCCATCACCGGGTGCACATGCTGGAACCCCGTCGTGTCGCGCCGGACGGCGATGAAGTGCAGTTCCTTCTCGTGCTCGGGCGTGAACTCGGTCACCGGCTGTCCGTCGGGACCGATCACGCGGAAGGTGACCGTCTGTGTCCCGGTGGAAAGGACCGTCGAGTCGAGGTCGAGGGTGTACCCGTTCTCGGAGACCGACAGCCCGCCGGGACGGGCTCCACCGTGGCGGCTGTGGCTGGTCATGTCGTGGCCGGAATGGTTCGTCATCATGTCTCCATCTGTGTGAGGTTTGCGCTGTGCGATGCGCCTTCGGGCGGTGTCCGTATGCGGTACATCCGTCACAACAGCATACCCCTAGGGGGTATTCCCATCAGGGATGTCTCGACGGATGGTGTGTCGTCGTGCGGTCCCGCACCGGGTGCGGCGCCGCACCCGGTGGCAGACGGATCGCGGCCGCACGGCGGGACCGGCGACGGTGCCGCGGTGCACGGCGTGAGCGTGTGAGTGCGTCTACCGACGGGCAGCGGGCACCTCGAAGCGACCGGCCGGCACGCGGGCGCACGCGTCCGTGCAGGAGGGGCCGGGCCGGTCCTGCTGGGTGAGGTGGGACGCCAGGGCCTGTAGCGCCGCGGCTGCTGCCATCCTCACGACGGGATGGCCGACCGTCCGGCCTACCGTGCTGGTCCATGATGATGCGGTCATGGGGATCCTCCTCGGGTGTCCGACCGGCTGCCCTCCGGGGAGCCGTTGTGCGAACGAGGGGCGGGCCCGGCGGGCCCGCCCCTCGTTCCCGCGTGTGGCGCGGGCGGTTTTCAGGCGGCTGCCTCGAAGCCGCGCAGGCGCGGGCTGTCGCTGATGGCGAAGACCGAGGAGAACGCCATGGCGGCTCCGGCGATCATCGGGTTGAGCAGTCCGGCCGCGGCCGGCGGAAGTGCGGCCACGTGGCCTCCACCGTGGCGATCAGGTCCGTCACGGTGATGTCCGCGTCGAATGCGACCTTCGTCTTCTCGGCGGCGTAATTGGCAGTGGAGGTGACCCCCTCCATCCGGTTCAGATTCTTCTCGATCCGGGCCGCGCAGGAGGCGCAGGTCACGCCGCCGACGGCGAGTCCGGCCTCGGCTGTGCCAGAGACCGTGGCAGCCATCACCGCTCCTCGGGCTGGGCGTGTTCAAGGGGGAGAAGGTGGAGAGCCGGGCCCGAGGGCGGGCCCGGCCGGTGGGCGGAGCCGTCAGACCGCGCGGCCGGTGAGTTCGTAGCCGGCGTCGTCGACGACCTTCGCCAGCAGCGCGTCGTCGGGCGCGCCGGAGGTGGTCACGGAGACCCGGCCGGCCTCGACGTCGATGTCCACCATCAGGACGCCGTCCACGGCGCCGATCTCCTTGGTGAGCGTGGCCTTGCAGTGCCCGCACGTCATTCCGGAGACGTTGTAGACGGTAGTGGTTCCCTCGATGACGTCGACCGTGACGGTGCCGGTGGAGCAGCTGCCGTCGGGGGTGCAGCAGGACATGGTTCCTCCTGAAGGATGCGCGCCTACAGGTACCCATGGGGGGTACCGTCGACGCCTTCATGTATACCCCCTGCCGGTATATTCTCCAAGTGCTCCGACGTTCTTGCAGATACCCCCCAGGGGTATATAGTCGAGAGTGCTCGTCGCGGAAGGTGCGACACCGCAGAGAAAGGGCCCCTCATGAACACGGGCGTTAAGATCACTGCTTTTGCCGCCGCGGTCGCGGCGACCTTCGGTGCCGCTTATGGCGTCGGTACAACAGCTGACCCCATCAAGCAGGATCCGCCGCCGGCGGCCCACGCGGCCCACGACAAGCCGACAACCCCGGATCGCGACAGCGGCCGGGCGGACGTGACGCCCGCAGGCCTGCAGATCTCCCAGGCCGGGTACACCCTCGACCTGAAGACCCCTCGCGTCGCCGCAGGAGAGAAGAGCGAACTCCGCTTCGCCATCCGTGATCAGCAGGGGCGACAGGTCACCTCGTTCCAGCGCGAGCACGACAAGGAGCTGCATCTCATCCTCGCCTCACGTGACCTGGTCACCTACCGGCACCTGCACCCCACCCGAGCCTCCGACGGAACCTGGAGCGCCCCCGTCACCCTGCCCGCCGCCGGCTCCTACCGCGTCTTCGCCGACTTCACCCCGGCCACCGGCAAAGCGGCCAACCTCACTCTGGGCGCCGACCTCGCGGCCTCCGGCCCCTATGAGGCCGCCGTCCTGCCCGCGCCGGCCGCCAGCTCCACCGTCGACGGCTACACGGTCACTCTCAACGGCGACCTGACCCCGGGCAAGACGTCCGGCGTCACCCTCGGTGTCAGCCGCAACGGCCGCCCGGTCACCGACCTGCAGCCCTACCTCGGCGCCTACGGCCATCTGGTCGCCCTGCGCTCCGGCGACCTCGCCTACCTCCATGTCCACCCGAACGGTGAACCCGGTGACGGCACCACGAAGCCCGGCCCCGGCATCTCCTTCAGCACCGCGGTGCCCAGTTCGGGCAGCTACCGCCTCTTCCTGGACTTCAAGCACAACGGCACTGTCCGCACGGCTGCGTTCACCGTCCAGGCCGGGAAGTCCGCCACACCGGAGACGGCGGCGCACGTCGATGAGCCCAGCGGGCACCAGCACTGACCGCCAGTGCCCGTGGTGGCGGCCGACCCGGGTGTCCGGCAGTCACCGCGGCCCGTACGGCCACCGAGCCCCCAACACCGCGGCCACGTCAGGAGATCCGGGCAACGAGCCCTGGTTCACTCGCCGGCACGCAACCGCACCCGGCCTCCTGTCGTCCCGGCCCTGCCACGGTCGGGTCGACGGAGGGCAGGTGCGTTGCGTACGTCCACGGCAGCACAGGAGTCCACAGCGGCACGGAAGTCCGCAGCGGCACAGGAGGAAGCGATGGCCGGCTACAGCACTCACAAACAGAATGAGCTCAAACGGCTGCGGCGCATAGAGGGGCAGGTGAGAGGTCTGCAGAGAATGGTCGAAGAGGACACCTACTGCGTCGATGTCCTCACTCAGGTCGCGGCCACCACGCGCGCCCTGCAGTCCTTCGCCCTGCAGATGCTCGACGAACACATGGATACCTGTGTCCGTGCCGCCGTCGCGGAGGGCGGCGAAGACGGCAACATGAAACTCAAGGAAGCGGGCGACGCCATCGCCCGGCTCGTGCGCTCCTGACGCCGCAAGGCTGGTGACGGCCGGTCCGGGCCTGCTGCGACCGCGACCGACCGAATTGCCCGGAGAGGAGGGAGCCTCCCGAGTCCGGCAAGGGCGGGTGTCTGCGAACGGGAATGCAGGCTGCCATGGTGACTCGCCTGCCTGGCCGCGGAATGCCGTGGTGCCTGGGGCGGGCCGAGGTGCCGCTTTCCTTCGGCCGGTATATGGCGACGAAGCGCCGCCGACGGTGAATACCCAGGCAATGCCAGCAATCTGGGTACCCCCAGGGGGTAGTTGACGTGGGGGCTTGCCGAGCCTTAGCCTTTCCCTCGTCCACGAGATACCCCCTAGGGGTATGAGTGATCTGGAGGTCACCATGTGTACTACTTCCGGCGCATCGCCAGTCGTGCCCGCCGTCGTCCGAGCGGGCACGAGTGACGGCACGCTGCCCGACTGGCACTTACGGGGTGAGTGGTTCGACGTGTGCAGCTGCGCACTGCCCTGCCCCTGCACGTTCGCCCAGACGCCGACCCACGGGGACTGTCTTTTCACACTCGTCTGGCAGGTTCACGAGGGGCACTTCGGGGACGTGCGTCTGGACGGCCTGGGAGTGGTGGCACTGGGGGAGTTCGCCGGGAACATGTGGGTCGGTGACCCGGACGCCACGATGAAGGTGATGCTCTACATCGACGCCAAGGGCGACCAGGCTCAGCGTGACGCGCTGGAACAGATCTTCGCCGGTCATGTCGGCGGCTGGCCGGGCCAGTTCGGCTCGCTCATCAGCGAACTGCGCGAGGTGCGGTACGCGCCGGTCCACTTCGAGGCCGCCGAGGATCTCTCGTACTGGCGGGCCCGTGTCGCCGACAAGGTCTCCGTCGGCGCGACGGCGCTCACCGGCCCGACTGCCGACCCCTCCCGCCGCGTCCAGCTGATCAATTCTCCTGGCGCCGAGGTCGGCCCCGGCCAGATCGCCACCTGGGGCGTCGTCGAGAGCGACCATGCGGAGGGGTTCGACTTCTCCCATGAATACCGCGGTGGATCCAGCAAGCACTTCCCCTTCGACTGGCGCCCCTGACCGCGAGGCAGAAGCGGGAACGCGGTCAGGGGGCCTCGTCCGACGGGTGATCGCTTCCGACGGCTGATCGCTGGGACCGGGACCGGAACCCCCGGCGCGGCACTCATCCTCGTCGGCCCGCCCCCGCCGGAGGAGGCGGGGGCGGGCTGCGTCGCCGGACCAGCCCCACAGGCTGCGCGCGGCTCGTGGCCGCCGGGCCCGTACCGGTTGTCGTTCGTGACCGGTACGGGCCCGGCCGCCCGCCCCTCGGGCGGCCGGCGCGTGACATCCACGGTCAGTCCGGACCGCGGCGTTCCCCTCAGCACGCTCACGGACGGCTTCGGGCAGATGCTCGAACAGGTCGTTGTCCTCACCCTCGTGCCGCAGGTGGATCCCCGCGGGCCATAGGGTGATGGATCATGGAAGACGCCAAGGACGATCTCGGCGGCCTTGTATGGTCCCAGGCCGAGCAGCGTGCTGCGGAGGGTGACGTCCGGTACGTACGCGAGCTGGGGTCGCAGCTGGCCGACCGGTACGCGTCCGCTGCCGAGCAGCTACGGGAGTACGAGCGCCAACTCGCCCACGTCGTACGGGTGCTCGCTCTCACCCCCGGCCGCGACAGCCTGGAACAGCTGCTCCAATTCCTCGACGAGAAACGTCCGTCCGGCCACGGCGTCCTGCCGCGTTTTGTCGCCTCGCTCCTTGCGGAGCATCACCAGGTGGCCGACCTGGCAGCGACAGTCTTCGACCGCCGCGAATGGGACCGGCTGGACGACCTGCGCGCTTGCCTCTTCCACGAGTTGGTGCTCCGTGGCGTGGACATCGACGCCTTCCCGCCGTTGCGCTCCTGGCCGCTCGTGCGACCTGGCCGGCACCCGCTGGCCTGGCTCCCGGTGGATCGCCGCGACCTTGAGGCCGACGTCGACTTCCCCAGCCGCTCGATGAACGGCTCCGCCACCGGGGTGCCGGGCGGCCTGCCCGCCGAGGGCCGGATGGACCCGCCGACACCCCGTACGTCCGAGCGGTCGGCGCTTCGGGACGTCGCCACCACGGACGTCCACGAGAGCATCGTTGCCGCAGTGCAGGCGGGCGACTGGGGAGACTGCGGCGCCTGGGTCTTCATGCTGGACGGGGCCGTCGCACCCGAGCAGGTACCCGCGTTGCTGCCGGCTCTGCGCATGCGGTGCGTCGACGGGCTCGGCCCTACGGACCGCTTTGAGATCGCCATCCGCCCGGTGGGCGAAATCTGGCGGCTGCTCTTCGCCACCGCCTCGATGGGCGGCATGGGCAACTCGGGAGTGCAGGCGGCCTACGGCCGGCTGTGGGCATGGCGCTCGATCGCAGGCCTCAGCGGCGCCCCAGCGGGCGCGAGCGTGGAGGAGGTGGAGCGCCAGGCTCAGCAGAGCACGTGGTTCCACTTCGAGGCCGATACGGACTGGTTCCATAACGACATCGGCTCCCACTACGGCATAGCCGCCCTCTCGCCCGAGTGCCGCCGACTTGCCGTGCTGGCAGCGATGGACACCGACTAGGGATACCGCCGCACCGCCTGGTCGTGAGCGTGGTAGTTCAACAGCTCTCAGGCCGTCTGTCGATGGCGTGCCCGGGCGCCGACAGCCGCCCACCGCCGCCCGGCGAGTCAACCCGTCGATCCCGCGACAGGGCCGGCTTCATCGTGCCTGGAGGGATCAGAGCAACCGGACACATCACCCCACCACGGCGCTTCAGCAGCGTTCCGGTGACCGGTCGGAGAAGCGGATGGTCGCTATCCCAGCCACGTCCCGTCCCGCATGATGACTCTGCCGCGCAGCTCCGGTTCGCCGCGCCACGCGCGCACAGTCTTCGGAACCACGCGCACATACAGAAAGGGGCCCTCCTCCGTTCGCGGGTCCCACCCGAACTTGTCGGCGAACGCCTCCGCCGCGTCGGCGGGCACCTCCTGGCTGGGGAACCGCTCCGCTTCACCCTGGAGCAGCACCACATCGAAGGTGTCCGGCAGCGCCAGTCGGACACGCGGCTCCGCGCCGACGTTCCGCGCAGTCACGGAAGTCGCACTGGTACACATCCATACCGCTCGCCCGTCCCACATGAACCACAGCGGCACCTGGTGCGGCCCGTGATCGGGGTGAGCTGTCGACACCCAGACATCCCGCTCCGTAACGAGCCGTTCCAGCGTGTCGCTCCTGCGTTCGGGCGTCCGACGACGAACCACCTCCGTGTTCTGCATATGTACAGACCCTAGCCAGCACGCGCGAAGCCCGGATCAGGCGCGGGACCTACTCCCAGCGGCGGATGAACCTCTCAGCCCGCACTTCAGCCGGACAGCCCGAGCACCGGCCATCACTTCTGCTGGCCCCTTGCCGGAACAGGTCAAAGGCCCGCACGCGTGTCCAGGTCGGTCCGCCGTGTCGTCGTTCGGATCGGACAGGGCACAGGTGCCGTCGGAGAGCGGGAGAGCGGGACCGTGGTCCGGGGAGCCGGGCATCGCACACCGCGCACCTCTGGCTCGCCTCTCCAACACGCACCCGTACCGAGTTGGGTCGAGAGCTGCTACGGGAGAGGGCGGTGAACCCGACCGCGGCACGGTCGGCTGCGTTCACCTCCAGCGGCTCCGGCACAAACTTCTGCGGTCCCTCGGCAGCGGTTGCCGGTCTCCCCGATATTCCTCACCCGCGGGGAACGATGTCTCTACCCTTGGTCCGAGCGGGGCTGCGCGTATCCCCGCAGGTTGCGGTGCCGTGGCAGAGCGGCCCATTGCGATCGCCGTGGGCGAGGTCCCCCCACGGCGAGTGACGGAGACGGGGCGGGCCTGCTCCCCTCTGTCCGCGGGTTCGAATCCCGTCGGCACCGCAGCCGACCCGGACGTGGTTGAGTACACGGACCTGCCACGTCGCAGCGTCCGGTCGTTCTTCGATGCTCTCACCCGCCGTATCGGAGGGGCGTCTCGCCCGCGGCATCTCGGGTGGATGGTCGCGGCTGGCGGGACGCGTACGTCGCTGAGGCGCGGAAGGCGGAGGAAGAGGCCGGGCCGAAGGCCATCACCGCGTTGCGTCGGCCGGTGCTGGCGGCGTGGGCCGCGAACCTTCTGGCCCGTCAGCAGCCGCAGGAGGCGGAGAGTTGCCTGGCGTTGGGGGAGAACCTGCGGGAGGTCCATCGCGCGCTCGATGCCGGGCGGTTGCGGGCGGCGAGCCGCCGGCAGTATCAGCTCGTGACCGCTCTGGCCCGTACGGCCGCCGGCCTGGCCCGTACAGCCGGGCAGCCGGTGAGTGACACGGTCCCGCACGAGAGCGAGCAGGCTCAGCGCGACGGCGATACCAAGCCCAGTTCGTACGCCATGATGACCAGCTGCACCCGGTCACGGGCGGCCAGCTTGGCGAGCAGCCGTCTCACGTGAGCCTTGGCCGTGGCCGGGCTGATGAAGAGCCGGGCGGCGATCTCGTCGTTGGACAGCCCGCGTCCGACGAGGGTGAGCACCTCACGTTCCCGGCCGGTGATGCTCTCGGGCGCCACGTGCGGGGGAGCGGACACGGGTTCGGGGCGGGCCGCGAACTCCTCGATCAGCCGGCGAGTCACGCTCGGCGCGATCAGTGCCTCACCGGCGGCGACCACACGGATCGCGGCGAGGATGTCGTCCATGTCCATGTCCTTGACGAGGAATCCGCTCGCGCCCGCGCGCAGTGCGCCGTACACGCATGCGTCGTCGTCGAAGGTGGTGAGGACGAGGACCCGTGCCGTGCTCGGGCCTGCTGTGATCAGCCGGGTCGCCTCGATGCCGTTCATGCCGGGCATACGGATGTCCATGAGGACGACGTGGGGCCGGGCGTCCTGGGCCAGCTGGACCGCCCCGGCGCCCGTGCCGGCCTCCCCGACGATCTCAAGACCGGCGCTGTCCGCGACGAGTACGCGCAACCCGGCGCGCACCAGCGGCTGGTCGTCGACGAGCACGACACGGACCGGGGGATACGTCATCGCATCCCCGCCGGTGCCGGAAGCCGTGCCGCCACGCGGAAGCCGCCTTCGGGCCGGGGACCGGCGGTGAACTGACCGTGCAGCAGGGCGGTCCGCTCGCGCATCCCGATGATGCCGTACCCACTGCCCGCGGCCACGGGATGACGTCCGTCGTCGGTGATCTCGATGAACAGTCCGTCCTCCTGATAGTCGATGAGCACCCGGCACTCGTCCGTACCCGCGTGGCGCACGACGTTGGTGACGCCCTCCTGGATGATGCGGAAGGCGGACAGTTCGACGTCCGCCGGCAGCGGGCGCCGCTCCCCCCGCCACTCGACGCCGGCCAGGACACCGCCGTCCTTCGTGGTCGCGACCAACTCGTCGATGCCCGTCAGGTCCGGGGCCGGGACCGATAGCACCCCCTCCTGCTCTGCCCTGCGGAGTGCCCCGAGCATGCGCCGCAGTCCGGCCAGGGTGTCCCTGCTGGTGGTTTCGATGATGGCCAGAGAGTTGCGCGCCTCCTCCGGCTGGGTGGCGATGACCCTGCGGCCGGTGCCGGCCTGGATGGCGATGATGCCGATGCTGTGCGCGACCATGTCGTGCAGTTCGCGGGCGATCCGTAGCCGCTCGGCGGTGACCGCCTGTACCGCGGCCTGCGCCCGCATCGTGTCGGCGTGCTCGCGGCGCTCCTGGACGAGATAGCCGCTCATCCAGGCGAGGGCGAGCATCAGGACCAGGACGACGACGGCCGAGACCAAGCCGTCCACCCCGGTCCGGTAGTGGCAGGCGGTGGCGATCTGCACGGCAAGCGCCGCGACGGCGCCGACGAGCCCGGTCCGACGCCTCCGGGTGGCGGCGATCCGGGCGACGGCGAGATCGGTCACCAGAGCCTGCACAAAGCCGATCTGCCACGCGGGTCCCGGCGACGAGAAGGGGAAGGCTGCCAGTTTCGAGGCCGCTGTCGCCGTCGCGGCGAAAGAGCCGGCCATGATCAGCACCAGGGTCGGCAGTGGTCGGCTGCGCAGCAGGGGGACGGCCAGGACCGCGAGCGCGGTCGGCAGGAGCAGCCGCGTGCCGGTGGGTTCATGCTCGTTGAGCACGGCAACGTACAGCAGGATCGGATAGGAGAGAGCCCCGCACCAGGCCAGGGCCCGCGTCGCGGCCGGTCGCGTGCGCCGCGGGAGCGGGGCGCGGGGTGAGGCGCTCATGCCGCGATCATAGGCGCGGGGCCGGTGCCGGAGCATCGGCCCGCAGGCGTACGCCCCAGGGCTGTACGGGAATCCTGAGTGTGGCCCGCGGAACGATGCCGTGCGGGCACGGCCTGCGACACCGTGGCCGGGTGATCGAAGTCAACGAACTGACCAAGAGATATGGCCACACCAAGGCGGTCGGCGGCCTGACGTTCACCGTCCGCCCCGGCCGCGTCACCGGGTTCCTCGGACCGAACGGCGCCGGCAAGTCCACCACCCTGCGGATGATCCTCGGCCTGAACTCGCCCACCAGTGGCACCGTCGTCGTCAACGGGCAGCCGTTCCGGGGACTCCCGCGCGGGCTGCGGCACGCCGGGGCGTTGCTCGACGCCCATGACGTGCACGGCGGACGCACCGCGCGGGCGCATCTGTCGGCCCTGGCGCACAGCAACGGGCTGCCCCGGCGCCGGGTGGACGAGGTCCTGGAGGAGGTCGGGCTGGCCGATGCCGCGCGGCGTCGCATCGGAGGCTTCTCGCTGGGGATGAAGCAGCGGCTGGGCATCGCGGTCGCGCTGCTCGGCGACCCGCCCGTACTGCTCTTCGACGAGCCGCTCAACGGACTGGATCCGGACGGCGTGCTGTGGGTGCGCGGTCTCTTCCGCCGGCTGGCCGCCGAGGGCCGAACCGTGCTGGTCTCCAGCCACCTGATGCGCGAGATGGAGCACACCGCCCAGCAGTTGATCGTCATCGGCCGGGGCGAGCTGATCGCCGCGGAGAGCCTGGAGGAGTTCGCCGCGCGTGGCGCCCGGCCGAGTGTGACCGTCCGTACGCCCGATGTCGCCGGTCTCACCTCCGCCCTCGCCGCGGAAGGAGCAAGCGTCCACCGCGAGGACGACGGCTCGTGCACGGTGACCGGTCCGGGAGCGAAACGCATCGGCGAACTCGCCCTCCACCATCGCGTCCTGTTGTACGAGCTCACCCCTCGGTCCGCCTCATTGGAGGAAGCGTTCATGGAACTCACCGCCGGCAGCGTCGAATACGGCTCAGGAGAAGCACGATGACCACACCGACGACGTCGGAGCCGACGGTGTACGCGGCCACCGTCGATTCCCGTGCCGGATTCCGTGGCCTGCTCGTAGCCGAGTGGATCAAACTGTGGTCGCTGCGCTCCACCTTCTGGGTTCTCGGAAGCGGCGCTCCGGTCGTCATCGGGATCAATGCGAACTCCGCCCGGTCCAATGCCGACCGGCTGGCACACCAGCCCGAACTGCCGCCCGCACCGCCGCCCGGACTGCCCGAGCTGCCCCAGATGCTGTTCGATCCGCTGTCGACCGCCTTCGTCGAACCGGCCTGGCAGCTCCTCATGGTCGTCACCGGCAGCGTCGGCGCCCTCGCGGTCTTCGGCGAGTACACCAGCGGGCTGATCCGTACGACATTCGCCGCCGTCCCCGCGCGCCGTTCGCTGATGGCGGCCAAGGTGTCCGTCATGGCAGCGGTCATGTTCGTCCTCGGCGCCGTCGTCGCGGGCGCCTCCTTCGGTGTGACCCAGGCGATCCTCCACGACCACCGCGGCATGTCTCTCGGCGACCCCGGGGCAGTACGTGCCGTCGCCGCCTCCGCGCTCCTCGCCCCTCTGTGCGCCCTCGTCGGAATGGCGCTCGGCGCCCTCATCCGGCACGCCGCCGGCAGCGTCGTCTCGGTCGTCGGTGTGCTTCTGCTGTTGCCGACGCTCTTCCAGGGCGAGACCTACCGGTGGGTCAAGGAGATCGGTAACGCGATGCCTCTCACCGCGTGGCAAGCGCTGGTCCGGAATCCCGAGCGGGACTACAACGCGGGCATGTACCCGGTGTCGGTCACCGAGGCCTGGATCGTATGCGTCGCCTGGCTCCTGTTCGCGGCGGTCGTCGCCATCGACGTCGTGCAACGCAGAGACGTGTGAGCGAGACCGGGCAGTGGCGAGTCCCCCGGAGGTGTGGGTGATCGACGACGTGTCGTTTCCCGAGCCCGGCCGGATGTGTCGGCGGGCGCGGCTCGCCGGCACCCGCCTAGAGCCGGGCGGCGTTCACCTGCGTCCCACCACCCCGCACCGCCTCCATCATCTTCCCCGCCACCGCGCTCATCCTGCGCTCGCGGAGGTCCAGGACAGGAGTCGGGTTCGAGAGGCCGTGGGACGCCAGCAGGTTCATCAGGGCCCAGATCACATCAGGGCGCCCCGCAACAGGGAGTTCCTGGCCGTCGGGGGCGAGGGCCTTGGCCGCGGTGGTGCCGGCGAGGAGGTTGGTGCGGGCCCAGTCGACGACGTAGGACCTGCCGTTCGGGTCGGCGTAGAGGACGACTTCTCTGGTGCGGTGCAGGACCGAGAGGTAGTCCATCGGCACCGTCAGCCGCCGGGCGGCGTCGAACGGGGGTGTCCCGTCCCCGGGATGGATGCGCAGCACCGTGTCGAGTACCGGGCCGTGGACCTGGAAGGTGGTTGTGGCGCTCATCTGCAGGAACCGGGCACGCACCAGAACGCCACCGCGGCGCGACCACCGTCGGCTGACGGAACCGAACGCTGCCGGCTCGCCCGGGAGACTGTCCACGATCCACCGGAGCTCCTCGCCCGGCTCGGTCACCGGCGCCCGGTCCTCGGGGAAGTCACGGTCACGGGCGATCAAGGCGGTGTAACGCGCTGCCGTGTGCGTGTCCAGGAGCCGGAGGTCGATCGTGTCGCCGGCCATTTCGACACCTCCGGCTTCCCGCGCGATCCGCATCTGTCGCAACAGCCAACCCGGGCGCCGGGTGGCATCGGTCCACCGGCCTTCGAGGTCGATCATCCGGCTGGTTCTCGTGCCCGCCATCAGAGCGCTGCGGGGCCAAAGCGGCGTGACCTTCCCGAGAGCCTTCGGATCCGCCGGGGTGCCGGCGGCGGCAGGGTCGACGAGGACGATCAGGCGGCCCGCCGTGACGGCCGAAAGGCACATGGTCGGTACCCGCCACGTGTCCGTGATCTCGAAGCCGGCGGCCCCGTCGACACCATCGGCCTCCTCGGAGTCACGCACCCGCAGTTTCAGCCTGATCAGCGGCGTGAACTCGTCGGGGGTGAGGTCACCGAAACAGGTCGTGTAGGTCGCCTCGTTGTCGGGGTCGTATCGCACGAGTGACGCCTCCAGGACGTCCGCCCGCGCCAACCACGCCTGTGCCGGACCGTGTTCCGACCGTGGCGCCCACATCACGAAAGTGTCGTCCCCGTAGGAGACGTTCGCGTGCTCGACCCGGTCCCTGCGCGTGATCCGTGGGAATTGCTGCCGCGCGTCCTTGAGGGCCATGACAGGGATCAAGGCGGAGCCGACCAGTCCGATGGCGAGCGCGATCCAGGCCCAGCCCTCACCCGCATCCCAGGCGGCATATCCCACGAGGAGGGCGAGGGGGACAGGAAAGCAGCAGAGCGTGGCGAAACCCAGTTTGCCGACCAACACACTGGCATAGCTACGCATGGCCCACCTCAAGTTCGCCCCGTACCCCACGGCACGTTTCGCGCCCTGGGGATACCGCCCGCTGCCCCATGGTTCCGTCGACCTCGCTCCAGCACCACCCCTCCGGAAGAACGAAACCGGTTCCCGGGCGGGGATGCCTCAGAAAGCGGCCGATAGGCCGGTGGGGAGGGCATGGCGCCGGCTTTCCTGCCACAGGACGGGGTCCATGAGGCGGTCGGACAGGTGGGGTAGTTCGCTGACTCGAAGACTCCGTGATCGATCGGCAGACCGAAGCGGTCGTGCGCGAAGTCCTTTGATTCCACGTCAGGCAACCCGCCGGTCGGCGAGTATGGCCACCTGAGTGAAGTACGCGCGGAACAAGGGCTCGTCCCCTGGCGGTACCCGGACCGCAGGGCAGTAGCGGTACCTGAAAGCGAGCCGGTCCGTACCGTAGAGCGCGGCATGCGGATCGCGCACGACCCCGAAGAACAACTCACCGGGCCTGTCCGGCTTCTTGTAGTGCACCAGCATCCCGAGCCAGTGCAGGGGAATCCGGAACGTGCTCTCGGCGCTGTCAAGATTGAACAGCTCGAAAACCCCCCGGTCCACGCGGAGATGAAGGTTCTCGTAGTCGAACGTGAGCGGGTCCATGGAGGGGAACATAGCCTGGCGGTTCTCACGATGGGCAGGTGGAGACTGCGCCTGCGCGACCGCAGGCGCAGCGTGGTCGCGGATGCCGTGCCGAGCGCGGTCATGTCGGACGAGCCGCTCCTCTGCCGTGACGCTCCTGACCCCGAGCGGGGCGCAGCTCGAAGCATGGGCAGGAACGGGCGGTTAGGCTTCCTGCGTCCTTCAGATGATCATCTCTTGGGGAGTGGGCAGCATGCGGATCTACATCAGCGCCGACATGGAGGGCGTCACGGGACTCGTGGACGCCGAGGATGTTCAGCCCGGCGGCAGGGACTACGAAAACGGCCGCGTGATGATGACGGAAGATGTCAACGCGGCTGTCCGTGGCGTCATGACAGCTGGAGCCACCGAGGTCACGGTCAACGACGCACACGGCCCGATGCGCAACCTGCTCCCGGAGACCCTGCATCCTGCCGTCCGCCTGATCCGTGGTCGGCCCAAGGTCATGGGCATGCTGGAGGGCCTCGACGATTCCTACGACGCGTTGATCTGTATCGGATTCCACGCCCGTGCCGGTGCGCACGGGGTGATGAGCCATAGCTTCATGGGGCACGAGATCGAGGACATGTGGCTGGACGGACGGCCTGTCGGTGAGATTGGACTGGCTCACGCCACTGCCACCGCACTGGGGGTTCCGGTCGTGATGCTGTCCGGCGACGACGCCGCCTGCGCCGAGATGACCGATTGGGATTCCGGAGTGACCACTGTCGCCGTGAAGTACGCGCGCGATCGCTTCGCCGCCGAACTGCGCCCGATCGACGAGGCGCGCCAAGCCATCGAGCGGGCGACAGCCCACAGCCTGACCAGCCGGGCCACCGGCGCTGCTGCGACGGCCCACCGTACGGCCACGCTTGCCGTCCGCTGGCAGTCGACCTCGGTCGCCGCCACCTTGCTGGGGATCCCCGGCGTCACCTCGGTCGACAGCCGCACGATCCAGGCCGACGGCACTCTGCCCGACCTCTACCGGCAGTTCAGCGTGTGGACCCGCGTGGCGACCGCGCTCACCGATCAAGGGCCCTACTGCTGATTCAGGGCACTCGCTTCAGCAGCGCCGAGCACGATGATGAGCCGGATCGCGAGCCGACCGGCCGAGATCACTTGGAACGTGATCCGCAGTGCGGAGGGGACTGCTCCGTGGCTCACGGCCATGCTCACGAGAGTGGCGAGAACGGACAGCAGGTGTGCGCGCATTCGGAAGGCGCCACAGCACACCGGGAACACGAACACCGAGTGAGCGGCTTGCCGCCGTCGGAGACGGCGCCAAGCACTCACCCGGCGCTGCGCCGAAGCTCCACGACGGTGGCGGGTGCCGTGTCCGCGACGGACGAGAACACGGTGGCCGGCCGACGTTCACAGTCGCACCGCCGAACTCTTGCAGGAAGGCTTCCGCACCGTCATGCATGGCGAGGCCGACTGATTCGAACATGGATCGCCGACGGGTCGTGTCTGCCTGCCGTCCAGGCGGCCACCCCCGACGCCTCCAACACCTCATCCACCACTGGGCGACCAGCCACTGGCGAGCCGGGTCGCGCACGCTCGTCGCAGCCGCATCAGCCGCATCAGCCGACCAGCAGCACGAGCTTTCCGCGTACGTGACCGTCCTCGCTGACACGGTGGGCCTCCGCGATCTCGGTGAGCGGGAAGGTCCGCGCGACCGGGAGCGAGAAGCGTCCGGCCTCGATCAGCCCGCCGATCTCGGCGAGTGCGTGGACCGCACGGCCTGCGTCCCCACGGCTGAACGTCACCCCGTGCTCCTGCGCGCCGTTGAAGTCGGCGACGGTGACGACGCGCTCCGGGCTGTCCGCGAGCTCGATGAGCTCGGGCAGTACGCCGCTTCCGGCGACATCGAGCGCCAGGTCGACGCCGCCGGGAGCAAGCGCGCGAACCCGCTCGACGAGGCCCGCGCCGTAGGCGACGGGCTCGGCCCCCAGCGAGTGAAGGTACTCGTGGTTCGCCGGGCCGGCGGTGCCGATCACACGCGCGCCGCGCACCACGGCGAGCTGAACGGCGGCGCTGCCGACGCTTCCGGAGGCGCCGTTGACGAGCAGAGTGTCGCCGCTCCCGACGCCGAGCTGGTCGAGCGCGCGCGTGGCCGTCTCGATGGCAGCCGGCAGCGCGGCAGCGCCGGGGAAATCAAGCGACGGCGGGATCGGTGCATAGTAGGACAGTACGGCCAGTTCGGCCTGTGCCGCACCCTCGACGGAGAAGCCGAACACACGATCGCCGATGGCCACGTCCTGGGTGCCCTCGCCGAGTTCGTCGACAACGCCCGCCGCCTCGTGGCCCATGGTCTGCGGGAGCTGCTCGTCCATCAGGCCCTTGCGCTTCTTCCAGTCGCTCGGGTTGACGCCGGCCGCGCGCACCGCGATCCGGACCTGGCCGGGGCCTGGATGCGGATCGGGGAGATCCACGATCTCAAGGACCTCCGGGCCCCCGAACCGGTGGAAACGAGCTGCCCTCATCATTTGCTCCGCTCTCGGCCCCGGGGTGTCGCGCCCGATGCGCGTCCGACGGTGCGCGCTGTTCGCTACGAAAAACCCTACGGTGTCACCGCGGCTCGGAAGGTTGTCCGCACAGGTCGATGAGGATCTGACCCCGTGGGCAGGAGGCGGCGTGTCGTCTCGGGGTGTGGGCCGGGGGGCGGCGTGCGCCTCCTGCGGGCGCTCCTCCCGCTGCCTCAGGTGTGACGAGCGGGCACCGGCGTGCCGTTCGCAATCAGTCGGGCGGCCGTGATCACGCCGGTCACCGCGTGATCATTCCACTGCTTCGGGCATTCCCTGCTCGAAGGCGATACGGCAGCGTTCGACCTGGTCGGCCACCTGCTCCATGAACCAGCGCATGATCTCGTAGGGGACGACGTGCTCGCCGGGACTGTGGATCCGGACGGTCGGTTCCAGATTCGGGTCCTCGTCCGGGACGAGTGCCCTCAGGACAGCAGCACCGGGCAGGTGGGTCACCACGCCGTCGGGATTCTCGGCCCCCCTGGCCTCGCTGAGCTCCACGGACCAGGCGTCGTCGGGCAAGGCGTAGTGGAACAGGACGGCGTAGTAACGGCCTGCATGTTCTCGCAGCTCCCATGGCATGTCTGCAGGCTGCCACAGTCGCGGTGCCGGAGTCTCGCGGGTATCCCGTTCACGCCGGTCGTGACCCGGGCCGACGTTTTGCGGGACAGCTTTTGCCCAGGGGGCTGTGGGCGCCGTCGGCGCCGAGATCTTGGTGCGGCCGACTCTGCCGCGAGGTCAGGGGAGTGATCGGAGGTGTCAACTGCCCGGCGGCACCGGTGGTGGGCCGGAGATGTCCTGATTGTTTCGTCCGCCCCTGCTCAGGTGGGCAGGGACAGCCGGGCCCACACGGCTTTGCCGGATGCGCCTGTGGGCTTCCATCCCCAGTCGTCGCTGAGGGCGTTGACGATCGGTAGCCCGCGGTGATGTTCGGCCAGGGGAGCGGGTGGCATGAGACGCGGGCGCTGGTCGCTGGGGTCGTAGACGACGCAGAGCAGGGTGTGCGGGCGTCGGGTGAGGGCGAGCCATACGACGGGATCGCTCGCTCCGGGCGGGGGAGTACGGCAGCCGTGGCGCACTGCGTTGGCGACGAGTTCGGAGGCGACCTGCACGGCGTCTTCGCGTACCGCTTCGAGGCCCCAGCGGCCTAGGACGTCGGAGGTGAATCCTCTGGCGTTCCGGAGGCAGGACGTTGTTTCCCCGATCCGGTACGCGGCGAACGGGGGTGCCCCGAGGCTGAGGTGGGCGGTCAGGTCCTGTGGGCCGCGGCTCCTCCTGCCGGGGTCGCGGATCTGTGCGGTGCGCTGCTGGTTGTGCGTCTGCGGCATGGATGCCTCCCCTTCGCGAGCGTGTGCGGCACGCTCTCCGCATTTTGTCCCGCTACCTGGCGCCGCGATGCTCGTTCTGCATGTACGGCTGAAATTTCAGCACGCCCGGTCGCACGCATTTTCCCTTTCGGAGATGGGGAGTGATGGTGGCGGGGCGGATACAGAAACTGGAGTGAGCGCGATGAAGCAGGTCAACGGCGTGAGTGCGGAAGCGATCCTGGGCGCGGTGTGGCACAAGAGCGTCCGGAGCAATGCCGGAGGGAACTGTGTAGAAGTAGCCCGTCTGGAGGGGGGAGAAATCGCGATGAGGAACTCCCGTTTCCCTGCGGGGCCCGCCCTGGTCTACACACCTGCGGAGATGCAGGCGTTTCTGCTCGGCGTGAAGGACGGTGATTTCGACTTCGCCCTTTAGCCGGGGCGTCAAGTAATGGCCAATGGGTGATTCCCCGGGGCCGACACTGCCATACTGGCGCCCCAGTGATCGGTGCCCGGGGAGGTATCGCCATGACCGGCCAGCACGCGGAGACCCTTTCCATACGCGGATTCGCACCGCGCCCTCACCTGGGCGCGGCGGCTCATCGCAGAGCCCTTGGCGAACACCTCAGGCGGTGTCGCATCAGCGCCAACCTCACCGGAAAGTACGCGGCCAGGCAGATCGGTACGTCGGCCCCGACGGTGAGCAGGCTGGAGAGGGGCGAGCGCACGGAACACGCGGGCCGTCATGCCACCGCACTGCTCGGGCTGTGCGGGATCACCGATCAGCGGGAGTTCTCCCATGCGCTGTCCATCGCGGCGCAGGGAGAGCGCCCTGACGTCTGGGAGCCGTTCGGCGGCTCCATCGCCCGCTGGGTGCAGCCGCTGCTCGCACTGGAGCCGGCGGCGCAGCGGATCATGTCCTACGAACCGCAGCTGGTTCCGGGCTGGTTGCAGACACCCGAGTACGCCCAGCTGGTGATGCGTGCCGGCTTCCCCGACGCGTCGCAGAGGGAGATCGAGGATCGCGCCGCGGCCCGGGTCACCAGGCTGAAGATGTTCCTGCGTGATCAGGACCCGCCCGCGCTGGTGGCCGTCATGGACGAGGATGTGCTGCGGCGCCCGGTAGGCAGCCCCGGAGTGATGTACCGGCAGATCGAGCACCTGGTCACTCTGCTCAAGAGCGACCTGCGGCACCGCATCGGTCTGCACATCGCCCCGTTGTCCATGGGGATGACCGGGGCCGTGGGACACCCGATCGTGCATCTGCGGTTCGCCGACACGCTGTTGTCCGACTTCGTCTACCTCGAGCAGAGCGAGAGCGCCCGGTGCGTCGAGGGCGAGGGGGAGGCCGAGCGCTACCAGTCGCGGATCTTCAGCCTCTCCTGCATGTCCTACCCCGCCGAGCAGACCCTCACCCAGCTCGAGGACCGGCTCGACGAGCTGGCCGTCACCCGGTCCTGAACACCCTCGGGGAGGTCAACGGACCACCCCTGCCCCGCCGAACTCCTCCCACTCGAAACTGCTCTGCGGCGGGGCATCCGCGGTGGCGGCCGGCCGCCACCGGGAAACTTCCACGAGTCCGGGCTGCAGAACGTCGATCTCGTTCTCTCGGAAGTACGCGTCGACGTCTGCCCGCGTCCTCACTCGGCCCCAGTTCCCATGGGTCTCGCGGTCCATGAACTCCGAGACCCCGTCACGGATCTCCGGGCTTTCGCTGACCAGCTGGCAGATGACCATGATGCTGCCGCTCGCCAGTCGGCTCTTCACCCTGCGGATGAGTTCCAGCGGCTGGTCCCGGTCGGGGATGCAGTGCAGGACCGAGACGAACAGGGCGGCGACCGGCTCTCTGAAGTCGATCAGCCGCGTCACCGGCTCGCTCGCGAAGATCGCCTCTGTGTCCCGCATATCGGCCTGCAGCACCGCGGTCCGCTCATTGGTTCCCAGCAAGGCGCCGCCCACGGTCCGCACGATCGGATCGGTATCGACGTACACGACCCGCGAGGCGGGCGTGACGCGCTGCGCGATCTCGTGCACATTGTCCTGCGTGGGGAGACCGGACCCGTGATCGATGAACTGGCGGATGCCGTAGTCCTTGGCGATGACACGCACCACCCGCCGCAGGAACGCGCGATTGTTCAGCGCGAGCACCTTCATGCTCGGTACCTGACGTAAGAGGTCGTCGCACGCGTCACGGTCGGCCGCGAAGTTGTCCTTGCCGTCCAGTAGGTGGTCGTACATCCGAGCGACGCTCGGTGTCCGCACATCCGCCCCGTACGGAAGTCGGTTCTCAGCCTGCATCGCATCCCCTGGATGACTGCGCGGCGCACCCCGGTCGGCGCGCCCGGAAGGGGAAAGCGTAGTGAAATTTCAGCGGTGGCACGAGACCACGAAGGGCTGACGAAGGTGCTCGCCCAGCGTGCGGGTGCACGGAGGAGCAGTGAACGGCGCGTGTTTCAGGCTCCGGTGCACCGCCGCGGCGGCGCACCGCAGGAACAGGGTCCGGGGCCGTCGTCCCCGGCGGTGTGCAGGGCCACGAGGAACTCTCCGTGCGTCAGCCCCATGAGCTCCGCCGCCCTGGTGGTCTCCATCCGCAGGTGGCCACGCAGCACGAACGCATCACTGACCCAGCGTCGGCGGCAGGAACACGGCGCACCGGTGGCCCCGGCGATGTGATCCACGCTCTCCGAGAGCAACCGCCAGGCGACCGCGGCCGGATGCGAGCAGCCCAGGGTTATGGACCAGCGCACCGCGAGCGCGGTGAGCATGTCCTCGACCGCCTGCTCGGCGGCACCGTCCGCCCCGAGTCTCGCCGTGGCATACGCGAGATATCCCTCCCGGTACAGGGCACGGAACGCGTGGAAGGCGACCAGAGCGGTCCTGCCGTCCGCGACCCGGACCGGCGTGCTGCCGAGTCGTCGAGAATGAGGTAACCGTGTTGCCGTCATGTCGGCTGCACCGCCGTCAAGTTGTCGGATCAGTGATCAGGTCAGTGCCACGCGGGTCGTCCGCCATGAGGACGCTGTAGTGAATCGCCTCCCACAACGGTTTGAAGTCCGCTGCCTGACCGCCCAGCGCGGTGACGATGGCGCCGAGGATCTCCCACTCCGGCACCGCCTCCCCGTCCAGGACCTGGGCGACGAGCCACACAGGCACCCGCCCGTTGCTGCGCCGGTGGATCTGTTCGGGAGAAGGCCGGGCCGCGGCCAGATGCAGCCCGCGGAGCGCCGCCTTCAGCGAGGCGATGTACTCGGTCACCGTCTGTCGGGCCTGCTTCGTGATGCCGTGGGCGACCTCGCACAGCAGACGCAGCTCCCGCGGTTCCTGGCCCAGGATCGTGCACAGGTGGCACACCAGGTCCCAGGACGGCAGCCGTTCCCCCGACAGGACCCGGGAGATGAACGAAGGGGAGAGCATGGTGAGGTCGGCGATCCTGCGGATGCTGAACCCGCTCTCCCGCTGTGCCTGTGACAGGGCTGCGGCCAGACGCAGGCGGGCGGTCACCGGGGCTCCCGGTCCCGGTTCAGCGGTGGGGTTCATGGCCATGCCCTGCTGGAGGGAGGCCACCGTGCGCGGGGCGGGGAGGGGTGCGGCGCGTTGCGCGAGTGCCCGGTGATCCAGCTGCCGCCGGACACGGTCCGCGTGCCATTTCGACCGGGCTGTCTCCGCCGTCACATTCACCGCTCGGCCGACGTCGTCCCACCGTGCTCCCCGGGCCCGGCTGGCCCGCACCTCCGCCGCGAGGAAACAGTCGATCTCGGTCTGCACCGCCCGGGCACGCTGCACGAGTTCACTCAGGCCCTCACCCGCGTAGGTGGCTTCCAGCAACGCGCCTGTCAGTCTGTGCAGTTCCGCGGCGATCTCCTGGCCGAGCGACTGCCTGTCCTCCCCTGCCGACGGCCGTTCGCGCTCCCTGCGGCGCTGAGCCTGGCGCCGGTGGCCTGCGTCGCAGTAGGCGCGCCGGCGCCCGGGGCCGTTCGGTTCGGGCAACGCGGCGCCGCAGAAGCCACAGGTCCGCTTCGCGTCGTCTCCCACCATGTCATTCCTCCTCGCACTGCCCCTGCCGTCTCCCCGGCATCACCGGGGAGACGGCTATGTGGATCCGATTACTCCACGGTGAAGCGGGGCGTATTCCGGTTCGCGAAACGGGTGTCACGCACCCTCGACCCCATGCGCGCGCGGCTTTTGACACGGCGATCAGTCCACGCGGGGCCCACAGCAGGGAGGATCGCGAGCCCCGGCACGCCCATACGGCCGCTCCCGCAGCACCCATACCGCACACCCTCGCCCGGGCGCGGGCCCGCAGGGCCCATGGAGAGGCCCAACAGCGCGAATGCGCCGACGGGATGGACCGTGACAGCGCAGGCACGGGGCCGTGCGAAACGCACCCTCCCGCCGCTACCGTCATCATCACTCCATGACGCTGCGGCGCCTCGGATCGCATATCGAAAAGGCATGAGGTACCCCCCAAGGGATCTTGTGCCGGTCGGAATGCTGAAAAGGGGGCTTGGTTCCCAGGTTCGCAGGCTCGGCCCAGGCCCCCTCCAAGACGGGACACTAGCCGGGACGAACACGCCGTCGCCACGCACTCATGCCGTAATCCGATATGTGTACCCGGAACGGGACACGAAAAGCGGATCAGGCAGCGATTCCGAACACACAGCCGCCTTCTAGAATGTAAGGCGTGATCGAAATCGAAAAGAACTGACCATCTCCTTTCTGTCTCGATCGGATTCATCTTGATCATGACGGCCGGTCAGTAAGCGACCGGCCTCTGGAATTTCGCCTCACCGACACTTCGCTGCCAAGATCTGCTCCAGGATTCACCCGCGTGTGCGGTCGGCGGGACGGCGATCGCGAAGCCCTCGGGCGGCGAGGAGACTGCCTCGGGGGGCTTCTCGCTTCCGCCCTGTGTTCACGAGGCTCTGCACCCCGGATGCTGTCCACCACGAGCGCCGACCGAGGGAGCCCCAGTGAACTGCCCATCGTGCGGAGCCGGCGCGACCCAGGGAAGCGACGGGTCCTGGATGTGCAACAACCAGTGCGGCTGGGCGTCCGGGATTATGCCGACGCTCTCAGCGGTACGCTCCGTTCCATGGCAGAGCAGAAACCCCCGGCGGCCTACCGGCCACCAGAGATCACCTACATCGGGTGCGCCCAGTGCGGCACCCAGATCGCAGGACTCGACGGCAGGTACGCCTGCGCCGGGTGCGGCTGGGTGAACGACTGGTCCGAAGGGCACACACCTCTCGCCGACAACTGAGCACCCCGCTGCTTGCTCAGGCCGACCGCGTTCGGTGGGGGTGGCCCGGTGGAGGCCGTCCGGGCGGCGCCACGGCGCACGTCGTGCACACGGTCGGAGGGCGGGCCCCCCCGGGCCGCCGCGGATTCCGCGCGGCGGCAGCAGGCCGTCCGACCGCCACATCTCACAGGATCGCGTTACTGGCTCAAAGCGTTTCGGGTCCCCGTGAAACCTGCTGTTAACATAAATTTACCTGTCGGAAATCCCACACGGGTGGTCGATGATCCGGCGTGAATCCACTGCATGTATAGGGCAATAGTCACCCGAGGTAACTTTCTTCGAGTGGACCGAGGTTCGCATGTGTGGAATCACCGGCTGGGTCTCCTACCGGCGTGATCTGACGGAACATCGACGCGATCTTGACGCCATGACAGAGACCATGTCGTGCCGTGGCCCCGACGCCGCGGGTGTATGGCTGGCGCCTCACGCCGCCCTGGGGCATCGGCGACTCGCTGTGATCGACCTGCCGGGCGGCGCGCAACCGATGACCGTGGAGACCCCCGACGGGCCGGTCGGCATGGTCTACTCCGGTGAGGCGTACAACTTCAACGAGCTGCGAGCGGAACTGCGCCGCGCCGGACAGCGGTTCGACACCGGTTCCGACACCGAAGTGGTGCTGCGCGGTTACATCGTGTGGGGCGAGAAGCTCGTGGAACACCTCAACGGCATGTACGCCTTCGCGATCTGGGACGCCCGCACCGAGCGCCTGGTGATGATCCGCGACCGGATGGGCATCAAGCCGTTCTACTACTACGAGACCGAAGACGGCGTCATCTTCGGCTCGGAGCCCAAGGCGATCCTCGCCAACCCCCACGTGGCCCCCGTCGTCGGCCTCGACGGACTGCGCGAGCTCTTCGCCGGGGCCAAGACCCCCGGCGCGGCTGTGTGGGAAGGCATGCGCGAGGTGCGGCCGGGCGAGATCATCATCCTCGACCGCGGCGGGATGCGCCACCGCACCTACTGGCAGCTGCGTTCCGAGCCGCACACCGACAGCAAGGAAGCGACGGTCGCGCACGTCCGCGAATTACTCGACGACATCGTCCAGCGCCAGCTCGTCGCCGACGTGCCCCGCTGCACGCTGCTGTCCGGCGGGCTGGATTCCTCCGCGCTCACCTCTCTGTCGCAGATCCACCTCGCGCCCCAGGGTGAGACGGTGCGCAGCTTCGCCGTCGACTTCCCCGACCAGGACAAGCACTTCCAGGCCATCGACGTCTCGCCCACTCAGGACACCCCCTATGTCCACGCCGTCGCCGAATACGTGGGCTGCGACCACAAGGACATCATCCTGGACGGGGCGGCGCTGTCCGCCCCGGAGGTCCGCCGCGCAGCCGTCGGAGCCCGCGACCTGCCGATCGGCATCGGCGACCGTGACAACTCCCTCTATCTGCTCTTCGCCGCAGTCCGCCGCCACTCCACCGTCGCGCTGTCCGGCGAGTCCGCGGACGAAGTGTTCGGCGGCTACCCGTGGTTCCACGACGAGCGGCAGTACGCCGAAACCTTCCCGTGGCTTGCGGGTCAGCACTCACTGGTCGAGTCCGGCGGCCAGATCAGCGAGGACCTCAAGCCCGCTCTCGGCCTCGGCGACTACATCGACGAGAGCTACCGCACGGCCGTCGCGGAGACCCCCGTGCTCGACGGTGAGACCGGCCTGGATCAGCGTATGCGGGTGGTCAGCCACCTCCATCTGACCCGCATGGTGCAGATCCTGCTCGACCGCAAGGACCGCATGAGCATGGCCGTGGGACTGGAGGTCCGCGTCCCGTTCTGCGACCACCGTCTCGTGCAGTACGTCTTCAACGCCCCGTGGTCCCTGAAGACCTTCGACGGCCGTGAGAAGAGCCTGCTGCGCGCCGCCACTCGGGATGTCCTGCCCGCGTCGGTCGCCGACCGCAAGAAGAGCGGCTACCCGGGCACGTTCGACCCCGCGTATGTCATGGCCATTCAGTCCCAGGCTGCCGACCTGCTGCGAACCGGGCATCCGGCGGTTCAACTGGTCAACCATGAGGGCCTGACCGAGGCCACCACCCGGCCCGCCGCCGACCTGAGCCAGCGACAGCGGATGCTGCTGGAGCGCACGCTCGACCTGGGGGCGTGGTTCGACATCCACCACCCGACGGTCAGGGTCTGATCCCGACGGGGAGCGGGCTTCGGCCCACTTCTCGGCCCTGAGCCGGACCTGGTGTCATCAGGCTTTCGGCCGACCCGGTTCCGGAGCGTGTCAGAGGGCGTTCGACATAGGCGAGTTCTCGTTTCGTCCTCATACTGCAACGGCGTTTTCCGTGGCGGGTGGGCAGGCCGATCGCCACCCGCCCGACAACGCGGTGCGGGCGCAATCGCCACCCGAGCACCGCCAGGGAACCTGATGCAGCTCCGCGGCCACCCTCTTGGAGTGCGCGGCCGGGCGGGTTTGATGATCAAGTGTGTATACGGCGTGGGTCCGGTGCGCAGCGAAGGGATCATGAAGCTTTACCTGGCCGTACCTGTCGTGCTGGTGGCGCTGCTCATCGCCGCCTCGGGCGTGGCGGCGCTCACCCGCGGCTGGGTGCTTGCCTCGAACCGGTCGCCGGTCCGACGGCCGAGGCTCTCCGGCTGGGGCCAGTTGGCGGTCGCCTTCGCCCTGTGCCGGCAGAAGCTCTTCCTGCTGGCGCTCGACGGCACCGGCCCCCGCCAGTGGGGCCCTGACCGGCAGCGTGCTTCTGATGAGCGGTCTGGTCCTGATGATGGTGAGTCGGCGCAAGGGTGGTAATCGGCAGGAGTGGGGCACGCCCTGACGCGCCGCTTCCTGCCCTGCCACCGGTGGCCCGCGCTCAGCACGTGCTTCGATAGGGGAGGCCGGGCAGGTATGCCTTCCATGCCTCGGGGGAGAGCCCGGAGCCGGTACGGGCACAGACCTGGTGAGCCACCCGCGTAGGCGCGATGTCGTACTTCCGGAGCCGTACGTGGACGCCGGCGACGTACAACGCGGTGCCCTCCCGATCGAAGGCCAGTGTGTGGGGGCGGTCGCCAGAGGTGGGGAGGGGGGAACCGAGAGGGCGGCTGGAGGCCACGTCCCAGAGCTGGATGGTCCCCCCGCTCCCCGCGACAGCCAGGGTGACGCCGTCCGGGGAGAAGGCGAGCGCGGTCACGGACTCGTCGGGACCCGTACCGGCCACACCCAGGCGGTTGCGCACCTCGCCGTCCCACACAGTGACGTGTCCCTGCGCGTTACCGGCCGCGAAGCGCGCTCCGTCCGGGCTGAAGGCCAGTACGTCGGACATGCCGTCGCCGAGGGCGCGGTACCGCGTCCGTCCTGTACGGAGGTCGGCCACCTGGTCCTGCCCGGTGACGAGGACGCGCTGGTCGTCGCGCACGGCGATGCCCCCTGCCGCAACGTTGTTCAGCGTCCTTCGGCGCTTGTTCCGCTGAATGTCCCAGACCTCCAGGACCTGCCGCGTGGTGGTCCGGGAGACGTACAGGGTGCGGCCGTCGGGGCTCAGGGCCAGTCCGTCGACGCCGGTCATTCCGTCGCGGTCGGGGCGGATGGTGACGCTCGCGCGTCTGCGGTGTTCTGATACGTCCCAGACCGTGATGCGCCGCCCGGCAGGAGTGTCCGAGAGCGTGCTGCCCCGAACGTACGCGAAGGACAGGCCGTCGGCGCTCAGCGCCATCAGGTCGAGGCAGTCGGCATCCTGTGACGCGGCCGGCGGTTCCCCACCGTCGGTCGTGGCTGTCTCCTCGTCGGCCACCAGCTCCGAGGACGAGTCGGTCTCCGGATCGGGGCCGGCTGTCTCTGCGGGACACGGCTTGTCCGGCACGGTCAGTACGGCCTTGCCGGTTCGGGTGTCCCAGAGGCGCACACCACCGTCGCCCTTGTCGTCCGTCACGGCACGCAGGGTGGCCAACGTCCGCCCGTTACGGGACAGCAGGGCGCCGTCCACGGCGTGCCGGCGCCAGCGGGACGTGGTCGCCGAGCCCAGCGCCAGGGATCGGACGGCCGTGCGCGAGCCGTCGAGATATCGGAGCTCGGCCGCGGCGAAATCGACCTCGTAGCCGTCGGCAGCCTCGCTGCCCAGGGTGTGGCGGAACACGGGGGCGGCATCCGGTGACGCGAGGCGCCACACGAGGACCTGGCCTTCCTCGTCGATCGCCGCCACGAACGCGCCGTCCGGGCTGAACCGCACGTCGGCCGCCGTCTTCATGCCCAGTTGGGCGAGGTCACGCCCCGAGGCGATGTCGCGGATACGGACTCGGGTGGGAGAACCGAGCGCGATGGTGGTGCCGTCCGGCGAGAAGGCGAGCCGGGCCCGGGAGCAGAAGTCCCGCCCGTACGTGGCCGTCCAGGGCAGGTCCAGTGGGCGGCGGTGGGCGGTATCCCAGATCTGGAGGCGGTGTTGGGTACCGCACGCCGCCAGTCGACGCCCGTCGGTGCTGATGGCCGCGTCCGACGTCTCGCCCCCCGGTACGCGCAGCCGCAGCCGCTGACTCGGTACATCCCATACCTGCACCTCGTTCACGGACCGGACCACCAGGCTGCGTCCGTCACCGCTGAAGGCGAACGGCTCCGGCAGCTCCGCGCGCAGGTGCGCCGTCACTCGTCCGGTGCGGATGTCCCACAACGCCACGGAGTTCTCCCCGCGCAGCGCCATCGTCCGACCGTCCGGGCTGATCACGTCGTCGTCCGGGCCGGACAGCTGCTCGCCGGGCCCGGGATAGGTACGGGTGAGGCGGTGGGTGCGCAGGTCCCAGAAGCGGACGTGGTCACGGGAGGCCGAAACCAGCGTCCGTCCGCCGCCGGTGAGGCGGCGGACGGTGGAGCGGGCGTCGCGTTCCGGGACCCTGAAGACATCCTGTTCATGGCTGTTCAGTGCGGACAGCACGGCAGAACGGGTTTCCACGGTGTGAGCGAGCCGCCAGGACGCAACGCTCAGCCGGGCCGCGGTCACCGGATCGGTGGCGCGCATGCTGTCAGCCACCGCCGCGATCCGGCGTGCCTCGGACTCCCGGTGGCGGCGGTCACTGGTGCGCGACTGCTGCCAGGCCGTGAGGCCCGCGACAAGAGCGAGAGAGAGGAGAGCGGCGAGGGTGGTCAGCAGGGTGCGGCGGCGGCGGAGTTCCCTGGTGCGGGTGGTACGGCCCGCGGTCAGGAACGCCTGTTCCACAGGGGTCAGGGGCTGATCCGCAAGGTGTTCCTCCGCCGTTGCCAGGCGGGTGCCCCTGTAGAGGGCCCCCGGATCGTGGTCCAAGTCCTCCCAGGCGCGGGCTGCCTCGGTCAGACGGCGATGGGTGCGCAGACGCTCGCGGGTCTCCTCGACCCATGCGTGCAGGCGGGGCCAGGACGTGATGAGGGCCTCGTGGGCCAGGTCGACCGTATCGTCGTCGAGGGTGAGGAGGCGGGCCTGGGCCAGGCGGTCGAGGACCGGAGCGACTGTGTCGGCGGGGGCGAAGTCCAGTTCCGTACGCCCCACCGGGCGGCGGGTGTCCGGGGAACCGTCTCCAGGGGTGATCAAGCGCAGCAGCACCAGCCGGGCCAGCTCCGCGTCATCGGCGGAGAACCGGGCGTACACCTCCTCCGCGGTCTTCGCGATCGCGCCGTGCACCCCGCCTGCCGCGGTGTACGCCTCCATCGTCAGCGCACGGCCGCGGCGGCGACGCCATGTCTCACGCAGGCAGTGGGAGAGCAGCGGGAGACCACCCGGTTCGCGGTGCACCTCCTCGACGAGACGCGCGGTCAGCTCACGTTCGACGATCAGCCCCGCGCTCTGGGCCGGTCTGACGACAGCCTCGCGCAGCTCGGCCGGGCTCATCGGCCCGACCAGCAGGTTCGTGTCACGCAGAGCGTCCGTGAGGCCCCGGTGCTCGGCACACCGGCCGTAGAAGTCGGCCCGTACAGCGATCACGACGCGCAGCCGGCTGTCCGGCTGCCGGGCGGCGAGCAGGGCCTCGATGAATTCCGCGCGCTCGGCGGACTCCCCGCACAGGGTGAAGACCTCCTCGAACTGGTCCACGACAAGAACGGTGTCGCCAGGGGCGTCCTTGGGCCGCAGCGCCTGCTCATGGGTGTGCAGCGGATGCTCGCCCGGAGTCAGGACGCGGATCGCGGCGAGGGAGCCGGACTCGGCACGCAGGGCGGGGATCAGCCCTGCCCGCAACAGGGAGGACTTACCGCTGCCGGAAGGCCCGAATACCGCGGCGAAGCGGTGAGCGAGGACCAGTCCGCGTACATCCTCCACGAGTGCGGCGCGGCCGAAGAACCGCTCGTGATCGCCCGGTTCGAAACGGGCGAGGCCCTGGTACGGCGACGGGACGTCCTCGTCCCTGTGGACCACCAGGTCCTGAGCCACCTCCCGCCAGCGCCGCTCCCATTCCTGAGGGTCGCCTCCGCATGCCGCCGCATAGGCCAGCGTGACAGCCAGCGAGGGCAGCTGTTCTCCTGCTGCGGCCTGCGAGAGCGAGGTGACCGAGTAGTGGGCGCGGCGCGCCATTTCCCGATAGGTGAGACCGCCCGCCTCCTGCCGCAGCGTTCGCAATTCGTTCGCGAACCGTTGCACCGGCCCCGCGGCCGGATCCACCGGTGTCTCACGACGCCCCATTGCGCTGGTCTCCTTCGATTCCCCCGTCGTACCCCGACGATCACCACCGTAGGAAGGTGCGACGGAACCGGGCAAGGGCCGATCCGGCCTCCCCAACTGGGCGATCGCGTTTGTTCGGTGTGGCTGAGGGGCCTGCTGAACAACGTTGCGGGCGGCTGAACTGTTCGACGTCGGCCCGATCCGCCGGGCCGGCGCGGCACTGTCCCGCAGCGCCGCCGTTCCGAGGCCGCGGGCCGTTCCCGCGTCGTCTCACCACCCTGGGAAGGAACCTCCAAAATGAATCTCCGGATGGCCCTCACAGTCCCGATCGTCGTCCTTGCGCTGGGCTCCGGCGTCGCCGTGGCGAATCCCGTGGCAGCCGCCCCTGCGGGGAACGTCTCGGCACAAGCCGGTTGGCACACGATCTGGGGCAACTCCTGGGTCCCCGCGCAGGCCGGCGGCAAGTGGAAGTCCGGGTCCTACAAGTCGCCGAGCAGCGCCACCCGCGCCGTCCTGCGGTGCTACAACACGAACGCCTCCATGAAGGTACGGATCTTCGAGTCGATGGGCGGGGGCAAACTGCGGAAGGTCGCGGACAGCGGCTGGAAGCGGTGCAACCCCAACGGATCGGTCATCGCCAAGGGGAGGGTCAGCAACACCCGCCACGCGCTCAAGGTCCGCCTCGACGGTCACCAGGGCGCCTTCGTCCGCGCGGAGAAGTGGTCCTGAGCCCACGCGTGGCCTTCGTCCGGATCAGGCCGGGTCAGGCCGGGTCAGTCGGTTCAGACACCGGGACACCCGAGCCCGGCATGACCCGAACGAGAGCTCCGGGGTGCACTGCCCCGTGAGGTCGGGGACGCCGGCAGGTGGCCGGCCCGAGGTCGCACGCCATCGGGACTCCGTCCACCCTCTGTGACGCCGAACCGGTCACGCCCACGGTGATGTCAGCGCCGCTCGGTCACACCTCCGAGCGGCGCCGGCCTCGCCACGGAGCCCGGAACACCCCCGCCCTGAGGCGGGGGTGTTCGCCTTGCGCTCAGTCGTCCGGCATTCCCGCAGCCGATGTCGCGCCGGTCTCAGACTCCGCCACCGAGTCCTGCACCGCCGTCACCGTTGATGTCGCCCGAGCCGCCGCCGTCCATGTCGACGAACGCGAACACGGCGGCCGCGATCGCCCCGATCGTGAGGTAGACGCACAGGGTCAGCCAGGCTGTGCCCCAGGTCAGGAGAGCGATGGTGGCGTCGGCGGCGGCCAGCCCGGCAGCAAGCAGAAGAAGCCCGGCACGATCGCTCATGGTTCTCCTCCAGCATGGTGCGGTGTCCGGTGTGTGCCCGTACGGCGCGGCCGGAACACCTCCGTCCGCCGTGGGATGCCGAACGCACCCGTGCGGCCACTCCCGAACGAGCGTGCGAGATACATCCACCCGTGCGTCGCGCGGAGTTGGCGACGCGCGGGTGTGGCCGAAACTCTCCTGCTCCCGCCCTGCGGTCTCGATCGGCTTCCGGCCGCCCGGACGGTTCGGGACGGCACCGACGGACCGGGCGACAGGCGACAACCGCGTATCCCGCCTCCGGCAGCCCGGTGATGCCGTCGGGGAGACGCAGCCTTCCGTCCCTGAGGAGCACCGGCTTCAACCGGTGCGGTGCGCCCGTCGGATACGGCGTTGCTCCGCGCACTCATCCGGGTGGAGGACAACCGGGCTCAGGGCATCGGTGGGCACGGGGCTGTTGTTGTGCGGCCGGTACATCTCCAGGGTGCGGTGGACAACACCACCGCACGCGGCTTCCAGATCCTCTGCGCCCCGGCCCGCGACGTGCGGCTGCTTGTCAGGAGGAAGCGGTCACCCGGGAGCAGCGCCGGATGGCGGTGTGAGATCCGGATGTTCCGCACCGGAGTGCGCTCCTGGCCGGTGCCGCTCCACCGGACTCGGCGGAGCGTTCGGCGGTCACACCACGATGCAGGTCATGGCCGCCCACAGCAGGGGCGAGTGCTCGATCCGGCCACCGGCGCGCCACTGGTCGAGTTGCTCGCGCTGCCAGCGTCCGAGCCGCTCCACGGGATCGCGGTCCTCGTGGGCGGTGTCGACGGCGATGATCGCCTCGGACAGCGGTCGTACGGACTCGGGCAGGCCGGCCAGCCGATGGAAGGCGAAGCTCGTCGGCAGCACCCACCGGGTGGCGGTGACCAGCTCGGCACCGTTGTGGATCATCGCGGTCGCCAGGCCGAACGACTCGGCGAAGCGGAGATCCCCGCCGCTCTCGCAGCCGATCAGGGCGACACGCGGCGGCGCGGGCCAGCTCCGGGCGCCCGGCTCCCCGTCGGCGCGCAGAGGAAGAGTGCCCAGCAGGAGGTCCTTGGCCGACAGTGGCCGGTGGGTGCGGACCGGCTCGGCCAGGCCGACGGTTCCGTGATCGCAGCACAGATGGAGCGTGCCGTCCTCGCTCTGCCCGCCCTCGACCGGCGCGCCGCTCACATGCCCGACGTACATGAGTCTGCGTGCCCCCCTGCGCAGTACGGCACTCAGCCAGTCCCGGTCCAGGTCGGTGCGGCGGAAGGCCTCCGCCGGGGTGGCGACGGACGGCGCGACGGCGCCCGCGTCGAGACGGCTCCGGACGAGCGACAACAGCTCCGGATCCGAGCCGGGCGGTCCCAGGACCGAGCCGAGCGCGGAGTCGGCCCGGAATCCGGGGACCCGGGGATCGAGGACGAGTACGACCGTGTCGGCGTCGGTGTGCGCGGCGGTGTCCACATCCGGTTCAGGGCATGGGACGGGGTCCTGCCGTCGCAGCGACGCCGGCGCGGAGGTCACGACGTCCGCCAGATCGATGAGCCGGACGTCGCCGTCGTCGTCGACGGCGAGCAGCTCCCAGGGGACCTGGGCGACCCGGGGGGACGGCTGGATCCGCACCAGCGGACGGCCGGCACGCGCCGACACCTGGCGTATCTGCGCGGTCAGCCCCTCCGGCCACAGCGCCTCGGCCAGCACCCGTGCGAGCCGGCGCTCGGTCCGGTGATCGGCCAGCGCTCCCGAAGCGAACGCGTGCCGTATCCCCTCCGTTCCGCCGCCCGGTCCCGGCAGCGCGGCGGCCAGTTCACCCACCGCGCGGTCGACTTCGTCACCGGGCCCGCGGCCGGTGCCGAAGCCACGTGCCCCGCCGGCCCATGTCCAGGTCATGAACAGGTCACCGGCGTCGGCCAGCCGGATCTGGACCACCGGACGGCTCGTCAGGTCGTCGGTGATCCAGAACGGCACCTCTTCCTCGTTCACGATCCGTCGGCGGTAGCGGAATTCGGCCGCCGCGATGTACTCCTGGAGCGCGACGCGGCCTGATTCCGACGACATCCGTACCTTCGGCGGCGGCGCGACGCGCAGGCCGGCCGAGGCAGCGGCCTCCGCCGCCACACCTCCGAGCCCCATCGGGCGGTCGCCGTGCCCGTACGCCTTCATGGCCGCACTCGGGAAGGTCGGGACGGCGTCGGCGGGGGACCCGGAGGGTGAGGCGTGCGGCGCTGACTGCGGCGTACGGTTGAGTGCCAGGGAGGCGCCCGCGCAGCGGTGTTCCACCACTTCGAAGAGCAGCCCCTGATCCTGCCTGCGCACGACGAGCCGGAAGACCAACCGCATCGCTTCGTCGGCCAGTTGCAGCCACTGACTGCGCGCATGGGCGGTGACGAAGTCGTAGCGCGCCGCCTCCAGGGCCAGTGCGGCGGGGAGGGCGAGGGAGAGCGCGGTATCGATGGACTCCCTCTCGTGGTCGCCGTGGTCCGTGCGGTTCAGGTTGTCCTCGAGGGTTCTCGCGAGCATGAGGTCGACCTGTGCGCACCGCTCGTACACCTCCCGCGCCTGGTACACGTCGCGGGCCTCCTGGGCCAGCCGCTTCATCTCGGTGATGTCGCCCCGGTCATAGGCGTGCTGGGCGCCCAGCAGCATGGTGTCGGCGGCGGCGATCGAGGCGCCGAGCCGTTCGAACCGTGCCAGGCTCGCCGCCGTCAGATCGTCGGCGCGGGTGATCTCGCCGCGCTTGCCGGCGAGAAAGCCACGGGCCTGTTCACAGACCGCCAGATCGCCGAACCGCCGCTGCCGCTCGAAGAAGGCGGACGCCTCGGTGTACAGGCGTTCCGCGAGATCGAGGTCACCCCGGTGCATCGCGACGTACGCCCGGTGGGTGAGCAGCACCTGCTGCTCACCGAGGTCCCCCATCGCCCGGAAGCTGTCCTCCGCACGGGCGAAGTAGTCCTCGGCCGGGTCGAAGCGTCCGGTCGAGACGCAGATCAGGCCGAGGGCGGTCAGCAGCCGCGGGACGGTCTCCACCGCGGCCGGCGGCACGGTGGACAGCAGCGCCGAAGCCAGTTCCTCGGCCGCTCCCCACTCGCTCCGTTCGATCAGCAGGTGCACCCGGTTCAGGCCGAGTTCGGCGGCGCGCAGCCCCTCGGGATCGTCGAACTCGGGCAGCCTGGCCGCCGCTTCGTCGAGACATGCCAGTGCCTCGTCCAGGCGCCCGGTGCTGCGCAGCAGATCGGCCCGGGCGATCAGCGTCTTCAGCAGGACTTCGCACCACAACTGACGCCCGCGCGGCCCCATCGGCACGGACGCGATGCCGTCGAGCAGGCCGCGGGAGCGTTCGACGGCCTCCTGCGCCCCGGCCAGGTCCGTGGCGGTGAGCCGGACGCTCGCGAGGTCGGACAGCAGGTGTGCCCGCAGGAACCGGCTGTCGGGCGAGTCCTCGATGGACCCGGCCTCGGTGAGCAACTGCTCGTAGACAGCGCACGCGGCCGTGTGGTCAGCCGCCAGCTGATGCTGCTCGGCCAGCGCGAAGCCGCTGTCGAAGGGCTCTCCGTACAGCCTCGTCACCGCCTCGTCCTCCTCGACCTCGTCCGGCATCCGTCAGTACTGCTCATCGATGACAGCGGCGGCCGTCTCGGCGAGGAACGGGCCCGAGGAGGCATCGTGCGGTGACCCGTCGTACGCCGGGGGCCGAGCCGCGGCGGTCAGGCGCCGCCGCACCAGCGCGCGGACCGCGTCCCGGCCGACACGGTCTTCTGCTTCACCGGACGTACCGGGGTGACCGGTGCCGGTGCCCGGGTCGAAGCCGGGCAGCAGGACACCGACCTCGATACGCGGCGTCACCGCCCCGGCCGCCCGGTCAAGGTCCAGGTCCGCACCGCCGGTCCATATGTCGTCCCGTCTGGCGAGGGGCACCCGGCCGGGGCGGCCACCGTTCACGTTGATCTCCGCGACGAGGAGCACACCGGCGGCGGGCGCCGCGATGTGCGCGACAGCCTCGACCTCGATCCGCCGCCGCGCGCCGAGTGCGCGAGCGGTCCAGGACACCGCGTTCTCGGCCGCGTCGACGAAGCCGGGCGGGTAGCGGCGCCAGTCGTTGGTGCCCGAGCCCCGGGCGATGACCCGGCCGCCCGCGCCGGGCGGTCCACCCGCCGCGAGGGCGTAGCCGTCGTGCCGTGCGAGCGGCGCGCCGGAGCGGGCCGGTGTCCCCGCCGGACCGTGCGGGCCAAGGGCGGACCGGAGGCGGCGCAGCGCCGTCCCGTCCAGTCCGGCGCTGTCCGCCGCGTCGTCGATCAGGCGCAGGACACTCTCCAGGTGGCGTGCCGTGTCCGCGGGCGGTGCCGAGCGCCACCACTGGATCAGCGGTTCGAGGGCGGCCCGGTGCTCGTCGATCAGTTCGGCCGCGCAGTCGTCGGGCTGATCGTCGTCGAACAGTTGCTGGCACCGGTGGGTGAGCGCGGCCAGCTCCAGGCCGAGCATGTCCGGTTCGAGCGCCGGTATTCCGTCCGTGTACGAAGCCGGCCACCAGCGGGCCGCCCAGTGCCCGAGGCCGAGCCGGGCCGCGCTGCCCGCGAGGGCGGTCGAGTCCGCCGCCACCCGTATGACGGCCGGCTCACCCGGCGTCCGGTCGTGGACGGCGGCGGCGACGCGCTCGCCGTACAGCGCCCACAGCCACTGCTGGGCCCGTCCCGTGTCATGGACCTCCGCCGACGGCGGGCCGGGGTCGCCGAGGACGGGCCAGCTCAGAACGGCGCCCGCGACATCGAGAACCGCCCGGGTGAAGTCGGGGCCCGAGGCGGCCGCATCGTCGTGGGTCCCGGCGTGGCGGAGGGCGGGATGGGCAGTGATCCGGACCGTGCCGTCCTCGGCCCCCGTGACATCGACGTCCCTGTGGGCCCGCGCCATCACGCGCTCCTCGGCCCGGCCGCCGGCGCGGGGGCCGCGGACAGTGTGCGCAGCGCCGACCGGACTCTGGCGCGGTGGTCCATCATCACCGAACGGGCGACCCCGTCGAGCACCGCCCAGGCCGACGCGAGGTCCTCCAGCGGTGCGTCGCGGACGTCCCGCCCGTGCAGCCGTACCCACAGCCGCCGCATGTAGGCGGCCCACGGGGTACGGAGGTCCTGGGCGAGGGCGTCCAGGACGCCGCCGTCCGGGTCGGGACGGGGAGAAACGGTCATCCTGCGGGCGCGCAGGACCGAGGCCTCCCGTCGCCAGCGGCTGTTGACGGCCCGGTGCGCCGCCGTCCGCCCCGGCGTGTGCTCCCCGGTGCCCAGCGGATCGAGGCCGACCGCGAGCCGGCCGCCGAGGACCACGGCGACGCGCAGGCTCTCGTCGTTCAGGCCGAGTGGAGCGCAACTGCGGAGGGCCTCCCTTCCGACGAGTTCCGGCACCGTCGGCAGTTCCTCCCGCCGGGCCGACGACTGCAGGACGACGAAGAGCCGCTCGAAGAGCGTGCGGTCCAGCGGCGCGGGAAGCGTGGCTGTCGACGCGCCCCGGCCGACCTCCGGGCGCGGCGGCACCTGCCGCACGGTCAGCCCCAGATGCGTCGGCAGGTCGTCGCGGCCCCAGGCACCGTTCGCGTGTTCCCACAGCGCCCTGCCGAACAGGCCTCCGAGTCCCGCCTCGACCATGGACGCGTACGCGGGTGCGTTGCCCGTCCGGTCCGGTGCGCCACAGGCGTCCAGGACCTCGGCCGCCAGCGCGACCGCCGCGGACGGGTCGGCGGCCGGTGCCGGGGGACGGCTCTCCCAGGCGGTGGCCAGCTCCCCGTCGAGCCGGGAGCGCCGGGCGGCGTCGGCCAGATAGCTCTTCAGCGCCTCCACCGTGCGTCCGTCGGCCGTGTCCGCCACGTCCTCGACCACGGCCCTGGCCATCGCGTCCGCACCGGCCGAGGGCGCCCCGTGTTCGGTGGCCAGCTCGAAGCAGCGCTGGAAGTACAGATCCTGGGGATTGCCCGCCACGATGCCCAGCGCCCGGCGGGTCCGCTTGAGCAGCGTGAACCACTGCGCCGTCGCCGCGAGGCGCGTACCGGACTCCCGGATCAATTCGTCGAGGCGCGCGGCCTGCTCCGGTCCGAGGAAGTCCGCCGAGAGTTCCGGACGCAGCGCCGGCCTGACGATCAGCGGCAGCACGATCAGTTTGACCGTCCGGGTCAACGGTGCCCCGCCCGGGCCGCTCAGCGATTGTGCCAACGGGCCGAGACCACGCCAGGCGTGGTCGATGACCATGGCGCGCGGTCGGCGCTCGCCGTTCTGCTGGCTGGGGGGCGGCATGGGAGGAGGGTACGCCGACGCGAACGGGCGGACGAACCTGGGATCGGTAGGCGTCCCCGGCCGCCTAGCGTCCCTACCGTCAGCCAGGGCCGACAACGAGGGGGAACCCATGACCGGAACGTTCGTCCACGCGACCCGGCCGTCCTCGTGGCTCCGTACGACGAGGTCGGGGGCCGGCCGACCGCCGGCCGCCCCCTGTGCCTGACATCACCAGAAGGGAAGAACACCATGGGAATCTTCGGGAAGCGCAAGAGCCGCGAGGAACGGGCCGCCGAGATCGCCGACAAGGTGGCAGGCGGCAAGGGTTTCTACGGCCGCGCCACGCGCGCCTTCCTCGGCGACGAGGACTTCGCCAGGGTCCAGCAGTCGATCGGCGCGCACCACTCCGCCCTGGACGTACAGCAGTTGCTAGCCGCGGGGGTGCCGACCATACCCGCCGTCGTCGTGTCGATCGCCGACACCGGCAAGCTGGTCAACTTCGACCCGATCGTCGATCTGGTGCTCCAGTTCTCCGGTACGGCCGATCGCATCACTCTCCAGACCATCGTCTCGAAACTGGTGATCCCGCGCGTCGGCGACCCGGTACTGCTGATCGCCGATCCCGCCCGGCCCGGTGGCTACCTCTATGCCGGGAGCGGCGTGACGCCGTGACCCCGGCACCGAGGTACGAAGCGACTGCCGCCGGTTCCACAGGCTGACTTCCGCGGAGAAGGGCGGGGGCACGGATGAGTGTTGACGACATGCTTGCGCTGTGGTGGGTGGTGCCCACGGGGCTGGCGTTGCTCGGTTACGCGCTTTCGCTGGCCGGTCTGACCCGCGCTCAGCGGGCGGATTGGGTGCAGGCACGGATCGTCGAGGTGGGACAGCCGGCGCACGGCGCCTCCAAGTGGCCCGGGATACCCGTGACGGTCGCTTTCCGGGACCCGGCCACAGGGCGGGAGTTCATCCTGCCGAACGCCGGGAAGCACGGCAGCGCGATCGAGGAAGCCTGGGTGGGCCGTGAGTTCGAGGTGCGCTACCCACCCGGGCGGCCTGACCGGTTCCGCGTGGTGCTGGACACCGCGGGGGAGAAGAACGGCCGCATGGGACCGAACTGTACGGTCGCCCTGCTCCTGATAGGGCTGGCGATCCACGCGACCGTCATCCGGGGCTGGCCGGCGGCGCTGCTCGGCTTCGGTGCCCTCGTCACGGCCTTCGCGGCGGCCAGCCCCGACATCCGCCTGGCGCGCGCCCGCGACGCCCTGCTGGCCTCGGCCGTCGCCGTTCCGGCGCGTGTCGTGGCCGTCACCAAGGACGTCTACACCGACGGGGAGGGCGACGAGCTCGTCAACCACGCCCCCGTCGTCACCTTCACCACCCTTGAGGGCACCCCTGTCACCGTCCTGTCCCGCGACGGCATCCGCGCTCCGGGCCGGTCCCTCGGCCGCGAGCTCACCCTCTACTACGCCCCCTCCGACCCGGCCGTCTACACGACCGACCTCGCGGCCGACCGCCGTGACAACGAGAGGTCCATCGGTGTGATCATCATGCTTCTGGTCGGAGGGGTCGCGGCGATGGTGACCGGCGTGGCGATGCTGTGACCCCCTGCGCCCAGGCTCTCATCGGTGGGCGACCCGTCGACCAGGGAGACGCAGTGGCCGGGTCTTCCCGTGATGGGCGGCCCTCCTGCGGCCGGTCCCGTCACTGACCGGCCCGCTACGACAGTTGCGCGGTGAGCGCGGCGGGTTCGCCGAGGCGGGCGGCCGCCGTACGCCACGCCGCGGTCACCGCGGTGCGGGCGCGCGCCGTGCACATGGCGCGGTCGCCCGTCAGTTCCAGCGGTACTCCTATGTGGACGTGCAGGCCCGGTCGGCGCAACGGCGCTGTGGCCAGGCCGGCGAGTTGCTTCGTCACGCTCCCCGAGGTCACCCGGCGGGCTCCGGCCTGGCCCACGGGTACGACGGGGGCACCGGTGCGCTCGGCGAGCCGGGCCAGGCCGCTGTGGAAGGCGCCGGGGGCCGCCTCCGCGGCGTCCTTGCGGCGGGGCAGTCCGCCTTCGGCGTAGATGAGGATCAGCCGGCCACGGTCGAGCGCCCGGGCCGCCAGGTCGAGCGCGGTCGCGGCTCGCCGGTCTCCGCGGAACACCGGGATGTGCCCCTCACGGACGAGGGCGCGGCCGAGCAAGGGGATGCGCCACAGCCCCGAAGTCGCCATGACGACGGGCTCGATGCCCAGGCGGTACAGGGCGGCGAGCACGACGGCGGGGTCGGCGAGCGAGGTGTGGTTCACGGCGATGATGCTGCCCGGCGTGAGTTCGGTGCCGGAGTCGGTGGTGACCGACAGGCGGCCGACGCCCGGTGCCAGGATGTCGGCTATGCGGCTGAGCATGTGTGGTCCCCGGTCTCGACGATGATGTTGCTCCTCATCGTCGGCGGCGGGCACCGCCGGGGCGTGAGCCGTCGTACTCATCTTTCCGGTCCGCAGTACCCGGGGTCGGCGACCGGCGGCTGACCCCGGGTACTCCCGCAGCCGACAGGCACACCAACACCATGGACCAGGGGCGACATCACCTCCGCCCCGCCGAAGCACCACCGGGGCGGCCGGCGGGGCGTCAGTACCGCTCGCCCAACCAGTCGTACCAGTCCGTCATCCCCTCTCCGGTGGTGGCCGAGACCTTCAGCACCTGTAGGTCCGGATTGATGGACCGGGCGTACTTCTCGCACTGGTCGCTGTCGAAGTCGACGTACGGGAGCAGGTCGATCTTGTTGATGATCACGAGATCCGCGGCGGCGAACATATAGGGGTACTTGAGTGGCCTGTCCGTTCCTTCCGTGACCGAGATGATCACGGCCCGGCCGCCTTCTCCGAGGTCGAAAAGAGCGGGGCAGACCGGATTCCCCACGTTCTCGACCAGGATCAGCGATCCGGTCTCCGGCGCCAGGGCCGTGAGCGCGCCCCGAACCATCTCCGCGTCGAGGTGACATCCGGTGCCGGTGTTGACCTGCACGACGGCGCCGCCCGCGCCGCTGATCCGCTCGGCGTCGAGCATCGTCTCCTGGTCGCCCTCGATCACACCGATCGGACGGCCCTGACCGTTCAGGTCCCTGAGGGAACTGGCCCGCGAGGCCGGGAACCGGGCCGCCTGCGCGATCACTCCGCGCGCCATGAGCGTCCGGGCCCTCAGCCTCGGCCATATTCCCCAGGCACACTGCCTTGCCGACTCCGCTGTCGAGTGCGCGGGGCGAAACGATCCGGCAGTCCTGGCCCTCGTCCTCGCCCGACGCGGCCGCACGGATGCCGCACGACACGACGGAAGAGGTGCGGTGGCCGAGCTCGTGGACAGCGCCGACGCCCATGGTGGCGCGTTCGCCGCCTGCCCGGAGGCGGGCATCGAGTACAGACGCGCCCGGACGCCGCACGTACTGCAACGCCCGGGCGAGGCTGTGCCTGCCTTCCCGCCCTCAGCCCCGCACCGAGACCCGGGCCGGCACCGCCCCTACGCTCTCACCCGGCCCCGCCTCGCGGAGGCGCTGGTAGCCGACGGCCACCTCGAAGCGGCCTTGCACGCCCTGGCACATCTTCCTCGGCCACTACCCGCATGCCGTCGGCTCCAACGGGGCCGGCCGTGTGCCGGCCCGCACGCTCCAGCACAGGCGCAGCTTCCCGCGGCAGCGCCGGGGGCCGTCGAGCTGTTCGAGCGGGGCCGTGCCTCCTCATCCCGGCTGCCACGGTACTGACCGGGCGTCGGTCAATGGTGCCTTCGGCTCGGCGGTCGGCTGAACCGGACCGGGTTCCTGGACATCGGTGCCGTCCGAATCGTCCGACGGAGCTGAGCCTGTCCGTACTGGGCACAGGGCAAAGGGATCGTCCATCCGCCACAACTACCGCGTGCGGCGGGCGACGGGCCCGAAATGCCCTCGTGACGCGCATCCGTCCGGTCGAGGAGTCGTTTCCCCACCCCAACGGCCGACTACGGGCCGGCGCAGGTGGCTGCCGCACTTGTCGCAACAGCCAGTGGCTCGGCATGCGGCCGAGAAGCAGACCGTGTACTCCGAGGAGCGCCGGAAGCTCTCAGGTCCCGTCCGGAGCAGGGGCGAACCGGAGCAGCAGCATGGCTGCGTCGTCGTCGAGCGGTCCCTGGACATGGGCGGCCAGTCGGTCCCGCAGCTCCGCAAGAGCGTCCGCGAGGTCCGGGTCGCCGAGCAGGTCCGCGTGGTCCGGCAGGGGGAAGAAGTCGCCTTCGGCATTGCGTGCCTCGGTGGTGCCGTCGGTGTAGAAGAGCATCCGGTCCCCCGGCTCCAGCCGGAGCTCGTATCGGCCCGGTCCGTCCTCGTGCAGAGCGCCGAGTCCTCCAGGCAGGCCCAGAGGCGGCCCCGGGACTTCCGGTGCCGCCGTCAGGACGGTGCCGTCGGCCCGGTGCACCAGAGGCGGCGGATGGCCGAAGCTCAGGAGGGTCACGTCCCCCCGCTCGGTGCAATCGGCCAGCACCGCGGTGACGAACTCCTCGCCCTGTTCACGGCGCTCCAGCGCTTCCTCGATGTGTTCGGCCACCTCCTGGAGAGAGCCGTCGGCCGGTGCGGCCGCACGGAACGCGGTCAGGACCGTGACGGCGGACCCGACCGCTGTGAGGCCTTTGCCCTGGACGTCGCCGACGATGATGCGCAGGCCCCCAGGATGGGGCAGCGCCTCGTAGAGGTCGCCGCCGATGCGGGCGCCGACGGTCGCGGAGACGTAGGAGACGGCGAGTTCGAAATGGCCGCTGCGTCGGGGTACCTGTCGCAGGATCACGTTCTGGGCCGCGTCGGCGACTGTCTGGACGCTCACCAGCCGACGCTCGGCTCTCAGCCGGACCTCGCTGGCGTACGCGGCGGCCAGCGCGACGAGCGCGACCGCACTCAGTGCCACCGCCCCGCGCTCCGCCGTGACCCCCTCATCCGCCACGAATGCTCCGACGCACACGGCGAACGCCAGAACGCCCACGGAGAGTACGTAGCGAGGGCGGCCGGTGGCGGAGGCGAGCGCGGCCGGGGCCGCCAGCAGCGACAGCAGAATGGCAGATCCCGCGAGGACATCCACCACGATGACGAGAACGATCAGCGCATACGGCAGGACCACGACCACGCGCATCGCCGGACGACGCATGACACTCACAGCAGCCTCCGAACAGCTTTCTCGAGTCCCTCAACGCCCAAAACGTAATATATCGCCGCAAAGACACGTTCGTGATCGACAGGAAAGGGGCCACGGGGAGACACCGCAGTCAGGACGCGCCCCTCCCGTGTGGCGCGCCGTTGCCGGGGCCCTCCGGGCGATGAGCGATCTGGTGGCACCGACTCCGACCGGTTCGGCACCGCGTACAGCCCCGCGATCTCGTCCTGCAGACCCGGACACCGGCCTGGCGCGGGGCTAGCGCGTCAGTGTCTCGAAGCCGACATCTCCGCAGTACTGCACGACACGCCCCTCCGCCTCGGAGTCACTGTTGTTCATCGCCGCCACCGTCGCTTCCGCCAGGGTGCGGCCGCCACCGACGGACTCGTCCCGGAGCGGTCGCATCGCAAGGAAGGCGTCCTGAGCGACGGCCCCGACCTCGTCGTACCCTGACGAATCCGGCGCGTCCGTGTCCGCCGCATTCCGCGCCTTCTGCCACGCTCCCAGCTGCGTGCAGTAGTTCTCCCGCTGCGCGGTCAGCTGCTGCCCGTCCTTCCCCTCGGACGAGGAACATCCCACTGCCACCGCCATCAGGGCGAGGGCCGATACTGCCGCCTTGAGTACACGCACCGTGTTGCCCCCGAGTGAATCTGCGTCCTTGGCCCCTGTTACCTGCAACTCCCGCAGCAGGATACCCACGTCGGATACCTTGGCCGTCGCAGTGATCGCTCTTCGAGCTGCGCAGCGTTCGTACAGCGGCCACCGGTACGGTTTCGGCGGCGCCGAACAGCCCACGTGCCGGGGCGGAAGGGATTCGGTGCTGACCTGTGCGGGGGCTTCCGGGTCCGTCATGCGTGGGGCAGGCTTCGCCGGGCGGATTTCGTGAGCCGTTCGGCGAGAGCTTCGACGAGGCCGCGGAGCTCATCCGGGCGTTCGATGACGAAGGGCCGGTCCAGCGAGGCGAATACAGCAGGAAACCGGTCGAACCGCTCCGGCCGCTCATTGGCGGGCCGCCGCACGCCGGGCTCGTCGAAGTCCGCGTCGTAGGGCGAGGTCTCCAGCCGCTCCGGGAAGAGACCGAGAGCCCGGGTATGGGCAACGGCCCGCAGGCAGGGCTTGTCGCTGCTGACACAGACGCACTGGTCCCAACCGACCTGCACGGCGAACCTGTCCTCAGAGGGGATTTCTCAGCGCGATGTGCGCAGGAGAGCGTCCAAGGCACTCATGAGCTGGGCGACGCGACTCCTGCCCGTGGGAGCGAGCGGATACCGGACAAGAACATCGACCAGGACCGGCGTAGCGCGTCGCCGGGCCTGCTCGATCAGCTCATCTCCGACATCGGGATCGTCGCCTGCACTCAACTCGGCCACGCGCGCCGCACATGCGGCCCCGCGCAGGATGTGACCTACCTGGGTAGCCTTCGCGAGGGGATGCAGGTATGCGGCAGCCGCGGCGTCGCCGGCAGCACGCGCAGCAAGGCGTGCGGTCTCGGTGGGTGCTTCCTTCGCGGCCCGGTGGGCGTCCAACGCGGTGACGCGCTGCAACCTGGTCCTCCGCGCGCCGTTCGCGAACTCCCAGGCAGCATCAACGGCTGCGCGAGGCCGAGGATCATCGGGAACAGTCTCCTCAAACGCCGGAAGGACATCCTCGGCGCTTTCCACCACGTAGCGCACGACGACGCGCAGCTCTTCCACGGTCAGTTCGAAATCACCGGCCTCAGTCGTCATGACCCGATTCTCCCATCGACGTGGCGGGCAGGGGCGCAGCTCCGGAGCGGTGACCTGCACTCCGGCCGTGCCGGCGAAACTCGCAGGTCAGACAACGAACTCCGGCCCTGCGTGGAACGGTCCGCACGTATGCGGCGGACGCTCACGTGCGGTCGGGACAGCCTAAGGGCTGTCCCGTAGTCCCTGGTGGATCAGCGCACGGCGTCGGATGCGGTGCATCGCAAGGCGGAGGGATGTCCGCATACTGGATGTATTCGGGCGTTCCGACAACGCCGCGAGGTGCCGTAGCTGTCGTCGTGCGCCCGCCAGGGATTGCGGGACAGCCCTTAGCACTGCACGGTCAGCCCGGCCCGGCCGAAGCGGTGCGCGGTGAGGTCCTCGGGGCGGATGAGCCAGTAGAGGGTGCCCGCGTCGCCCCATTCCATCCTCGCGTCGCTGTCGCTGTCGAACTGGGCCAGCAGTACCCATCGTTGGGCTTCCTGGTCGTGCGACCGGTCGCCCCACGCGTGCATGCTGCCGAGCGCCCCATGCGCGATCTCGTACTCCACCGGGCCCTGGACAGGTACGGCGTGGCCGCCGATCCGGTGGCCGGTGCGGGTGCGCAGGCGACCGAAGGCACGGAGGAACGGCTTGAGCTCGGCCGAGGTGTCACGGGGGTGGTCCGGCCAGTCCCGGCCTTCGCCGAGCAGAGCGCCCCGGACCTGCGGCAGCCACAGGTCCGGGGCGCTCTGCTCCGTCTCGGCGGTGAGGCTCACGCGGGGGAACGGTTCCAGGTCCGGGGGTGCGGGTGTCGGGAAGACCGGTGTGTTCTCCGGGACGTACAGCACCTGGGCCCCGACCCAGGTGTCGGGATCGTCGGCGGAAACAAAAGCGTCGGTGTCGGTCCGGCCGTCGAAGTAGAAGAAGAGCAGGGTTCCGTCCTGTGGGAAGCAGTCGGCAAGCCCCTCGCGCGGCAGCTCGTTGCAGCGCACGGAAGCGATGAAGGACAGTGGCCCGTGCCCTGGCCACTCGGGCCAGCCGATCCCCGCTGGAAGCCGCGCTTTCCCACCGAGGGTGGCCACGGTCTGCTCGCCGCCCACGGCCCGACGAAGGCGTACACACGGGCGCAGGAGCGCTGTCCAGCGCTGGGCGAAATCGCCGGGGAGGTGCTCGGCGGCAAGCCGTGAGTATCGCTTGTCGGTCATGAAGGCCACTGTCCCCGGCACCACTGACACCGCGGACATCGGCCTCCTGTGTACCGCGTGTCCAGACGAGGAAGAAGAACTGATCAATCTGCGGAGGACCTTATGAGCCGGTCACTCGGCCAGGCTGAGAGCCGCCAGGTCGCCGCCGTAGCGGGCCGCCGTGCGCGGTCGGCTGTGTGGTGGCCCGGATGGCCACAACCGGTTCTGGTGGGCGCCGTGCCGACGAAGTCCCCGTTCCAGGTCATGGGGGCGTCCTGGAACGGGGGCCGACACCCGCCGGGACCGGCGTTCAGCCAGGCACACGGATCGATCGTCCTGGAGCCCGGGTCCCAGCGGGATACCGGTGTGCTCCACTCCCTCGGCCCGTGGTGCCGGGGGAGTGGAGGAGACGGGTGCGCCGGGATCGGTCGGGAGGTGGGGCCCGACAGGGCCCGCGGCGGTGTGGGGTCAGAACGCGGAGGTGTACGCGGTGAAGAAGGGGGCCTTCACCGGAGTTCCGCCGGGGCCGAAGCAGTTGACGTAGAGCTGGGCGGTACCGCCGGTCCTGGTCCATGGCCTGTACAGGCCGCAGTAACCGGGGCCACTTCCGTAGGCGGTGGCATGAGCGGTGTCCGAAGCGACGGCCACCGACGGCAGCGTGACGGCGAAGGGTGCTCCCGAGCCGCCGAGTGTGTTGGTGGCGCCGCTGGAGTTGTAGTTGGTCAGCGTGGGCAGCGAGCCGTTGTACCAGAGGTAGCCGAACGACTTCGGCGGGAAGGCCGGTCCGTGGACCGCCCGCAGATAGGAGTAGCTCAGGGTCCACTTGGCGTCGTACGGAGCGTCGGACGCGTCGTAGCAGGTGACCACGGCGGTCTGTCCGGTGGAGCCCGGCGCCCATTCGGACACCTTGCAGTGCGCCCCCTGTTTCGGATCGACCGCGGTGACCTGGAAGTTCCCCGCGTGGCTGGACAGCCCGAGACCGGGCAGCCAGGCCTTCCAGATGCCGGTCGAGCCCTTGCTCACCGCGTTCGTGGCCCCGGCGGAGTTGTACTGGGTGAGAACCGTGCCGCTGCTGTCGGCGTACACATAGCCGTACGAGCCGGTCGGCGGGGTGAGAGTGCCGCTGCTGCTGGTGTAGAGGACGGTGAAGGTGGAGTTGTCGGGTGCGCCGCTGGGCAGATAGCAGTTCACATAGACGTCTTCACCGGAGCCCGCGGGCCGCCAGTCGGCGATCTGGCACCAGTGGGCGGAGGCGTTGACCGCAGTGGCGTGCGCGATCCCGCCCCTGCCGCCGATCTGCGGGAAGTGGACCACGTACGAGCCGAGACCGAGTTGATCGACCTTGACGGGGTTGGCGGCCGGAGAGGCCCAGCTGCCCCACTGGCGGGAGGGGTCGGGTACGTACCCGGCGGGCGGTGTCGCGTTGTCCAGATAGGCGAATCCCCATCGGTCGGGGACGGCGGCCGGGCCGGCGACGGGGGAGGCGGAGGGGGCGGCGCCGGCTGTGGGCAGCGCTGCGGCCAGCAGTGCGGCCAACATGCCCATGATGAGCAGAACGGCCCGGACGGGTCTCTTCGACAGCGCTGGGTTACGGGTGTGCATAGGTGTCCCCCCTGTGGGTGAGGTCGGTACTGCCTGTGCGGTCCGGTGAGGTGGAGCGGAAGTCCGGCGTACGTAGTTCCGGGACGAGCCGCCCTGGCTGTGCTACGGGCCGCCGTGGAGAGCTGCGCAGGCACGCGTCGCCCGGTGTCTTCCGACGGGGTGCGGTCACATGCTTGGAGCCCGGCGCTCACAGTCCCAGAAGAACCGCCCTCTGTGGCGTTCTTCACCAGCCGTTCCGATATCCGCGACACCTGCCCCAGGGGCCCCCGGGACCACTCCACCACCACAGCACGCGGTGCCTGCCGGGCGCTCCGGCCGTTCCCCTGTGACCTGTCGTCACATCCCGTCCCGTCTGCCCTAGGCATTCCCCCGTGCAACAGCGCGGCACATGGCCGGAACACGTCTTCATGCCCAGCCCGGACCGCCGCTGTCGCAGTCGGCCGGAGCCCCGCTCCGTTTGCGGGGCGGCCGACAGCGGGTTTGAGTGGAGGGCGCCCCCTACGCGTCCCTGGAGCTGGCATGTCGATGGCGTTCGGTTCACCCTTCGGTTCGTCCGATCCTTTCAGCGACATGCTCAATCGGTTCTTCGGCATGTCACCGGCGTCGTCGCCCCCGGCCGTGCAGCGTGTGCCGATCGGCCGTCTCCTGACGGAGTCGTCGCACGAGCTTCTCAACCTCGCCACCCGCAAGGCCGCCGATGACGGCACCTCCGACCTCGACACCGAGCACCTGCTGTGGGCAGCGACCCGGGTCGAACCCGCGAGGGGGCTGCTCGCCCAGGCCGGCGTGGACCCCGAGGCGCTCGCGGCCCAGCTCGACGAGGTGCTGCCCCGGGAGTCCGGTGAGCCGTCCGCCGAGCCCGGTCTCACCCCGGCTGCGAAGCGCACCCTCGCCGCTGCCTACGGCCGTTCGCAGGAGGCGGGTGTGTCATACATCGGCCCCGAGCACATCCTCGCCGCCCTCCTCGCCGACGTCGACTCCGGAGCGAGTCGCCTCCTCGGCGCCGACGACACCGACGTACAAAGACTCCGCGGCCTCACCGAACGCGCGGCGCACTCCGCCGGCGGCGGCCCCGGCGCCGGGAACCGGCATGAGCAGCCCGCCACCACCCTCGACGAATTCGGCAGGGACCTGACCGAGGAAGCGAAAGCGGGCAGGCTCGACCCGGTGGTCGGCCGGGCCGAGGAGATCGAGCAGACCGTCGAGATCCTCTCGCGTCGCTCGAAGAACAACCCGGTGCTCATCGGCGAGCCCGGCGTCGGGAAGACCGCGATCGTGGAGGGTCTGGCGCAGCGCATCGTGGCGGACGAGGTGCCCGACACGCTGAAGGGCAAGAGGGTCGTCTCCCTCGACCTGTCCGGCATGGTCGCCGGCGCCCAGTACCGAGGGCAGTTCGAGGAGCGGCTGAAGAAGGTCATCGAGGATGTCCAGGCGGCAGCGGGCGACATCATCCTCTTCATCGACGAACTGCACACCGTGGTCGGCGCCGGCGCGACGGGCGAGGGCTCGATGGATGCGGGCAACATGCTCAAGCCCGCCCTCGCGCGCGGTGAGCTGCACGTCGTGGGCGCGACGACGATCGACGAGTACCGCAGGCACATCGAGAAGGACGCCGCGCTGGAGCGGCGCTTCCAGCCCGTCCTGATCCCGGAGCCGACGGTCGAGGAGACGGTGCAGATCCTCGAAGGTCTGCGTGATGTGTACGAGGCCCATCACCAGGTCCGGTTCGCCGACGGGGCGCTGACGGCGGCGGCCGAACTCTCCGACCGGTACATCAGCGACCGGTTCCTGCCCGACAAGGCCATCGATGTGATGGACCAGGCCGGTGCCCGGGTGCGTCTGCGGAGCGCCGTCCGTTCCACCGAGGTCGTCAGCCGTGAGGACGCTCTGGCGAAGTTGCGGCGTGAGAAGGACCAGGCCGTGGACGGCGAGGAGTTCGAGCGGGCCTCGGAACTGAAGCGGCGGATCGCCGAGGCGGAGGGCGAGCTCGCGGGAGTCGAGGAGCGCCGTGAGGGTGTCGTCTCGGTCACCGCCATCGACATCGCCGACGTTGTATCGCGCCGCACCGGCATCCCGGTCTCCCAGCTCACCGCCGACGAGAAGGAGCGGCTGCTCAAGCTCGAGGAGGAGATGCACACCAGGGTCGTCGGGCAGGACGAGGCGGTGACCGCGGTCTCCGAGGCGGTGCGCCGCAGCCGCGCGGGCATGGGGGATCCGAACCGGCCCGTCGGCTCGTTCCTCTTCCTCGGCCCCACGGGGGTGGGCAAGACCGAACTCGCCAAGACCCTCGCCGGCCTGCTGTTCGGCGACGAGGACCGCATGATCCGGTTCGACATGAGCGAGTTCCAGGAGAAGCACACGGTCGCCCGGCTCGTCGGCGCGCCCCCCGGGTACGTCGGCTACGAGGAGGCGGGGCAGCTCACCGAGAAGGTGCGGCGCAACCCGTACAGCGTGGTCCTGTTCGACGAGGTCGAGAAGGCGCACTCCGACGTCTTCAACACGCTCCTCCAGATCCTCGACGACGGCAGGCTCACCGACGGGCAGGGCCGCACGGTCGACTTCCGGCACTGCGTGATCATCATGACCTCGAACATCGGCGCCCATCGCATCCTCGCCCACGAGGGCGACGCGGCCGAGCTCAAGGACGAACTGATGGGCGATCTGCGCGGCCGGTTCCTGCCCGAGTTCCTCAACCGCATCGACGACATCATCGTCTTCCACAGCCTCACCGAGAAGGACCTGGCGGAGATCGTCGAACACCTCCTGGACCGCAGCAAGCACCGCGTCCACGCACAGGGCCTGCGGCTGGAAGTCACCGAGGCGGCGAAGAAGCTGCTGGTCGCGCACGGCTACCAGCCGGAGTTCGGCGCCCGCCCACTGCGCCGCACGATCCAGACGGAACTCGACAACCGGATCGCCTCACTCCTTCTCGGCGGCGACGCCGAGCCCGGAGACACGATCACCGCCGACGTGATCGACGACTCGCTCCACTGCACCGTCAGCAGCGGAGCCGGGAGCTGACACACCCGAACCGCCGGTACCCGGCCCAGCGCGGAGTGCCGGTCCCGCCCCGCCCCGTGTACGGACCGCTGTGGAGCGGATCCCGGCCGGTGCGTCAGGCGTCGGCGAGGAGGGGGTCGTACGGGGTACCCGAGCGGCGGCCCGCCATGAAGGAGAGGAAGTCGCCCACGAAGGCGCTCCGGCCGTAGGCGCCGTCGGTGGTGAGCTCGCGGTGGAAGGCGGACCGGAAGAGGGTGCGGTACTCGTCCGCGTCGATGCTCCCGTCGCCGTCCTTGTCGGTGGCGTCGAAGAGGACCTCGGCAACGCGGATGAGCGCGGGTCCGGCGAGGGACGGGACGGCGGTGGCGTACTCCTCGGCGCTGACGCGGCCGTCGCCGTCCGTGTCGAGGGCGGCCTGGAGCTCGCGCCACCAGGCGGCGAAGGCGTCGTAGAGCCTGGTCTCCTCGGGTTCGTCCAGGTCGAGGCGAGTGGCGAGTTCGCGTGCCATGGCGGCGAGGTCGGGCCAGTCGAGGTGGCCGTCGCCGGTCTGGTCCAGCACTCGGCGGAAGAACTCCTCCGCCGGGCGTCGGTTCTCCTCTGTGCCCGCCGAAGGCGCCGGCTCGGGGTTGGTGTCGCCGCTCAGTGGAGTGAGGAGGCGGAGCAGGGCCGACGCCCGCTTCATGCGGGCACGCAGGGCGGATACGGTGCGGGCGCGGGGGTCGTCGCTGTCGGGCGAGAGCGAGAGGGCCTCGATGATGCTCTCGGCGTTGATCCAGCCCTCGGGCAGGAACCGGGTGAGCCCGGCGGCGAGGTAGGCGCCCTGCATGAGGGTGGGGGCGCCGGGCATCTCGGGCAGGCCGGCCCGGCGCCGGTAGGGCTCGGGCAGCGAGGCGACGGTGATCGCGCCGAGGAGTGGACCGGCGACAGCGCGGCCGGCCGCCCACAGTGTCGGCGCTCCGTCGAGCAGCGCGGGGGCGGGCAGGTGGTCGAAGAGCCGGTAGAGGATGACGCGGGCCGCCTCGGTGTTCTCCAGCTCGTTCTCGACGACCCGGTCGAAGTACCGCCAGAAGTCGCTCAGGTCCTCGGGGAGTTCTGCGGCGTCGCCGTCGAGCGCGGCGAGGAACGCGCGGTACTCCGCGTACATCCGCTCCATCGTGTTCTGGTCGAGCGGCTGGCCGCTCAGCCGGCACATGGTGACGGCGCTCTCGAAGAGGGTGGCGACCACCCAGGCGCGGGTCGCACGGTCCATCGCGTCGTAGGCGCGGCCGCGGGAGTCGGAGCCGCTCATGCGCGTGTGCAGCCGGTTGAGCCGGGCGGCCTCCCGTTCGCGTACGGCCGGGTCGGTGCCGAACATGCGCCGCATGCTGAGGAAGGTGTTGCGCAGCCGGCGCCAGGGGTGGGCGACGAAGGTGGAGTTGTCGACGAGGGCGGCGCCGATCTGCGGGTGGGCGGCCTCCAGCACGGTGGCGCGGATTATGGCCAGGGCCCAGCGCGGGTCGTCGAAGAAGGCGCCGAACTGTGATTTCGGGCCGAACAGGGGGGCTTCGTCGGCCATGCCCGTGGTTTCGGTGGTCATGATGGCTCTCCGTTCGTTTGGGCGGGCACGCCGCCGAAGCGGCGGTCGCGGCGCCGGTAGGTGTGCAGGCAGGCGAGGAATTCGGGAGCCCTGAAGTCCGGCCAGAGAACCTCGGGGAAGATCCACTCGGCGTAGGCGACCTGCCAGAGCATGAAGTTGGAGATGCGCTGCTCGCCGGAGGTGCGGATGACCAGATCCACATCGGGGGTGTCGGGGAAAGGCAGATGGTCCGCGAAGAGCCGCTCGGTCACCTCGTCGGCGGGCGTCCCCTTGCGGATCAGCGACCTTGCGGCCTCGACGATGTCCCGGCGCCCGCCGTGGTCGAAGGCGACGGTCAGCGTCATCCCCCGGTTCTCGGCGGTCAGCACCGCCAGGTCGTCGAAGTCCTGGGCCAGTTCACGGGGGATGCGGGGATCGGTGACCCCGAGGAAGCGGCAGCGGATACCGCGCGCGAGCAGCAGCGGCGCATGCTTGCGCACAACCCGGCGCACCAGACGCATCAGGAATTCGACCTCGGTGCCAGGGCGGTTCCAGTTCTCGGTGGAGAAGGCGTACAGACTGAGCCACTCCACGCCGGCGGACCGGGCCGCCTCGATGACGTCGATCACGGCGGTCTCCGCGGCCCGGTGACCCGCCGTACGGGGAAGCGAACGGCGCTGAGCCCAACGGCCGTTGCCGTCCATCACGCAGGCCACGTGCCGCGGCCCCGCAGGCGGCGCCCCCTCGTTCCGCCGCTGCCCGTCGGGTCCGCCACCGCGCTGTCGCCCGCCCGGCCGCTCCTCCGTCGCCGCGCGTACTCGCGGAACGTCGTGGTCCGTCACACCCACCCTGCCTCGCCGCTCCCGCTTCGCCCACGCCCCACCGGCGCGTTGCCTCCCGGGAGTCTGGCAGCGCGAACGGGTTCTGATCGGCCGAACGAGTGGCCGTCACCCTTGTCTCGTACGTTCGAATCTGTCGGAGTGCTGGAGCGGGAACTCGCGTACAGAACCTTTCCCGATTCGGTTGTGCAGGTGACGAGTTGGGCCTTCGAAGTGCACTGCTTGAGCATCCTGGGCACAGCGCGTTACCGTCCGGGCGCCGACACGGAGCACATGTCGGCCACACACCGCTCCGGATACTTGGAACGGCACGTCGCAGCCTCCCTGTCGAGGGCAGAGACACCTCGATGCTCTCCAGGGTGGAACTGCTGGAGGGGCTGGAGCCCGGCCCGCCGGGGGCGCGTCACGGTCCGGTACCCGGCCTCGCGGTCTCGGCGACACGGCCGGGCCGGTACGAGCCGGAATCGGGCCGCCGCGGTGCGAAGTGGGTTTGCTGCTCCCGCCCGTCGGGTGGGTGTGGGTGTCCACACTCCCGGCCCGGCGGACGGGAGCCCTGGCCGTACGCTGATTTCCCCACCGGGATTGCCCGCCGAGGGGCGGTCGAACGTCAACCGAGGATGGCCTGCATTTTGTCGTGGAGGCAGTCCCCGGCACGTACAGGGCTGTAGCGCCTGAGGCCGAGGGGGGCCGGCAGCGAGGTGATGCGGGTGTGGGGTGCGCAGGCGTGGAAGTACCGGCTACAGGTGGCGCCCATGTCGGGCTGGGGCGGAGCGCTCCGAACCGGGTCGCGCTCGAAATCGAACAAGTGCTCTAATTGGAGTATGACCCTCCACTTCCCCGACGACCTGGTCCGGGCGCAGCGCGACTGGCTCGTCACCTATCAGCAGCTCGCCGTGCCCCGCCCCCGCCATATGACCGCCCTGCGTCGCCGCCTCCTGGACCTGTCCTCCCGGATCCAGTGGCATCCGTTCTGGTCCACCCCGTCGGGCCGGACCCCGGCCGCCCGGGTTGAGCTGCGGCGGCTGGCTCACCGCCAGGAGCAGCGCGAACGGAGAGCCGCCTGAACCGCCGGCCGGAACTGTCCAAGGCCGGTCGACGGTCGAGCCGACGGGTGTGAGGTAGGTTGCCCGCCATGACTGCCCTCGGACCCGTCGTCTGGCCACCTGTCCCGATCAGGACCGAGCGGCTCGTGCTCCGCGCGTCCGAGGCCCAAGACCGCGTGGCGTTCATCGAGTTGTTCGCCTCGCCGGAGGTGGGCACCTATACGGGTGGGCCCCGACCGCGTGACGAGCTCGGGCGTGCGGTGCCCGAGGTGCCCGGGCGGCGCACTGGCCTCTTCGTGATCGATCTCGACGGAGCGATGATCGGCATGATCACGCTTGATCGGCGCGACGCGGAGCGTCCGGGGCACGTCCGTCCGGATGCCGGGGAGGCCGAGCTCGGCTATCTGCTCCTGCCGGAGGCGTGGGGATACGGGTACGCCGCCGAGGCGTGCTCAGCGGTACTCGACTGGTTCGCCGACACCCTTCCCGGCGAACCGGTGGTGCTCTGCACCCAGACCGCCAACGAGCGCGCGAGGCGCCTCGCGGCGAAGCTGGGTTTCACCGAGGTGGCGCGGTTCGAGGAGTACGGCGCCGAGCAGTGGTTCGGCGTGCGGTCCCCGGGCGCGCTGTCCGGATGAGCTCGCCCCCCTGCTCCAGCCACCGGTCACCTCAGGACCGACAGGCTGCCGGGCAGTGGGCCGGACGGTGGTCGCCCGCATGCCGACAGACACCACACCGGGCGTGGTCGACGTTTCATCGAGGTCCGGTATTCGAGCATTGGTGCTATCGGGGTGTGTCTCGGTGAGATCCCCCGGGACCTTCGTGAAGCTCAGCTCGTTCTTCTTCGTAGCTCTGTCGGCGGGCTGTCCGGTCGGGGGCGGGGGCATCCGGTGCCCGCTGGTCCGGATGCGGTGCGCCGGGCGCGGCGTGAGGATCGGAGTACGGGCAGCGGCCCGACCGCGCCAGGCCCTACCGGCCTGCTCTTCCTTCCGGCGCTTCCGGCCCGCATTCCGCCCAGCCGCCAGGGGGGCCTGGAGGAAGCTATGCCGCGCCCCCTGTGGACCGGAGCCATCAGCTTTGGCCTGGTCACGATCCCGATCAAGGTCGTGTCCGCGACCGAGGACCATGCGATCCACTTCCACCAGGTGCATCTGGAGGACATGGGCCGGGTCCGGACCCGGAAGATCTGCGCCATCGACGACGAGGTCGTGCCGCAGGAGGAGATCGGCAAGGGTTACGAGGTCACCAAGGACCAGACGGTCACGGTGACCGACGAGGAGCTCGACCGGATGCCCTTGCCCACGGCGAAGGCGATCGAGATCGTCGCGTTCGTCGACGCCGGAACCATCGACCCGATCAGGATCAGCGACTCCTACTATCTGGCGATCGACGGGCAGGTCGCCGCGAAGCCGTACACCTTGCTCCGCAAGGCCCTGGAGCGCTCCGACAAGGTCGCCGTCGCGAAATTCGCCTGGCACAACCGGGAAAGGCTGGGCGTGCTCCGTGTCCGGTCGGGGGCGATCATGCTGCACGCGATGCGGTGGCCCGACGAGATCCGCAGCCCCGACTCCCTCGCCCCGGCGCCGGTGGAACTCGACGAGGACGAGATCGAGCGGGCGGTCCAGCTCACCGACACCATGGCTCTGGACGACATCTCCGGCTTCCGGGACGAGTACCGCGACGCGCTGGAAGACCTCATCGCCGCGAAGGCCGAGGGCAAGGCGCTCCCGGAGCCGGCCGAGGCCGGGACCGGGGAGTCGGGGAAGGTCGTGGACCTGATGGCCGCGCTGAACGCGAGCGTCGCGACGGCCAGGGCGAGCCGCGGCGAGAACAGCGACGACGGGCACGCCACGGTGCACGAGATCCGGCCCAGCAAGAAGACCACGACGAAGAAGACCACCCCCGCCAAGAAGGCGCCTGCCAAGAAGACCCCTGCCAAGAGGTCCACCGCGGCGAAGAAGACCAGTACCGCCGGAAGGACGACGGCGAAGAAGCGCAGCGCCTCCTGATGCCATGACCGTCCTGCCCCGGATCGACCCGATGCTCGCCATTCCCGGCCGCCTGCCACCGCCGTCCTCGGACGGCCGGTATGCCTATGAGGTGAAGCAGGACGGGCAGCGGGTGATCGTCTACCTGCCGGGCGACGGGACGGTGGGGCTGAGGTCCCGCTCCGGTGCCGACATCACCCCGGCCTACCCCGAACTCGGCGGGCTGGGCGGGGTGCTGGATGGCAGGCCGATGGTTCTGGACGGGGAGATCGTCGCCCTGGACGATGCGGGACGCAGTGACTTCGAGCGGCTGCAGGCGCGGATGGGGCTGGCCGGCTCACCGGCGAAGGCCGCCCGCATGGCCCGGACCGTGCCCGCCCACCTGATGTTCTTCGACGTCGTGTTCCTCGACGGCAGCAGTCTCGTCCGGGCCCCGTACACCGAGCGGCGCGAGGCGCTCGAATCCCTCGGCCTGGTGGGCCCGCACTGGTCGGTACCGGCGGCGATCACCGGTCACGGCGCCCAGGCACTGGAGACGACCCGGGAAGCTGGGCTGGAGGGGCTGATCGCGAAGCGGCTGACCTCCCGCTACCAGCCGGGGGTGCGGTCCCGCTCCTGGATCAAGATCCGGCTCGTCCGTACCGTCGATGTCATCGTCGGCGGCTGGGTGCCCGGCCACGGACATCTCGCCGGGCTGCCCGGTGCCCTCCTCATGGGCCGGCGCGACGAGGACGGCTCCTTGCGGTACGTCGGCAGCGTCGGCACCGGATGGAGCGACACCGAACGCGTCACCCTCGCCGGCCTTCTCGACGCCGCCTCGGTCGACACCTGCCCCTTCACCGAGCCCCCGCCGGTCACCGGGGCGCGATGGGCTTTGCCACGCCTCGTCGGCGAAGTCCGCTACACGACCCGCACCCGGGCCGGACGCCTGCGTCACCCCTCCTGGCACCGCCTGCGCCCCGACCTCGCCCCCGACGACACCAACTGACAGCGGACGGCGGGTGCCTGTGGGGTTCTGGTTGCCCAGATCCCACTGCGGGGCGTGCTTGCGCGGGGCCGGCCGGCGCCTGGTACGCCGCCGTCCCGGTCCCGCCGGTCCGGATCATCGGGGCGGGCTCGTAGGCGCGCACCGGCCGGGTCGAGGCCGAGGGCGAGCGGGACGCGTAGGACCGCCCAGGCGGCGAAGCAGCAGGAGTGCGACAGCGGCCGTCGCCAGTTCGCCGGCCGCCAGTCCCGCCCAGACGCCGCCGGTGCCCAGTCGGCCGAGGATCAGAAGCAGGGGGATCTTGATCAGGAGCAGAGTGCCGGTGGAGATGAGGTAAGCGGGCGCCGGGCGGCCCAGGGACTGGGCGTAGGCCGCGACCAGTGGGGCGATCCCCGCGACGGCCAGACCGAGGGCGATGACTTGCAGGGCCTGCCCGGCAGTGGCGATGGTGTCCGCGCCGCTCAGGAACCAGCCGGCGATAGGCCGGCCCAGGAAGGCGAGGACCGTCGCGGTGAGGAGCCCGTACAGCAGGGAGGCCGCCAGCGCGAGGTTGCGGGCCCGCAGGGCACGGTCGGCCAGTCCGCGGCCGGCGTTGTATCCGACGATGGGCTGCAGGCCCTGGCTGACTCCGGTGTGCGGCATCATCACGAAAGTCTGCAGGCGGACGCAGACGGCGTAGGCGGCGAGGGCGGTGGCCGATCCGGTGGCCGCGAGGGTGGCGTTGACGAGGACGGCCAGCAGCGTGACGCCCGTTCCGGCCAGGAACGACGGCAGGCCGATGCCCAGCAGCGCCCGCAGCGTCGCCCTGTGGGGCAGGAGTTCTCTGGGGCCGATGCGGTAGGGGCGGTCGCGCTGTCCGAAGAAGAACCACAGGCTCATCGCGGCGGAGACGGCCTGGCCGCCGACCGTGCCGAGCGCGGCGCCCTGCACTCCCATGTCCAGTCCGAATATGAGCAAGGGGTCGAGCGTGATCTGCACGGCGACCGGTACCACCCACAGCAGGGTGGAGTAGCCCATCCGGCCCTCGGCGCGCACCAGGCTGGAGAAGCCGGTCGAGACCAGGGCCCCGGCCAGCAGCACCACGGCGTAGGGGCGTGCGCTCTCGCGCAGTTCGCCGTGCGCGCCGAGCAGAGAGAGCAGGGGGTCGAGGAAGGCCAGGCCGAGCGTGGTGGTGGCCGCGGCGCTGATCCAGAAGAGGGTCAGAGTGTTGCCCGCTGCGCGGGCGGCGGTCTGCCGGTCCCCGGCGCCCAGGGCGCGGGAGATCAGGGAGGCCCCGCCCGCGCCGACGGTGGTGGACACCGCGCCGAGCAACAGCAGCAGCGGGGCGACCAGGTTGACCGCGGCCATCGCGGTCTCGCCCACGCCGTAGCCGACGAACCAGGCGTTCGTCAGTGCGTAGATGCCGTACACGCCGACGGCGCCCGTGGTCTGGACGCAGGCGCGCCGCAGCAGGCGGCCCACCGGCTCCGTGCCGAGGCGGGTGGTGTGGTCGGCGGCAGTGGCTGTGGAGGTCACCGGCGGCTGCGGCCGAGCAGGGACATGGCCTCGTCGATCCGGAGGCGGGCCCAGTCGTACTGCTCGGTGTCGGTGTGTCCGCGGTACACGGTTTCGATCGCCATGACGAGAACCAGGTAGAGGCAGTACAGGCGTCGGCGCACCTGCTGGGCTCCGGTCAGCTCGCCGTGGCCGTAGCCGCGTATGAAGGGTGACGCGTCGCCGAAGGCGGCCATCTGGCTCCCGGTGAACCCGGCTTCGATCAGCGGGTCGCCGTAGAAGGCACGTTCATGGTCGATGATGCAGACGATCTCGCCGTCGCGGACCATGACGTTGCTGTCCCACAGATCCCACTCGACCAGTCGCGGCTCGGTCACTTCGTCGAGGCTGTCGGCGTGTTGGGCCACGGTCGCGCGGACGAGGCCGTAGTCCCAGCCGAGGTCGACGCCCCGGCGTTCACCGTTGACGAGTACGTCCTCGACCATACCCGTGAACACTCGCCTCCAGCTCGGGTCGCCCGGCCCGGCCAGCGGACCGAAGGTCTCGCCGCGAAGGAGGTTGATCTCACGGTTCAGCGCGCCGAGTTGTTCCATGTACGCCTCGCGTTCGGCGCGGGGGAGTGTGTCGGCGATGATGCCGAGGTTGTCGGCGTCGATGAACGGCATGAAGAAGTAGTCGGCGTCGCACAGTTCACGGCTCCGGTCCGCGAAGTCCACGGTGGGAACCGGTACGGACGTACGCGTGCGCAGAAGTTCCAGTGTGGCCAGCTCGATCGACATGGCACCGTTCTCGTAGGCCATCACCTCCACCCCTGCCGGCGGGGCGATCTTCAGGACAACCTCGGCTCCGTCGCGCAGGCGGATGCGGTAGGCGACGTTGAACCATCCGTGTCCCAGCTCGCTGCTCCAGCCGTCGCCCGTCGGAACCCTGTCGGCACCGTAGGCACGCTCGATCATAAGGCGCAGGACGGCGGTCGACTGCCTGTTCTTGGTGATGCTTTCCACGCGCTGATCTCTCCTCGGCTGTGTGCTGGTGGCGTCGCGGACAGACGCTGCGCCCGTGTACCGGCCCCTTCAGGGCGGCCCCGGCGCGGCTGCCGATCAAATACTTACCACTCGGTCGGGATTTACCGCCAGGGGGAGTGTACGTTCGTACTTTCCGGGGTTAGGGTCGTCCGTATGACCGTCGACATCGAGGCACGGCGCCTCCGCGCCGGGCGGCACGCACGGGCCGCGGTGGCCGTCCTGTTCTTCACGAACGGGGCGCTGTTCGCCAACCTGCTGCCGAGGTATCCGCAGATCAAGGAAGATCTGGCGATCAGTAACGGTGCCTACGGGCTGGCGGTCGCCGCGTTCCCGGCGGGGGCCATCACGGCCGGCCTCGCGGCAGGCGTGCTCATCCGCCGCGTGGGCTCGGCGCAGGTCGCGGTCGTCGGTACCCTGCTGACGGGTGCGGGGACCGTGGCCGCCGGTCTTGCCCCGTCGGTGGCGCTGTTCGCGGCCGCCCTGTTCCTGGGCGGAGCCATGGACGCACTCACGGACGTCGCGCAGAACGCGCACGGACTTCGGGTGCAGCGGCTCTACGGGCGGTCGATTCTCAACTCCTTCCACGCGATCTGGTCCATCGGCGCGGTCACCGGAGGGCTGATGGCCGCCGGAGCAATGTCCCTGGGCCTGTCGCGCGGCGTACACCTCGCGCTCTCGGCGATCGTCCTCGCTGTCGCCGCCGTGGCCGCATGGCGCTTCTGCCTCCCCGGCCCGGACAGCGAACCGGAAGAGACCGGCCCGGAACAGCGGAACACCGAGAGGGAAAGCGGCGCCTCGCACGTCGGGTACGTGCTGGCGGCCCTCGTCCTGATCGCCACAGCGGGCACTCTCGTCGAGGATGCGGGAAACTCCTGGGCCGCCCTGTATCTGACCGATGCCCTGCACACCTCCGCGGCACTCGCCGCCTGGGGCTTCATCGCTCTGGTGGGCGCCCAGTTCATCGGGCGCATCATCGGGGACCGCCTCGTGGACCGCTTCGGCCGGCGCGCTGTTGCCCGGACCGGCGGCCTGATCACCGCGGTCGGCATGGGACTGGCACTGGCGGTGCCGACGCTGCCCGGCACCGTCCTGGGCTTCGCCCTGGCCGGATTCGGGGTGGCGACCCTGGTACCCACGGCGATGCACGAAGCCGACGCTCTGCCCGGCCTCAAACCCGGATCAGGTCTGACGATCGTCTCCTGGCTCATGCGCCTGGGCTTCCTGCTGTCCCCACCGGTCGTCGGTCACGTCGCCGACGCGACCAGCCTGCGCACGGGTCTGCTGGTGATCCCCTTCGCCGGGCTGCTGGTGCTGCTGTTCGCCAAGGTCCTGCAAGACCGCCGTGGTTGAACTCAAAAGGTCTACGGCCGCACGGTGACGAGAGCGGCCGGTGCGTCGAGGGGTCCCGCCCCAGCCATGGGCAGCGGATCCCGGGGCAACGGCCGGCTGACTCCGTCGGAACCTGCTGCGCGTACGCGTACGGAACGGGGCCGGAGCTCTTCCGGGTGCCGGAAACCGGCCAGTGCATCAGCCCGTGCAACCCTCGTTCCGTCCGTTCGGGTGGGGCCCGCATCGTGAACGTCATCCGCCCGGACCGGTCCGGCGTCCGGCCGGCGTACGGGAATGGCGGCCGTGAGCTCCTCGGGGGTCACCGCGAGAGCCTGGGCGAGGTTGGCCGTGAGCCCGGCGTCCAGGCCGTCGGACACGGCGAAAGCGGCGATGATGTGGATCGAGCTCCGGGTGTCGGCGGACTCGGTGTCGTGTCCGACCCGTCGGCAGCGATGCGAGAGCCGGCGAGCGAAGCCGTTGGGGCAGGCTCGTCGCGGTCGGGCACGAGGCGGTTCCCTTCTTCTTACGGTCACCTGCGGGCCGCGCGAGCAGTTGGCCTCCTGAACGGCCGGCCCCGGAGCGGTGCTTGCGAACGGGCCCGGGGCAGCGGTGGACCACTGCCGGCCGATGGCTGACGGGCGATTGCTCCCCGGGTCGCTTCGGCCGGTCCGGCACGGAGGCAGGGACTTCGGTCTTCGCCCGCCCGGCTGTGGCGTACGCGCGGACCGGGTCGACGGTGTGCGGGGCAACAGCGTCGTGACGGCCCCATGGGCGACCACGACCACGACCACGACCGTCGTGTACGTCGGGACGTGGCTTCCCGGCCGACCGGAAAACTCCGCGGGTCGCTTCGGCCGGGGCCGATGTCATGTGCCCCGCCCGGCTCCCGCACCGGAGCTGCCTCTGAGCCGAGCCCGGGGCCGTCGCCCATGCCCACCGCGGTCCCGGTCGCTCCGGGCGGCCCGGCCGCCATTCGCGCCGCCATCCGCCGATCCCTACGGGTCCGGCGGACGGCGGATTCCTCATCCACCCTCCCTCTCTCATTAGATACGATCGAATGCTATACGATCGGTTTTAGAGTGAGCGGAATATTGATGGAGGAGGATCATGACCAACCCACAGCGCCCGGACACGGCTCCGCGCGGACGCCATGTATCCGTGGTCATCGTCGGCGCGGGATTCTCAGGGCTCGGTACGGCCGTACGGCTGCTGCAGGAGGGCCACCGGGATGTGCTGATACTGGAGCGGGCCGACGAGGTCGGCGGCGCATGGCGGGACAACACCTATCCCGGGTGCGCCTGCGACGTTCCCTCGCGCCTGTACTCGTTCTCCTTCGCGCCCAATCCGGCGTGGAGTCGGCGCTTCGCCCCGCGCGAGGAGATCGGGCAGTACCTCAGGCGCTGCGTCGACGAGTACGGCCTGACGCCGAATCTGCGGCTCGGCTGCGAACTGCGACGCGCTGCCTGGGATCCAGGGCGCCGGCGCTGGGACCTGCGGACCAGCACGGGTCCGCTCACCGCCGGGCTGCTGGTGCTGGCCCAAGGCCCGCTGTCGGAACCGGCCGTTCCTTCGTTGCCCGGGCTCGACCGCTTCACCGGCGAGGCGTTCCACTCCGCCAGATGGAGACACGGCCTGGATCTGAGCACCAAGCGGGTGGGAGTGATCGGGACCGGCGCGAGCGCCATCCAGTTCGTCCCTCACCTGCAGCGCACGGCACGGCAGGTGACGGTATTTCAGCGCACTCCGCCCTGGATCGCGCCGAGGCGCGACCGGGCCGTCCCGCCATGGCAGCAACGTCTGTTCCGGCTGGCACCGCCGGTGCAGCGACTGGCTCGCGGCTGGGAGTACGCGGCCCGGGAGGCGACGCTGCCGGCTCTGCTCGGCAACCGCACCATGGCCGCACTCGGCCGACGCGAGGCACTTGGCCACCTGCACCGTCAGGTCGCGGACCCGGGCATGAGAGCCAAACTGACCCCGGACTACGCACTGGGCTGCAAGCGGGTCCTGCTGTCCGACGACTACTACCCGGCCTTGGGCCGGCCCAACGTCGACGTGGTCGCTGATCCGATCACGAGCATCGGGCCCGGTGCGGTGCTCACCGCACCCACCGGCGCGGCGCGGGACGGAGACGCCGTCTTCGAGCACCCGGTGGACGTACTGATCTACGGAACCGGATTCCGCGTCACCGACGCCACGTACGCGCAGCAGGTCCTCGGCGCCGACGGACGGTCCCTGAGCGAGGTCTGGGAAGGCAGCCCGCAGGCCCACCTCGGCACCACGGTCGCAGGATTCCCCAATCTCTTCCTGATGGCAGGTCCCAACACCGGCGTGGGCCACACGAGCCTCATCTACATGATCGAGTCACAGATCGACTACCTGCTCAGCTGCTTGCGGCTGATGCGCAGCCGGGGCCTGGCCGCCGTGGAAGTCCGTGCCGAGGCCCAGTACGCCTTCAACGCGGAGCTGCAGAGCCGGATGGAGCCCACCGTCTGGGCCGCCGGCGGCTGCGTCGGCTGGTACCAGGACCGCACCGGTCGCATCACGTCCATCTGGCCCGAACCGACATGGCGATTCCGTCGTCGCACGCGAGCCTTCGACCCGCGGCAGTACGTGCTGACGGTGAAGGGCGCCGCCCCGCCGCGTCCTCAGCCGTCAGGCCGGGCCGCACGGAACTCGGAAGGGTGAGTCCAGGATCGTGACGCGTCCCCGTGCCCGCAGCTGCCGGAGAGCCCCGCTCAGGGTGTTGATCGTGCCCACCGCGCTGAGCCGTACTCCGGCCACCCGCCTCTTCGCTGTCGAAGCGCTGAGCGCAGTCCTGTTCTCGGTGCCCATGCTGCTGTTCACCACGCCCAGTCACCCCAGAGTGCCCGACTGGTTCCAGTTACTGGGGCTCGGCCTCCTGCTCACGATGACCGGCGCCACCGTGCACACGTGGCGGCGGACCATCGCCGACGAGCTGATACCCGCCGGGCGAACGGGCCCGGCGGCCGGGGGAGCCCGCGGACGTCTGCGTGAACAGCTCGTCGCGGAGCGCCGGTTGCGTCGGCTGATGATCGTCTATCCAGCCGCGCTGGTCCTGCTGCTGCCGGTCCCCGATACCTGGGTGACCTTCTGGTTCTGGTCCACGCTGCTGGCGGCCGTAGCCGGGCTGGTCTCGCTCGGCCTGCTGCTGCGCGCCCCCGGCCGTCACGGGCGCACGTGATCGACTCCTGTGGCAGGAGCCGGACATACCGGCGGTGAACTGAAGGACTCATGAACGCACATCACGATCACGACAACGAGTGGGACGTGCTGGGCGTGCACGGGAACGCGAGGCGCGCCTGCACGCTCCCACCCTCGCGCAGACGATGGACCGGCTGCGGGATCTGCGGTCCGACCCAGCTCAAAGTCACTCCCTACGACGAGGAATGGCCCGGCCGGCACACGGCTTTCACGTCCCGCATCCGGCACCCGGCTCCGTACTCATCCGTCGCGGCGCCGCCCTGCGGACCCGGTCCTCCCGGCAGCCTCGTCGTAGAGGCGAAAAAGGCGGACGTGCTGCTCCGCAGCTGTGCGGGACTGCCCCAGCCGTTCCAGGAGCTGCCAGCACTGTGCGACGAGCCGGCGTGCCTCGGATCCCGGCCAGGGCCGGGGGAGCAGCTCGGGCGGCAGAAGAGGGTCGGGCTCCATCGCATGGCTGAATTCGGCGGCCAGTTCGACCGCGATGGTCAGCTGCTGGAGCGAGGAGGGGGCGGCCTCGTCCTGGAGTAGGCGCAGCCGCGGCTCGGCCACGGAAGCGAGGTGCCGATAGCGATCGGCGATCTCGTCCTGCGGCCACAAGCTGCGGGCAAGCGCGACCGGATCACGCACATCACCCTGACGCAGGTCGTCAGTGGTGAGGAGGGTGAGGCGGCCGTGGATGCCGAGCCGGCGAGCCTCGTCCTCGACGTAGGGTTCCCACGCGTTGGCGCTGACGTAGAGGCCGCCCTGGACAGGGGCGCCACCGAGCCGGGTGAGAACGGTACGCAGTGTGTCGCGCGCCGTGCGGGTGTCTTCGGGTACGGCGAAGGCGACCAGGTGCCAGATGCCGTCCCAGGGGGCGAGGCCCGCGTCCTGCCGGAAAGCGTGCGCGACGAACTCGACGTCCGGCCCCAGGGCCTGCGCGGTAGCGCCGGTCGCCCGGAGCAGTGCTTTGCGCCCCCTGCCCTCCTGGACGAAGCGCCCCTCTGCTACGAGCCGCTTGATGCACAGACGTACCTGCTGGTCGGTCATGCCGAGCAGGTCGGCAGTCGCGTAGAGCTCGCCGGCGTCGACCGTGTGGTCGGTACGGATCAGAGCCTCGACCAGCATGCGGGTGGGGACCCGGACGGGCGCTGTCGGCGTGTGGAGCGAGTCGGTCATGAAGTGGCGGGCCTTTCTGGTACGTCCAAGGGTGCGGCGCGTCGTGCTGCCGAGCCGCACCTCTTCAGGCCGCGCGGCCAAGAAGTGCGCCCGGTATACACGGGACGGTATCCGGGTCGCTCGCACTGTGTCCTGGCGCGGGGATCCCATGCCGACGTCCAGTCCGCCATCCCGGCAGCGGTGCTCCGTCGCGAGGGCGATCCGAGCGTCGCGGGGAGCGCCACCTCCGCACGCCGACGCACCTGTCGGAGGCGGGTACAGGCACCCGCCACCTGTCGGAGGCGGGTACAGGCACCCGGGGTACCGAGGCCGGGGCGGGTCACGCCCGGCGGCGCCGTGGAAGTTCCCTCCTCGCTCGAACCGGGGGATGGTTCGGAGCTATGGCCTGTCCCAGAAAGAGCCGAGCAAGACGGCGACCTCGTCCACGCGCTCGATCTGCGGCATGTGGCCGGTCCGGGAGAACAGGTGGGTGCGTGCCAGGGGCAGAGCGGTCGCGGCGTTCATGAGGTGGGTGGCCGGCAGGATCCTGTCGTGGGTGCCCCAGACGACGAGCGTGGGGATGTCGAGCGCCGAGACCTCGGTGAGCAGTTCCTCGCGCCAGTCGCGGCGTACGCCGCGCCACGAACCGAGTGCATGGGACTGGCGCCGGAACGTCCGTGCCGCCCCTTCGCGACGGGAGAGCGCGAGCGCCAGGGCGACCCGTTCGGGTGTGGCGAAGGCCGGGTCGTGGAAGAGGGAACGCTCCGACATCAGCGCGCTGTCCGCATGGGGACGCAGAAGCAGCCGCCAGAGCAGCGGCAGGCCGAGGACGCGCAGGGTCCAGGTGACCTCGCGGCCGAACCCTGCGCTGTTGAGCAGTGCCAATGACGCCACCCGTGCGGGGGCACCGGTGGCGAGCCGCATCGCGACGGCGCCGCCCAGCGAATTGCCCACCACGTGCGCGCCGGAGGGAACCCCGAGCATGTCCAGGGTTCCTTCGACGTGCCGGGCCAGTGATGCGAGGCGGCAGTCCGGCAGGGGCTGGGACTGCCCGAACCCCGCGAGGTCGATGGCGATCAGCCGGTACCCGCTCAGAGCGGCACGCAGCGGCTCCCAGTCCTCCAGGCTGCGGCCCAGTCCGTGCAGCAGGATCACGGGCGGGCCGGTGCCCGTCGCGGCGTAACGGACGGGAAGCCCCCCGACCTCGACGAATTCCGCTGTCCGTACGCCGACTCCTGGTTCCGGTGATGGCACCGGGCATCTCCTCGTTTCAGCGGCTCGGGGTGACGGTGGTGATCGCATAGTCGCCGGGGTGGTCGTTGTCGGAGGTGTGGGGCAGATGGTGGGACAGGTCGAGGAAGAACCGCTCGGGTTCGATGACGGCCTCGGGCGGGTGGACGCCGGGCCGGCCGCCGGTGCCGTCGAGAAGCTGGGCGAGCCCCAGGGCCAGCGGGATTCCGGTCGCCTCTGCCATGTCGTCGATCAGCGTGGTCATGCCGGACGTCTCGGCGAGGCGGGACAGGACGGTGACCGGTCGGCCGTCGCGGGTACCCGTGGCTGCTGCGAAGAACGGCGGCAGCGAACGGGGGCCCTTGAGACGCATGGCTCCTGCCACCGCCCGCAGGCCGCGTGGAACTGAGGGGTTGGCCAGGTCGATGGCGGCGGTTTCGTTGGTGAGCCTGCCGGCGTCGATGTCCCGGCGCAGAACGTCCAGGTAGGCCAGTGTGCCTGGGGTGATGACCATGAGGTTGGCGGCCTCGCCGGTCGGGCGGAAGCTGCGATGGAGGGTGACCGGCTCGGGATGGCCGACGGTGTACGCCGTTCCGGAGTGCTCGGGGGAGAGGGCCAGTGTGACCGGAAGGAGCGGCCGTCGGTGTACGAGCTGTCCGTCGCTGACGACGGCCACCTTTCCGCTGATCTGCTCCATCCAGTGCACGGCGGCGGCACTGGGCCGCCCGTCGGGGCCGAGCAGCTGCTCGTCGTCCTGGCCGTTGCCGGACACGTCGACGGGCCATGCGGTGTACAGGTCCCGGACGTGGTGCAGCTGCTGGACGGCACGTGCGGCGAGCAGGTTGCTGACACCGGGGCTGGCGCCCATACCCACCACCGCGCAGACCCCGGCGGACCGTGCTTCCTCGTCCAGGTCGAGCATCCGCAGGGTCGGCTCCCAGTCGTCGCAGATGTCCAGGTAGTGCGTACCGGTCGCGATGGCGGCACGCAGCACGGTCAGGCCGAAGCGGTAGTACGGGCCGACGGTGTTGAGCACGACGTCGGCGTCGGCCATCGCGGCGCGGAGGGCGGACTCATCGGTCACGTCCACCTGTAGGGCCCGCATGGGCGTACCGCCGGTATCGGCGAGGTGGCGTACCAGTCTCCGGGCCGCTTCAAGGCGTTTGTCGGCCACCACGATCTCGGTCACCTCGGGCAGCCCGGCCGCCACCCTCACCGCCACCGCCCCCATCGCACCGGGTCCGCCTAGTGCCAGGATCCTCATCCGCTCTTCCTCTCAAATTCGATACGATCGAAATCTATACGATCGGTTTTGAATCGAGCAAGTGTTGATGAGGGAGGACCGTGAATGATCCACCGTCCCCCCGGACACGGCTCCGCACGGGCCGGAGATCGACGACTGCCCGCCCTTGGCCGCCTGCGTACGTGTGCTGGCCGATGCCTTTGCCCGCTGGCCGGCGACCTCCTGGATCTGCGGCAGCTCGTCCGCCACCAGGGAGAAATGGTTCGACGCCACCCTGTGCGTCGATGCCACCGTTCCCGGATGGTGCCGCTACGCCCTGGCCGGGGACGGCGTCCGCCCCATTGCGGCCGCCGTCCTCACCCCGCCCGGACCTCGGCTCCCACCTGCCGCGCAGGCGCAGTGGGCGGCCCGTACGCTCGCGTGTTGCGGTCCCCGGTCCGTGCGGCGGACCCTGCGCTACCTCGGCCTCACCGAAGCAGGTGCGCGCGGGAATGCCTGGACGCTGGAGTTCATCGGGGTGGTTTCCGCCGCCGCAGGCCGCGGGGCGGGGCGGCGTCCCTTCGGCCGCCTGCCGGCCGACACGCCGGCCATGGCCGGGATCTACCTCACCACCGCGGACCCCGGAAATGTGGCGCTCTATCAGCACTTCGGGTTCGTCACCCAGCAGCGCCTGTCCGTCGGGCCAATGAATGTCGCGACCCTGGCTCGCCGGTGACCGCGTCCCCGTGCTGGACGATGTCGTGCTCGTGAACGGGGCGGCCAAGGCCGCCTCCCTGGACACACCACGTACCACGAACGTCCCAAGCGCCGAGACCGACGGCGTACGTACGGTCCGGTTCCGTATCCAGGGGCCTGCCGACGCCCACACCACCGCGGATCAGAGCTGGGCGGGCCGGCCGTCGTTCGCCGGGCGGACCTTCGTCGTGCGGAACAGGTGATGCCCGCCCTCCCGATCGTTTCGCAGGGCGGGCGGGGCAGGGCTCAGGCGAGCAGGTCGGTTTGCGTTCCGACGCCGTGTTGTTCGGCGTGCTGGTAGGCGAGCCAGGCAAGGGCGAGGTCCTGCCAGGGAAGCCCGACAGGAGCGTAGACGGTGCGTGTCGTAGCGCCGGTGCGGCCCGGGTGGTCATTGCGGAGGAGCTCGCCGAGGGTGGCCTTGGCGGCGGTGGCGGGGAGGCCGACGGCTGCGAGTGCTCCCATGGAGGCGGCCAGTTCACGGTCGTCGACCACGAGGAGCGAGGATGCGAGCAAGTCGGCGGAGAGTTCTTGCTTGCCTGGCTCATCGGCACCCAGAGACGTGAAGTGTTGCCCCGGCCGAGTATCGGCAAGGCGCAGCAACGGTCTACGTGCCCACGTCGCCAGCAGGACGACATCGGCGGCCGAGGCGACATCCGCGGGAGAACCGAGCGCTCGTCCGCCGTGCCGGGCGACAAAGGCGGCGGCGCGGGCCGGGTCGGCGTCGTGCACCACGACATCGCGGAAGCTCCGCATGCTGCGCAGTCCGCGGACCATGAGCTCTGCTTGTGCGCCGGCGCCGATCACGCCGAGTGCCGCGTCCCCTCCCGGGTCGGGGGTCGCGAGGACATGAGTCCCCAGAGCTGCTGCGAGTCCCGTGCGCCAAGCGGTGATGGTGGCGGAATCCATCAGAGCGAGGAGCTCACCGTCATGACCACTGTGGAGACAGATCACGCCACGCAAAGCTGGTCGGGTGGCGGGGAACTTGGCGTTCACCTTCACCGTGTAGGCGTCGATCCCGGGCAGCAGCCCAGGGATCAAAGCGGTGGCCGTGCCGGGAAACGGCAGGTCTGTCAGTACTCGCTGTCCCGTTGCGGGCCCAGATCCGGTACTACGGAAACCTTCTTCGAGGACGGCCATACAGGCCGTGGGCTCAAGCACGGCTTCCAGATTGCTGCGGGTCAGGATTCGGGTCATGTCCCCATGATCTCAATCCCCTTTTCCGCGCGGGAACCAAGGCGCAGAGCCCCGTTTTCCCGGCGACGGGGACGGTTCCCCGAAGCTGCCATGACCTGGCGCATGCCTCAGCGTGGTGATGCTCCTGGGAACCCGCCGTCTGGCCGGATCGTTTGACTGACATGCTGCATCACCAGGACACCACGTCCGTATGTCCCATCACCGACGCCGACATTCCGACCGCTGTCGACACCCTGGCTCGGGCCTTCGCCGACTACCCCTACACCCGGCACGTCGTCGCCGCGGACGACCATGAGGGCCGGATCCGGCGCTTCCAGGAACTTTGCCTGACCCGTGTTGGGATGGTGTACGGGCGCGTATGGGTTGCCGACGCAGGCCGTGCCGTTGCCGTGTGGGCCACTCCCGACCAGGACCCCTCACCCGCCTTTGCCGAGATCGGCCCGTTGCTGGGCAGCCTTGCCGGTGACCGGGCAGCTGCCTTCGAGTCCGCGGAGCAGGCCGTCGCTCCGTACCGGCCGCAGGAGCCCGCATGGTTTCTGAACACGGTCGGAGTCACCCCTGAAGCCCAGGGGCAGGGGCTCGGCAGTGCGGTGCTGGTCCCCGGCATCGAGGCGGCCGCACGTGCCGGGTACCCGGTATTCCTGGAGACCTCCAGCGAGCGGAACGTGAAATTCTACGAGCGCCTCGGCTTCGAGGTCACAGCCGAGGTCGTTCTCCCCGACAACGGTCCCCGTACGTGGTGCATGCGCAAGGACCCCCGATAGAGCTGCGGGGCCGTCGTGGGTGCCGGTCCGGTGTCAGTGGGGTTGCGTCAGTGACGTAGTGACAGTTGAGCCGGTGTGCGGGTCGGGTGCTTCTGAGGTGCGGGTCGGTGGTGAGCTCTTTCAACCTGCTTGCAGCGCATGGTTGTTGACGATTGAGGGCTGTACGGGACGAGGCGGCTTCACGGCTGCTCCGACCTGGTCGGCTCTGCCGGATCGACTCACGACCTGACCGCCGCGCGACAGCACGGGATCATCGAAGCCCCCTTGTCGTACCTATGGGGCAGGATGGTGCCATGGCACAGACGATCTTGCCCCCGTCGGAGTCCTGGCAGTTGATCGATGTCTGGCTGACGACGCACGTGGCCGCCGATTTCACGCTCCTCAATCCACCAGCGACATCGGACGAGATCCGACACGCGGAGCGGATCCTCGGCTCCCGACTGCCCGGTGATCTCGCTGAGTCTCTGCGATGCCACAACGGTGTGAGCACCTGGACATCCATCCTGCCGGAGCAGTCCCCGCTTGCAGTGAGCGGCATCGTGGAACATTGGCAGTCCCGCATGACCGTCGCGGCGGAGAACGACGGCCTGACCGCTCGCCCCTGGGACGACGAGCCTTGGTGGCACCCGCTCTGGGTTCCCTGGGCTGAGAGTGACGATGGCACGACGCAGGTGATCGACCTGCGTCCTGGCCCGGAGTCCCGGCGTCTCGGCTGGGCGGGCCACAGCGGTGGCGGCGACTTCACCGATTCCTGGCCTGATCTGGCGAGCCTGCTCCACGCGGTCGCGCAAGCACTGCACCAAGGTGGAGGCATCCGCGGACTGCATCCCTACCTCACGACGCAAGGCGGGATGTGGTGGGACGAAGAGGATTGCTCCGAACTGAACGGTCACCCCCTGAGGGCCGCCCCGGTCGGGCTGTCCTAGTCACAGCATTCGATGCGAATCACCCGAGGGTCTCTCCTTCCCACGAACACTCCCAAGGTGCCTGACCCGCCATCGCTCTCAGAACGCATCGACAACGGTTCTTCTCGGTGTCCTGCGCAGCCACCCGCGGCTACGCCGTACCGCCCGTCCCGCTGCCCGGACCTCCGTCGGCGTGGGAGCGGGTTCCGTCCGGCCGACGGAGGCTTCTCCTGCTCCTGCGGAACGTCAGGGGGCTCTGGACGGGGTGCGCCGGATCGAGAGCTTCGCTGTCGTGGTCGCCGCCGCCGTGGCCGTGGTGGGTCTCCGGTACGGGAACGTTCAGACCAGGCAGGCCAATGAACGCGCCCAGCAGGCCAGCACTCAGGCGAGGGGCGGCCGGGCGCTGGAGAAGGAAGGGCAGATCACCGACCGGTACAGGGTGGCGCTGGGCAACCTCGGTAAGGACCAGCGGGACGTACGGCTGGGCGGCATCCACGTGCGCGGGCAGGGCTGCGTCGCCCCGGGCTCCGGGGCTGGCCGGAGCCGGAGTGAAGGCGATGGACGCTTCGGTGTCCCGGGCAACGTGGGTGAGCGGCAGCGCCGGGCCGCAAGTGCAGGGTCTGCCGCATGGCCCCGGAGGGCTGACAGGTCGCGGGTGCGGCCCGCCGTCGCACTTCCGGGCCGCCCACCGGCGGGAGAGCGAACAGCGGCCGGTCGGGTGCGGTCAGGGAGCGAGCAGGACCGTCTTGCCGTGCGGCCGCCCGGCGCCGGCATCCCCATGCACGGCGGCCGGCTCGGCCATCCGGCGGTGGGCGGCGACGTGGACCGGGAGCTTGCCGGCATCCACCCGGCGGCCAGCTGGGCTCCGTCGCTGAGGACCCACAGGCTCGCGCTGCGCACGCCCCCAGCGGCGTCCTCGCGTATCGGGCAGGCTGCGCCGGCAGTGATCCCGCCGTCGGCGACGTAGTTCGTCAGCTGCGCGAGCTCCTCCGAACCTCTCCATGGCCGTGGCGACGAGCAGGTTCACCCCCGTCCGCGCTGGTCGGCGGGATGGTGTGGGGCGCCGGCGAGAGCTACTACCAGATCGTCGAGATCATCGGCATCCTCGCGGGCTCCGCCGCCTCGGAGCGGCTCGCGCGGCCTGTGGTCCTGCCGGTGCGGGGCGGGCCCGGAGCCGGAGCGGCTCCCCGGCCCGAGACCGCCGGTCGCCCGGGCGGCCGCTTCCAGTTCCTTGCGCGTCCGCCACCGCGGCGGCGGCCCGGCCGGGACCGGCGACGGGTCGGCCCGGCTGGGCCTGGGACGTTCTATCTGAATCCCGTCTCCCGCGACCGGCTCGGCATCCTTCCGAGAAGCACGTCCTCAACCTCAGTGCCCCGGGCGGGATCACCCTCATGACGGTCGGTGAGGACGTCGCGATCTCCAGCCCCAAGGTCAAGGGCACGTCCTCGCTGGCCAGGAACGAGATCGTCAAGGCTCTGGGGACGGACAAGGCGCCGCTGACGGGCGCCGAACTCGACGAGCTGTTCCAGCTGTTGACCGATGCGGAGAAGAAGGCGGCGGACCCCGCCGAAGCCGGCGCCGCGGCGGTGGCGGCCGATGCCGCCGCGGCGACCCCGCAGAACCTGGAACCCCTCGTGGTCCAGGCTCTCACCGAGGTCGAGGGCATGGCGGGCAGCGCGGAATTCTCCGCGACGGGGCGGGGCTCGCGCATGCACAAGGCGCTCAGCGACCTGGTCAAGAAGCACTTCCCGTCCGCCGTCTTCGAGGCCTTCAGCGAGCAGCCGCTGCGGGAGTTCGCGAAACTCCCCCCGTCCCTCCTCGACACGCCCGTAGAGGCCTTCGTCGCCAACACTCCGGAGGTGGCCGACTACGCGAGCAACCTGAAGTCCCTGTTCCGATCGGAGAAATCGGGAGCCGTCCGTCTGCTGGGCGACCTCAGACCGGACCTCGTCACGCGCTCGCCGAGCGGCCTCGTCATCTGGGACCTCGTACCCGTCCAGCGGCAGGCCCACGTCGCCAAGACCTTCCTCTACCGGGCCGTTCTCCGCCAGGGCGGCGAGTCCGTCCAGGCCGCCGAGATCTACTACAGCCACTTCGGCAGGACCGCCGAGGAGATCTCGAAGCTGCGCGCCTACGAATCCGCCGTCCGCAACGCGGCGAAGCAGCGCGCCATCGCCAAGGCCATCAAGGAGAGCCATGGCGCAGGCGGATCGCAGTGAGGCGTGCCGGGGCATGAGATTCCTTTGTCCCGGGACACGACGGGATGAACGGCTCAGTCAGTACGCCGTGACCTGGTCGGGTTCCTGGGCGGGTGCGGTCGCACGGTGCTGCCGGTGTCCTCCCGTGGTGGGGCGCGGGCGGACCGGCCACCAGATGGCCCGGCCGAGGAGTGCGGCAAGGGCGGGGACCAGCACCAGCGAGAGGACGAGCGCGGAGAGCATGATGCCGAGCGTCAATGCGAAGGCGGTCTGTTCGCTTCCCGGGGATGTGGCGAGCGTGGCGAAGGAGCCGGCCAGCACCAGACCGGCCGTCGCGATGGCCGGTGTCGTATGCCGTACCGCGCGGGCAACGGCGGCGCGGGCCGGGCCCGGTCGCCGCATCTCCTCCCGGATCCGGTCGGCGATCAGGATGTTGTAGTCGGTGCCCAGTGCCACGACGAACAGGAACAGCACCAGGGGGAGGGTGAAGTCGACGCCCGGCCTGCCGAGGCCGTGCTGGAACAGCAGCGTTGCGGCGCCGAGGGTGGCGGCGAAGCCGAGCCCGACGGAGAGCATCAGGACCACCGGTGCGAGCAGGCTGCGCAGGAGCAGCAGCAGGATCAGCGCGATCAGCGCGGCAGCGACCGGGAACACGATCCTCAGGTCGTGGTCGACAGCGGTGGAGATGTCGGCGAAGACCGCCGCCGTCCCGCCCACGTGAGCCGTCGTCCCGGCGGGTGCGTGCCGGGCGACCGCGGCCCGGATCGGCCCGGAGGCCAGGTCGCGGGCCTGCCGGCTCTGTGGGTCCGCGGTCGGGTAGAGGTCGATCCGGGCGGCGCGGTGGTCCTCGTTCAGGACGGTCCGTGCGACCTTGCCCACGCCGCCGACCTGGGCGAGCGCATGGGAGAGGCTGTCGAATCCGGCGGTGGTGAGGGTGCCGCCGTCCTTGGCGGTGATGAAGACACTCGTCGGGTCCGACACTCCGGCCGGCAGCGAGCGGGAGATCTCGGCCGCGGTCGCCGCGGCGGGGGTCCGGTCGCCGGAGTCGCCCCGGCCGTAGTCCATGCGCATGCCGATCAACCCGGCGGCAAGCGCGGCGAGCAGTGCGACGGAGGCCGTCAGCATCAGCAGCGGGCGCCGTGTGACCAGCGTGCCGAGGCGGGCGGCACGGCCTTCGCGAGGCTTGTGGTGCAGGGTCCGGGAGGGCCAGAACATCTTGCGTCCGGCGGCCGCGAGCAACGCCGGCAGCAGGGTGAGACTGCCGAGCAGCATCACCAGGACCGCTACGGCGATCGCGGGGCCCAGCGAACGGAACTGTCCGAAGGTCGCCAGGCCCAGCGTGGCGAACGCGGCCACGATGGTCAGCGCCGCCGAGGTGATCGCGGTGCCCACCCGGCCGGAGACCTCCTCGGCCGCCTCGCGGGCGGGCTGTTCGGGCCGGTCGCGCAGTTGCTCGCGGAAGCGGAACAGCAGGAACAGCAGGTAGTCGATGCCGATACCGAGCAGGACCACGTTGATCAGGCCCGGGGTGCCCGCGTCGAGCTTGTGCCCGGTGATCATGGCGGCACCGGCGACGGCTCCCGCCGCCACGCCGCCGACGACGGCGACCGCGAGCAGCGGCAGCAGGGCCGCCAGCGCGCTGCGGAACGCCAGCACGTTGAGCAGGATGATGAACCCCAGGACGAGGGCGCCCCCGACCTTCGCGGCGGTCTCGTGGGCATCGGTGGTGTCGACGGTCTCGGCGAGGCTCCCGGTGAAGCCGGTGCGCATCCCCGCTTCGGAGAACTGCGTCCGGGCGGCGTCCCGGAAGGTCCGGTAGACACCCTGGACCCCCGTGTCCGAGGGACTCCCGGTCAGTTGGACGGACAGGAGTTCGAAGCTCCGGTCGGGCGCCGTCATCGCAGGGGCGATCCGGGGAGTCTGGGAGCGGTCCGGGACCAGGAACTCCGGCATGTCGTCTTCTCTGGGCATGACCACTCGACGCTGGGCCAGCGTCGCCGCCTCGGCCCCGACCCTCCTCCGGTCGGAGGCGTCGAGGGCCTTGCCGTCGGTCCGGGCGACCAGCACCGTCACCGTGGTGGCGTCGGGGTTCACACCGAAGTGTTCCTCGGCGATCTGCAGCGCGGCGGCCGAGTCGTAGCTGCGGGGCAGGAAGTCCCCGGTCCGGTGCTGGGTGACGCGGGCGATCAGTGTCGGGGCCAGGGCGCTGAGTACGACACCCAGCACCGCCCAGAGGGCGATGACCTTCCACGGGTGTCGGGTGGAGTACCCGGTCAGGGCGCGGATCACGATGTGTCCTCCGGTGGACGGACTTGGATGCGTACGTCGGCCGGGGGCTCCCGGCCGGTCACCAGACCATCACTCGGAGGGGCCGTCGGGCGTCGTGGCAGCGGATGATCCGGAACGGGGCCCTGGGGCCTGCTCCGGCCCGCGGCCAGGACCCTGGTCCTGGTTGCGACCCAGGTCAGCGCCCGGTGCGGGGCCGTGAACCGCCGCCGTGCTGTGCAACCCTGTCCCGGGGGCCAGGGAGGCCGGACCACAGGGGGAACAGAGATGACCAGCAGCCGACACCTCGCGCCCGGCGATGCCCGAACACCGCTGCACATCGACAGCGACGAGCCGCCGTGGACCCGTAACGACGCACTCGTGACCGCCGGGGCCTGCGCGATGAACCTGCTCAGCTACGTATTCTTCAACGATCCCGACGGCCGGCACGACGTGAGCGTGGCCGGGTTCCTGCTCGTCGCGCTGGCAGCCGTGCCGCTGCTCGCCCGGCGCAGCCACCCGGTGCCGGCGCTTGCCGCCGTACTGGCACTCGATGCGACGGCCGCCCTGACCGTACCGCTGCCCACTCACTTCGGCGCCGTCCTGGTGGTCGCCCTGTACTCGGTCGCCAGGGCCTGCCCCGGCCGGGTGACGGCGCTCGCGGCCGTCGCGACGGTGTCGCTGACGCTGCTGAGCCAGGCCAACGGCCGAATTCCGCCCTGGCAGGATGTTATTGCCTCGCCCCTCACCACGCTGATCGTCGTGGCCACCGCCCTGGCGATCAACCGCTGGCAGCAGGAGGTGGCGGCCAACCGCAGGCTCCTCGCCGACCGTGCGGTGGCCGACGAACGACGCCGCATCGCCCGGGAGTTGCACGACATCGTGGCCCACCACATCACCACCATGCAGCTGATGGCCGGGGGAGCGCGGGCCAACCTCGCCGAACCGGAGGTGGTCCGGGACGCGCTGATCACCCTGGAGTCCTCCGGACGGCTCGCGCTGCGCGAAATGCGCCAGCTCCTCGACGTGCTGCGGGCCGGCGACGAACCGGAGACCGCCCCCTCGTTGCCCCAGCCCGGCGTGGACGACCTCGACCGCCTGGTGGCCGAGTCCCGCCTCGCCGGACTGCCGACCGGGTTCGGCGTCACCGGGCCGCAGCGCCCGCTGCCGCCGACCGTCGGCCTCACGGTGTTCAGGATCGCCCAGGAGGCCCTCACCAACACCCGTAAGTACGCGGGAGCCGCCCGCGCGTCCGTACAGCTGACGTATCACCAGAAGCGGGTCACCATCGAGATACGGGACGACGGTGGGGGCGCACCGCCGCAGGAAGGGGCGTCGGCGGTGGGCTCGGGCGGTCACGGGCTCACCGGCATGCGCGAGCGCGTCGCCCTGCACGGCGGCACCCTCACTGTCGGCCCGCAGGCCGATGGAGGGTTCGCTGTGGTGGCCGACCTGCCACTGCCCACGGACGAGGCGGACGAGGCGGCCCTCCAGCACGAGGGGGCACGCCGATGAGCGGGAGCATGGCGGCGCCGGAGCGGATCAGGGTGCTGATCGTGGACGACCAGCCACTGGTCCGGCGGGGTCTGTCGCTGATTCTCTCCCCCGACCCGTACGTCGAGGTGGTGGGAGAGGCCGAGAACGGCGCGCTGGCCGTCACCCTTGCCCATCGACTGCGCCCCGACGTGGTGGTGATGGACATCAGGATGCCCGTTCTCGACGGCGTCGGCGCGACCGAGGAACTTGCCGCCACCCTGCCCGGCTGCCGGGTCCTGGCCCTGAGCACCTTCGATCTCGACGAGTATGTCGTGGGCGCCCTGCGCGCCGGAGCCTACGGTTTCCTGCCCAAGGACAGCTCTCCGGAGGACCTGAGCGCGGCGATCCGCACCGTCCACGCAGGCGAGGCCGTCGTCGCGCCGCGCCTGCTCACCCGGCTGATCTCCACCTACGTACGGGCACCGGGCGGCGCGCGGCCCGCCCCCACCGGCCCGGGTGAACTCACCCCCCGCGAGGTCGAGGTGTGGCATCTGATGGCCACCGGCCTCGACAACACCGAGATCTCCCGAGCCCTGGACATCAGCGTCTCCACGGTCAAGAACTACATCACCAGCATCTTCGGCAAGCTCGCCGTCCGCGACCGCGCCCAGGCGGTCATCGCGGCGTACGAATCGGGCCTGGTCACTGCTCGCGCGGCAGCCGTGGACCCTCCCGGCGACGGGCAGGCCTGATAGCGGGAAGCGCTGCGCCCAGCTCCGGAGACGCGACGGAGCCCGCAACGCCGCCTCCCGCAGGGGCACTTCCTGGCTGTGCGCAACCAGGACCAGGGTCCTGGCCGCGGGCCGGGAGGGGTCCCTGGGCCCTGTTGCGGATCATCCGCCGCCACGACGCCCGACGGCCCCTCCGAGTGATGGTCTGGAGACCGGCCGGGAGCCCCCGGCCGACGTACGCGTCCGAGTCCGTCCACCGGAGGACACCTTGATCCCCCCCCGTGGACCGGACCGTGCGCACGCGTATCACGCGGCACAGAAGGCGATGAGGAGTACGGCATGACGCCAGGAAAGACCGCACGGGTCGGCATGGTGGGTCTCGTGACGGCCGCGATGGCGGCCACCGCCTTCGCGGTCCCCGCCCAGACAGCATCGGACGCCGCCTCCGCGAAGCCGGGGCACGAGGCCACCCGGCGCGCGATGGACGCGGAGGTGGAAGGAGGTATCCCCGGCATCACGGCCCAGGTACGCGACACCGACCGCGTCTGGACGTCAACGTCGGGTGTGGGCAACCTGACAACCGGCGTGCCGCGCGGCAAGAACGACCGATTCCGGATCGGCAGTATCACCAAGACGTTCGTCGCGACCGTCCTGCTCCAGATGGAGGCTGAGGGGAGAATCGGTCTCGGCGACACCGTGGACCTCCATCTCCGCGGCCTGGTGCGAGGCAACGGCAACGACGGGCGCAAGATCACCGTACGTCAGCTTCTCAGCCACACCAGCGGCCTGTTCGACTACCTGGCCGACGAGGAATACCTCAAGACGTACATGCGGGGCGAGGGCTTCCTCAAGCACCGCTACGACACCCTGCCGCCCGAGAAGCAGGTGGGGGTGGCGCTCTCCCACCGGCCGCTGTTCCCGCCCGGTGACAGACTCTCGTACTCCAACACCAACTACGTCCTGGCCGCGCTGATCATCGAGAAGGCGGGCGGGCGGACCTACGAGGCCGAGGTGCGCGACCGCATCATCAAACCGCTGCGCCTGAAGGACACTTCCCACCCCGGCAACAGCATCCACATGCCCCGGCCCAGCAGCCGGAGCTACTCCAAGTTGTTCGCGTCGGACCCCGATCGCATCGACGACGTCACCAGTATGAACGGGTCGCAGGGCTGGGCCGACGGCGACATCATCTCCACCACCGGCGACCTGAACCGGTTCTACAGGGCCCTGCTGCGCGGCAAGCTGCTCCCGCCGGAACAGCTCAAGGCCATGAAGACCACCGTCCCGGCCCCCGGCCGCCCCAACGTGTCCTACGGGCTGGGCCTCACACGGTTCCGCACGAGCTGCGGATCGACGGTCTGGGGCCACGGCGGAGGCATGGTGGGGTCGACGTCCCTGGCCGTCACCACCGGGGACGGCCGCCACCAGCTCGCCTACAACCGTAACGGGGACTGGAGCGTGGCATCCCCGGACGGCATCATGGAGGCCGAGTACTGCCCCACGGCCTCCTCCGGCTGAGCCCCCTCGCCCCCTCTCCTCACCCACTGGCGACAAGGAGGGGAAGAGAGGGGGACGGCGCTTCAGCGGACCGAGAGGGGGACGGCGCTTCAGCGGACCGGAAACGGGTGTCGACCTGGACGAAGGCGGCGACTCACCACCGCGGGGGCAGGAACGATGGCCTGCCGCCGTTCCGGCTCACCTGTGGCGGTTCCGTTGCTTCGGGTCGGAGGACCGCCATGTGCCGGTGATGCCCTGTCGGCCAGCCCCCGGGCAGGGACCAGTCGCCGACACCGCACGCCGCGCCCGTGCAGCCGGCGCCACCGTCGCTCAACCGCGCTGCGCACGGATGAGGTCGCGGTACCACGCGAAGGACGCCTTCGGGGTGCGGACCTGTGTGTCGTGGTCGACGTGGACGAGACCGAAGCGCTGGTGGAAGCCCTCGGCCCATTCGAAGTTGTCCATCAGGGTCCAGGTGAAGTAGCCGCGCACGTCCACGCCCTGGGCCACGGCGGTGGCGACGGCCCGGAGGTGGGTGTCCAAGTAGTCGATGCGGTCGAGGTCGAGGACGGTGCCGTCCGCGTTGACGACGTCCTCGGTCGAGCAGCCGTTCTCCGTGATGTAGACCGGCGGGAGTGCCGGGTAGCGCTCCTTGAGGCCGACGAGCAGTTCCCGTAGGCCGTCGGGGACGACGGGCCAGTCGAAGGAGGTGCGGCGGTAGCCCTCGATGGGGGCTTCTTCGAACGGCAGTCCCTCGGACGCCGGCGCCTGGATCCGGGTCGGGTTGTAGTAGTTGATGCCGAGCGCGCTCAAGGGGGCCGAGATCACTTCGAGATCGCCGGGCCGCACGGAGCCGCCGAGGGTCGGGTCCGCGCCGAAGTCCGACAGGTCCGGGTAGGTGCCCGTGAGGATCGGGTCGTTGAACAGGCGGTTGTGCAGGTTGTCATAGGCTCGCGCGGCGGCGTGGTCGGCGGGGGAGTCCGAGGCAGGCCAGACCGGGGTGCAGTTGTTGGCGATCATCACCTGCAGGCCGCGCGCCCGCAGCTCCCCCAGCGCCAGCCCGTGGCCGAGCAGTTGATGGTGGGCAACCGGCAGGCAGTCCAGGAACAGGGTGCGGCCCGGTGCGTGAGTGCCGAGACCGTAGCCCCAGACCATGTGGATGAACGGCTCGTTGAGTGTGATCCACTTCTGGACGCGGTCGCCCAGCCTGTCGGCCATGATGGCGGCGTACTCGGCGAAGCGGTGCGCGGTGTCGCGGTTCAGCCAGCCGCCGCTGTCCTCCAGGCCCTGCGGGAGGTCCCAGTGGAAGAGGGTCGGGACAGGCTCGATGCCACGTGCGAGCAGGCCGTCGACCAGCCGGTCATAGAAGTCCAGACCCCGGGGATTGACCTCGCCCGTGCCGGTCGGCCGGATCCGGGGCCAGGCGATGGAGAAGCGGTAGCCGGTGAGGCCCGCCTCGGCCATCAGCGCGATGTCCTCCTCGTACCGGTGGTAGTGGTCGCAGGCCACGTCACCGGTGTGCCCGTCGCGGACTGTGCCTGGCCGTGCGGTGAAGGTGTCCCATACCGAGGGTCCGCGGCCGTCCTCCTTGGTGGCGCCCTCGATCTGATACGACGCTGTCGAGGCGCCCCAGATGAAGTCCGCGGGGAGATGGTTCAGTGTCACGTCTAACCTCCTGAAACATGAGCAGTGCTCACGTTAACCCGCTCGATGGGATGATGGAAGCGTGAATCAAGATCGCATCGCAGGGACGCTGCGCCGGCTGCCGGTCCAGAAGCGCAGCGCCGAACGCTTCGAACGGCTGCTGGACGCCTGCGCCGAACTCCTGGACGAGGTCGGCTATGCAGGGCTGACCACCAAGGAGGTGGCCCGCAGGGCGGAGGTGCCCATCGGCACCCTTTACCAGTTCTTCTCCGACAGGGAGGGGCTGATCGGGGCGCTCGCCGCCCGCAATCTGGAGTCCTTCCTGGGGCGGGTCGCGGACCGGCTGGAGCAGGAGGAGCCCGAGGGCATCCCGGGCATCGTGGATGTGACCGTCGACGAGTTCGTCACCATGCGCCGGACGATCACCGGTTTCGGCGTGGTCGACTTCGGCGCGGTGGGACAGGACCACATCCTGGAGCCGACCCTGGACAACAACACCGCGGTCGCCGGAAGGCTGCGCTCACTGACCGCCTCCCTGATAGGGGTCCAGGACGACGCCGAATTCGAGATCGCGGTGCGGGTGGCGCTGGAGTGCGCCGACAGCGTGCTGCAACTCGCCTTCCGGGTCGATCCGCTGGGCGACGCCCGGCTGATCGCTGAGTGCAAACGAGTCCTCAACAGCTATCTGAACGATCGACGCCGGTGACCGGCCCCGAGGGCTGTCCCGTCATTCCCGGCGGGCGCGACGACAGCTAGCACCTCGCGGCGTTGCCGGAACGCCCGAGCGCATCCCGTACGCGGACGTCCCCCCGCCCTGCGACACACCGCATCCGACGCCGCGCGCTGATCCGCCAGGGATGACGGGGCAGCCCTCAGCGGACTGCCTTGACCTTCCAGACCGATGCCGCGCCCAGCGTGGACATGGCCGCCGAGCAGAGGAAGAGCGAGCTGTAGCCTCCCGGACCGCCGAGTACGACCGAGGCGATCGGGGGGACGAGGACGTAGGGCAGGGAGGTCATCAGGTTGGCCAGGGCCATGTCCTTGCCGCGGTCCGCGGAGGCGGGGAGCACCTCGGTGACCAGGGCGGTGTCGACGGCCAGATACACGCCGTAGCCCAGGCCCAGGATGACGGCCGCGACCAGGGTCATCGTCCACGTGGGCGACAGCGCGAGCGGGAGCGCGGCGACGGCCATCGTGATGCCGCCGAGGAAGACCAGCATGCGCCGCTTGCCCAACTTGTCGGAGAGCCAGCCGCTGAGGACGACCGTGGAGATCGTGGCCAGGCAATTGATGCCGATCACGATGAGCAGACCGTCCTCGGTGGACCGGCCGGGGAACAACTTCTCGTAGTGCAGTACGTCGTCCAGGAAGTACGGCAGGTAGAGCGTGCCCATGCCGTAGCCGAGACCCATCATGAAGCGGGAGCCCATCGCCCAGACGAAGTCGGGGTGTGCGCGCGGGCTGATCCGGTAGCCGTCCAGGAAGGTGCGCAGCGAGAACGGCTCGCGGGTCCGGCGGGGCAGCGGCGGATCCTTCATGGTGGTCGCGAACAGCAGGATCAGGAGCGGCAGTGCGGCCATCAGCAGGTACTGCGAGGCGAAGCCCGTGACCAGACCGATCAGCAGCCCGCCCGCGATCAGGGCGCCCGCCTGCGGGACCATGGCCCAGCCCAGCACGGCACCGCGCTGGGCGACCGGGACCTGGTCGGGCACCACCGGGGAGAGTCCAGCGCCGATGATCATGAACGAGGCGGACAGCACGAGGGAGCCGAGCGCGACCCCGACGACGGTCGTCTGGAGGCCGGTGAAAACCAGCGTCGCCATGCAGAAGAGCGAGCCCACGAGCAGCCAAGGCCGGCGGCGGCCGAACCGGCTGGTGGTGCGGTCGCTGAGTGCGCCGGCCAGCGGTGCGATGACGATGCCCGAGATCGCGCCCATCATGCTGACCCAGGCGTAGCTGCCGACCTTCCCCGCCGGGTCGATCTGGGCGATCTGCTCGGGCATCAGGAACGTGGTCGGTACCTGCATCGGGATGAACACCCCGACGTTGGCCAGGACGTACAGGGCGACCCAGCCGGGGCCGACCCGGCGGACGGGCTCGGCGAGGGCCTCGGGACGCTCGGACAGCCGGCTGCGCTCGGGGTGATCGGGCAGGCCGGGGGCAAGGCTCATCGGGACACTCTCCTGAGGTGGACGAGCTCGCTCGTCCAGTCGAAGGACAGCAGCGGCGGGAGACCGTGGCTGAGCAGGACGGCGCCCTCGTGGACGGTGCCGGTGGTCTCGTCCCGGTAGCGTGCGTCGGGGGCGAGGCCCTTCAGCCGGGTGCGGGCGACCGAGCGGGTCAGCGCGGACGGCTGGAACTGGAGGACGACGACCTCGTCCTCGGTGAGGTACTGCACGGTGTCGTGCTCCAGGCGGTACTGGACGCCGCCGTGCACCACGGGCCGGATTCGCTTGTACTGCTCGACCAGCATGCGGGCCCAGGCCAGATCCTCCTCGCTCCAGTTCCGCAGGTCACCGCCGATTCCCAGCGCCCCGGCCATCGAGACATGGAAGCGGTACCGGATCGAGGTCGGGCGGGCGCTGAAGCTGTGCGGGCTGTCGGTGACCCAGGCGCCCATGGTCCGGGCGGGCAGCAACTGGCCGTGGCCGTGCTGGATCGCGACCCGGTCGGCGGCGTCGGTGTTGTCCGACGTCCAGACCTGGTCGGCGCGGGCCAGTACGCCCAGGTCGGCCCGGCCGCCGCCGCCCGCGCACGATTCCAGGTACAGGCCGGGACGGGCGGTACGCAGCCGGTCCATCACCTCGTAGACGCCGCGTGTGTGCTCGATCCAGACCCGGTCGGGGTCGGCGGCCCCGGGCTGCCCTGCCTCGCTGAAGGGCCGGTTCATGTCCCATTTGAGGAAGACCACGTCCAGCTCGGTGACGGTCCTGACCAGCCAGTCGACCGCCCATTCCCGGACATCGCGACGGGCGAAGTTCAGCACATGCTGATGGCGGCGCCGGGTGCGGGTACGGCCGTCCTGGCAGAGGATCCAGTCGGGGTGCGCACGGTAGAGGTCGCTGTCGGGGTTGACCGCCTCGGGCTCGACCCACAGGCCGAATCCCATGCCCAGCGTGCGGATGTGGTCGGCGAGCGGGCCCAGACCGTGGGGGAAGCGGTCGGGGTTGGGCCACCAGTCGCCGAGCCCGGCCATGTCGCTGGTGCGGGCGCCGAACCAGGCGTCGTCCACGACGAAGACCTCGACGCCGAGGCCCGCGGCCAGGCCGGCCAGCTCGGTCTGCTGCTTCTCGCTGATGTCGAACTCGGTCGCCTCCCACGAGTTGAAGATCAAAGGGCGTTCGGCGGGGCGGGCGGGCAGCACCTCGCGTTCGACGTAGGCGTGCCAGCGGCGGCTGGTGCCGCCGAAGCCGTCGGGGGCGTACAGCCCGGTGAAGACCGGGGTCTCCAGACGCTCACCGGCGGTCAGCTTCCAGACCAGACCCTCGTGGCCGAACCCGCCCGTCCAGGAGGCGCGGCCGTAGGTGTCGCGGCGGAGGGTGATCCGGCGGCTGCCGCTCCAGGCCAGGGCCGCGCTCCAGACCTCGCCGTGCTCCTCGGCTGCGTCCTGCGCGTCGAGCATCAGCCACGGCCCGGCGTGCTGTCCCGTGATGCCGAGGCGGCTGGTGAACACGGTCTCCCCGACGGGCACCCGGTCGCGCCGGAGCTGGAACTCCCGGCCCCATTCGCCCACCACATGACTGACCCGGTAGTCGTCGCGGGCGGGCAGCGTCCAGGCGGCGGAGTCGAACCGGAGGACGTCAACCGGCTCGTCAGCGGTGAGGACGGCCCAGCGCTCGATCTGGTCATGGCCGTCCCGGAGCCGGTAGTGCAGGTCGAGACCGAGGGAGCGGACACGGTCGGTGAAGGAGAGAGTGAGCAGGTCGTCCTCGACCGTGTGCGAGAGGAACCGCCACTCGAAGCCACGGACGCCGTCGTCGAACCGGACGGTCAGCGACGGCGCCCCGAACCGCAGGCCGCCCTCGACCACGTACTCCTCACCCCCGGGGGCATCGCCACCGGGGTCCTCGTCGGGCAGGTCGGCCGCGATCACGACGGCTTGCTCCGGGGTCAGCGGCCGGCCCCAGTGCACATGCCGGGGGACGTCGCCGGCGTCCAGCCGGAAGGCGTACGAGGTGCCTGGGGTGCTCAGGAGCCAGAGGCGGGCTTCGGGGTGGTGAGTGATCACGAAAATCCTCAAACGTGAGTAGGGCTCATGTTCTGCTCATACGTTAGGCATGCGAGCCCGCAACGCCAAGCCCCTGACAGGGGCTATCGAATTTCACGGCGTGCAATTCCCCGCGCTCCTCGCGGCCCGGTCGGCGAACGCGCCGGAAAGCCGGCCGGGGCCGGCCGGATCAGGAGAGCTGATCCGGCCGGCCCCGGCCCTGGACACCGCCTCGCGGGTGCGTCAGTTGGCGTAGACGCCGATCTCGCGAAGCGAGTAGCCCCACTGGGTGCCGCGCTCCAGCCCCTTGATCCGTATGTAGCGCGCCGGAGTTCCGGCGAAACGCGCTGTTTCCAGTCCGCCGTCACCGGCGGTCGTGGACCAGGCCGACTTCCAGGTCGTGCCGTCCCCCGACAGTTCGACGCGGTACGACTTCGCGTACGCCTCCTCCCAGTCGAGGGTGACACGCTCGACCGGCTTCGAGGATCCGAGGTCGATCCGCAGCCACTGGTCGTCGTTCCACTCGCTGGCCCAGCGGGTGCCCGTGTCGCCGTCCACGGCCTTGCCGGGCGCGAAGCTGACGAACGGGTTCCACCATTCCGACGAGGACGCCGAGGCGGCGGCGCCCGAGGCCAGGTTCGCACCGGACGTGTACTGCTCGGTGTTGCCCCAGGTGCGGAGGTAGGACTCGGCGCCCGAGAAGAGATCGTCCACGACCCCCTGGCCGCCGACGATCCGGATGTCCTCGATCCAGTCCGGGACCGTGCCGTAGTGCGCGGCGCCGTCGGTGTTGAAGTCCCATGTGCGTTCGCCGGCGGTCTGCTTGTCGATCACCGAGCCGCCGTCCGTGCTGCGGAAGGGGTACTTGACCGGGTTCGGGGTGTCCCCGCCCCGCGGGGCGGGCCAGCCGCCGACACCGTTCATGTCGGTGCCGTAGCCGTAGCCGACCTTGTACTTCTCGCGCAGCGCGTCCGTGCGCTCGGCCTCCGCGCTGAACGCCTCGGAGCCGCTCATGTACTGGGCGGCGAACCCGCCGAGCTTGTAGAGCCGCTCGGTCCAGCCCAGGTCCATCCAGCTGTGCGAGGAGATGGCGCCCGGGTACGACTCGGACTCCAGGATGTCGAAGGCCTGATCCGCGGCCTTGACACTCATGTGGTCGAGCTCCAGCATCATGTGACGTTCCATCATGCCGCGCACCGCGTACGCACCCAGGCCGGTAAGCCCGCGGGTGTTGCACTGCGCGTCCGAGGCGTACGAAGGGACGGTCACCCCCGCCGGCAGCCGCTTCTCCGCCCCGGGTGCCTTCGCGTTGCCGATGGGGTTGTCGTGCTGCGGCCCGCGGCAGGTCTCCGTCTTCCAGAAGGTTCCGGTCGACAGGAACTGGCCCACGTTGATGGCCGTACCGAGGGCGCCGGAGTCGTAGCGCACCCCGCACAGGGCGTTGTCGAACTTGTGACACAGGAACATGCTGCGCACACCCAGTTGGTGCAGCTCGTCCAGGCCGCGGTCGATGTCCTCCTTGCTGCACTGCGCGACGTCCAGGATCTGCTTGCAGCCGAACGGCTCGGAGGTCTCGACCCCCAGGACGACAGCCAGCTTGCCCTGCTTGATGACCTCGCGGGCCTGTGCGCTGTCGGTGACGATCCGGAACCAGCCCTTGCCCGTGCCGCCGTACATCCTGTCGATGAAGGCCTGCATGTCGTACGTCTTCTGCGCCTCAAGGCGGATTGCGGTCATCTCGTCGCAGCTGCGGTCCTTGAAGAAGTAGACCGAGCAGATCACGCCGTTGGTGACCAGGTCGTTGACCAGCACTCGCTGGCCGCCGCGCCAGGCCCGCTCGATCCAGGCGTAGTAGTTCTGCTGGTGGGTCAGCGAGTCGTGTGCGGGCCAGTCCTTGAACGTGGGCCACCCGTTGGGGTCGTGCTTCCCGTCGCCCTTGGTGATGAAGTCGAAGACGGCGCCCGTACCGTCGGGGTAGTGCTCGGGGCAGTCCTTGAGCGCGTCGGCGACACCCTGCTCCGAGAACGGCTTGCCGCAGATCAGTCGGCCGCCGAAGCCCTCGTTGGACATGATGTGGTCATGGGCGTCGACGAAGCCCCTTACGCGCCCCTGGGCGTCGGTGCCTTTGAAGGGCTCGCCCGTGACGCCGATCCGGGCGTCGGGTGAGGGGCGGGCGGTCGGATCCCACCAGTTGGGCTCCGCCGCGGAACTGGGCATCGGGCCGAGTGCCAGGGCCATCACGGCCAGGAGCAGTGACACCACCGTGAGGGATCTGATTCTGCGGTACGAAGGTTGAACCATGGTCATCGCGTAGATCCTTAAATGTGAGCGGGACTCATGTTCTGCTCATAACTTAGGGATACGAGCCCGCAACGCCAAGCCCCTGACGGAGCCATCGTCGGAAAATGAGGAAGAGCACCCCACCGGAAACGGAGTGCTCGGGCCGCTGTCGAGATCACGGAGCGTACGAGCGCCTCCGACATGAGGCGCGCACGCGGGAACCTGCGGGGACGGGTGTGGCTGCGGCGCGGGCAGCCGCTGCGCCGTGACCCATCGTCCGAGGTCTTCGTCCCGCGCGAGCCGGGTGCAGCGCAGCTTGTGCCCGTGACCTGCGGCATCACGGCGCGGACGGCCGGTCTGTACCTACGCGGGTCAGCGATCCGCTCCACCTTGGCGCACAGCTCATCCAGCGGCTGCTGACTCACGGGCGGAGGCGGCAACTCCGGTCTCCGGCCCAGCGTCTGACGTGCCTTGATCTCCCGGGCGGTCATCAGCGCTTCCGCGAACCGCGGGGCGGACCTTGATCCGGGTGCTGATCTCCTCGCTGAAGAGCGTGTCCCCGCTGATGTGGATGTCCGCGCTCGACAGACTGGGTTCGACGGCCGCGGGCACCGCCTTGCCGGGACTCCTGGGCTGCCCCGGCCCTCGGGCCGGGCCGCATCGAATCGCGGGCGTCAGGCGGTTGAGCGCACTGACCTGCTCGCTTCGCGCACCTCCTGGCAACGGCGGCCCGCAGGGGCGGGCCGCCGTTGCCGGGGTGGGGAGGGGGCAGGCGTCAGCCGGTTCTGTTGACGACGAACTGCGAACCGGGCTCGATACGGACGTCGCCATCGGCCGAGTCGGTGATGGTCACGCCGGTCAGTGTCGCGCTGCCGCGGGCGCCGCTCATCGCGAGGATTCCGGAGCCGTTGACCGATTTGTCGATGCGGACGTCGGTGATCTTCACGTTCGGCATCTCGCCGCCACCCGTCTTGAACTGGATGCCGTCGTACGTCGAGTCGAGGATCTCGGTGTCCCGGATGGTGACGCCCGGGATGGCCTGGCCCTGGGCGAAGAGCGTGATGGCCCCGAACTCCTGGTCCTCGTTCCAGAACGCGCCGCCGGTGCGGTGCAGGGCGTTGTTGGCGATCAGGGTCTGCCCGGAGAAGGGAAGCGGGTCGTGGTCGGTCGCCAGCATGATGCCGGGGTAGTTCATGGTGTCGGAGATGATGTTGTTCTCGATGGTGTTGCCGTAACCGCCGTAGACCGCGATGCCGTTGGCGCGCCACGGCAGTTGGATCGTGTTGTTGCGGAAGTGGTTGTCGTGCCCGACGTCGACCGAGGTGTCCTTGACGTACTTGCTGGCCCAGACGGCCAGGGCGTCGTCCCCGGTGTTGCGGAAGGACGAGTTGAAGACGGTCGAGTTACGGGTGCCATTGGCGAAGTTGATGCCGTCGGCGTAGGTGTTGCGGATCCGCATGCCGTTGAATTCGAGGCCGTCTCCGGGTCCCCACAGGTCGGGGATGTTGGAGTAGTCGCGGCCGGCCCAGACGCCGACGTTGGCATGCTCGATCCACACGTTGCTGATCTTGGTGTCCTCGCCGAAGCGCCCGTTCAGGCCGACGCCGCCCTCGGCGTTGCCGTCGCCGCCGCGGATCGTGCCCGAACCGAAGATGGCGATGTCGGAGATCTGTGTGTTGTCGTCGATGTCGAAGCCGAAGTTCCCCTCGTGCGGGTGGTTGATCCCGCCCGCTTCCTGCGGCGGGGTGAGGGTGTACAGCTGGGAGTGCCACATGCCCGCGCCGCGGATGGTGACGTCCCGGATACCCACCTGATTGAACTGGCCCCGGTCGAGCGGGTCGTCGGTGAGGATCTTCTGCTCCTGGCGCCACTGACCGGCGGGAATCCACACACAGGGGATCTGCCCGTTCTGGTCGGCGGTCACCGCCCGCTGGAGGGCGTCGGTGTCGTCGATGCCGTCGTTGGGGACGGCACCGTACTCGGTGATGGAGACGCAGTTCGCGGGCTTGGCGGCCGGGGGCGCCACCTGCTCCAGGTCGATCAGGTCGACGATGTAGAAGGAGGCCCGGTCGTCGGCATCGCGCTGGAGCCGGAATCTCGTGCCGGCCGGGTAGGACTGGGCGAGGAGTGCGTGGGACTCGTCGAACAGGCGCCGGGCGTCACCGCCGGGCCGGTTGGTGAGTCCTTCGGGGTCGTCGGTGCTGCCGTACAGCCAGCTGTGTTTGGACGACAGGGTCACCTTCCGGACAAAGACGTCGTTCGCGTAGAGGCTGATGGTGGCCTCGGCGCCCCCACCGGCGGGGGCGTCGGGGACGGAGTTGCGCACGACGACGGAGTTGGACGGGTTGGTGGAGGTGAACTCCACGTACTCCCCTGTGGAGTTGAGGCGGACCGACTTGCGGCCCGAGGACTCGGTGGCGAAGTTGGTGTGGCCGAAGGTCCGCTTCTGGTCGGCGGTGAGAAGGGTGCCCTGGTAGCGGGCGTCCTCCGCCTCGTACTCGGTGTACGGCACGGCCGCGCCCCGGCCCACGACCAGGGAGCGGGTGAAGACGTTGTTGCTCTCGTCGGTCTCGGTGAGCGTGCCGGAGGCGTCGGCGGTCGCGGTGAGTGTCGCCCCACCGGTGGTGGCCGTCCAGCTGCCGGAGATCGGCACGTTGACCGTCTGGCCCGCGGCGACGGTGCCCGTGGTGCCGTTGAGGGTGCTGCTTTTGGCGGTCAGCCGGGTGACCGTACCGGCCGGGGCGGCGGTCGTCCCCCGGTTGTTGACCGCGACGGTGAAGGTGACCGCGGATCCGGCGGCGGGGCTCGCCGGGTTGGTGGTGATGCCCGTGATCCTGAGGTCGGGCCCGGGACTCTGACCGACGACCAGTTTCGCCGAGGCCGTACGGCTGTTGTTGCTGTTGTCCAGCTCGGGGACGGTGTCGGTCGGGTCGACGACCGCCGACACGGTGTACTGGCCCATGGGTCGCTTGCCGACCTGGACCGGGACGGTCGCCGAGGCACCGGCGGCGAGCGCGGCGACCGGGCCGGAGCCGGCCACGGCGCCCTCGACGCTGACCTCGACCGTGGTGGCGGCGGCAGCGGCGGTGCCGCTGTTGCGCACCGTGGCGTTGACGGTCACACGGTCCGTCTCCGAGGGGGCGGACGGCTCCCAGGCCAGATCGGTGACGGTGAGGTCGGGGCCGGGGGCCGCCGTGCCCACGACCTGGAACTCGGCGACCTGGGCACCGGGGGCGCCGGTGTTGGAGGAGAAGGTCAGCCGCAGGTCGGCGTAGCGTCCGGTCACCGGGATGGTGACGGTGTTCTGCCCGGCGGCGGGGCTGAACGCGTAGTCGGCGCGTGCCTTGAGCGAGGTGAAGCCGGAAGCGGCCTGCTCGCGTCCGAGTACCTCGATCGCCTGCGTCCTCGCGCCCCACACCTGGTCGGGGTTGAGCTTGACGACGACGGCCGTGATGTCGGCGTTGGCGCCGAGCTTCACCGTCAGGCCGGACGGGAATCCGGCGGACTCCCAATAGGTGGCGGTGCTGTCGTCGTTGGCGTTGGCCGCGACGTAGTTCTGCGTCGTCGAGGTAGCCTCGATGGGCTTGTTGCGCGCCAGGTTGGTGCCGACGGGCGGTGGATCGACCGGTCCGGAACCGTTCTCGCCGTAGACCTCGACCTCGGAGAGCTGGGCGGCGTCCCAGCCGGTGTTCGCCGTCACCCGGATCCGGAGGTACCGGGTCGCCGCGGAGCCGAGGTCGATGCTGACGGTGTTCGCCTCGGACGGGTCGAACGCGCGGGACCGGGGCCCGGCGAGCGTGGTGAAGTCGGCGCCGTCGCCGCTGCCGAGCACCCCGACGGTCTGGGAACGGGCCTCCCAGGTGGTGGGGAGCTTCAGGACGACACGGTCGACCCGGGTTCCTGCACCGAGGTCGAGCTGTACCCACTGCGGTAGCGCCCCGGCCGGGCCCTCCCAGTAGGACTGCTGGCTTCCGTCGGTGACGTTGCCGGCGACGTACGCCCCCTGGGCGCCGCCTGCCGTCACGGTTCTACCGAGAGCGATGTTCGGTGGTGGTGCGGCTGCCGCGTAGGCGTGGACGGGAAGGAGTCCGACGGCGATCAGTCCGGCCATCAGCATGCCGACCGTCAGCCGCAGGCTCAGGATTTTGCCTCTCATATGGGCCTCTCCAAGCGCTGGGCCACGGCTCGGCGTTGCGTTGCCGGCCCCGTATCGCAACAGGATGACGACGAGCACGGCGCCCGGCTGCAGGTGGGGACAACAACAGCGGCTCTCGCCAGGAATCCAGCAGGACTCTGACAATGAATGACGACGTCCTACCGACATCTTGAGCTTTTTAGTTCATCTTTTGCGTCGTCGAGGTGTTAGGTTTCTATCAGGTCACCGCTTTGTCAACAGCCGTGACAGAACCCACGCGCTGTACGACGCGTCCCCGCAGGTCAGCTTCGAGAAGTCCGCGCACGGGAACGGCCCCGGCTGCGGAAGGAGTTGGGCCTCCTGGAGCCGGAGCCGGAGCCGGAGTCGAAGCCGGAAAGACGGAGGTAAGCGGGGAGGGAGCGGCGGCTCGGTGCAGCTGCACCGTCAACTCCCTCCGCCCGACGGTCTCCCGCAGTGAGGACAGTTGCTCACCCATCATCATGTGGGGGCATCGGACTGCCGTATGTCCCGCGCTCCAGGCCATCCGAGGCGCAGTGCCTGGCCGGTCCGGATGCGGTGGACTGGTTGCGGCGAGAGGATCGGAGTATGCACAGCGGCCCGACCGCGCCGGGCGGCAAGCATTCTCCGGGCCGGCCGAGTGCACCACGCTGAGCCCCGAGCGTGAGGGGTACCGGCGGGCCCGGACCGTGCACCGATCACGCTGGTCCATACGCCGGACACTTACGGACGGAAGGATGGGCCATGCGCAAACTGATATACGGCATGAACCTGACCCTGGACGGCTACATCGCCGCGGCCAGCGACGACATCGGCTGGAGCGGGCCGCCGAGTGACGAGCTGTTCCAGTGGTGGCTCGACCACGAGCAGGCGAGTGGCCTGTCGCTGTATGGGCGCAAGCTGTGGGAGGCGATGAGCTCCTACTGGCCGACCGGCGACCAGCAGCCCGACGTCACCCCGGCGGAGATCGAGTTCGCGCGGAACTGGCGGGACACGCCGAAGGTGGTGTTCTCCTCGACGATCGACAAGGTCGACTGGAACACCCGCCTGGTCACCGGCGACGCGATCGCGGAGATCACCCGGCTCAAGGCAGAGGACGGCGGCCCCATGGACATCGGAGGCGCAACGCTCGCCGGGGCGGCCATGCGCGCCGGGCTGATCGATGAGTACGTGATCGCCGCGCATCCGGTCCTGGTGGGCAGCGGCACGCCGTTCTTCACCGCGCTGGACAGCTGGGTGAACCTGAACCTGGTGGAGACGCGGACGTTTCCCGGCGGTGTGCTACTGACCAGGTACGAGACGAGGCGCTGAGCAGCAGCACTCACGTGGCAGACCGCAAAGGGGCAGCCCCCGGTGGTCGGCATCCACCGGGCGCCGGTCGAGCACGCCGAGCGCGAGGCTCACTCCGACGTGGTCGAGCAGGAGCACGGCGGCACCGTCGGACCTCCCTGCTCAGGCGGCCGTCCCGAGATGTTCGTGCGCCCACTCCTCGAAGCTGGTCAGGTCGATGCCCAGCGCACGGGCGAACTGTGGCCGGGCCGGCTGGCCGACGACCTCCATGAACTCGTGCGTGGCACCCATGTCTCCCATCCCGGCGGCGCGGGCCTGTTCCTCGGTCATGTCCGGGGCCGTCAGCGGGACGCCCAGGGTGCGGGAGAGGACCTCGGCGATTTCGGTCATGGTCAGGTAGTCGCTGGTGAGTTCCAGTTCCACTCGGTGGAACTCGGCGGGGGCGGACATGGCGGCCGCCGCGGCCCGGCCCACGTCCTTGGCTGCTACGAGCGCCAGGTGCGTGCCCGGTTTGACGACAGTGACCAGACCCCCTTCTACGCCGCGGGGGAAGTAGAACCGCATGGACGGCTCGAAGTTCTCCATGAAGAACGATGGCTTGAGCAACGTCCAGTAGGGAAATTCGAGTTCGCGCAGCCGGTCCTGGATCGCAGCCTTCGTTCCGAGCGGGACTTCCATCACCGCCCACCGTCCTTCGGTCCAGCCCGGGGCCTCGACGTGCTGTCCCACGCCGCTGGTGGAGGACTGGACGAACTGCTCCACACCGGCGGCCCGCGCGGTCGTCATCAGGTTGTCCGCCTGGCTGACCTCGCCGGCGAAGTCGAACCCCTGCTCGGTGTATGCCGGCATCTGCACGGAGAAGACGGCCCGCACGCCGTCCAAGGCCGCCTCAAGGGTCGCAGGTTCGGTGAGATCGCCGACGAACAGGCTGGCGCCGAGTTCTTCGACGGCCCGTGCGCGTGGCGTGTTCGGGTCGCGGACCAGGGCGCGCACCGGTGTTCCCTGTGCGAGCAGGGCGCGGGCGGTGGCACCGCCTTGGCGACCGGTGGCGCCGGTGACGAGAACCGGTGGTGTGGCAGTGGCCATGTGTGCATCTCCTCAGCGGTCAGGCACAGCAGAAACGGCGGGGCACGCCGTTTCGCTTTCGCTACAATACGGCGGGGCCCGCCACTATTCAATGTTGGGGAGATCATGACCGGCCAGCGCTCGGACGCCCGCCGCAACTACACGCATATCCTCGCCGTGGCCGAGGCCGAGGTGGCGGCCCAAGGGGCCCAGGCGTCCCTGGAGCAGATCGCCCGCATCGCGGGCGTCGGATCAGCTACCGTGCGGCGCCACTTCCCCACCCGTAAGGCCCTGCTCGAAGCAGTCTTCAATCAGCGCGTCCATGGCCTGTGCGATCGTGCTCATACACTCCTCGGCGAGCACGACAGCCGGTCCGCGCTGGTGGAATGGCTGCGGGAGCTGCTCGCCTACTCGCTCGACGCACGCGGTCTGGCGGACGTCCTCTCCTATCAGCCCCTCCAGGACGAGGGCACTCAGGACTCCTGTGCGCAGGCCATCGGTGCGGCCGGTGCCCTGCTGCTACGCAGGGCCATTGACGACCAGACTGTCCGGGCGGACATCACGATCGACGATCTGCTCATACTGATCGTCGGAATCGCCCTGGCCACCGAGAATTACACCGACCCGGCGATGCAGGCGGACCGTGCCTTCCGGCTCGCCGTCGCAGGCTTCGGCGCCAACGGCAGCTGAGTACGCGCATACGGCCGTCAGAGCCATGGCGGCGGGGGACCGGCTCATGAGCGGACCGCCTGCCGGCAGACGAACGTTGTCCTGAGCCGCCCGAAGGGCGTCCTCGGCACCCGGCTTCAGCGCGGCGACGATGGAGTGGGGCCGGCCCGCGGCGGGCCCTTCCGGAGGCTGAGGCGTTGCCGCGTCCGGGCTGTCGTGACCGGCACCTGCCGACGGCTGAAGGCGTCTCCCGGGGCGTCGGGCGCGGTGGGGGCGCCTTCGGCCCACATGTCGCCGGGCTCCGCGGCGGCGGGGCTCCGGGCAGCCATGACCATCCGTATTGCCATTGTTTGATACGGGAAGGGCGTTTCGTTCACCCCCCGCTTTGGTGCCGGGGAACTTGGTGAATGGTTCCGTCTGTGGATTCCGGGGCGGGCGCCCATCATCCTGGAACAGCGGAAGGGGAACGGCCGGACAACGCCGGACGGGACTTTTCGAACATTCGTCACTCTGAATTCTGGGAGAAGTCATGAAGTCTGCCCGCGTGTTCGTGGTCACGGTCCTCTGCGCGCTGATGATCGGTGCCGTCGCCGGTACCGCAACCGCCGAGGCCGGCAGCGCCGAGATCCGGACGACGTCCTCCGCCGCACCTGGCAACGACAGCGGCTGGGGTCTTATCCCGGAATGACCTGTGGGCACGTGGGAAGAAGCCGGCCCGTGGTGGGTTCCGGAGTCTGCGGTCCATCAGATCCCGGAATGCAGGAATCATGCGGAGAAAGTGCGCTCGACTCCTTGATCGATGGAATACGGGAAGTTGTCCGTAAAGTCAGTGACCGGGAAAGAGAAGTGCTCGCACACGTCGTGCGCGGAGCCACCCGCGGGGAGATCACCCGGCGCATGGATGTCCGTCCGCATACCGTCGACACCTGCATATGCCGGATACGCGCGAAAGCCGGAGCCCCGAACCGAAATGCTTCTGTTGCTGCCGGCTCTGTCGGTCGAGGGGCCACTGGCGACCGAAGCCTCCCGACCGGACTCAGGTCCGACCGGATCCAGGTCCGGCCGAACCCGGGATCGAGTGCCGAGTCGATGCCGCGGGCGCCGGATGACGCGCGAGCACGTGACTGTCGGGACCGGCGTCCCTGCGGCAGAATCCTCACTGCGGCCGCAGCGGTGCTCAGGTGGTTCCTCCCCGCTTTTCCGCAGTGTGTCCGGGCGTCGTGGCGCCCTGCACACCTTATTCATCCCGCATCGCCCGGACTTGCGGTGAGATCGGAGAACTGTGCCTGGACGGCGAGCTCTGAGCCAGCCGATGCAGTCCTTCGTCGAAGAACTGGTCCTGTGCGTGGCGGCCAACGGCGGCCGAGGGCCCGCTCTGCTGTGGCCCGAGGATCCGAGGACCTTGCCGGCCCTGCTGGAGCTGCCCCGCCCGGCCCGTCCAAAACCGGGCGTCGATCTCGCTGTGCCGGGCGGACCGGGCGCGGAGGAACTGGCGGCCGAGCTCGGCCGCAGGCTGCACCTGCGGGTGCGTCCCCTCTTCCGCTTCCTGTCGGCGGACTCCTTCGCCGTGGAGAGCGCGCCGAACGGTGCCGAGTCCACGGTCACGGTCCTGGAAGGAGCCTGCCGCTGTGTTCTGTCGCGTGTCGGCGAGGACCCGGCACCTGGCCCCCTGCACCCGCTGGGCATGCGGCTGCGTTCCGGCAGCACTCTCTTCATGCCCCACGACCGCACCTACCGGCTGTCGGAGATCCACGCCCCGACCACACTGCTCGAACTCCACCTGGAGGGCACGGGCTGACGGTGTGTGCCCCGGGCGGCCGCCGGATCAGGTGAGCGCTGTCGTGGGTGCCGCGTCCGGCTCTTCGTCGTCGTTCAGCAGCCCCCTCGTGGCCACCGCGACGCCGGCCTGGAAACGGCTCTCGGCACCGAGAGCCTGCATCATGTCGCCTATGTGTTTGCGGGTGGTGCGTAAGGACATGCCGAGCCGCCGCGCGATCGTCTCGTCCTTCAGCCCCGTCGCCAGCAGTCGCAGGATGGTGCGGTCCAGATCCTTGGCGACCGCCTCCAGGCCGTCGGTGGCCGCGTCGGAGAACGGCTGGGCCTGCGACCACACCTGCTCGAACATCTCGTACAGGAAGTGCACGACCGACGGCTCCCGGATCACCACCGCGCCCAGCCGGTCGTTGCGGTTGGTCATGAACGCGAGTTCCCGGTCGAAGATGATCATCCGGCCGACGAGCTGGTGGGCGGTCCGGTACTCGCCGCCCAGCGCGCTCACCGTGGCCACGTACGCCTGGCTGGGGCTGTTGAACCGTGCGGTGTGGTGGTACACGGTCCGCATCCGCACCCCCCGGGCGAGCATCTGGCTGTCCCGGAGCAGTGCGTCCTGGAGCACCTCGGGCGGGCGGGTGCCGCCCGGCTGCACGGTGACCATGTCCTCGCGGCACTGCTCGGCCGCCCGGTTCAGCGCGGCCCGCACATTGGTGAGCCCGGGAATGGTCTCCAGGTTCGTATGGACACCGTGCCTCCCCTCGTTGTAGTCGGCGGCCAACTGGGCGAACTGGTCGCGGAAGAGGTGCAGTTGCGTCTGCTGTTCCGCGATGGCACGCTCCACCGATGCGGTGGCCACGGCCGCGACGAGGTCAGGGTCGACAGCCCAGAGGCGGTCGTCGCCCTCCCCGCCCCTGTGCACCAGGCCGATCCGGACGAGGTGGTCCACCGCACCGCTCACCGCGGTCTCGTCGATCCCCGTCTCCTCGGCCATCAGGGCCGGGTCCAACCGACCGTGCAGAGCCAGTCGACGATAGACGGCCACTTCCTCGGCGCTGAGTGTGTCTCCCACGGTGAAAACGTTGTCATCGACTTGCTGATCCACCATCAGTTCTCCGCTCCTGATACCCACATGGACACATGCCGCACTCTCATCGCACTCGGCGTCTCCCGGCTGCCACGTACGGGCCACCCACCGGTTGCCCGCACATGCCGCGGATCGCTTCGTGCGGGTCGGGCGACCGTGGGAGCAGGTTCGTCGCTGGAAATCTTGTGGCTGGCGGACGCCGGGTCGACCAGACTTTGCAGGACGGTGAGTTGAGCCCTGCCCTGCGCGGCCGGTCCGAGGAGGGCAGGAGGGGGTGACTGGTTCTGCTCATGGCGGTGATCGAGTCTCCGGTGGGCTGTCAGCTTCTCTGCCCCTAGAGAGCCGCAAGCCGGGGGATCGGTTGCTCCAGCACGCGGTTCGGGTCACTTCGGTCCTGAATTCGCCCTGCGAAATTACCCCTTTCTCCTGCCCTGTGCGGGGGAGGAGGTGCCGCCGCCGCGGACCACACGCGGCCCGTTCCGGCCCTTTCCGGGGTCGGGGCGCCCGCGTGAGTCCTCACTGGGTCGCTCTTGATGGCTTCTGGACGGTGTCTCGGAGCCGGATGACGATCGCGGCGAGGGTGCCGCGTCGAAGATGTAGTCGCGTGTGTCGTGGTGGCCGGCCGCTGGCCGGAATTGTTTCCCTTTGCTGACGAGTCAGGTCAGCGGGCGGGGCCGGCTCGCACCTGCTGCCCGGACACGGTGACGCAGGGTCTCGGGGTTGATCCCCGGACCGGCGGCGACCTGCCGGATCGTCGCCTCGGGCAGCGACCGGTCCAGCGCGACCGCGTCCGCCTCGAACTGCGACGGACAGTTCTTCATGACCACGAGATGTCCGTTCTGGGGCCCTCGGAATCCGGTGCCCCGTACGGCCGGGGCCAGAGGTCAAGGCCCCGCCGGACTCCGAACTGCCACATCCGTCCGTATTGCCATCGATTGCAGCTCCGTGGGCTTTTCATCCACCCCCCGCTTTGGTGCCGGAGAACTTGGTGAATGGTTCCGTCTGTGGATTCCGGGACGGGCGCCCACCATCCTGGAAGAGCAGAAGGGAAACGGCCGGACAACACCGGACGGGACCTTTCAAACATTCCCCGCTCTGAATTCTGGGAGAAATCATGAAGTCTGCCCGCGTGTTCGTGGTGGCTGTTCTCTGCGCGCTGGCGATCGGCACCGTCGCCGGTGCCGCTGCCGCCGGGACCGGCAGCGCCGGCATCCGTGCGACGTCCACCGTCGCGCCCGGCAACGACAGCGGTTGGGGTCGTGTCGCGGGATGACCTGCGGGTACGTACGGGGAATTCGACCCGTGGTCAGTTCCGGAGTCTGTGGTCCTACAGCTCTCGGGACGCAGGAATCAGACAGAGAAAGGGCGCCCGACTCCGTGAGCGATAAACTACGGAAAGCTGTCCGGAAAATCGGTGACCGGGAAAGAGAAGCACTCGGGCACATGGTGCGCGGGGACACCTGCGGGGAGATCGACCGGCGCATGAGCGTCAGTCCGCCTACCGTCGGAAAGAACGCGGCAACCGGACTTTCGTTACGCGAATGCGCAGTGGGCGGCCCGCGGCAGCGGCCGGTGCCGACACCGTCGGAGGGGCCTCGCGAAGCGGTTTCCTTCGCCGAGCTGCTGAAGGGGCATCGGCGCCGGTCCGGTCTGACCCAGCAGCAACTGGCGGACTTCGCGACGCTGAGCGTCCGAGCGATCCGGGACCTGGAGAGCGGACGGGTCCGACGGCCCCGGCGGGAGAGTGTGGGGCTGCTGGCCGACGCGTTGCGGCTGGGCGATCCTGAGCGCCTGCAACTGCTCGCCGCCGGTGGAAGCCCGGCGGACCTGCGGGTTGCACCGCTCGAACTGCCCGAGCCGTCGGCTCCGCCCGAGCCGCCCGCTCCGCCCGGCACGCTGGTGGGCCGGGAAGCGGAGCTGCAGGTTTTGCTCGATCAGGTGACCGTGTACGGTCACCGCCTGGTGAGCGTGGTCGGCATCAGCGGCATCGGGAAAACGCATCTGGTGCTTGAGGCGGCCCAAGTGCTGCGTGCCAGGGGTTGGCGGGTCGGGTGGCACGCGTCCGCAGGGGATTCCCTTTGCCGCGGTGCGATTCCCGCGGCGGGCTCCGGTTCCGGCGGGCCGCCGCCAGGTGCCGCTGACCTGACCGACGACCTCGTCGGGGCGATCGGTGAGAGGCACGAACTGTTGGTGATCGATGGCGGCGACGCTTCGGGACCCGGCAGGGTGGACGTTGGCGAGTTGCTTCGGCGCTGTCCGGGGCTGCGCGTCGTGGTGACCGGTCTGACGCCGCGGTATCTGCCGGGTGAGCGCGTACTGCCGCTCACCGCGATGGCCGTGCCGGAGGAGGCGCGGGACTATGACTACGCCCGGTTGAGCGAGGTCGAGTCCGTGGCGCTGTTCCTGTCCCACATGCGCCGGTCGCGGCCGGGGTTCCGGCTTCGGGAGGACAACGCGCACGCGGTGGTGCGGTTGTGTCGCTGGCTCGACGGTGTACCCAGGGCACTTGAGTACGCGGCGGGCTGGTGCCTGGTGTATCCGCCCGAGCTCCTGCTGGCCCGAGCCGGCCGGGACTCCTCTCTCCTCTCCTCCCCGGCGGGCTGCGGCTGCCAGGACCTGCTGCGTTCCCTGGCGCGCAGCGTCGACGTCGTGGCCGAGTGCTATGGCCACGTGCTGGCTGAGGTGGCGGACCGTCCGCACTGGACGGTCGGGGACCTCGATCACCTGGTGCCGGATCCGGCTGCTGCCCTGCACGCGCTGCTGGTCCACGGGCTGGTGCGGCCGGTGGGCGCCCGTATGCCGGAGCGGTTCACGGCGCTGCAACTCGTGCGGCTCCTGTACGCGCGGGACCGAGCTCCGGCCAGGGTGGCCCGGGCCGGCTGAGACTGCCGCTGATTCTGCCTACCGGGGTCCACCGCGGCCCATACGTTTACCCGTGTCTTGTGGCGGTCGAGGAAAGGGATGGGAAATGGTCACCTGCCCGGAATGCGAGAACTCGGTGGTTCCCGCCGGAACTCCGGTGATTGGCGAGATAGTGGAATGCGGTGAATGCGCCAGCGAATTGGAGATCCTCACACTGGATCCGATACGGGCCGCGCTCGCGCCGGAGATCGAAGAGGACTGGGGCGAGTGAGCGACGCCGTGCCGTTCGCGGTCCTCGCGTCGCGTGTGCGGGCCAGCGAGAAACGGATCCTCGAAGCCCTCCGGCGCAGAGGGATTGCCCATCGGCACCTCGACAGCCGTGAGTGGTGGCAGCAACTCGGTGAGCGCGGCCCTCAGCCGATCGTGCTGAACAGGGAGATCGGGCTCGCCAGGGCGACGTACGCGGCCAACGCGCTGGAGGCGGCGGGTGCGACGGTGGTCAACTCCGCGCGGGCGACCGAGCTGTGCGGGGACAAGTGGCGCACGTCCGCGGCACTCGTCGAAGCCGGACTGCCGACACCGCGAACGGCCCTCGGGCTGACCCCGGAAGCCGCGCTGACGGCTCTGGAGAGCATCGGCTATCCGGCTGTGGTGAAGCCGCTGCAGGGTTCGTGGGGCCGGCTGGTCGCCGCGTTGCCGGACCGGCAGACCGCGGAAACCGTGCTGGAGTATGTCGCCGCGTTGCCCGCACCGCAGGCGCGGATCGTCTACCTGCAGGAATGGATAGCCAAACCGGGGCGGGACATCCGGGTGATCGTGGTGGGCGGCGAAGCGCTGGCCGCGACCTACCGGCGCAGTGAGCACTGGCGGACCAACGTGGCGCGGGGCGCGGTGAGCGAACTGTGCCCCCTGACACCTGATATCGCGAAACTCGCGGTCATGGCCGCGCAGGCCGTGGAGGCCGAGATCGCCGGTGTCGATCTGATCGAGGACGAGACGGGAGAGGTCCTTGTCCTGGAGGTCAACCACGGTGTCGAGTTCTCCGGCCTCCAGCAGGCTCTTGGTGACGCGGTTTCCGTCGCCGACCGGATCGTCGACCATCTCCTGGAGAAGTCACGCTCATGCTCCGAGTAGCGATCGTCGGGGCGTCCGGCTACATCGGTGGCGAGTTGCTTCGCCTGCTGCACGGTCATCCACGGGCAACCGTCGTGGCCGCCAGCTCCGACCGCCTGGCCGGGCGCCGGGTCGACGGCCCGCATCCCAACCTGCGCGGCCACACGGACCTGTGCTTCGTCGGCCACGACACATTGGAGAGTATCGATTTCGATGTGCTCTTCCTGGCCGCTCCGCATCGGAAAACCATGGGAAGGATGGAAGAATTCCTGAAAATGGCCGGGACCGTCATCGACCTGTCCGGCGATTTCCGTCTACGGGATCCCGAAATCTACGCGTCCTACTACGGGGTCACGCACACCGCACCGCATCTGATCCCCGATTTCACCACCGGGCTGCCTGAATGGCATCGCGCCCAACTGGCCACGAGCGACCGGATCGCGGTCCCCGGTTGCATGGCCACCGCCGGCATTCTCGCGGTCCGGCCGTTGGCCCGGGCGGGTTTGATCGAGAGCACGGTCCGGGTGGACGCCAGAACCGGTTCCAGCGGATCGGGCGTCTCCGGCGGTCCCGCCGGTGCCCATGCCGAACGCAGCGGTGCCCTACGGGTGTTCGCTCCCTCCGGGCATCGGCACGAGGCCGAGATCGCGCAGGCCACGGACCGTACCGTACGGATGACCGCCACCGGCGTCGAGGCGGTCCGCGGCGTGCAGGTGCTGTGCCACACGGAACTGGTCTCCGGCGTGTCGGAGAGAGACGTCCGGTCCGCGTTCCGCGCGGCGTACAGGAACGAGCCGTTCGTCCGGGTCATCGCCCAGCGGCAGGGCCTGTACCGGCTCCCCGAGCCGAAGATCCTTTCCGGATCCAACTTCTGCGATGTCGGGTTCGCGGTGTCCGAGGACGACGGCACCGCGGTCCTGATCGGCGCACTGGACAACCTGGTCAAGGGCGGGGCGGGCGGCGCGGTGCAATGCCTGAACGTCCGCTTCGGCTGGCCGGAACGGACAGGGCTGGAATTCCCCGGACTGCATCCGAACTGACGTGAGGCTGATAAAGCGAATGCGGGACATACTTGTGGTCAAATGCGGCGGGAACGCCGCTGTGCGGTCGGAGGCGATCTGCGCGGACGTTGCCGCCGTGCACCGCGGCGGCCGGCCGGTGATCCTCGCCCACGGCGGTTCGGCGGACATCGACAGGCTCGCCGAACGTCTCGGAGTGCCTTCCCGCCGGCTCGTCGCCCCGGACGGGGTGTCGACCCGGTACACCGACGAGCGAACTCTCGAAGTGGTGCAGCTGGCGCTGGCCGGCTCCGTCAAACCCCGTCTGCTGGCCGCCCTGCGCGCCTGCGGAGTGAGCGCGGTCGGGCTGACCGGCCTGGACGCCGGACTCCTCGTGGCCGCCCGCAAGTCGGCGCACCGCGCGCTCGTCGGCGGACGCCGGATCGTGGTCAGGGACGACCACAGCGGACGGATCGTCGCGGTCAACGGCGACTTGCTGTCCACGGTGCTCACGGCGGGGCTGCTGCCCGTGGTGTCGCCGCCTGCCGTGGCCGAGGACGGCCGTGTGGTCAACACGGATGCGGACCGCGCCGCCGCGGCCGTCGCGGGCGCCGTCCGGGCGAGCACCCTTGTGCTGCTCACCGGGGCGAACGGGGTGCTGGCCGACCGGCACGACGAACGGTCGGTGCTCCCCGTCTGCAGGGTTCCCCGCCGGGGGACACCTCCGGTGGTCACCGGCGGCATGGGGATCAAGCTGATCGCGGCCCGGGAGGCACTGCTGTCCGGTGTGCACCGCGTCCTGATCGCGGACGGCCGTCGACCGCATCCGGTCCAGGAGGCCCTGGAGGGCTCGTGCACCGAAGTGCTACTGGAGGAAGAGTGACGATCTTTTCGGACAGGGCCGCGATCGAACTGCTCCACGGCATGCTGAGGATTCCCTCACCGTCCTTCGCGGAATCGGAGCTGGCCGCCCACGTCGTGGATGCCATGCGTGGAGCCGGTCTCGCCGCACGGATCGACGGGGCGGGCAACGCCGTCGGGGAGATCCGGCACGGCCCGGGGCCGACGGTGATGCTGCTCGGACACATCGACACCGTACCGGGGGACATCCCGGTGCGCGTGGACGGCGATCGCCTGTACGGAAGGGGCTCGGTCGACGCCAAGGGGCCGCTCGCCACGATGATCTGCGCGGCCGCCGGCAGTACTGGGTTCCGCGGCCGGATCGTGGTCGTGGGCGCGGTGGAGGAGGAGACCACGATGTCCCGGGGCGCGGTGGAGATCCGCCGTACTCACGAGCCGCCGGACGCGCTGATCATCGGCGAGCCCAGTGGCTGCGACACGGTCGTCCTGGGATACAAGGGAAAGATCGACCTCCGCTACCACGTGCGGTGCGAGGCGACCCACCCCAGCAACGCCGTGCCGAAGGCGTCCGAACTGGCGGCTCGGGCGTGGACGGAGCTGCTGGACCTGCTCGGCCCGGAGGCGAGCCACGCCCGATTCGACAGTCCTGGCCCGACCTTGACGTCGATCAACGGTGGACTGACGTCCGCCACCGCGGAGTTCAGTGTCCGGATTCCCCCGGGTTTCGACAGCGAGGGCCTGGTGGCCGCGTTGTCCGAGCGGCTGGACCTGGGCACGCTCCAGGTCGTCAACACGGTGCGCGCCTGCCGTGTCGGCCGCAACGACCCGGTGGTGCGGGCGCTCTCGGTCGCGATCCGCGCGCAGGGCGGCAGCCCGAGGGCGAAGGTGAAGACCGGTACCTCCGACATGAACACACTGGCGGAGACGTGGACGATGCCGATGGCCACGTACGGGCCGGGGGACAGCAGTCTGGATCATTCCGACCGGGAACACATCAAACTGTCCGAATACCTGTTCGGCATCGGGGTGCTGACCCGTGCCCTGGCCGAACTGGATGAGCATTTCACCGGGAAGAACCGATGAGTGACGATCACGCGCGCACGGCACGGGAACTCATTGTGCGGATGTGCGCCAACCCGGAGGGCGGCCACCTCGGCGGATCGATGTCCATGGTCGAGATCCTGGTGACGCTCTACCGTCACGTGCTGAGGATCGACCCGCGGAGGCCGCAGGCACCGGACCGGGACATCCTGCTGCTGAGCAAGGGACACGGCGCGATCGGACTGTACGCGGTCCTGGCGGAGCGGGGCTTCTTCCCCGCGGAACTGCTGGCGGGCTACGGCGCTCCGGACAGCATGTTCACCGCACACCCGAATCCGGCCGTCCCCGGGGTCGAGATGCCGACCGGGTCACTCGGGCACGGACTGCCGCTCGGTGTCGGCTTCGCGCTCGCCGCACGGTTGGACGGCAGTGACCGGCGTTGCTTCGTCGTGCTCGGCGACGGCGAACTGCAGGAGGGCTCGGTCTGGGAGGCCGCGATGGCGGCCGGCGCCCAGTCACTGGACCGGCTGGTGGCGATCGTGGACCGCAATGGGCTGCAGATCAGCGGTGACACCGAAGAGACCGTGGGCCTTGAGCCACTCGGGGACCGTTGGCGCAGTTTCGGGTGGTCGGTACTCGAGGTCGACGGGCACGAGCCGGACCAGTTGCGGACGGCCCTGTCGCGTATTCCGCACACCCCGGGCAGACCCACCGTGCTGCTGGCCCGCACGGTCAAGGGCAAAGGACTGCCCTATATCGAGGGCCAGGCCCGCAGCCACTACGTCCGGCTCACCGAGCGCGGGCACCGGCGTGCCCATGCCGCGGTGATGCGCGGCGAACGACCCTGAACGGAGACGACATGTCCGTCGTGACAGCCGAAGCCACCGAACCCACCGTGCCCGACGAGACCCGCGCGGCCCGGGAGGTGTACCGGGACGTACTGGTCGAGTTGCTCGGCGAGGACGAACGCCATGTGTGCCTGGACAGCGACACCGGCCTGTTCTCCGCCACCGACTGGGGTGAGAGCGCGCGTCGGTATCTCAACCTCGGTATCGCGGAACAGAACCTGATGGGCGTGGCGGCGGGACTGGCCAGGTCCGGCCGGATTCCCTTCGTCAACACCATGGCGACCTTCGCCGCCACCCGGGCGCTGGAAGCGGTGAAGCTCGACATCGCCTGGAACAACCTGCCGGTACGGATCGTCGCCACCCACGGCGGCCTCTCCGCCGGCCACCTCGGCTCCACCCACCACGCGCTGGAAGACCTCGCCGTCATGCGGATGCTGCCGAACATGACGGTGCTGGTGCCCGCGGACGGCCCCGCCACCGAGAGCCTGGTCCGAGCCGGCGCTGAGCTGCCGGGACCGGTGTACCTGCGCCTCGGGCGCGGCGCGACGCCGAGCCTTGCGCCGGGGGCGGAGCCGGTGCGGATCGGGGTCGCGCAGTCCTTGCGCCGGGGATCCGACGTGACGCTGATCGCCACCGGGCCGCATCCCGTGCTCATCGCGGTCGAGACCGCCGGCGAACTGGCCCGCGACGGGATCGACGTGGCCGTGCTCAACATGCACACGGTCAAACCGCTCGACCGGGAGGCGATCGTCGCGGCCGCCACCCGCACACGCGGAATCGTCACCGTCGAGGAACACTGGGCGGCCGGGGGCCTCGGTTCGGCGGTGGCCGAGGTCGTGGCCGGCCTGGGTATCGCCTGTCCGGTACGGCGGGTGGCGGTCGCCGACCGGTTCGCCGCCGGTACCGGGGGACACCGGCGTCTACTGGAGCGCAACGGGATCTCCGGCGCGACGGTGACCGAGCACGTGCGACGGCTGCTGGCTTGAACCCCCGGCGTCGAAGCGATCCCGGCGGTCCGGACCGGCCCTCAACCCACTCCATCCCATGATCCCGGACCGGGATCATGGGATGGAGTGGGTTGAGGTCATCGGGCGGGGAACGCTCCGGCCCACTCGGCGTCGGCGATCTCCGCGGCGCGTTCCCAGTGCGGTGTGCAGTCCGTCGTCGCGGCGATGGCGGCCAGTGCCTCGCGGTGGTGCCAGACCTTCTCGAACGCGTCGGCGTACCGGTCGAGCAACGGTCCTGAGTCCGGATGCAGGTGCGCCTTCTGGATCGTGAAGGAGTCGTCGAGGACTCGCAGGGTGGCCGGGAAGTCCTCGGGACGGTAAGGGCGGTCCACGACGCCGGGCAACGCCCACGGGTAGGCACCGAACCCGCGGCGGCCGGTGAAGACCCGCTGCGCGGGCAACGGCTGCAGCTGGTAGGGCACGGCGGGCACCCCTTCGGCACGCAGGGCCCGCTGTACGACGGAGCGCAGCGGGCCCGCGAACTCGTCGGCCAGCCCGAAGGCCGCGGGATTCACCCGGATGCGCAGGACGTGCCAGGCATGGGTGCGGTCCTGCGGGACCTCGGGCACCAGGAAGCCGGGATACGCGGCCAGCCGTCCCAGCAGTCGGCCGACGTGCTCCTCGCGGACCGCCATTTCGTCGGGGAGCTGAGCGAGACGGCTACGGGTGAACGCCGCCTGTATCGCGTTCGGTTTACAGTTCCAGCCCAGCAGATGCGCCACGTAGCTGCGCTCGCCGCCCGCCGGAATGAGTTCACCGAACTGCCGCAGCATGGTCGCCCTCGTCGCCACGTCCGCGTCATCGGTGGTGATCAGGCCGCCCTCACCGCAGGTGGCGAGATTCTTGCTGACGTTGAGGCTGAAGGTGTTCACCGCGCCGATCGAGCCCACGGACCGGCCCCGGTACCGGGCACCGTGCGCCTGCGCGGCGTCCTCGATCACGGTGACCCCGTGCCGGGCGGCGATCTCGGTGATCCGGTCCAGATCGGCGGGCAGACCGTGCAGGTGGACCACGACGATCGCCTTGGTCCGGCCGGTGATCGCGGCCTCCAGCGCCGCGGGGTCCAGATTGAACGTGACGGGGTCGATGTCCACGAACACCGGTACGGCCATGAGATGGAGCGGAGCGGTGGCGCTGCCGATGAAGCTCAGGGCGGGCACGATGACCTCGTCGCCAGGCTCCACACCCGCGGCGCTCAGCGCGACCGACAGCGCCGCGGTGCCGTTGCTCACCGCCACACAGTGCTCCGTGCCGACGTACTGCGCCCACTCCCGCTCCAGGCCCGCGATCTCCTGCTCCCCCGACGAGGCGGAGGTGAACCGGCCGGACCTCAGCACCCGATGGACCGCCTGCTCGTCCTGATCGGTCACCATCGGCCAGGGCCTGATCCCGAGCTCCCTGGGCACGGCCCGGCCACCGCCGAACATCGCAAGATCGACCGCCGGCTGGGCCGGTTGCTGGATTGTCACCGCTGAACCTCTTCTCCATGTGATTCCGCCCGAACGTCGCGCATGTCATCGTCGGCGTGCGCCGTCGGGTCCGGAGGCAATCACACCGGCAACTCACCTGCGTTCCTTCGCGGTGCTTCCGCGAATTGCCGCTCCGACTGCCGCCGGTGGCGAGCGCCGCTCGCTAACTTCGTTCCTGATTCCAGACCGGAACCGGAATGAGGGAATACGTGACCAGGCCTTTCGGTGAAGCGAATTCGAGTGCGGCCGGGGAAAGCCCGGTCACCCGTCACCAGCGCGTCCTTTGTCAACTGGTCGCCGACGTGCTCGGAGTGAGCGACGTCGGGATCGACGACGGGTTCGTGGCGCTCGGCGGAGACAGCATCATCGCCATGCAGCTCGTCAGCCGGGCCCGGAGAGCCGGTCTGCGGATCACCGTCGGCGATGTGCTGACCCGGCGGGACATCGAAGCGCTGGCACGGACGGCCACCACGCTGGACCAGGAGCCGGCGCCCGTCGCGGACAGCGGGGTGGGACCGGTCGTCACCACTCCGATCGTGCACTGGTTCCGGGAACGCGGTGGAGTGGTCGACACCTACAACCAGTTCGCGGTCCTGCGCACGCCTTCAGGGCTGACGGAACCCCGTCTGACGTCGATGGTGCAGGCTCTGCTCGACCACCACGACATCCTGCGCCTGCGGCTGTCCGTGCCGGTCGACGAGACGCACTGGGCGCTGGAGACCCGGCCGGTGGGCGCGGCCGGAGCGGCCTCGGCCGTCCGGCGGACGGATGTGGCGGGACGCCCCGAGGAGGAGTGGGCCGCGCTGGTGCGACAGGAGTCGGACGCGGCGCGCGACAGGCTGCGCCCCCGGGAGGGCAACGTCCTCCAGGCCGTGTGGTTCGATGCCGGACCGGATCGCCAGGGCATGCTCGCCCTGGTCGTCCATCATCTGGCCGTCGACTCGATTTCCTGGCGCATCCTGGCCGCCGATCTCGCGACGGCCTGGCAGGCCGTCGAGAAGGGTGCCGCGATCACTCTCGATCCAGTGCCGACCTCGTTCCGCCGCTGGTCCGCAGTACTCGGCGAGCAGGCGCACGCGCAGGCCGGTGTCGCGGAACTCCCCGGCTGGCTCGAACGGCTGCGCCCCGGCGCCGCCCGGTTCGGCGACCGGGCGAGGGTGCCCGGTCAGGACGTGGAAAGCCGGGACCGGAGTTTCACCGAGTCCCTGCCGGCCGAGTTCACCGAGGCGTTGCTGACCACGGTGCCGTCGCTGTTCAACGCCGGTATCAACGACGTTCTCCTCGCCGGTCTCGTGCAGGCGATGGGCGACTGGCACCGCGGACGCGGCACGGCGGGCGACGGCACCGCATTGCTGCACCTGGAAGGCCACGGCAGGGAAGACGCACTCGCGGAGGCGGATCTCTCCCGGACCGTCGGCTGGTTCACCAGCCTGTTCCCGATCAGGCTCGACCTGGGCGAACCGGACGGGACGGATGCGCACGGCGCCGGGGCGGCGATGGGGAACGCGGTGAAGCGGGTCAAGGAACAGGTGCGCGGCATTCCCGACAAGGGAGTCCGGTACAGCCTCCTCCGCTATCTGAACCCGCAGACGGGTGCGCTGCTGGAGAAGGCGGCCCAGCCGGAGTTCGTCTTCAACTACCTGGGCCGTTTCGAGGTCTCGGACGACGACTGGTCGGTCGTACCGGAGTACGGGACCGGTGTGGACGACACCGGATCAGGCATGCCCATGGCCCACAGCGTCGAGGTCAACGTGGCCACGGTGGACCGGGCGGACGGCCCGGAGCTACGGGCCACCTGGACCTGGGCCGACAGCGTCGTGTCCGAGGCGGACACCCGCGAGCTGGCGGAATCGTGGTTCCGGATGCTCCGGACCCTGGTCGCGCACGCCCGCGAACCCGGAGCGGGCGGGCTCACCCCGTCCGATCTGACCCTGAGCTCGCTCAGCCAGCACGAACTCGAAGAGATCGAATCCGATCTGCGGGCCTTCTGAGGAAGTTGACACTGAAGATGAAGCAATCGGTAGTCGAGGACATCCTTCCCCTGTCACCCCTGCAGGAAGGCCTTCTCTTTCACGCGCTGTTCGACCGGGAAAAGCACAGCCCATACCTCGCACAATTCGCGGTGGACCTCGACGGACCGGTGGATTCCGCGCTCCTGAGGACGGCCGCGGACACCGTGATACGGCGCCACGCCACATTGCGGTCCGGATTCCGGTACCGAAAGACAGGCGAACCGATACGGGTGGTGCGCCGCGATGTCCCGCTGGACTGGCGGGAGACCGAGGTCGGTCAGGAAGGCGCGCCGGAACGGATCGCCGAACTGACCGAGCTGGACTGGGCCCGGGGCATCGACGTCGGCGGATCGTCGTTGATCCGGTTCACCCTCGTCCGGCACACCGCCCGCCGCCACCGGCTGCTGGTGACCGCCCACCATCTCCTGCTGGACGGGTGGTCCTTCGCCCTGCTGTTCCAGGAGCTGTTCGCGGTGTACTCCCGGGCCGGCGGTACCGCCGGCCTGCCCTCGGTGCGCCCGTACCGGGACTACCTGGCATGGCTGGCGGAACAGGACAGGGCCGGCGCGGAGCGGCACTGGGCGGCGGCCCTGGAGGGGGTCACCGAGCCCACTCTCGTCGCGCCCGCCGATTCCCGGAGCGGTCCGCCGCCGGAGGAGGTGGCAGTGCTGCTGCCGTCGGGGACGACGGCGTTGCTTACCGCGCACGCCCGCAGGAACCACATCATGCTCAACACGGTGTGCCAAGGGGTCTGGGCCATCCTGGTCGGTTCGCTCGCCGGACGCGACGATGTGGTGTTCGGCTCGACGGTCAGCGGTCGTCCGGCAGAGCTGACCGGCGCGGACTCGATGATCGGGATGTTCATCAACACGGTTCCGGTACGGGCGCGGCTGGACCGGGCGGCTTCGGTGAGCGCGCTGTTCGGTCAGATCCAGGCGGGGCGCGCCGCATCGCTCGACCACGACCACCTCGGTCTGACGGAGATCCAGACCCTGACCGGATCCCCGACCGCGCTCTTCGACACCAACGTCGTCTTCGACAACTTCCCGATGCACGACTACAAGGTCGACTCGCCCGACGGTGAGTTGGAGGTGGGCGTCACCTTCCGTGACAGCGCGCACTATCCGCTGACCCTCGCCGTCGAACCGGGCGAGCGGCTCGCGCTGCGCCTGCACTACCGCCCGGACCTGTTCACCGCCGACCGGGCGGCCGAGATCGCCGACCGGCTTGTGCTGCTGTTCGAGCAGGTGGCCGAGGATCCGGACCGGCCGCTCTCCGCGCTGACCATGCTGTCGCCGGGGCAGCACGACCGGGTCGTACGAAAGTGGAACGACACCGCGGTCGAGCTGCCCGACGTGACGCTTGCCGACCTGTGGTCGGAGCAGGTCCGACGCACGCCGGACGCGACGGCCCTGGTGGCGTCCGACGAGCAACTGAGCTACGCCGAGCTGGACGAACGAGTGGATCGGCTGGCGGCGCAGCTCGCCCACAGAGGCGCGGGCCCGGACCGGGTCGTGGCCGTGGCACTGCCCCGTTCGGTGGAACTGGTGGTCGCGATCCTCGCTGTCGTCAAAGCGGGCGCGGCCTACCTTCCGTTGGATCTGGACCACCCCGCCGGCCGGATCGCCGCGATGGTCACGGATGCCGGGCCGATCCTCGTACTGACTGATTCGAAGAGCGTCGGCGCCCTCCCCGGCGCTGTACCGAAGCTGTTGCTCGACGAGCCGATCGCGCGGGTCCCCGCCCGGCCGGTGCGACCGCGCCCGGCGCACTCCGCCTATGTCATCTTCACCTCCGGATCCACCGGACGGCCCAAGGGGGTCGTGGTCCCGCACGCGGCGATAGTCAACCGTCTGCTGTGGATGCAGGCCCAGTACCGGCTCACCGATGCCGATCGGGTGCTGCAGAAGACGCCGGCCGGTTTCGACGTATCGGTGTGGGAGTTCTTCTGGCCGCTGATCTCCGGGGCGAGTCTGGTGATGGCGAAGCCCGGCGGACACCGCGACCCCGCCTATCTGGCCGAGCTGATCCAGCGTGAATCGGTGACCGTCACACACTTTGTGCCCTCGATGCTGCAAGCGTTCCTCCGGGAGCCCGGAGCGGCCGGCTGCACGAGCCTGCGCCGGATCATCTCCAGCGGTGAGGCTCTGTCCGCGGAGACACAACGTGAACTGTTCAGCACGCTCGGCTCCACCGAACTGCACAACCTCTACGGACCGACCGAAGTCGCTGTCGACGCGACCTACTGGCAGTGCCGCCGTGGCGATGAGGGAAGTTCGGTGCCGATCGGCCGGCCGCTGGCCAATGTGGCGGCGTATGTGCTGGACGGCGGGCTGCGGCCGGTGCCGCCGGGAGTGGTGGGCGAGCTGTACCTGGGCGGGGTCCAGCTCGCCAGGGGATATACCGGGCGCCCCGCGTTGACCGCCGAGAGGTTCGTGGCCTGCCCGTTCTCGGCGGGGGAGCGTATGTACCGGTCCGGGGACCTGGCCCGGTGGACCGCCGACGGGGCGCTGGAGTACGTCGGCCGCGCGGACGCGCAGGTGAAGATCCGGGGCTTCCGCGTGGAGCTCGGCGAGGTGGAGGCGGTGCTGGCCGGCCACCCCGAGGTGATCCAAGCCGCGGTCGTCCTCAGGGAGGACCGGCCGGGTGACCAGCGCCTGGTCGCGTATGCCGTGGCCCGGTCCTCGGGCCTCACGGGCCGGGACCTTCGCCGGTTCGTGTCGGACAGCGTGCCCGACTACATGGTTCCCGCCGCGGTGGTCCTGGTCGAGACCATGCCGACCACGATGAACGGGAAGCTCGACCGGGCCGCGCTGCCGGAGCCGGACCGGGCCGCGCACGCCGTGCGGGAGCCGCGGAGTCCGCGCGAGGAGATCCTGTGCGAACTCTTCGCCGAAGTGCTCGGGGTGCCCCGCGTGGGGATCGACGACCACTTCTTCGACCTGGGAGGGCACTCCCTGCTGGCGCTCCGGCTGCTCTCCCGGATCCGGTCGGTCCTGGGGGAGGGGTTCGAGATCCGCGACCTGTTCGCCGAGCCCACGGTGGCCGGACTGGCGCGGCTGACCGGAGCCGCACGCCCCGCGCTGACCGCCCGGGCAGGAGAGGAGCCCGTACCGCTGTCGTTCGCCCAGCGACGTCTGTGGTTCCTGAACCGGATGGAGCGCGACGAAGGAACGTACAACGTGCCCGTCGCGGTCCGTCTCACCGGAGCGGTGGACAGGGAGGCTCTGGCACAGGCGTTCGCCGACGTGGCGCAACGGCACGAAAGCCTGCGCACGATCTTCCCCGAGGAAGGTGGTGAGCCGTACCCGGTCGTTCTGGACTCGGTTCCCGGGATCGAGGTCGTCGAGGTGGCACCGGCAGACCTCGCCGATGCCACGGCGGAGCGGGTCCGTCACCGGTTCGACCTCACCGCACACGCACCCGTCCGGGCCACGCTGTTCCTGCTCGGCCAGGGTCAGCACGTCCTGCTGCTGGTCATTCAGCACATCGCGGCCGACGGATGGTCCCTGCGTCCGCTGCTCAGCGACCTCGGCCTGGCGTACACCGCCCGATGCGACGGGAGCGCACCGGACTGGCCGGCGCAGCCCGTGCGCTACGCCGACTACACCCTGTGGCAGCGAGAGCTGCTCGGCGACGCCGAGGACACGGACAGCCTGATGGCCCGCCAGCTGGGATACTGGCAGCAGCAGTTGGCGGCACTGCCGACGGAGCTGACGTTGCCGGTGGACCGGCCTCGCCCCGCGGTGGCGGCGCAGTCCGGTGGGACGGTGGCTGTCGACTGGGAGCCCGAGCTGCACAGCAGGCTGCTCGATCTCGCCAGGTCCGCCGGCTGCACACTGTTCATGGTGCTGCAGGCGGGTTTCGCGGCACTGCTGACCCGTATGGGCGCGGGCACCGACATCCCCTTCGGCACCCCGGTGGCGGGCCGGTCGGACAGCGCGCTCGACGACCTGGTCGGGTTCTTCGTCAACACCCTGGTGCTGCGCACCGACACGGCAGGCGATCCCGGGTTCGCCGAACTGCTGCGACGGGTCCGCGACACCGACCTGGAGGCGTTCGGACACCAGGACGTCCCCTTCGAGCGTCTCGTGGAGGTCCTGCAGCCCGAGCGGTCGCTGTCCAGGAACCCCCTGTTCCAAGTCATGCTCCAGGTGCAGCACGGCGAGCCCGCCACCCCGGCCTTCGCCGGGCTGGAGGGCGAACGGGCCCCCGTGACCTGGGACGTCGCCAAGTTCGACCTCAGTCTTGAACTGGCGGACGAGCGCGATGCCGAGGGAGCACCGGCCGGGATGACCGGCTACCTCGAGTACGCCGAGGAACTGTTCGACCGGACCACCGCCGAACAGCTCGTGACGCGCCTGCGACGACTGCTGGAACAGGTGCTCGCCGCTCCGGAACGACCGATCAGCGCCGTCGACGTGCTCTCGGACGGGGAACGGCGGCGCTTCCTCGCCGCGCGTCCCGCGCCCGCGCTCGCGCCGCGACCGGTGTTCCTGCCCGACGCGTTCCGGGAGCAGGCCGCCCGCACGCCGGACGCGACGGCGCTGGTCTTCGAGGACACCGCGATGACCTACGCCGAGCTCGACGCACGTGCCACCCGGCTCGCCCGCCACCTCGTGAGCCGGGGCGCGGGCCCGGACCGGGTGGTGGCGGTGGCCTTGCCCAGGTCCATGGACCTGGTGGTCGCGCTACTGGCGGTACTGAAGGCGGGCGCCGCGTTCCTCTTCGTCGACATGGCTTACCCGGCCCGGCGGATCGCCCACCTGCTGGAGGACTCCGCCGCCGCCCTGGTCGTCACCGACGGCGCATCCGCCGAGTCGCTGCCCGCACACGAACCGGTGCTCGTCGACGCCCCCGCGCTCGACGACGAATCATCGGAAGAACTCAGGATCGCGCTCACCCCGGAGCATCCGGCATACGTCGTGTACACCTCGGGGTCGACCGGCCTGCCCAAGGGCGTGATGGTGACCCACGGTGGGCTGGCCAATCTGCTCGCCTTCTACCGTGAGGAGGTCATCGCCACCGCCGAGCGGACCCGAGGTTCACGGCGCTGCCGGATGGCGCTGACCGCGTCCCTCTCCTTCGACACCTCGGTCGTCGGTCTGCTGTGGCAGGCCGTCGGCCACGAACTCCACCTCATCGGCGACGACACCCGCCGCGACCCCGCCGCCATGGCCCGTTACATGGACCGGTGCGGCATCGACGCTCTCGACGTGATGCCCAGCTATGCCGAGGAGCTGATCCAGCAGGGCATGCTCGACCCGGCCGGAACGCCGCCGGCGGTGCTGATGACCGGCGCGGAAACGGTGGGCGAGAAGCTGTGGACACGGATCCGGGAAACCGAGGGGATCACCGTCTACAACATCTACGGACAGACCGAGACCACGGTGGACTCCCTCTTCTGGACGTCGGACGACAGCGACCGCCCCCTGATCGGCCGTCCGTTCGCCGGAGTGGACGTGTTCGTGCTCGACCCGGGGCTGCGTCCCGTCCCGCCGAAGGTGATCGGCGAACTGTACGTCGCGGGAGCCCAGTTGGCGCGCGGCTACGTGAACCGTCCTGGCCTGACCGCGGAGCGGTTCGTGGCGAACCCGTTCAGGCCGGGACAGCGCATGTATCGCACGGGTGACCTGGTCCGGTGGACCGACGACGGCGCGCTGGAATTCCTCGGCCGGGCCGACGATCAGGTGAAGATCCGTGGTTTCCGGGTCGAACTCGGCGAGGTCGAGGCGGCGCTGGCCCGCCACGAGGGCGTCACGCACGCGGTGGCGGTCCTGCGGGAGGACCGGCCCGGGGACAACCGCCTCGTCGGATACGTGCTCGCCCGGAACACGGAACTCGATGTGAGACAACTGCGGGAGTTCGCCAGGCAGAACCTGCCGGACTACATGGTGCCCGCCGCGATCGTGGTGATCGAGGAACTGCCGTTGACACCGAACGGGAAACTCGACCGCGCCGCACTGCCGAAACCGGCGTACCCCACCGGCACCCGGCGCGCGCCGCGCGATCTCCGCGAGGAGCTCCTGTGCGGGCTGTTCGCGGAAGTGCTCGGCCGTGACGCGGTGGGGATCGACGACGGCTTCTTCGATCTCGGCGGCCACTCCCTGCTGGCCGTGCGGCTGAGCAGCAGGGCGCGCTCGGTGCTGGGCGTGGAACTGCCTGCCCGTCTGCTGTTCAGTACCCCGACCGTGGCCGGGCTGGCGGAGAGCCTTGACGGGATTCTCCCCGCCAGGCCGGCGCTCCGGCCGGGCAAACGCCCGGAGGTACTGCCGCTGTCCTTCGCCCAGCAGCGGGTGTGGTTCCTGAGCCAGTGGGAGGAGACGGGCACCAGCTACAACCTCCCGGTCGCTCTGCGCCTGTCAGGTCCGCTGGACCGGGGAGTTCTCGAACAGGCGTTGTCCGATGTCACGGACCGGCACGAGAGCCTGCGGACGGTTTTCGTCGAACGTGACGGCCGGCCGGTGCAGTCGGTGCTCGAGCCCGGAGCGGTCCGGCCGGAACTGGTCCACCGAGAGGTGTCCGGGGCCGAGGCCGAGGCGGCGATCCGCGCGGCCGCGGACCATCCGTTCGATCTGGCCACACAGCCTCCCATGGTCGCCCACCTGTTCACGACGGGCCAGCAGGAGCATGTCCTGCTGCTGGTGTTCCACCACATCATCTGCGACGGCTGGTCGCTTCGACCGCTCATGCGCGACCTTTCCGACGCCTATGCCGCCCGCACGCGGCGCGACGCTCCACAGTGGGACGAGCTGCCGGTGCAGTACGCCGATTACGCGCTGTGGCAACAGGATCTGCTGGGCAGTGAGGAGGACCAGGACAGTGTGCTGTCCCGTCAGCTGAGCCACTGGCGCGCCCAGCTGGCAGATCTCCCGGTGGAACTGACCTTGCCGACGGACCGGCCCAGGCCCGAGACCAGCGACTACGCAGGGGGAGCGGCGGGCGTCGAGTGGGGCCCCGACCTCCATCGAAGCCTGCTCGCGGTCGCCAAGGAGCACAACTGCACGCTGTTCATGGTGCTCCAGGCCGGCTTCGCTGCCCTGCTCAGCAGGGTGGGCGCGGGGACGGACATTCCGATCGGCACCCCGGTGGCCGGCCGGACGGACGACGCGGTCGACGAGGTCGTCGGGTTCTTCGTCAACACGGTGGTCCTGCGGACCGATGTCTCGGCGAACCCGAGTTTCGCGGAGCTGCTCCGTCGCGTCCGGGCCACCGACCTCGCGGCCTACGAGCACCAGGACGTCCCGTTCGAGCGGGTGGTCGAAGAGGTGAATCCACCACGCTCGCCCAGCCGCCACCCGCTCTTCCAGATCATGGTCCAGCTCCAGCACGCGACCGACGGTCCGGAATTCCCCGGTCTGCGGGCGACCGAATGGCCGGTCCCGTCGACCACCGCGAAATTCGACCTGGTCATCGATGTGGAGGAGCGGCTCGACGAGGACGGAGCGCCGGCCGGGCTGGTCGGGGCCCTGACGTACTCGACCGCGCTGTTCGACGCCGCGACGGGTGAGCGGCTCGCCGACGGCCTGCGCACGTTGCTGACGCAGGTGGCCCGAGACCCGGAACGGCTGGTCGCCGACCTCGACGTACCACCCGTCCAGGACCGGCGGTCCGGTGTCGTCACCGAATGCCCGGCTCCGTCGCGGGACGCGGCGTCGGCCACCACCGGCCCGCGTACGGCACACGAGGAGGTGCTCAGCGAGCTGTTCGCCAAGGTGCTCAGCCGGGAATCGGTCGGCATCGACGACAACTTCTTCGCCCTGGGCGGGCATTCGCTGCTGGCGACCCAGCTGATCTCCCGGGTGCGTTCGACCCTGGGGCTGGAGCTGCCGGTCCGCGAACTCTTCCGAGCCCCGACCGTCGCCGGGGTCGCCGCATACCTGGCGAAGGCCCGGCCCGCCCGGCCGGCGCTGCGGCCTGCCACTTCCCACTGACAGTGGGGCGTTCACCGACACACCTGGGAGACGGCCTGATGCTCACCATGTTCGGACTGGAACTGATGGAGGAAGCGGTGTACCGGGAGATCGGCGAATCGCCTCCGTCGGTCGCCGAGGAGATCGCCGACCGGCTGGCGGTCGCTCCGGATCTGGTCCGTGCGTGCATCGGCCGGCTGCTCGAACTCGGCCTGGTGCGGCGTTCCTTCGAGGTGCCCGGCAGATTCGCGGTGGTTGACCCGGTCCTGAGCCTGCAGCAGTCGCTGGCCGGCCAGTACGAGGAGTTGACGCGTCGGCAGCGGCGGGTCGCCGAGACACACGCCGAGGTTGTCCGCCTGCTCATGTCCGACGCCTCCGGCCGGTCGGGCAGGGTCGCACAGGTCGAGCGGCTCCTGGGGATGGACGAGGTGCAGTGCCGGGTGGACCGGCTGGCGGGAGAGGCCATCCGTGAGGTGCTGACGTTCGTGCCAGGTGGCGCGCGGTCGACCCCGGAACTCTCGGCAGCGCGCCGCAATGACGCGGCGTTGCTGAGCCGCTCGGTGTCGATCCGGACCGTCGGCACGGACACCGACTCCTACGACGCCGCGACGATGGCGCACGTGCACTGGCTGACCGGCAACGGGGGCCAGTTCCGCGGCTTCGAGACGCCGCTGCCGGCAATGATCCTGTTCGACGGTTCGGTCGCGCTGGTACCCCTCGACCCGCAGAACACAGCGGCGGGCGCACTCCAGGTCACCGATCCCGGCCTCGTCGCTCCCATGGCCCTTCTGTTCGAACAGACCTGGTCGTTGGCCACACCGCTGGACGCCGGGCGTTCGACGACGGACGACACCGTGAACGGCAAGGAACTGGCGCTGCTCAGGCTGGTCGCCGAGGGGTGTACCGACGCAGCCGCCGCAGGCCGGCTGCATGTTTCGCACCGGACCGCTCGACGCATGATGGCGGTGCTGATGGAGCGCCTCGGCGCCCGCAGCCGCTTCGAGGCCGGGGTCAAGGCCGCCCGGCGCGGCTGGCTCTGACTACCGGCGGGGCCGCCCCGCGAAGGCCTCTGATGCCACATCACCCCAGCTCGGTCGATCTCCGCCGCCCGGCTTGATCGTCATGACCTGACCACCGTGAAAGGACAATTCCGTGAACAACCCGTTCGACGACGAAAACGGCTCCTATCTCGTCCTGGCCAATGCGGAGCGACAGCACTCCTTGTGGCCCGCGAGCATCGATGTGCCCGCCGGCTGGTCCACCGTCTTCGGAGCGGGAACGCGTGCCGCGTGCCTGGCCCATGTCGAGGAGAACTGGACGGACATGCGGCCGGCCGGCCTGGCGGCCACGATGAACGGGGTCCGACCGCCGGCAGCGAACGAGATCGCTGATGCCGGGCCGACGTTCACCGGGAAGTCGCAGTGAGCGGCGTACGGGAGACCACGATGGTGCCCCTGCACCGGACGCCGCACGCCGAGCGGACCCTGGTCGGCCTGAGCTTCTTCGGCGGTGGCACGGCCGCGTACCAGCCGTGGACCGCGCAGATGCCCGCGGGGACGGACCTGGTCGTGCTCTGCTACCCCGGCAGGGAGGGGCGGTTCGCCGAGGAGTTCGCCCGTGACTGGGACGAACTGGCCGCCGATGTCACACGAACACTGCGCGAAGCCGATCTCGGCCCGTACATCCTCTTCGGGCACAGCATGAGCGGCTGGATGGCCTTCGACGTGGCCGCCCGGCTCGACAGCGACGAGGCACGGAAGCCCGAAGCCCTCGTCCTGTCCTCCTGCAACGCCCCGGACCGCGGCCTGACCGACAGCGAACTGCGCCCCACACCTCAGGACGCGGACGAGCGACTCCTGGAGTGGCTCGGAACCCACGGCCTGCTGCCCCAGCACGTCCGTGAACACGCCGGCCTGACCGAGGTGGCGCTGGAGCTGATACGGGCCGACATCGACGTCCGCAACACCTTCGTCTACGACGGCGCCGAGGTGAGCGTGCCGCTTCAGGTGTTCTCGGGTGCCGACGATCCGTTGATCAGCGCCGACGCGGCTGTCCGGTGGAGCGCCCTGACCTCAGGTCCGTACCGGCACGACGTGCTCGGCGGCGGTCACTTCTACACCCCGGAGATCTGGCAGACCCTTCCGACCCGGATCGCCTCGATCAAATCCGCCGCAACCGGCTCTGTCTCCTGAGGAGTTGCCCGTGTCCCCTGTGTCTCCCGTGTCCTACGCCCAGCGGAGGCTGTGGTTCCTGAATCGTGTGAACGGCGGGTCGGCGGTCTACAACTGCCCCCTCGTCATCCGGATGAGAGGCGAACTGGACCGCGCCGCCCTGGCGGCGGCGCTCGCCGACCTCGCGGACCGGCACGAAGTGCTGCGCACGGTGTACCCCGGTGTCGAGGGCGAACCCGTACAGCGCGTACTCGCCCGACGGCCCGAGCTGGACGTGGTCGCGTGCGAGGAGAGCGAGCTCACCGACGCGCTGTCCGCCACCGTCGGCCGCGGCTTCGACCTGACGGCCGATCTCCCCATCCGGGCGACGGTGTTCGCGCCGGCACCGCGGGAGCACGTGCTGGCGTTGGTGCTCCACCACATAGCCTGCGACGAGGGGTCCTGGCAGCCGCTGCTCACCGACCTGGCCACGGCGTACCGCGCCAGGGCCGCTGGCGAGTCACCTCAGTGGCAGCCGATTCCGGTGAGTTACCGGGACTACGCCGTATGGCAGCGTGACCTGCTGGGGGAGGAGGACGACCCGGCGAGCCTGCTCGCGACGCAGCTGTCCTTCTGGCGGGAGCAGCTGGCCGGGCTGCCCGCCGAGCTGGACCTGCCGTTCGACCGGTCGCGCCCCGCGATCGCCGATCACCGGGGTGACTGCGTACCGCTGAAGCTCGACGGCGATCTGCATCGCCGCCTGCTCGCGGTCGCCGCCGACCACGGATGCACCACCTTCATGGTGCTCCAGGCCGGGCTTGCGGTACTGCTGTCCCGGCTGGGGGCCGGTACGGACATCCCCATCGGCACGGCGGTGGCGGGACGCCTGGACGACGCGCTGGACGGCGTCGTCGGTTTCTTCGTGAACACCTTGGTACTGCGCAGCGACGTGGCCGGTGATCCGACGTTCGGCGAGCTGCTGCACCGGGTGCGGGATGCCGATGTCGCCGCCTACGACCACCAGGACGTTCCTTTCGAGCGGCTGGTCGAGGACCTGAACCCGGAACGGTCACTGGCACGGCATCCGCTCTTCCAGGTCATGCTCACCCTGTCCAGGGGAGAGGAGGCGACGTTCTCGTTGCCGGGCCTGATCTGTACCGAGGAGCAACTGGACTGGGAGGTGGCGAAGTTCGACCTGTCCGCCGACTTCCGGGAGCACCGGACGCCGGACGGGGAAGCGGCCGGCATCGACGGTTCCCTCGAGTACGCTACCGGCCTGTTCGACCGGGCCACCATCGACCACATCGCCGATGCCCTGCCCAGGCTGATGCGGCAGCTCGTGTCGGATCCGCAACGACCCGTCGGCGACGCCGACCCTCTCTCCGCCGAGCACCGGCACCAGGCCCTCGTCGAGTGGAACGACACCGCCCGACCCGCGTCGTCGGCCACCGTGCCGGAGCTGTTCGAGGCGCAGGCCGCGCGAACTCCGCGGGCGACCGCGGTGGTGTGCGGGAGCACGAGGCTCACTTTCGCCGAACTCAACGCTCGTGCCAACCTGCTCGCACGCCGTCTGCGCGTTCAGGGAGCCGGGGCGGAGCGGTTGGTCGCACTGGCCCTGCCCCGGTCGGCCGAGTCCGTCGTCGCGATGCTGGCGGTACTCAAGACGGGTGCGGCCTACCTGCATCTCGACCTTGAATACCCACCGGACCGCATCGAGCACATGCTGCGTGACGCCGCACCGGTCGCCGTCGTCACGGACACCGCGACCGCGGCAGCGCACGGGTTCGGTGGGTTGCCCACGGTGTTCGCCGACCGGATCGGGACGCCGTCCGGCCCCGTGGCCGACCTCAAGTGCCGTGTACTGCCGGACAGTGCCGCATACGTCATCTACACCTCGGGATCCACCGGCCGTCCCAAGGGTGTGGTGACGCCGCATTCCGCCTTGGGGAACCTGTACGCCTTCCACCGCGCGGGCCTGATCGCGCGCACCGAGGCCGCGGCGTGCCGGCGGCTGAGGTCCGCCGTCACCGCCTCGCTGTCGTTCGACACCTCGTGGGAGGCGCTGTTCTGGATGCTGGCAGGACATGAACTCCATGTCATCCGCGACGACGTCCGTCGCGACGCAGGCGCGTTGACCGCCTACGTCAGGGCCGCCGAGATCGACGTCCTCGACGTCACCCCCACCTACGCGGAGCACCTCCTCGACGAGGGCCTGCTGTCCGGGCCACGGGCGCCGCTGGTGCTGCTGCTCGGTGGGGAAGCCGCCGGTCAGTCGCTGTGGACGCGCCTCCGGGAGGCGTCAGGCACGCTCTGCTACAACCTCTACGGCCCCACGGAATGCACCCTGGACGCGCTGTGGTGGGACGCCGCGGACAGCCCGCACCCGCTGATCGGAAGGCCGATCGGGAACACCAGGGTCTTTGTGCTCGACGAGCGGTTGCGACCCGTCGCGCCGGGAGTGCCGGGCGAGTTGTACGTGACCGGACCCGGCGTGGCCCGCGGCTATCTGAACCGCCCGGCCGCGACCGCCGAACGGTTCGTCGCCTGCCCCTACGTGGCGGAAGGGGAGAAGGGCAGCCGCATGTACCGCACCGGTGACCTGGTCCGCTGGGACCGCCAGGGCCGGCTGGACTATCTGGGCCGCGTCGACGACCAGGTCAAGGTGAGGGGCTTCCGGATCGAGCTCGGCGAGGTCGAGGCCGCGCTGACCCGCTGCCCCGGCGTGGTGCAGGCCGCCGTGGCCGTGCGCGAGGACGCAAGGGGCGACAAGCGGCTCGTGGGGTACGTGCAGTCGGCCACGGACCACGCGCTCGACCCGCGCGGGCTGCGCAACCGGCTGGCCTCGATCCTGCCCGACCACATGATCCCGTCGTTCTTCCAGCCGGTGGGACGGCTGCCGATGACGCCCAACGGGAAACTCGACCGGGACGCGCTGCCGCCCCCGGACTTCGCGCACCGTCCGGCGTCGCGCGGCCCGCGCGGACCCTACGAGGAGGTCCTCTGCGACCTGTTCGCGCAGGTCCTGGGGCTCAGCCGGGTCGGAGCCGAGGAGAGTTTCTTCGAGCTGGGCGGCCACTCCCTGCTGGCCGTCAGGCTGCTCTCCCGGGTACGGGCGGTGCTCGGCGGCCAACTCACCATCGTGGACCTGTTCCAGGCGCCCACCGTCGCCGACCTCGCGGACCGACTGGGCGCGGGCGCGCAGCACGACCCGCTGGCGCCCCTGCTCCCCCTGCGGACAGGAGGCGATCGGCCCGCGCTGTTCTGCGTGCATCCCGCCGCCGGGATCAGCTGGGGTTACGCGGGCCTCCTCGGCCACATCGACACCGGCTACCCCGTGTACGGCCTTCAGGCCAAAGGTCTCACCGACGCGAGGGCATGCGGCGGATCCTGGCGCCGGATGGTCAAGGACTACGTGGAGCAGATCCGGTCCGTCCAACCCGAAGGACCCTACCGGCTGATCGGGTGGTCCTTCGGTGCCGTGCTCGCCCACCTCATGGCCACCGACCTCCAGGCCGGCGGAGCCCAGGTCGACCTGCTCGCGCTGCTGGACGGCTACCCGCCCGACTCGGTACCCGGCTACCGGCCACTCGAAGACGGGAGTTCGGAGACATTCACCGAGCTCCTCGACTCCTTGGGGTACGACCTCTCCGAGTGCGGCGAGGAACCGCTGCGCTTCGACGACTACCAGCGGACGGTCCGCCGACCGGGCAGCACGCTCGAATGGCTGACGCGTGAGGAAGCCGCCGCGCTGGCCCGGGTGTTCGTGGACAACGACCGGATCTACGAGGAACTCCAGCCCCGGACGTACCGGGGGGACGTGGTGTTCGTATCCGCCACGGAGGGGAGGCCGGAGGACGCCCCCGCACCGGAATCCTGGCGTGACCACGTGACCGGAAGGCTAGAGGTGCATGAAATCGGCTGCGCCCACGGTGAGATCACCCAGGCGGAGCCGATATCGCGGATCGGCGCCGTCCTCGCCGGGAAACTCGCCCTGCTGGACACTCCGCGGCCCACGGTGGGGGAGCGATGAGCGGCAAGACCCGCCAAGGCTCGGTGACCGGGCGCGAGTTCCGGCTGTTCTGGTTCGGGGAGACCACAAGCCTGCTCGGCAACGGGATCGCCGTGGTGGCACTGCCGCTCGTCGCCGTCCTCACCCTGCACGCGGGCACCTTCGTGGTCGGACTGCTGACATCCGTCGCCTATCTTCCGTGGCTGATGCTCGGTCTGCCCGCGGGCGCCTGGGTGGACCGCCTTCCCCGCCGCCCGGTGATGCTGGTCTCCGACGCCGTCTCCTTCGTCGCCTTCATCAGTGTTCCGGTCGCGGCCTGGGCAGACGTGCTCACCATTCCGCATCTGCTCGCGGCCGCCTTCGTCTGCGGTTGCGCCAGCGTCTTCTTCACCACCGCACAACGTGCGTATCTGCCGACACTGCTCTCCGACGCGGAGCTGCTGGCCGGCAACGCGCGGTTGCAGGGCAGTGAGTCGACAGCCGAGGTCATCGGCCCCGGTCTGGCCGGAATGCTGGTGCAGGCCTTCGGTGCCGTCGCCGGACTGGTGGCCAACGCGCTGAGCTTCCTGGTGTCCTGGTTCTGCCTGCGGGCGATCCGGATCACCGAACCGCCGCCCTCGCCGCCTCCGGAGGTCCGGCGGCGCCGACTGCGCACCGAAGTCGCCGACGGTCTGAGATTCCTGTTCCGGGATCCCATTCTGCGCACACTCGCGGTATTCAGCGCGGTGTCCAACATCGCGTTGACCGGCCTGAGCTCGATCGAAGTGGCTTTCCTCGTAAGAACGGTCGGGGCCGGCGAGGCCGTGGTCGGCGCGGTCCTGACGTTGTGCGGTCTCGGCGGAGTCGTCGGAGTGCTGTTGTCCCACCGCGTGTCCCAGCGATACGGCACCGCGCGGGCCGTAGTGATCTGCCTGGTAGGTGCCGCGCCCTTCACGCTGCTCTTTCCGCTGACCGGTCCGGGGGCCGGCCTCGCGTTCTTCGTCGTCGGCGGTGTCGGTGTCGGCGCGGGTGTGGTCGCGGCGAACATCATCACCGACACCTTCCGTCAGCGGTACTGCCCACCCGACCTGATCGGACGCATCAGTGCCAGCGCGGCCGTGATCAGCTTCGGCGCCATCGCTGTCGGCGGGTTGCTCGGCGGCACGCTCGGCGAGTTGTCCGGTGTCCGGGAAACGATGTGGATGATGGCCGGCCTGCACGTACTGGCAACGGCCATTCTGCTGTGCAGTCCTATACGAAGGCTGCGTGATTTCCCCGAATCCGATCGTTCAATTCTTGCGGCCGAGGCAGGAAAGGCGATGTCCTAAAGAGTCCTGGCCGCTTCTGTCCGCCGTCAGACGCTTTTCCCGGCGCAACAGAGAAGTAAGATTTCAATATCAAGGAAAAGTGAACAAAAGCTCATCGAAGAGAGGTCTTTCATGCCAGAGATAAGCTCCCTGGAAAACCTTCCGGCCGCAGTGATGCTACGGGACGACCTGGATATCGATCGACTGAAAGCGGATCTCGTAGAGCTCGGCGGTTCCGAATTCTGGGCCTTGCAAAGGTCTTTCGAGGACGGCGTCGTCGGAGAGGAATCCGATGTGGACTGGAAGGTTCTCTCCCTGCGTGCGCCGGGCGGGGACCTCCAGCGAACCGACCCCGGTGGCCCGGGACGTGACGGGTTCGCCGACACGCCTTTGATGGCGAAGGCGCCCTACCTCAGTCAGATCCTGTCCGAACTGGGCACCGAACTGCGCAGCGTCCGCTTGATGGCCCTGGCCCCCGGTGTGTCTGTCGAGGAGCACGCGGACACCCCGCTCGGGCTCCCCTACGGCTACGTACGGCTGCACATCCCGCTGGTCACCAATCCCGGGGCGGTACTGGTGATGGACGGTGCCGAACAGCGGTGGCAGCCGGGAACGCTCTGGTACGCCGACTTCGAGCGACCGCATTCCCTGCGGAACGCCGGTGACCGCACCCGGATCCACCTGGTCGCGGACTGCGCCACCAACGACAGGCTGCTGGCCCTGTTCCCGGACAGCTTCCGAGCGGAGCTGCCTACCAGCGACATCGCCTACTACCGCCCCGTACTGCCGCTCACGTCGCGCGAGCTCGCCGAGTTCAGCTGCACCTTCGCGGTGCCGTTCTCCTTCATGGAGTGGGGACTGCCCGTGGTCGACGACCAGGAGAGCGACCTCGCCGCCGAAGTGACCGCCGAGGGCGATGGCCTGGTCCTGCGCGTCGAAGGGCGCGCCCCGGTGGAGCTGCTGCACCTGGGCGCCGGCGAGTTCCGGCTGCTCGGCTGGAGCGAGGAACGCCTGCTCCGCCTCGACCTCTTCGACGACGATCCGCGAGTGGAGCTCTCCACCCGGCGCGGACGCCGGCGCCAGGTGGTCGTCCGCCCGGCACACAGGCTCGCCGCGGTCTGACGGCCCGAACCGTCGGCCACCACAGTCCACCCATCACGACCACTGCTTGGGGACAGTCATGCAGACACTGACCGAATCGCCCGCCCTCGTCGAGAACGGATTCGCGCGCTGGGACCTCGCCGAGGAATTCGGGATAGCCGAATCCGATGCTTCCTTCCAGAGCCTTCGCGCCGAGTTCGTCGACCTGCCACCGGACCCCTATGCGACGGAGGAAGGGCGTAACCGACGCTACGCCCGCGGCATTTTCCTCCCCTGGTCGCGAGAGTTCAGCTGGATTCCGGACACGCACCTCGGCGAGCAGGGTTGGATGAACGGTTACTGGCAGGCCGACCACAACCCCGACTATGTCGGCGTGGTCCGCAAGCTGCCCGCCATGAGTGAAACAGCCCGGAACAACCCGATCATCCACGAGATCCTGTCCTTCGACTTCGCCCAGACGCGATGGTCGCGGGACGACGCGGCGTTCCCGCTGCACGTCGGGGTGCATCTGATCAAGCTGGCGGTGGACGCTCCCGGGCACGAGGCCATCTCCTCGCCCAATGAGCTCCACCAGGACGGCGAGCCGTTCGTCTTCGCGCACCTGGTCTATCGCCGCAATGTCGTCGGCGGCTCGAACGTGATCGCGCCGCCGAAGTACCGGGGCAAGCTGCCCGAGGAGGTGCCCGAGGGCGAGGCTCTGGCCGAGTTCGAACTGACCAAGCCGCTGGAGTCCTACGGCGTCACCGACGAGAAGGTCAGCCACTACGTGTCCCCCATCCGGCGCGGGTCCGGCCCGGAGACGGGCGAGCGTGCGGTGGTCCTGGTCGACTTCACCCCGATGCGGCAGCACATCTGAGACCGCCGAGCGCCTGGAGCACGTCGAACCGAACTGGACCGGCCCGCGTCGCGGAGCGTGCGCGAGTCCATCGCGGCGGACTGAACGCCGCCCCGCCGCAACGGACTGAACGCCGCCCCGCCGCAACGGACTGACGCACTGTCAGGCCGTAGGGTCCCGCATCCGGGCCCCTGCGGCGCCCGGCCCGCCCGCCGGCTGCTCCCGGCGGGTGTATGCGGCCCGGGCGGCCCGGCCCGGATACCGGCGAGCGCCGAACGCCGGAGCGCGCACCGCCCCGGCGCCCCCGGGGCGGACCCCCTGCCCCGCGGCGGCCCACCGACCGGACACCTCGCACATCGGAGTCAGTAGATGATCCTTCAGGGAAAGCGGGTGGCTCTGCCGCCCTCGCCCGTCGTCCACCGCCGCTTCGAGGAGCACGTGCGGGCCACCCCCGGTGCCGCCGCCGTCGTCTGGTCCGGCCGGCAGGTGACGTACGCGGACCTCGACGCGCGGGCCAACCGGTTCGCGCACCTGCTCATCGCACGCGGCCACGGCCGCGGCGCGAAGGTCGGCGTCTGCCTCGACTACTCGATCGACATGATCGTCGCCATCCTCGGCACCCTGAAGGCCGGGGCGGCCTACGTGCCGTTCGACCCCGCCTACCCCGCGGCCCGCCTGCGGCTGCTGCTCGGGCAGGTGCCCGGCCTCGCCCTGATCGTGGCCTCCCCGGCGACGGCCGCGATGGTCGAGTCCGCGGGCGTCGAGGTCATGGACCTCGAACAGCTCGCAGGCCACCTCGCGACCCTCCCGGCGACCGCCCCCGACGTCCACATCACCGGCGACGACCTCTGCTACGCGGTGTTCACCTCCGGCTCGACCGGCACCCCCAAGCTGACCGCGGTCCGCCACGAGGGCTGGTTCAACCTGATGAACTGGCTCCAGCTCGAGTACGGCCTGCACCCCGGCTCCCACAACCTGGTCGTCTCCGCCTTCGGCTTCGACCTGTCCCAGCGCGCCCTGATGACACCACTGTTCTGCGGCGCCACCCAGCACCTGATGGCCAGCCGCAGCTTCGACGCCATGCTGGCCTACCGCATGCTCAACCAGTACGACGTCCGCGTCGTGCACTGCGCCTCCAGCACCCTGTACCTGCTGGTCGACTGGGAGAACGCGCGCGGCGGCGACGCCCTCGCCCGGCTCGACTACATACTGTTCGGTGGGGAGGCGCTGAAGAGTGAACGCCTCGCCCACTTCGCGCGCCGCCCGGGCACCACCTGCACCCTGCTCCACCAGTACGGCGTCGCCGAGTGCACGGACGTCGCCACTTCCTACGACCTGGCCCGCTACCGGCCTGGCGAGCACGACATCGCCCCGGTCGGCAGGCCTGCCCACAACACCGCCATCCACCTTCTGGACGCCGAACTGCGCGAGGTCGAGGCGGGCCAGTACGGCGAGATCTGCATCTCCGGGGCCGGCGTCGGCGCGGGCTACCTGGGCGCCGGCGGCCCCGAGAACGCCAAGTTCACGACCATCGACATCGAGGGGACGCCGCTGCGCCTGTACCGCACGGGAGACCGCGGCCGGATCGACGACAGCGGTGAACTCGTCGTCGTCGGCCGGATGGACGCCCAGGTCAAGGTGCGGGGCATGCGGATCGACCCCACCGACATCGAACGCGCTCTGGGCAGGCTGGCCGGCGTCCGCGAGGCGGCCGTGGTGGCCACCTACGACGACGGCGGCGAAGCCGAACTGAACGCGTTCGTCGTTCCCGCGGGCAAGGACCTCGCCGAGGACGACCTGCGCACCCGTCTGCTGTGGACTCTGCCGCGGAACATGGTGCCGTCCCGGTTCACGAACATCCCGCGCATTCCGCTGAGCCCGCACGGAAAGGTCGACCGCGCCGCCCTGGCGGACATCTGCCGCACCCAGAGCGCCGACAGCAACTCCGCGGCATGAAAAGGCCCTTGGCCATGACAGCAAACGAGAGGAACGCGATGACCGCCGACCGTGTCCGCGCCATCTGGTGCCGGGAACTCCAGCGTGACGACATCACGTCGGACGACGATTTCTTCGCCCTGGGCGGCCAGTCCCTGATCATGGTCAGGATTCAGGGCGCGTTCATCGAGGAACTGGGCGCCGAGGTCCCCATGGACCAGATGTTCCTCAACCCGACCGTGGCGTCGATCGCCGCCTACATCGACTCCCACGCCGCCCTCACCCCGTAACACCGCCGGGAACGACGGCCGCCACGACCGGGAGATGTTCGAGAGGCAGGCTGATTCCACGTTCTCCGACGGTGAAACCGCGAGGCTTGCCCCGACGCAGATGCGATCGGTGGGCGATGCCTCCGTCCGCCTGGGGAGTCATCTCCTCGGCGACCACGGCGACGCGATGCCGGTGGCGAAATCCGTGGAGGCCGGTACTCGTTCCTCGGTAGTCCATCGTCCTGCGGAGCGCGAAGCGGGGACGAATGGGGATCGAGACTGTGACGCCATGCGGGCGCTCTATCGCAAAGCGTCCTGGCCGGTTCTGCCCGGACAGAACTCTTTCCTTTCCGAACATACCTGCGTAACGATTTACATCAGCCAGGAGAATCAGGCAGAGAGGTCATCGCATTATGCTCACTGAAAGTCAGACAGCAGAATACCGGTCCGAAGGGTTCCTGCTCCTCGAAGACGTCTTCGATGCGGGCGATATCGCCGCTCTGCGACGTGAGGTGACCGATCTCTACGGGACCGAGCACCCTGGACGGATCTTCGAGGAGGACGGGACCACGGTGCGGGGCATCCACGGCTGCCACACCACGGGTGCGCTGTTCTCCAGGCTGGTGCGACTGCCCGAGCTGCTTTCCGCGGCGGAGGAGCTGCTGGACAGCAAGGTGCATGTGTTCCAGTGCAAGGTCAACGCCAAGCAGGCGCTTCGCGGAGAAGTGTGGCAATGGCACCAGGACTACAGCGTCTGGGGGCCCAAGGATGGTATGCCGGAGCCGCGGGCGGTCAATGTCGCGCTGCTGCTGGACGACGCGACCGAGCACAACGGCCCGCTGCTGGTCGTTCCTGGTTCGCATCGAAACGGCGCGATAGCCCCGTGGCGTCCCGGGCCCGAGAGCACGTCGCCATGGGAGGCCGACCTTTCGGCGAAGCTGAAGTTCGCGCTGGACGCCGAACAGATGGCCAGGGTGACCGCGGAGTCGGAGATCCGGTCCATTGTCGGACGTGCTGGAAGCCTGCTGTTCTTCCACCCCTGCATCGCACACGGATCCGGTGCGAACATGTCGCCGACCGACCGGACCATGGCGTTCGTCAGCTACAACAGCGTCGACAACGAATTGCGCGAAGTGCCCAGTCCGCACCCGGAGTTCGTCGCGTCGCGCGACTGCCGGCCGCTGGAACTCGTCGACGGCGGTCTGATCGCATGAGTAACCTCGATGTCTCTCTGATCCGGACGCTGGTCGACTCCATCGCCCGGCACCGGGACGCGGTCGCGGTCATCGACGACGGCGTCGCCCATACCTACGCCGAACTCGACGAAATGTCGGCCGAGATCGCCGGCGGCCTCGCCGAACACGGCATCGGCCCCGGTGACGTCGTCGACGTGCATTCGACCCGCTCGTGGTCCCGTTGCGCGGCGGTGCTGGGTGTGTGGCGCGTCGGAGCCGGCGTGCTGTCCATCGATCCGGCCATGCCGGCCGCCTGGACCGGCAAACTGGTGAGCAGCGCCGGCTGCGCCATGATCCTGCGGGCCGACGAATGCGCACCGGTCGAAGCGGGTGTCGCCGAGCACACCTTCCGATCGATTCGGGGAACGCGACGGGACGAGGTCACGACCGGACCGCTCTGCTACGTCATCCCCACCTCCGGGTCGACAGGCGAACCCAAGGCTGTCGCGGTGCCGCCGGTCGTTCTGGCGGATCTGGGCAACTGGCATGTCCAGCGGTGGAGCCACGACCGGCCCCCGAACACGCTGCACATGTCGTCCATCGGGTTCGACATGGTCTATGAGGACACGGTGGCGACCTGGCTGGCCGGTGCGACCCTGATCGTGGTGAACGATCAGGACAGGCTGGATCCCTTCACCTTGGTCGACATCATTCGCGAGCACGATGTCGCCCGGCTCTTCCAGCCGGTGGTCGGACTGCACGGACTGGCCACCGCCGCGTGTGTCGCGGGCGTGAGAACCCCGAGTCTGCGGGAGATCTCGGTGGCGGGCGAACAGTTGGTGATCAACGAGGAGGTGCGGAAGTTCTGCGCCGACGGTGACCTGACGCTGGTGAATCAGTACGGGCCGAGCGAGACGCATGTGGTCACTCAGTACCGGCTGACGGGCGACGTCACCGGCTGGCCCGACCGGCCGCCCATCGGCACCGCTGTCGTCGATGCGGAGCTGCTGTGCCACGTGGACGGACAGCTGCGCCCGTTCACGGCCGGCGAGACCCGAGAGCTGGTCATCGCCGGGAATTGCGTCGGGATCGGGTACGCCGGTGACGACGCGCTCACCGCGCGGCGATTCAGGGAGGCCGAACACCGGGACGGCCGCATGCGGCGCTGCTATTTCAGCGGAGACCTGGTCATGTTCGACGGCACCGACTTCCATTTCGTCTCCAGGCTCGACGACCAGCTCAAGGTGAACGGCTACCGAGTCGAACCGGGTGAGGTGGAGTCCGTGATCGCCCAGGTCGCCGGTGTCCGCCGAGCCGCGGTCGTCGGGGTCAGGGTTGCCGCGTCCACGCAGCTGGCGGCGTACTACACCCGCGCGACCGGTGCGGAGGTCGATCGGGACGACCTGATCCGTGCGTGTGCCTCCGGTCTGCCCCGGTTCATGGTCCCCCGGCACTTCATTGAACGGGAGGAGCTCCCGTCTACGCGGAACGGGAAGATCGACCGGGCGAAACTCCGGGAGATGTTCCAGGAGCCTTCGGTGAGCCGGAGCTGAGGCGTTGCCGCGTCCGGCTGTGGTGATCTCGGCATCTGCCGGCGGCTGAAGGCCTCTTTGGGGGCGTCGGGCGCGGTGAGGCGCGTCCTCCGGCCCACACCCCGCCGGTATACGCAGCGGCAGGGCTCCGGACAGGCATGACCATCCGTATTGCCGTTGTTTGATACCGCAGGGGTGTTTCGTTCACCCCCCGCTTTGGTGCCGGGGAACTTGGTGAATGGTTCCGTCTGTGGATTACGGGACGGGCGCCCACCATCCTGGAACAGCGGAAGGGGAACGGCCGGACAACGCCGGACGGGACTTTCGAACATTCGTCACTCTGAATTCTGGGAGAAGTCATGAAGTCTGCTCGCGTGTTCGTGGTCACGGTCCTCTGCGCGCTGATGATCGGTGCCGTCGCCGGTACCGCAACCGCCGAGACCGGCAGCGCCGAGATCCGGACGACGTCCTCCGCCGCGCCCGGCAACGACAGCGGCTGGGGTCTTATCCCGGAATGACCTGTGGGTACGCGGGAAGAAGTCCGCCCACGGTGAGTTCCCGAGTCCGTGGTTCAAAGGTCTCAGAATGCAGGAATCATGCAGGGGAAGGGGTGTATGACTTCGTGAGTAATAGACCACGGGAAGCTGTCCGGAATATCAGTGACCGGGAAAGAGAAGCATTCGGTCACGTGGCGCCCGGACCCCGCCGGCGGCACGATGGCCGTGGCCGGGGCGTCGGGGGCGTTCCGCCTCCGGCGTGCACGGCTCTCTGACGGGCTGCCGACGGGCGCCGGATGACGCGCGAACACGTGGCTGCCGGGACCGACGTCAGGGCGGCAGAATCCGCACCGCGGCCGCAGAGCCGCTCGTAAAGCTCCTCTCTTTCTCTCAAGGTGTCCGGACACCGCGGCACCGCGCATGCCTTATTCATCCCGCATCGCCCGGACTTGCGGTGAGATCGGATGACTGTGCCTGGACGGCGAGCTCTGAGCCGGCCGATGCAGTCCTTCGTCGAAGAGCTGGTCCTGTGCGTGGCGGCCAACGGTGACCGAGGGCCCGCTCTGCTGTGGTCCGAGGATCCGAGAACCTTGCCGGCCCTGCTGGAGCTGCCCCACCGGTTCCGAACGGACCCGTCGGTGTGGTGGCGGTGCGCAAGCCGGCCCGGCCACGCTCAACCCCACCGCCCGGCGGCGACGTGGCAGGTGCCGGGACCGGGATGGGCAGGGCCCCGGCGGGCGACACTCCGGCCATGAGGCGATCGTGTCCCGCCGGCGGGACGGCGCACCAAGTCCCCGTGGCCACAAAGAAGATGACCGCCCATCACGTCAGGGCGCAAGAGACCGACCGAGAGGGAACTCCCGACCGGCGGAGGAAGGAAACATTGACCATGGAACCGGTGCCGCAGGTGATCCACCCGCGAGGTGGACAGGACGAGACAGCACAACGCCATGACGCGCCCTCGGGCGGCCCGGTGCCGCTGGTGGACGAGATCGCCGCGCTGTGGGGGGAACTCCTCAACTGCCCCGAGATCGGGGCGGAGGACGACTTCTTCGCCCTCGGCGGCAACTCGCTGACCGGCATCAAGATCATCGAACGGGTGGCGCGCGACTACGGCGTCCAGCTCTCCGTGCGCGACTTCTACCTGGCGCAGACCCCGGCCCGCGTCGCCGGACTGATCGAGAAAGGGAGGTCCGGCACATGAGACTGACGCCGGGCCCCGCGCGCGACCTCGACCTCGACACCGTCGACCTGTTCGACCTCGACCTCTACGGTACGGGCGACCCGCACCCCGTCTGGGACGTCATGCGCGCCAAGGCGCCCCTGCACCACCAGGTCCTGCCCGACGGACGCGAATTCTGGTCGGTCACCCGCTACGAGGACGTGTGCCGCGTCCTGGGCGACCACCGCGAGTTCACCTCCGAACGCGGCACCGTGCCCACCCACCTCGGCCAGGACGACGTCGCCGCTGGTGTGCTGCTCACCTCCACCGACCCGCCCCGGCACACCGAGGTCCGCAGGCCGCTGGGCTCCAAGCTCACCGCCCGCGCGGTCAAGTCCTGGGAGGACTCCATCCGCCGGTCGGTGACCCGCTTCCTGGAGCCGGCCCTGGACGGCGAGGTGTTCGACCTGGCCGAGAAGGCCCTGCTCCTCCCGGCGATCGTCACCGGCCCGCTGCTGGGCATCCCCGAGAAGGACTGGGAAGAACTCGTCCAGCTCACCGCCATGGTGGCGGCCCCCTCCGACCCGCACTTCCAGCTCGGCAGCGAAGCCGCCACCCTGGCCATCTCCCACCACGAACTCGTCGGATACGTCACCGAGTGGGTCAAGGTCCGCCGCGACTCCGGAGCCGAGGACGACAGCCTGCTCCATCACCTGATGAGCGTGCGCCCCGGCGGGACACCGCTGAGCGACCAGGAGATCGCGCTCGACGGCTACAGCATCCTGCTGGGCGCCAACGTGACGACCCCGCACACCGTCTCCGGCACCGTGCAGGCCCTCATCGAGTGGCCCGAACAGTTCGGCAAGGCCCAGGCCGACCCGACCCTGATCCCCAACCTGGTCGAGGAAGGGCTGCGCTGGACCTCGGCCGCCTGCAACTTCATGCGCTACGCCACGGCCGACGTCCCCGTCGCGGGCGGCGTCATCCCGGCCGGCGCAGCGGTCGTCGCGTGGATCGGGTCGGCCAACCGGGACGCCGCCCAGTTCGCCGACCCGCACACCTTCGACATCACCCGCCCCAACGCCAAGCGCCAGATCGCCTTCGGATTCGGCCCGCACTTCTGCATCGGCGCCCCGCTGGCCCGCCTGACCCTGCGCGTCTTCTTCGAGGAACTCCTTCACCGGTTCGACTCCCTCGACCTGGCCGGCGAACCGGAGCACCTGCGCTCCTACTTCATCTCCGGGATGACCCACCTGCCCGTCGCCGCCCAGAAACGGCTCATCCCATGACGTCCGGACCCGCCCTCGCCTCACCGTGGTTCGTCCGGCCCCCCGCCGCCGCTGCGTCCGCCCGCCTGTTCTGCTTCTCCTTCTCCGGCTCCGGGGCCTCCGCGTTCAGCGCCTGGCCCGCCACGGCCGGCGACGCCGAGATCTGCCCGGTGCAGTTCCCCGGCCGCGAGAACCGCCTCGCCCATCCCCACTACGCCAGCTACGAGAACCTCGCCGACCAGCTCGTCGAAGCCCTCACGCCGTTGCTCGGCACACCGTTCGCGTTCTTCGGGCACTGCTCGGGCGCCCTGCCTGCCTACGAGAGCGTGCTGCGCCTGGCCGCCGCGGGCCTGCCCACCCCCCAGCGGCTGTTCGTGTCCGGCCAGCCCGCCCCGCACCAGGCAGCCGCCGACCGAATGCTCACTCTGGGAGAGGACGAACTGCGCGCCGAAATCGTCACGTTCCTGCGCGGCCGGGGCATCGAACCCCGCCCCGACATGATCGACATGGGCATGTCCGTGCTGCTGCGTGACCAGGCCGCCGCCGGCGCCTACCGGCGTACCGAGCCCACCCGGATCGACTGCCCGATCACCGTGCTGCACTGGAGCCAGGACACCGACGTGAGCCTGGCGGACCTCCAGGGCTGGCGTCGCTACGCCGACTCGGTCGAGACCCGCGTCGTCGAGGGCGGCCACTACGACTTCATGGACGCTCCCGCCCAGCTCCTCAAGACGCTCGCCGCCGGTCGTTCGCATCGAAGTGAACAGTGTTCCCGTCACCGTTGACACCTCCGACCCGGAGGGGCTCTCCGTTCCTTTCCTGAGCCGGGGGAGTGGTGGGCCGAGACAGGGGAGTCTGCGGGTGCTTCCGGACGAGGTGTTCATGAGACCGCATACTGTGGTCGCAGGGGGAACCATGACCGCCGGAAACGATCAGCAAACTGGAGCCCCTGACCATGCCGATCTTCGATGTGCTCCTCGCCAGGAGTATCGCTGGAGCGTTCACCGGCGCGACCGTCCTGGCCGGGTCGGCTGCCCCATCGCTGCCCTCGGGGACGTCTGGCTCATCGTTCGGCACCTCAAGGGTCGGCGCAGCTCCGTCCGGCACAGGGGCGAGGCGGGCGGCGGGGGAACGAGGGGCGAGCGTCTGTCAGGACGACCGGCGTCCGATGGCATCGGAAGCCGACACCAATGCTGGATCCTGCCACCAGCGCGCGACCCGTTCGGGGGTACTGCAAAGTCCCATGCGTCCTGGGTCTTCCCCCCGCCATGGCCTGCACAGCTGCCGCTGGAGTTCGGCGATCCGCGACCCGTCACCGCCTACGCCCCGTAGAGGGACCGTGCACACTGGCGGGGACGGACGCGTTGCAGCGCATACCGAACAGGACGACAACAACCCGGAAAGGTCTTGAGGGATGGGTGAGTACGCGGACCTGCCTGGTGTGAAAACCTGGTACGAAAGCGAAGGGGCAGGCGATCCGCTGCTCCTGCTGCACGGCGGCTTCTGCACGAACGAGACCTGGGGCGCGCAGCGCGCCGACCTCGCGGCCGCCTACCGTGTCCACCTCCCCGAGCGGCGTGCGCACGGGCACACCGCCGATGTCGCGGGGCCGCTGACGTACCGGGCCATGGCCGACGACACGGTGGCCTTCCTGGAGATGGTCGTCGCGGGACCGGCTCATCTGGTGGGCTGGAGCGACGGGGGAATCGTCGCGCTGCTCGTCGCCATGGACCGGCCCGACCTCGTCCGCAGGGTTGTGGTGATCGGCGCCAACTTCCGTCCGGGATCCGAGTGTTTCGTCGAGCCGGAGATGCTTGACGCGATGACGCCGGACGGACCCGACCTCGCGTTCTTCCGGGAGATGTACGAGCCCGTCACCCCAGACGGCGCCGGCCACTGGCCCGTGGTGGCTGCGAAGGTGATCGGCATGTGGCGCACCCTGCCGACCCTCACGACCGACGACCTGGGCCGGATCGAGGCGTCCACCCTCGTCATGGTCGGGGACGACGACATGATGACGCTGGAGCACACGACCGCCCTGTACCGCGCGATCCCGAACGCTGAGCTGGCCGTGGTTCCGGGCGCCTCGCACCTGGCCCCGCTGGAGAAACCGGCGCTCGTCAACCGACTGATCCTCGACCACCTCGCGCAGGAGACCGTCGAGACGATGATGCCGATCCGGCGGTCGGTGCCGGGGGCTACCTGACGGTCGCCGCTCACCGGCCTCCCGCTGCGGATCCCCCACGAACAGCCCAAAGCCACAGTGGGGGCAGCGCTGCCGGGTGTACGTCCTCAGTGGACGGCCCGCCGAATTCGCGCAGCCGATCCCTTGGACCTATCACCTTTCCTGATCTCCGCTGTGCGTGAGGTAGCACCAGGGTCCACATGAACACGGAACCCACAGAGCACGCCACAGACATCGAAGTCCTCAAGCGGCTCTTTGCCACCGTCGAGCGCTTCCAGCAGGACCGGATCGTGTCCGCGCCCGACCCCCAGTGGTACCCACGACCGCAGGGGCGGTCGCAGGCATCTCGGGACAGTGGTGGTGAGAGACGGTCGGCAAGGGTGTGTTCTCAGCCCTGGATCCCCATGCGATCGGCGACCAACGCACTTGGCGATGCGGGGCGTTGGCGCGCCCTACGGAGACACCGCCTACGTCCCACCACACCGGTCAGGCCGACAATTGGTCTGTACCAAATCTGGCCAAGGTCTTGCCAGAAACCGCGTACCTGGGCAGGATTTGGCTCGCGATCAAGCAGGTAATCACTCGCTTTCTCATCCATTGTCGCGCTTTGGTATCCGCGGCGTCCGCGGCGCCCCATGGGCCGCTCATCAAGGCCGGAGTTCCGCTCCACGCTCCACCCGCACATGCGCCCCTTCCCCTCACGCATCGTCATCAGAAGAAGGAGTCCCCATGTTCACGAAGTCCCTGTCCAGGAAGCGCGGTGTCGTCGGTGCCGTGGCCGTTGCGGCGGCCACGGCCGGCATGGTGCTGGCCGCGACGCCCGCCGCCCAGGCAGCACCCGGCGACTGCACCGTATCGTCCGGGAGCAGCCTTTCCAGTCTCTGCACCAGCGGTACCGGTCAGCACCGGATCCACGCGGTGCTCAACCCGCTCGACCCCAGACTGCCGCAGCGCATCATTCTCGGTAACTGGGCCCCGGTCGGACAGGCTTCGGTGGCCTCCAACCCGTGGGGTGCGGGGTACGTCGTGAGTGCCTGGGTGGACCGCATCGACTAGCCGGTAACTGTCCTACGTCCAGGCGGCCTTCGGCTGAGCATGTGATCCTGCCGAGGAACACATGCTCAGCACGAAGGCGGTGGGGACGAGCCGGTCGCATCACGCTTTCCGGCATGATCCGTTTGCGGGACTGTCACGCTTCCGGGACGAGTTCTGCTCCTGTCTGACCAGGCGTGCCAAGGCATGGTGTGAACTCTCGGGCGCGGTGCTGCGCGCGGATGGGCCGGTCCGGTCACTGGTGGCTGAACACCGTCGCGGGCAACGGAAGGCTCGACGAGGCTGTCCGCAGGCCGGGTCCATGTGGCCCGGCTGAGGCGGGCCCTGGTGACGGTGCCCCGTGTGCTCGGCGGTGTCAACGGGGCCCGTTCGGCTCAGGTGCGGGCGTCGAGGAATCGGCGGATCGCGACTGCCGACTCCTTCGGCCTTCGAAGGTGAACCCAGTGATCGGCGTGCAGTTCGACCAGGGTGGTGCCGGGGCGCCGGTTGCTCATCTCGCGGGCTTGCGCGGTGGGCAGCACGGTGCTGGCTGTGCCGTGGAGGAGCAGTGCGGGGCAGTGGGAGCCCAGCCATTGACGCCAGTGGTCGCCGAGCAGCCGGGTGTCGGAGTCGACCATGTCCGCGGGGTGGGAGCCGAGCCGCCACCCGTCGTGGTGTGGTCGCAGTCCGTTTTCCAGCAGGGGTGCCAGGGAGCCGCAGGCGACGAGGAGTTCTTCGCGCGTGGGGGCGGAGTACGGCAGGTCGAGCAGAAAGGACAGCGGGGCGGGTTCCACGACGGGGAGACAGGCGGGCCCGTCAATGTTGATCAGGGCGCTCACGGTGTCGGGCCGGGCAGCTGCCAGGTGGTAGCCGTTGATGGCGCCGAGGGAGTGCCCGACAACGGGGAGGGACCTGTGATCAAGCCCCAGGCGGCTGAGCAGGAGGAGCAGATCGTTGACGTATCCGTCCCGGTCGTACTGCTCGGCCCGGCCGGAGTCCCCGTGCCCCCGCTGATCCAGCGCGATCACCCGCCATCCGTCGGCGCCCAGGGCGCGGGCGAGTTCCACGAAGTCAGCCGCTTCGCCGAGGTGTCCGTGCAATCCGAGTAGAGGTCGCCCCTCTGCCGGCCCGAAGTCGAGGTAGGAGAGACGTCGCTCGTCGGGGGTGGTGAGGAAGGAGCGCACGGGGTGGCCTGGGGCCGGTCCGGTCGGCATGTCGAGGGCACGTACGGAGGAGGTCCTGTGCGCAGCGGCGGTCACCGGGCGATTCTCGCCCGGCGACTGGTGCGGCTTACGTGCTCGTCGAGTGACCGCGCGTCGCGGCGGCCACGCCGACGAGGAAACCTCACCGGACGACTCGGCCTCGCGGCGGAGCCGCCGTTGCCCTGACCGCGGGAGAGCCGCACCTCGCAAGTGTGGAATCCCCGCCGGCGGACCGTCGAGGACCGGCCTTTCCTCCCCGAGTCGGGCTTTGGTGTGCTTTCCAGAATTCTTGGCGTACTGGCCCGAGCAGGCCAACTGCGTTCGCCTCCACCACCTCTCTGGAATGAACTACGACGACATCGCCGAACCTCGACATCTGGCCTTCGGGACTGGTCAGCCCGCATGTTGAGGTGTCACGTATCCGAGGCTGAAGTCAGCCAGGCATCACGGCCGTCGGGGTGAGGGCGACCAGGCGTCGGCGCCGGTGGGCGGGGTCGACGGTGATCCTCACCTACCCCTGCGCCTCCAGTGGTCGCAGGGCACAGTTGATGGCGGGGCCGGACAGGGTCAGGGCGATCATGACGACGGGGCCGTTTGTTCGGGCACGGTGCCGCAGTGTTGGCCTCGGTGGACCGTTGTTCAGGGGCTCCGGCCGGGCCGTGAGGATCGGGCCTCCACCGCCGCCGCCGTATGCACCTCGAACAGGCTCGACTACCTTGCCTCGATGACCTGGTGCTCGGGGGCTGAGGAGGGGTGGTGCGCAGTCCTCCGCCAGGCCCGATCCGGGCGGCCCCACCGCGACCGCGAGATTCTCATGCCAGCCAGCCAGCCAGCCAGCCAACCAGGCAGCTCGCAGTCCGCGAAGTCGAAGGTGCGGCTCCGGCCGTCCTCGCCCTCAAGATCCACACACACGCTGCCGCCCGGCGAGCGGTGGACCGCCGAGCGGACCTCGTAGTCGCCGTCGGGCAGGGCCGCCCGAAACCCGGGGCAGGTGCTCCCGCGCTCATGCGACCGCCGCCGTCTCGTCGACCACGTCCACCGGCACGTCCCGCCCGCCGGGAACCAGCGCCATCCTGATTTCCCTTGCTCGCCCGCCGTACGGTGCGACAACTGCGGGCCCACCCGCGAGCCCCGGCCACCTGCGGGGTCGGGCTTGTCGGCACGTGCCCGGCACGCACCGCCCACCGGTAGAAGGCGTCCACCCCGCCACTTCGGGGTTCCAGGTCGACCCGGCGATGAACCGACCGGCGCCGCCAGGTCCCGGGCGTAGCCGAACTGGGCATTCGCCGCGGGATGCCCCGTACCCGGCAGACGGGCGTGGGTGAAGGGGGCCGGGTGTGCCGGGCGCAGGGTGCGGCGTCTGGATGCCCTCGGGAGGGTGCGCTGTCAGTCGGGAATGCGGGACAGAACCGCCTCCAGACCGAAGGCGAAGCGCTCGTCGAAGTTCTGCCGGAGGTGAGGAAGGGCGCGCTGCAGCGCCGGGTGTGCGTCGCGTTCGACGGCCCGGGCGAGCTTCGCGTCGTCCTCCCCGCCCTCGGCCTGCTCCTCCTGGGTCAGGCCCAGGGTGAAGTAGTTGACCGTCCACGCCGTCCACGCCGCCTGCCGCTCATCGGCACCGGCTTCCAGGAACGCGTCGACGAGGCGGTCGGCGAAGCGCAGCGTGTTCGGTTCGGCCGGATAGGTGCCGGTGACCAGGGCGGCGCCGTCGCGACGGGCGAGCAGCGCGTGCCGGTAGCGGCCGACCAGCTCACGGACGCGTGCCGGAGGGGCGTCGGGCAGGTCGTCGTAGCGGATACCGGCGAGGACGGCGTCGGCCATCAGCTCCAGCATCCGCGCCTTGGTCTTCACGTGCCACAGCACGGTGTTCATCCGCACCCCGAGGCGGTCGGCGACCGCCCGGGTGGAGAGCCCGTCCAGCCCGCGCTCGTCCAGCACCCGGAGGGCGGCATCGATCACGGCGGCGCGGGTGAGCTGGCCCGCGGTGTCTTCTCCGGCTTGCTTCTTGGTCACTGACCTAGCTTACTCCACTCCAAGCATTGGTCACCGACCAAGAGTCTGTGTCGAGGAAGAGGAAATTCATGAACTATCAGCTTGTCGTCGCAGGTGCCGGACCCGTGGGCCTGTGGCTCGCCGGTGAACTGCGCCGCGCGGGCATCACCGTCGCTGTGATCGAGCCCCGCTCCGAACGCGACTCCCGCTCCCGCGCCCTGACCGTGCACCCCCGCACCATCGAGACCTTCGCCTCCCGTGGCGCGCACCAGCCCTTCGTGAGCGAGGGTGTACCGCTGCCCGGAGGCCACTTCGGCGCCCTCGACTCCCGCCTCGACTTCCGCCGCCTGCCCAGTCCTTTCCCGCACACCCTCGCCCTGCCCCAGGAGCGCACCGAGGCACTGCTGGAGGGCCAGGCCCTTGACCTGGGCGCGCACATCCTGCGCGGACACGAGGTCACCGGCTTCACCGAGCACCCCGACCACATCGCCGTGCACACCACCGGACCGCACGGGCCCTCCACCCTCCACGCGGCCTACCTGGTCGGCTGCGACGGCGCCCGAAGCACCGTGCGCACCGCGGCCGGCATCGACTACCCCGGCACCCCCTCCACCGTGCTCGGCTGGCTCGGCGACGTGGTCCTGGACAACCCGCCCGCCCCCGGCTACGGCTACTTCGGCCCGGCCGGCGCCCTCATGGCCGTCCCCATGCCCGGCGGCGTCCACCGCCTGGTCGGCATCACCCCCCGCGACCTCATCACCACCTGGCCCGGCGACCTCACCCTGGACGAACTGCGCGAAAACGTGGTCGCCATGGCCGGCACCGACTTCGGCCTGCGCGACCCGGCCTGGCTCGCCCGCTACGGCAACGCCACCCGCCTCGCCGACCAGTACCGCAAGGGCCGCGTCTTCCTCGCCGGGGACGCCGCCCACCAGCACTTCCCCGCCGGGGGCGTCGGTATGAACGTGGGTATCCAGGACGCCGCCAACCTCGCCTGGAAGCTCGCCGCCACCCTCAACGGATGGGCTCCCGACAGCCTGCTGGACACCTACCACGCCGAACGCCACCCTGTCGGCGCCGATCTCACCGCCACCAGCCGCGCCCAGGTCGCCCTGATGACCGCCTTCACCCCCGAGGGCCTCGACCTGCGCGGTCTGCTCGCCCGGCTGATCACCACCCTGCCCGACCTCAACGACCGCCTGGCCGCCCAGGTCAGCTCCCTCGCCGTCACCTACCCGCCCACCGCCCCCGGCGACCACCCGCTGACCGGCACCCGCGCCCCCGACCTCGCCCTCGGCGACACCGGCCTGTTCGCACTGCTGCGCGTCGACCGCCACCTCCTGCTGGACCTCACCGGCAGCGGCCGCCTCGCCGGGTACGCGCGTCGAGGACTGCGCGTCCACACCGCCACCCCGGACCAGCCACCGGCCGAGTTCACCGACGTCCGCGCCGTCCTCGTCCGCCCCGACGGCCATATCGCCTGGGCGAGCGCGGAGCACGACGACACCGCCCTCACCGACAGCCTCACCACGGCCCTCGTCACCACGCACCGGAAGTGAGCCGCCCCGTACCGCCCAGCGCATCGACCCGACCGGCCGGTGTTGGCCGCGGAGAGTCCGATACGAAGGGGCCAACGTGCCATGCAGGGCACTGTCTTGAGCGTTGGGCCGCCCAGATGAAGATCCGTATCATCGGCCTTCCGGGCCCGGCCCGGGGTGTTGACGATCGCGTCGTCCCCGGCGAAGGCGACGAGCGCCGCGATCCGCTTCGCTCCTCACAGATCGAAGCCCGCGGGGCTACCCGGACGATGCCGAGATCCGGCCGGAAGAAGCCCTGGCTCACCGCCGTGCGTCCCCGTGGGCCGGAAGGGAGGGCAGGACCGTCGTGCATCACCCCCGTAACGAAATGATCCGCTTCCTTGTGCGGGCCGCGTTCACGGCCGTGAAGTGGGCTGATGCACTTTCCGACAGCAGGCGGTCCCTCCTTCCGCCATGTGCGCATGTGGCACGCCGTGGCGGCCTCCCTTGTAGTGGCGGTGGTGGCGGTGGCGTTTCTCGTCCTTCGTCCGTCCGGCGGCGCGCGTGCGGTGCCCAACAGTCCCTGCCGGGCGGTCGATTCCGCGCGCGAGGCCGCGCCCGCGACCCCCGACCTCGACGGGACGGCTTCGCCGATCTGGTGCACGAGATCTCCGAGACGGAGAACTTCGACCTGTTCGTCGTGCCCGGCTCCGAGCACGGTCCTGACCCCGACCGCACGACCGCCTTCGCCCACGATGACCTCGGTGTGCCGCACGACGTCCAGACGGGCGACGACCCGTTGCAGCCCACGGTCGCCGACCTGGATGAGGACGGCCACGCCGACCTCGTCGTGAGCGGTGCCGCCCAGGTCCTGTGGGGAGGCCCCAAGGGCCCTCGGGCCGGCGGAGCGCACGGGCGTGTGCCGCTGCCGGGCAGCGGATACCACACCGCGCCGGTCGCCGGCGACTTCGACGGGGACGGCCACACCGACCTCGCGGTGTTCAGGGACGAGAACGAGGCTCGGGAACTGATCGTCCTCAAGGGACCGTTCAAGCGCTCCGGCGCCCCGGTCAGCACTGCGGAGATCCCCAGCCCGGTCGACGAGGGCGCGTCACCCGTACTGGTCGCCGGGGACGCGAACGACGACCGCGCCACCGATCTCGCGCTCTACGGCTCTCCATGGGATCCGCCCCTGCTGTTCACCGGCGGCGCCCGTACCGCCGGCGGTCTGAGCAAGGAACCCGAGCGGCTGCCGGAAGGCGAGAACATCGTCTTCGGCGACTTCGACGGCGACGGGCGCCAGGACATCGCCATCGGCCGGAGCTACGTCGACAGCTACGACGAGGTCGACACCCCCCACCGGCGCGGCCAGGTCAACGTCCGCTACGGGAAGGAGCCGGGGAAGTGGGTCACCATGGACGGCGGTGACTTCAAGGAGGGCTTCGGCGCCAGGCTCGCTGCCGGGGACTTCAACGGCGATGGCTGCGACGACCTGGCCGTACAGCTCACCAAGAAGAAGGAGGCGGGGGACGCGCGGATCGAGGTGCTGCGGGGCGGCTCCGAGCACGGGCTCGGATCGAAACCCTGGCACTCCACCGAGCGATCCGTGCCGGGTGACGACGGCCCCGACGGCGGCACGCTCTTCGCCGTCCACGACTGGGACGGCGACGGCCGCGCGGAACTGGCCCTTCTCGGCGGGGACAGGTGGTGGATCACCGACGGCACGGGCCGTGACGAGGCATCCTTCCCTGTCGCCCCCAGCACGGATCAAGGTTCGTAGGTACATGCCTGCTGTCGAACCAGGCCCCCGGCCCCATCAGTATTCCCGAGCACACGAGTCGGCAAGCCCGGACCCGCACTTCGTCTTGCGCTCGGGCGAATGTCACGGCTGTGGACCCCGACGGTGCATGGGTGGCCGATCGAGTATCTCGATGTACATGATCCGGCCGTCCACGACGTCCAGGATCAGCATGCCTTTCGAGGGCAGGAGAGGCACGCACCGATGGCCCGGGCCGTACGGCTGCCCCTGCGGATGATCTGCCGTCCGGATGCTCTGGCAAAAGCCATCGCCGCAGCCGCACTCGTCAACCAGACGCAGATCCCACGCGCAGATGGCCAGCTCGCGTTCGCCTTCGTCCTCCAGGAGGGCAATCAGCTCGGCGATGAGATCGGGGAAGGCGTCGCGAATGAGGGGGTGGTCCTGCTCCATGGCCGGAGGGTAGCCGGGGCGACTGGCTGAGCGCGACGACGGGGTGCCCCGGCACAGCCGGCAAGATCACGATCGCCGAGCACCTTGGCGCGGACACAACGGCGTACTGATCATCGACGACACAGGCTTCGTGAAGAAGGGCACTACCTCCGCCGGTGTGCAGCGCCAGTACTCCGGCACCGCAGGCCGCACCGAGAATGGTCAGATCGGGGTCTTCGCCGCCTACGCCACCACCCGCGGCCACACCTTGGTCGACGGAGAGTTCCACCTGCCCAAGTCCTGGACCGGCGACCGCGAGCACCACCGGAGGCCTGGCAGTGGCTGTCCGTAGGCAGCGGCGCGAAGGGCGAGCGCTTCTACGACTGGGCGGCAGCCCGCCCGCCGACCGAGTGGGAGTTCGACGGCGACGAACCCACACGGCAACGCTGAATGGCGGCCCGCCGCAGCATCGCCGAGCCCGACGAGATCGCCTACCACCTCGCCGGCGCACCCCTGGGAGCCACCGTCGCCGACCTTGTACGCATCGACGGCTGCACGACCACGCTGTGACACGGTCCCAGGAGAAGTCCGGCTGGTACTGCTTGACCGGCGATGACCGGCGATGACCGGCGATGACGGGGGGCGTGCGCGAGCGCCGGTGGGCGAGGTCGGTACGGGCGGCGCAAGCGTCCCTGGACGCCATGGGTTTTCATACGCACCGCGCACTCCTCACCGGGAAAACCCGTTGCGGCCTTGCTGGTCGTGAATGACTCTGCACGGATGGAGATTCGTGGTCTTGATCTGCAGCGTCCCGACGAGACCGACGCTTGGTACTGCGCGTTGCGGGAGGCCGCGTCCGCCGACCGCGTGGCACCCGTCGTGGTTGCGCGCGAGGCCGTGCTGACCTCGCTGCGGAGCAACGACGGCAATCTGAACTATGATCGCCGCGCGTATGGCGCCTGGCGCGGCACGGAGTGTGTCGGCACCGCGCTGCTTGAGTTGCCGCGCCGCGACAACAAGCGCCTCGCCGAAATCGGGATAGGCATCCCGCCACGCTCCCGTCACCGCGGCGTCGGGCGCGCGATGTTCGACCATCTTCGCAACGTAGCCCGCCAGGAGGGCAGGACCGTACTGACCGCCGAGGTCGACGCGGCTGGCGTCGGCGCGCACACTCTCACCGCCAGCCCGGGCGGCCGCTTCGCCCTCGCCTGTGGCTTCTCGCCCAAACACACCGAACTTCGGCTGATGCTCGACGTGCCTGTATCCGAGGAGAAGCTGAGGGCACTCGAAGAGACCACCGCGAAGCGCGCCGCGGAGTACCGAGTCGTCGGGTGGACCGGCGTACCGCCGCACGACGTACTCGAACACTTCGCGCACCTGCACACCCTGATGGACGCCGACGTGCCGACAGGCGGACTCAGCCGCGAGCCGGTCGTCCACGACGCGGAGCGTGTCCTGCGCAGCCAGGAGCGGCTGATCGAGCAGGGGTACGGCCTTGTCACCACCCTGATCAGCGATCAGGGCGACGGGCCCGTCGGGTACACAATGATGTTCGTGATGGGCGGTGAGAGCCGGGAAGTGCTGCAGGACAACACCTTCGTACTGCGCTCCCAGCGCGGACGCGGTCTCGGCACACTCGCGAAACTCTCCAACCTGCGCCTGCTCAGTGAGCATTACCCGCATGCCCGCCGTGTGCACACGTGGACGGCCGAGGTCAACGACGCGATGCACGCGGTGAACAAGCGTCTCGGCTTCCGCCCTGTGGAGACCATGTACCAGCTCGAGCGCGCATTGGACCCGATCATGTAGCGGTGTCGCGGAGCCGGATCCGGATGACTCCAACCTTAGCTACGGCACCTCGCGGCGTTGTCGGAACGCCCGAATACATCCAGTATGCGAACATTCCTCCGCCTTGCGATACACCGCATCCGACGCCGTGCGCTGATCCCACAAGGGATGACGGGACAGCCCTTAGGCGAGGCGTGTGCGGGGCTGTTCGTAGGTGAGGTGTTTCACCTGGCGGAGGATGAGGGCTGTTTCCACGGACTGCACGCCGTCGAGGGCCCCGACTTTGGCGCTCAGATAGGTGTACAGATCGTTGACGCCCGGGTGGAGGGTGGAGACGACGATGCTGGCCGGGCCGGTGGTCGCGGCGGCGAAGCGGACTTCCGGGTGTGCTGCGAGCGCCTGGCCGACCTCGGCGAGCCTGGCCGGGGCCACGGTGAGCCAGAGCATTGCGTTGGCTTCCTGGCCCAGGGGTTCGTGGTCGTGCTGGACGTCGAAGTAGAGCACGCCTGTTGCCCTCAGGTGCCCCAGGCGCCTCTTGACCACGGATTCCGACAGACCCGTCGCGGTCTGGAGTTCGGTGAGCGTGGCTCGCCCGTCGCGCCGGAGCAGGGCGAGCAGCCGCTCATCGGCCGGATCGAGCGATACGGGACCGGCGGTCGGTTCGCCCGCTGTCGGCCGGAGGGCGGTCTCCTCCTCCGGAGTGAGAGCGCTGATCTTCGTGAGCCAGCCGAGGGCGCCGCCGTAGAAGGAGTGCAGCACGCAGTGGGCGCTGACCGACGTGACGCGGGGGGTGCGTTGCATGCGGTCGAAGAGCAGCTCGTCGCGCTCCTGCCGACTGCGCGGCTTCATCGCACACATCACCTCGGTGCCACCGGAGATCAGAGCGACGTGTGCGGTGTCGGGTCTCTTGGCGAGCGCCTCGGCAAGCGGGTCGGCCACGTTCGGTGTGCAGCACAGCCGGACGATCCAGCTGCTGCGGCCGAGCCTGCTCTCGTCGGTGATTCCGAGGACGCGCAGCCCTGCCGTGCTGTGCAGGCGGCGAAACCGTCGGGCGATGGTCTGCTCGGAGACACCCAGCACCTGCGCGATACGGCTGAACGGCGCCCGCCCGTCGAGCTGCAGGGCCTGGAGCAGCTTCAGGTCGAGTGCGTCGGGTGTGCGGGTGTTCACCAGGATGTCTCCTGCCACAAGGGGGTAGGGGGTTATGGCCGGACTCATCGTCCACGGCCTTGACCGCTGAGGCCCGGAACGCCGTCAGTGCGGTGTCCCGGGCCTCGCGGGGGTGCCACCCGTTCCCAGGGCGGCAGCCGCGCCGAACCGCCCGCATCCCGCGGCCCAATCCGACCCGGCGGACCGTCACTGGCTGATGCGCTCCTGAGCGGCCGCCGCAGCAGCCGTGGGCGTCGCGTTGGACGCGGTGCCCACGGCCACGGTAACCGAGGTCTGCCGTGTGCGGCGCAGCAGGAGCGCGCTGATCACGGCTGCGAGCAGCATGAGTGCCGCCGAGACGATCAGGCAGAGATGGAGGCCGTCGACGAAGGCTTCGGACAGGGCCCCGAGCGTCTTGCCTCTCATCGGTCCCAGGTCCATCCGGGCCACCGCGCCGAAGCCGCCCGTCTCCACGGCGGAGATGATGCGCGCGCCTGCCGTACCGTCGACGCCGGCGAGGTGGCCAGGCAGCGCGTCGACGGCCTTGGTGGTCAGGAGCGTGCCCAGAACAGCCGGGCCCAGCGCGCCGCCGACCTGCCGGAAGGCATTGTTACCGGCCGCCGCCATACCGGCCAGGTGATGCGGCACCGAAGCGACCGCGGTGGCCGTGACCGCGGTGAATGTCGTGCCGAGCCCCAGGCCGAGCAGGGCCAGGCGCCAGGCCAGCGAACCGAACGAGGTGACCGCGTCGATCGTGGTGAGACTCAGCAGCGCGGCCGCGGTGACCAGCAGTCCGCCGGTAATCAGGACACGGGCCGAAACCTTCCGGGACAGTCGCCCGAACACCCCGCCCAGCGCAACGGGAACCAGCGTGACCATCAGCAGTCGCAGGCCCGCTTCAAGGGTGCTGAGGTGCTGCACCGTGCCGAAGTACAGGCTCAGTACGAAGAAGAAGCCGATCAGCCCGAGAAAAGTGATCATGATGACCACGGTCGTCGCGGTGAATGCCGGGCTGCGGAACAACGAGAGGTCGAGCATCGGGCTCTCACTGCGTTTCTCCACCAGGACGAACGCCACCAAGGCGACTGCCGCCACCGACAGAGCCACCATCACCCGGGCGTCTGCGAAGGAACCGGCTCCACCTTCGATGACGCCGTACACGAGCGCGGTGACGGCGAGTGCGGCGGTGATCTGGCCGGGCCAGTCCAGGCGGCGAGAGCCGGGAGCGCGGGAGTCCCTCAGCAGCGGGACCGACAGGGCCATCACCAGGAGGGCCACCGGGACGGTCGGCAGGAAGATCCACCGCCAGGCGAAATGGTCCACGATCAACCCGGCGATCAGCGGGCCGACCGCGAGTGCCGCCATCAGGGACGTCGCCCACAGGCCGATGAACTTCCCGCGTTCCCTCGGGTCCGGGACCGCGTGACTGATCAGCGCCAGCGTCATCGGCTGCAGTGCGGCCGAACCAACGCCCGACAGGGCCTGCCCCGCCCATACGCTCTGAACCGACTGTGCGGACAGCGAAACGGTCGCTCCCAGCGCACAGAAGGCCAGGCCCGCCTGGAACACCTTCTTGCGGCCGTGGACATCGCCGAAGACTCCGGAGGTCAGGATCAGCGCGGCCACCGGCAGCACGAACGCCGAGGACACCCACGACAGCTCGGACGTCGACGCGTTCAGCGCCCGCTGGATGGCCGGCAGACTCACCGAGACCGTGGTCACCGGCAGATAGGCGACGAACACACCCACGCAGGCCATCACGAGTGTCACCACCCGCCGGTCCACCGGCGCGTTTGTTGTCGTGACGTTCAAGAAACTCTCCCTCACTGCGCCGGGCAATGCCGCCCGGCTCCGACTGCGACACCTTCCACCGCACCTCGGATCAGGACCAGCCACAGGGGCCGAGGACTTGGAAAAGCGCCATCAACCCCTCAGATGCTGAGGATTTCCTCCACGACGGCTCCTCCCGCTGGGATCGGACGCTCTGCACCCTCCGCAGCGGACACGACGCCCTGTCCCGCCGTAGGACGGCATGCAGGTGCGGAACCGGATCAGTTGTGTGGGCCCGAGGTTCAGGCCCTTGCTGAAGGGGATCCCCGGCGGTGGACACCGGGTTTCACGGCGAGGGCGTTGTCATCGTGTGAGCGCAGACCTCGCCGAAGTCGGCCGATCCAGATGGCGCGCCCCTGTCCGTGGGAAAGACGTCCCGGACCCGGCCGCCGCAGGCGGCCGCGGCCATCTCGATCGCGTCGGTGACCTGCGAGGTGGGCATGGAGGGCTTCCTCGAAGCCCGTCGCCGGGACCGGAAGTCCGGACGATGTGGACCCGGTGATGATCACCGGCGATCTGACGGTGTCCGGTCCGATCGCGCTCCACGAGTCTCTGCCGGGGCTCTGCGTCGGCGGTACCACCCGGGCGGAGACCCTGGAGGGTGGTGACTGCGAGATTCATATCCAGGAGGGCACCTTCACGCATTTTGTCTACGGCGACTACAACCACGGAATCCTGGAGACCCGCACCATCGAGACCCCATGGGTCATCAACTACGACCACGACCTCCGCGTTTCCGCTTGGCCGTTGTCGGCGGCACGGGCCGCCGCTGCGGGCCGGGCGTCCGCGGTGGGGTGGTGGTTGAGGCCGGTGATCGCCTATTACCTCTCGTGCAGAGGTCACCACGAGGGTCACCACGAGCCGCTGAGCCCTGTCGCCGGGCCACTGGGCCGGTCGGACGCCGCCGAGTCGCGGGTGACCGGCGGGGTTACGGTGGAGTGGAGGGTGATCGCGGACATCAGGCTGCACGATCGCTCCCGCCGTGTGGCGACGCGCCCGGTTCAGGGGCACGCGGAGACGAGGAGGTGCGGTTGCGATGGATTCGGAACGTGCCGAGCGCATCGTGTCGGCGCTCCGTGAACGCAAGGTGATGGCCCACCTTGTCCAGGCGGGTGTCTATGAATTCGGTATCCGTGTGGTCCTCGACGAGGGCATCGAGGCGCTCTGGGACGTTGACGGAGCCGCCGGGCTCGACGCGGAGATCGTCGGTGACGGGGTCCTGATCGGTTTCGTTCCGCATGTGCCAGGCTCTGAGAACTTCACCGAGTCGCAGTTGGTGGACAGCATCGCGCGAACCGACTACTCCCCGGAAGGGCTCCGCCCGCCGGCGGATGCTCCCCGTGTGCCGCCGGGTGGAGCGGACGGTCAGGACGCCCGTGCCACGCCCCCCGTGCCCGCCGCGGACCCGCCGCCTCCGGTGGCCAGGTACCAGCGCCGCGCGCACTGGATCCGGCGGGGCCGGAAATAGCCCCGCCCGCTCGGGATGAGCCCGCCCGCCCCCCTCCGTTGCCGTCGGCGGACGGCGGCATCGCAACGGGAACTGGTGACGTCGCTGGTGGGTGACGATTTTCGGGAGGATCACGGGCAGTGCCAGATCCGGGTGCTGCCGGTGCAGTGCCTCCAGATGGTTGACGAGCGGGCCAGGGCCCGGTAGGGGGAGGCGACGGTCTCCGGCGGGGCTCGGTCGCCCCACCGGGGTCCAGTAGTCCCGGCAGCGCAGGGCCTCCTCCTCGGTGAGGCTGGTGTGGAGGGCGAGCACGGGCTGCTGCAGCGAGGCCGCGTAGGCGAGGGTGCCGCCGTGGAGCGCATCCTGCGTAAGGATCTTTCGCCCGGCGCCAGGCTGACATGAAGACCCCTCTCCGAGCGGTTGGGCGTGACCAGGACCGGCTTCTACGCCGACCGGAGCGGCGGCGGCACCAGCCGCCCAGGGCGCCTACCGGCATGTGGCCGAGGAGTTCGCACGCTGCCTCCAGGAGCTTCAGGACGCCGCCGAGATCGTAGATCCTCGCGCCCGCGCAGATCGACCGGTACACGACGCCCTGAGACCGAAAACGTCGACTTCGAGCGCTGGTGCGCGCGGACCTGACCACGGACAGTGGGTGAAGCCCCCAACGGGAGGCATACCGTGGCGCATCGGCCTCCGCGGTCATCGCCTCGATACGCCCCCAAGCACTGCCCTGATCCGTGTTGCCATTGGCTGGCGAGGCGTGAGGCGTGGAGAGCCGCACAGGCGGGGGCCAGGTGACCGTCAAAGACCGCGAGCGGAAGCGGTTCTCGCGGTTCTCCTCGAAGTCCCTGGCGCCGTACGGCGGAGAGACGGCCCTTCGCGGAGCCAGAACGCCACGAACCGCGTGGGCCGGTGAACTGGACCTTGTGCACGAGCGGTTCGTGATTCCTGCCGCCGCCGACGACGCCATTCAGGGAAGCTGTCCTTACGTGAAAGGACGCGCAGACATGGACGTGTATGAAGCCGTGGCCAGTCGCCGGGCTGTGCGGGCGTTCAGCGATGAGCCGGTGCCCAGAGAGCTTCTCGAACGCGTCCTGACGGCGGCGAATCGGGCTCCGTCGAGTGGGAACCTTCAGCCGTGGCATGTATATGCCGTGGCCGGCGAGCCCCTGGCCGAACTGAAGAGGCGCGCGACCGCCAGGGCGCTGACAGGAGACCCGGGAGATGGGCGGGAGTATCCGATGTACCCGGCCGAACTGACCTCTCCGTACGTGGACCGCTTCTCCGCCGCGGCAGCCCAGCGGTACAAGGCACTGGGAATCGAGCGCGACGACCCCGAAAGGCCCATGAAGATGGCCGCCTTGAACTCGCAGGCGTTCGAGGTCCCGGTCGTGCTGTTCTGCTACCTCGACCGGACGATGGGGCCAGGGCAGTGGGGGGACGCGGGAATGCACCTGCAGACGGTCATGCTGTTGCTGAGGGCGGAAGGGCTGCACAGCTGTCCCCAGGTGATGTGGACGATGTACCGCAAGACGGTCAGCCGGATCGTCGGAGCAGACGACGGGCTCGTACTGTTCTGCGGCGTCGCGGTGGGATTCGAGAAGGAAGGCGTGCCACAGCTGAGTACCGGTCGGGCGGACATGACGGAAACCGTGAGCTTCATCGGAGTGTGACGTCCCGCCGGGAGCCGATCGACCCGGTCCTGATTGCTTGGCGTTTCGAGCGTCGCGGCAGGCCCATGACGCTCGGCCGACAGCCCGAGCACGACCTGCGCGCCATCATGGCCACGATCTTGTACGTGGACGCACCGAGGCCCAGCGGTGCAGAACCTTCGGGTCACCTGGCCGCCACTGGCCGACGGCGACCAGCCGCTCGACGACCTCGCGAATCTGAAGCGTGGTCACGTCGGCGACGTCGGCGCCAGGTTCCAGGTGGACGGCGTCCAGCACTGCGTGCCGATGATTTCTGCTGGCACCGGATCAGATTCCACGCGCGGGGAGCATGGCCGGCTTGGCGATAGCCTGTCGGGTTGCCGGACATACCGTGATCGGAGACAGGCCGGAAAGGCATGGGGAAAGCCATTGAACAGAGCCCCGTGACCTTTGTGGGGCTGTCCGGAATTCGCTGGGACGTGTATCGCCGTCGGTCCTAGTGTGGACGGTCCCAGCATCGTGGCGGCATTTTCTGGCATCTGTCAGGACCACGCTGGTGCTGTGGAACGGGGGCAGCCGTGCCTAAGGGAACGCGTAACACCCGCCTGGCGGCTCTTCAGCAGGAGGCGCGGTGGACCAACGGGGAGTTGGCCCGGGAAGTGAACCGGCTCGGCACTCTCCACGGCCTGCACCTGACCTACGACCGGACGGCGGTCGCGCACTGGCTGTCCGGGTCGCGCCCGCGTCCTCCCGTGCCCGCTCTGGTGGCCGAGGTCCTCAGCCGTCGCCTGGGCCGGCTGGTGACTTCCGAATGGACGGGGCTGGCCCCCCGACAACGCGCAACGCCTTCCTCGAACAGGCACCCGATCCTCGCACTCGCCGAATTCGCCGTCATCGATGTCGAATCCGGCGGACAAGGCGGCACTGCGCGCCTCTTTTCCGGCCAAGAGATCGAAGCCGAGCTCAGCACAGCAGCAGGGCTCCGGCTGCGGAATTCCGACAGCCACCGCTCGTTCACCGCACAGCGCCTGGAATACCTCAGCAGCTTCTTCTACGAACACGTCCAGCGCTATGGGGGTCTGACGATCGGCAGCGCCGTGTCACGCTACTTGGCCGATGAAACACCTCGCCTCCTCGTCGCACGCAGCACCGAGACCGACAGGCCGGAAGTCCTCACCGCCCTTGCCCGGCTGAGCTACGTCCAGGCCGCCATTGCCGCCGACAGCGGTCGTCCGGGGGTCGCCCAGGGCTACTACCAGCACGCGCTGAGACTCGCCCGTCGGGCCGGATCCCGGTCCGACTACGCGATCACCCTCCGCGCCCTGGCGACCCTGGCGGACAGCGTCGGCGAGAGCGCGCTCAGTCTGAAACTCACCGGCGACGCCATTGAGATCGCAGGACCGAACGCGGCGCCTGCGGTCCGGAGCTTCCTCCACTCCGGTCGCGCCCTCGCCCTCGCCCGGGCCGGCGACCGCCCCGCCGCCCTCCGCGCCCTCTCCACCGCCTTGCGCGTACACCCTGAGGACCACCAGGCAACGAGCCCCTTCGACACGTACACCAACGCTTCCCTCCAGTACCAGCGCGCCCTCGTTCTCAAGGCCCTGGGAGCAGGCCCCGACCACCTGCAGGCCCTCCTCGACTCACTGAGAACAAGACCCGACGACCATCACAGAGCCCTGGCCATCACGCACAGCCAGATCGCACTCGCCCTGCTCCACGCAGGGCAGTGGGACCAAGCGCTCCCACACGCCCAGAAGGCCTTCGCCAGCGCCCGGGCAGTCTCTTCCATGCCCACGCACACGAACGTGGCAGAACTACGCCAGTCGATGGCGGCCTTCCGCCGCCGCGTACGGACCGGGGGAGCCGATCCCGCCGGGCCGCGCGCCCGCGGGTGACGTAGCGGCTGTCGGCGAGGTCCGGCCGGGTGGTTCCGCGCCCGCCCACATCGCCGCGGCGCCGGGCTGCTCCTGCGGCCACCCGTCCTGTCCGGTTTCTGCTTCCGGCCCTGGTGGTGCTTCTGGGCGGCGCCGGGGTGTCGAGGTGACTCTCGTTCGTGCGGTCGGCGCGAGCGTCCCGGGCACGCACGGTCCGTCCGGCTGCGGCGAAATGCGCCGCGAGCTGACCGGAGCACTGCGCACCGGACTGGCGATGCGTCGACCGCATCGCCAGTCCCTCCGATGGTTTCCCGCATCTGTCGGTACCTGGTGATGATCGGCAGCCCCGGCCCAGTCGGGCCGGGGCTGCCGGCACCGGTCCCGGAGCTCCCGTCAACGGCCTGCCCGCTTCCGGGAAGACGCTGCTGATCGGCGCGGCTCAGGACCAGGTGACGGGCAGTTCTGTCGGTCGGGTGAACAGGTAGGTGTCGGGTTCCCAGGCGATGTCCTCGTGTTTGGCCGCCAGCGCCAGCTCCGGCAGATGTGTGAAGAGGGTCGAGAGCGCCGTCTGCAGGTACAGGCGGGCGATATTGACGCCGAGGCAGAAGTGGGGGCCGGTGCCGAAGGTGACGGCGGGGTCCTCCCGTGCGCTGCGGTCGAGGCGAAACCGCTCTGGTTGTTTGTAGTGTTCCGGGTCCCAGGTCGCGGCGACCCAGGGGGTGACGACGGCGTCGCCGGCCCGGATGCGTACCCCGTGCAGTTCGGTGTCCGCCAGGGCGACGCGGGGCATGGAGGTCATTCCGTTGTGGTGCAGTCGCAGCAGTTCGGCCACCGCGGTGGGCCACAGGGTGGGGTCGCGCAGTATTCGGGCGAGCTGGTCGCCGTGGCGCAGCAGGGTGTAGACGCCGGTGGTGACCGGGCCTGTGACCGGTTCCGCGGAGGTGACGAACAGATACATCACCGTGGCGTGCAGATGCTCCGAGGTGATGGCCCCGCGGTGGTGGGCTTGGATCAGCGCCTCGACCGGGTCGCGCGGTTCGCGGTCGTCCTCGTAGTCGGCCCTCTTGGCTTCGATGACCTCGTCGGCGAAGTCGAGCATCCACCGGGTGGAGGTGTCGATCTTGGCGGCCGGTGTCGTGTAGTCGACCTGTGAGCGCAGCCGGGGCACGATCTTGCGGCGTTGGCGTGGTGCCACGCGCATGAGGTCACAGGCCAGGGTCGCCGCGAGCGGATGTGCGTAGGCGCGGTGCAGGTCCGCGGGGTTGGGGCCGTCGTGCAGCGTCGTCGCCAGGTCGGCGGCGGCCAGGGCTATGGCGGGTTCGAGGGCCGTCGCGGCGGCCGAGCTGAAGAACGGCTGGACCACGCGCCGTACGGTGGTGTGCTCGGGCGGGTCGAGGTTGAAGATGCCGCCGGGCACGCTGTTGAAGTCGTCCCCGGCGATGCGCTGACCGCCGGGGCAGGTGAGGTCGCGGGAGAAGTTGCGGCTTGATCCGATCGTGGTGATGTCGTTGCGGCGGGTCACCAGCCAGGCGCGGTGGCCGGAGGGGAATGTCACCGGGGCAACCGGCCTTTCGCGCCGCAGGAGGTCGAACATCTCGGGGGGCAGGCCGTGTCCTCGGGTGGGGAAGGAGTCGGGCCAGGTCAGTTCATCGGGAATCATCGGAGCCACGGTCGTTCCTCTCATCGGTGATTACGGACAGGGTGTGGCCCGTCCCGACGGTGAGGCCGGGGACCAGGCCGGCGGACACCACGTCGTAGACGGGAACCCTGCGGTGGTAGACGAACAGGGTGCTGGGTCGCGCGAGCATTCCGGCCGCATCCAGCAGCAGCGGGGCCTCGGCGAAGATGTAGCGGGTGTTGATCTCGATCTGGCCGGGTGTGGGCTCCGAGTCGGTCGACGTGGCCAGGGCCGTACGGGTCATCGCGTGCACCGCCTCTCGCATCCGATCTTGCGTGCGGTAGGCGGTCTCGATGCGGGCCCGGCTCTTCTGGTAGCGCGGGTGGGAGGCGAAGCGGGTCATCACATGGACCCGGGTGTCCGTGTCGGGCATCCCGCAGTCGGCGAGGGTGCGACGTGCGACGTTGCGCATGTTGTGGATGACGCGCTTGGAGCGCTGGACCGCGTGCCGTGGGGCCTTGCCCGCGGATATGTAGCGCAGCGCGGATTCGGGCGCCCCCGGAAGGACCACGTGCACGTCGGCGAAGGAAGCGGCGGCGCTTCGGCACAGTGCGGTCACGGTCTGCGTGGAGTAGAAGGAGTTGAACGGTGACAGGCCCAGCACCAGGGTGCCGTACCGCTCGGCCAGGTGGCAGCTGTGGAGATCGAGCCCCTCTACCCGGAACCCGCTGGGGCCTGAGGGATCTTGTGCCGTCGTGCCGGGGGGCCCGTCCGCGTCGGTGATGGGCGGTGAAGCTGTACGGAATCGGTTCATGGGAGTGGCCTCGTCTCCGGTCGGTCGGGGCAGGGCGTTCGCAGAGCTTGCTCGTGGAAGAGGGCTCACTTCGTCGGGGTCGCTGGAGTGCTCCCGGCCGGGCCGGCCGGGGTGTCGGACACAGCCCCGGGGCCGGCCTGCGCGTCGATGATCAGCGCGTGGGGGCAGTCGAGGTAGTTCGCCCAGAACGCCTCCCCGTACCTCGCGCGGCCCTCTTCGGAGACAGTCGGGCGGATCCACGAGACGCGGTCGAATCCGGCCGCCTCGAGAGCCCGCTCGTGCGCTGCCGCGGACCAGCGGAAGAAGTCCAGGTCCAGCACCTCCGGCCCGACCCAGGCCCGCAGGTGCCCCGGTGTGCCCTCCGCCGGTGACTGCTGCGAGCTCAGGAGCATGCCGTAGCCCCGGTACCACTCCGGATCCGTGGAGAACTCGGGGTTGAGCACTGCGGCCACAAACCGTCCGCCCGTCGCGCGCAGCGCGCGTCGCGCCGTCGCACAGAACCCCTCCAGCGCTTCCGGGCTGGACGCGTAGGGCAGCACGTACACGGCCGTGACCACGTCGAATGATCCGGTGATGCCCGGCAGGTAGCCGGCGGTGGGGTCGGCGGCGTTCGCTGCCACGTACTCCACGCCCAGCCCCTCGTGCTCCTCTCGCCGCTGCGCGTGCTCCACCATGGGGGCCGACTCGTCCATCCCCACCGCACGAGCCGCCCCGGCGCGGCGCAGCTGACGGGCGTACAGCCCGCTGCCGCACCCGAGGTCGAGCACATCCCGCCCGCAGATGTCGCCGACCGCGTTCAGGAAGCTGTACGCCTCGACGTGCTCCCGGAACGGCATCACCTCCATGCTGCTCTCGTACGCCGCCACCGCAGTGTCGAACTGGGAATCCATCGTCATCTCCTCGCTCCTGTGTGTCGTTGTGCACGGCCGTCCCCCGAAGAGGCCCGGCAAGGACGCGGGTGCGTCGTTCCTCGTGCGCTGTTCCTGTCGTATCGCCGCAACGCGACGCGGGAAGAGCCCCCGGGCGGCCGGAGGCGTGAACGCGTTGAATACCGGTGCGATGGTGAGAACCGCCGGTCCCGAAGCCGCCCGCGGGGGCCGGGCTCGGCTGACGGAGGCGGCGCACCGACGAAGAACGTCCGGGGGCGCGGGCGAGCCGTTCCCGGCGAGGTCGCCAGGTGTGGGTAGGCCCACGCTCCTGTGCGCTCTTGTGCGGGGCGGAGGATGGGAAACTGGTGAGTATGGATATCCGTCGCAGGAACAACGTCACCGTCACAGGCCGTGCGGACGGGCCGGTGCTCCTGCTGGCGCACGGGTTCGGCTGCGATCAGAACATGTGGCGCCTGGTCACGCCGACGCTGGCCGAGAACTACCGGGTGGTGCTCTTCGACTACGTGGGCTCGGGCCGGGCGAACCCTTCAGCCTGGGATGAGCGGCGCTACAGCTCCCTGGAGGGCTACGCCCAGGACGTGCTTGAGGTGGCCGAGGAGCTGGACCTGCGGGATGTGACGTTCGTGGGGCATTCGGTCAGCGCGATGGTGGGGGTGCTCGCGGCGGCGCAGGTGCCGGAGCGCATCTCCCGCCTGGTGATGGTTGCCCCCTCGCCCCGCTACATCGACGACGACGGCTACCGGGGCGGATTCGGCGCGGAGGACATCGACGAGCTGCTGGAGTCCTTGGAGTCGAACTATCTGGGCTGGTCGGCGGCGATGGCACCCGTCATCATGGGCAACGATGACCGGCCCGAACTCGGCCGGGAACTGACCGCCTCGTTCTGCGCGACCGACCCGGACATGGCCCGAGTCTTCGCCCGCACGACGTTCCTGTCCGACAGCCGCGAGGACCTCAAGACGGTCACGGTGCCGACCCTGATCCTGGAGTCCCGGCAGGACGTGATCGCCCCCCGCGAAGTCGGCGCCTACGTTCGCGACGCCATCCCCGGCAGCCGCCTGGTCACCCTGGAGGCGACGGGGCACTGCCCGCAATTGAGCGCGCCCCATGCCACAGCCGCAGCGGTCGTCGCCTTCGTCGGAACCGCCTGATGATGCGCCGCACCGACAAGATCCCTGAACCGGGCGAGGAGGACGCGGACGCCACGGACGCGATGTTCACCTCGCTGCTGGAGGACAGTGCCGAGGAGCTGTACGAGCAGGCTCCGTGCGGGTATCTGTCGACGCTGATGGACGGCACCATCGCGAAGATCAACAACACGCTGCTGGAGTGGCTGGGCCTGGACCGCTCCCGGGTGGTGGGACGGATGCGGTTCACGGACCTGCTGACCGTGGGCGGCAGGCTGTATCACGAGACGCACTTCGCCCCGCTGCTCCAGATGAAGGGCGAGGCCGGCGGCATCGCCATGGACATCAGAGCCGCCGGCGAGCGGATGCCGGTGCTGGTCACCTCGAAGGTGAAGACCAGCGAGGACGGCGAGCCCCTGCTGATCCGCACCACCCTCTTCGACGCCCGTGACCGCCGCGCCTACGAGACGGAACTGCTGCGCGCCCGCCAGGCTGCCGAGGAAGCCCGTCGGCAGTCCGAGGCCGACCGTGCCCGGCTCCAAGAGGCGCTCGCCGTCCTCCAGCAGAGCCTGCTGCCCTCCGCCCTGCCCGCGGTTCCGGGCCTGGAAGCCGGCTCCTACTACCACACGGCCTCCCCGGATCTGCTGGGCGGAGACTTCTACGACCTCTTCCCTCTGGACGCCGGGCGGTCGGCGTTCTTCCTCGGCGACGTGTGCGGGAAGGGCCCCCAGGCCGCCGCGGTCACCTCGCTGGCCCGCTACACCCTGCGCGCCGCCGCCCTGCACGACGCCGACCCGATCACCGCGCTGACCACCTTGAACACGGTGCTGCACGAGCGCTACACCAGCGGCGAGGGCCGCTACTGCACCGCCATATTCGGCGTCCTCGAACCCGACGGCGACGGCCGCGTCAACGTGCACCTGGCCTCCGGCGGGCACCCCTCCGCCCTGATCCAACGCGCCGACGGCAGCACCGACTACCTCCCCACCCCCGGCGGGATGCTCATCGGCGTCCTGCCCCAAGCCTCCTTCACCGCCGCCCGCACCCGACTGCTCCCCGGCGACACCCTGCTTCTGTACACCGACGGCCTGACCGAAGCCCGCACCGGACCAGACCGGGAACTGTACGGCGACGAAGCCCTGCGCACCTTCAGCGCCGCCCAGCCCGCACAGGGCCCGCAGGCCCTGATCAACGCCCTGGGCCGACTGCTCGCCTCCTTCGGCGACGGACTCGACGACGACACCGCGCTGCTCGCCCTCGGCGTGCCCGCCCCGCTTCCCACCACGGTGAGTGACAACCTGACATGAGCCCACTGACGATCATCACCCGTGACGCCGACACCGGACCCGTACTGGAGATCACCGGTGATCTCGACCATGCGACGGCGCCCGGACTGCGCAAGGCAGTGGAGGGCCTCACCGTTGCGGCGGGGCAACAACTGGTTCTGGATCTGGCCGGCCTGGACTTCTGCGACTCCAGCGGGATCAGCGCTCTGCTGGCGGCCAGAAGCCTGGCCATCGAACAAGGTGGTGGCATAGCTCTGGCTGCGGTCCCCGCCAACACCGCCCGAATCCTGCGAATCGTCGGTCTGGACCAGGTCTTCACCATCCACCCGGACGCCGCGACGGCTACCGGCCGCGGTTCCGTCGCCGGCTGATACTGCCCTGAGCAGCAGTCGGCCGAGGGATTCGGTGGTGTCCCTCTCCGGAACCCTTCGGGCGTTGCCTGGAGGCGCGTACACCGCCGACGATGGCCCGATGCCGAAGGCTGCGACCACCACCGACCAGCTTGCCGCACCGCCCCACTCAGGCTCGACTGCCTTTCGCGGGGCCTCGGACGGCCCAGACACGCGGCACTGATCGCGAAGGTCAGGGGGCGTCCGGCGTCAGGAGGAACACGCGCAGGCCAGTCGCCTCCCGCAGCCGGTCAGGACCGAGCACCAGCGGCATCAGCCCCCGTGGACGCGGGCATGAAGAACGTATCCGGCCCTGCCGAACACGATCATCGGCAGGGCCGGATACGGAACCTCGGCGAGACCGGTCAGTAGCAGTACGGCGATGAGCCCCTGCACAGATCCGGACCAGGTCGGAGACCCCCATGATGCGGTGTTGCGGGAAGCGGTCCGCCACATCGGCCGTCAGTTCATCACCACCGGCAGGCGGGGTGCCGTCGGATTGCCGGACCCGCAAGACCGGCTCCCCGCCCTGGCGGGCTCCGCGTCCGGTTCCGGCCGCGGAGCCCGCTCATGGCGTCGGATGCTCGTCAGCAGGTGACCGGAACGTCCAGGGTCACCGGGCTGGAGGGGTGGCCGAGGGCGGATGAGGTGAACTCGGCGTGGACGGTCGAGCCGCAGGGGACGGTGCCGCCGACGCCACGGACCTGGGTGGTCGAGGCTTGGAAACGGACCGGCTGCACCAGGTGGCCGAGGGAGGTGCCGCCGACGGCGTTGCCGGTGAGGGTCGTGGTCAGGTCCTTGACCGGGAGCGTGGAGCCCGGGCTGGGCGGACCCGCCAGGCTTATCCGGCCGATCAACTGCACGCTGTTGCCGGTGACTTCGGCACACACCTTGGTCGACAAGCCCACCCGGAGGGCTGACGGACCGCACGTCACGGTGGCGGTGGTGGGGGCATGCGCGGCGGTGGCCGGGGCCGCGCCGGATAAGGCCAGGCCCACGGCCGCGGCAGCGAGCAGAGCGATACGAGACATGAGGGCAGTTCTCTCTGTTCGGAGGCGTTGTTCATTGGCATCACTGATGCACTCAGGATGCAGGTGCAATGTGATATTGCACTGGTCCCCAGTATGTGTGGAGGCAGCGTGAAGGGTCAAATCCCGTACCTCCATGGGATCTTCGTGCCCTCACCGCCGAGTTACGAGTGCGACTGCGTACCGGGTGCGCCGCTCCTGCGACGGGCATTCCGGAGATCCGGGGCAACGCAGAGGGGCGTTCCCGGGGCGTACTTCTGCGCCTTGCTGAGCTGCCCGTAGCGGGTCGGCGTGGACGGCCGGTTCACCGGCACCAGCGTCTGCCACCGCCCGGACCGGCCGTGGGGCGCGACGGCCATGCGGAGGTGCCGGGCGATCCGGAGGGTCGGGCACGCACCGGCGAAGCTCCCGTCGCGATCCGGCTGAGCCGTGAACGGTGACCGGCTCACAGCCATGCCCAGAACCCCCGGGGCCGCTGATCGTACGAAGGGCAGGCTTGGACCCATGCTTGGACGACGGGACAGGCTCAGAGCATGGCGGTGCGGGAACTGCGGGTATTGGTGACCGTCACCGTGGCGGTGTCCGAACGGTAGCGGTCCTCGGACCATTCGACAGGAGTGCCCAGGGAATCCGTCGTCAGGCGTCGCTCCCTCAGCAGCGGGAAGCCCTCGGAGACATCCAGCAGCTTCGCGTCCAGCGTGTTGGCGGGTACGGCGTCGAACGTGTGCCGGGCCGAGTGCAGATCCACGCCCTGCTCGGTGAGCAGGGCGTAGATGGAACCGGCGTCCAGGTCCGCGGAGATCAATGGGCGGCCCACAGACTCGACGTACGTCATGCGTTCCAGCATCGCGGGGCGCCCATCGAGCAGGCGCAGTCTGACGAGCTGGACCGCGAGGTCGTCCGGATTGATCTGCAGAGCCGCGGCGATCTCCGGTTCGGGGCGGCGCAGGGCGATCTCCTGCAGCTTCTGACCGGGGGAGTAGCCGGTCAGTTCCGCACGGCGGGTGAAGGACAGGAACGACTCGAACGGCTGGGTGGGCACATCGTCCAGCACCACCGCCCGCTTGCCCTGCCCGCCACCGATGACCCCCTCGTCACGCAAGGTCGCGAGGGCCTGCCGGACAGGCCCCCGCGACGCCGAGAACTCTTCGCAGAGCTGGGACTCGGACGGCAGCGACCCGCCGACCGCGAGGTTCCCGGAACGAATCCGATGACGGAGTTCGGCTGCGATGGTCCGGTGCAGAGGGGTGGCCATGAACTTGACCCTACAGGTCTCGCCCCCGTTCCTTCGGTCCCGGGCCGGCCTGCCGTACGGGTCCTCCCCGCCTCTGTCGCCTCGGGAAATTCCGGGTGATTCGCACTGGACTGCCCGTCTGTCACGCGTGGTTCGACCGGCCGTGGGGCCGGCCCCGGACCTTGGGTACGACCAGGCGGGAGCCGGCCGGCGAACAGCCTCTGCATCCACTGTTCATCCAGAGTTTTGCCCCGGCTTCGAAAAGATGTCTATACAGGTGGTCTATTCACTGACAAGTGATCGTGACGATTGGGTGACGCGATGCCTGGGACCATCTCCGACGGACTTCTCGCCGTCCGCTACGCCCGCTGGGACGGGGTCGGCCGGCCGTTCACGCTGGTGACCACCACCACCCCCGGGTCGCCGGACGAGGGCGAGGTGCTGGTGCGCATCGACCTGGCCACGGTGTGCGGCAGCGACCTGCACACCGTGAACGGCAAGCGGCCGTCCCCGGTTCCGGCCCTGCTGGGGCACGAACAGGTGGGCACCGTGCTGGCAGTGGGGCCGGGGGCGCCGTCGTGTGTGGACGGCACTGCGGTGGTGCCGGGGATGCGGGTGGTGTGGTCGGTCACCGCCTCCTGCGGGACCTGCCCGCGCTGTCTGCGCGACCATCCGCAGAAGTGTCGTGACCTGCGCAAGTACGGGCACGAGTCGCTGGACGAACAGGCTCCCCTGACGGGCGGGTTCGCCACTCACTGCGTACTGCTGCCGGGGACTGCCATCGTCGCGGTGCCCGAAGGGTTGCCGGACGCGGTCGCCGCCCCGGCGTCCTGCGCGACCGCCACCGTGGCCGCCGCCATCGCGGCCGCCGGCCCCCTGGAGGGGCGCGAGGTGCTGGTCACCGGCGCGGGCATGCTCGGCCTGACAGCGGTGGCGATGGCGGCCCTGAAGGGCGCCCGCGTGACCGCCGTCGATCCGTCACCGGCCCGGCGGGCGCGCGCCGGACAGTTCGGGGCCGCCCGAGTGCTGGACGTGAGTGAACCGTCGGGCCCGGCCGACATCACCCTGGAACTGTCGGGCCGCACGGAAGCGGTCCGGGCGTGCCTGTCCGCCCTCGACATCGGAGGGACCGCCGTGCTGGCCGGCTCGGTCTCCCCGTCGGACGCCGTCCCCGTCGACCCCGAGTGGCTGGTGCGGGGCCTGCGCACCGTCACCGGGGTGCACAACTACCGGCCCGCCGACCTCCATACGGCCGTCGCGTTCCTTGCCGCCCGCCACGCCGCCCACCCCTTCGCCGAACTGGTGGAAGGGGCCCATTCCCTGAGAGATCTCGGCACGGCCGTACGGGCTGCCCAGGGAGCGGATGCCCCACGCCAGGCCGTTCTGCCGGGACTGGGCTGAACCTGCCCGGGCCCTGCGGACCCCGGGCAGGAGCACATGATGCCGGCGCGGGTGAACATCGCGCAGCGCGTCGACGGTCTGCGTGAACTCCGAATGACTTGTCGATACAAGCTATTGTCGCCTGTCGCTCGCTCTGCCAGCGTCTGCGGCACAGGCCCCGAGACGGGCGCCCACCCCCCGGTCTCCGTATCCGCCTGAGGCGGATACGGAGACCACGTTCCGAAGGAGACAGAGATGCCGGACAACGGTCTGGACAGACGGAAGATACTGACGGGCGGTGTCGCCGCCGCTCTCACGGCCGGTGCCGCCACTCCGGCGTTCGCCGCCGGTGGCACGCCGCGTGCCGCGGACGATCCCGCCCCGCTGCGCGCCGCCGTCCTGGAGTACGAGGACTCCTGGACGAAGGCCCTGGGGCTGGCCGAACTGCTGCGGAAGGCAGGCTTCGAGGTCGTGCCGCTCGACCTGACGCTGCCGGCCGACGAACAGCCGCGGCAGGTCGACCTGATCGCCTTCGGTACCTTCACGAACAACAGCGATGGCTACCTCGACTACGTCGCCGACCAGGCCGACTCCCTGCGCCGGTTCGTCGCCGACCGCCGGGTCGTGCTGGACCTGGCGCAGTCCGACCAGTACGGCGCCGCGGTTGCCTATCTGCCCAGTGGCGTGTCCGCCGTGCGCAGCGACGCGGACTTCGACACCATCCACCCGGTCGACGTGGGCCACCCGCTCGTGAAGGGACTTCGTGTCAGCAACGGCAGACTCTTCACCGGCCGGAACGCCAGTCCCCGGGTGAGCTACGAGACGGTTCAGCGGTGGAGTTCGATGCGGGTGCTGATGGCCTGCTCCGCCTCCGGGTTCCCTCCCGCGCTGCTGGAGGGCCAGTTCGGGGCCGGTCGGTTCCTCGTCACCAGCCTGACCGTGGACAAGATCCGCAACAGTGCTGGGGCGGTGGTGCAGCCGGCCCAGGCGGTGGCGGACAGCGAGGCGTTCTTCACCGCGCTGGCGGGTTACGTCGCCTCTGTGCGCAGCGGCACGGCACCCGCCGTGGTGCCGACACCGATGCCGCCCGAGCAGCCGGTCGGACCGATGGTCGGCCACACCGAACCCGGTAACGCCCGGATCTGGGCCCGCCCCGGCCTCGACCCCTCGCTCTACTCCCGCTGGAACTGCGCCTACCGGGAGCTGGGCCGCAAGGGGCACCGGAACTGGCGCACCGTCACCACCGCTGTCGACCCCGGCAACGACAACACACTGATCGCCCAACTGCGGGGTCTGGCACCCGACACGGCGTACGAGTTCGCTCTCACTCCGGTGAAGGAGGCGGCCGGCTTCGCTCCGATGACGGGATCGTTCACCACCTCGCCCGACCCGGACAGGCCGTCCGTGGTCACCATGGGGATGGGTTCGTGCGGCCCGTCGGTCCCCGACCACGTATGGACGGCGATCATGGACGAGGGCTGCGACAGCTTCGTCATGCTCGGCGACACTCCGTACGTCGACAGCTCGGACCTCGAAGTGGCGCGCCGGAAACACCGTACGTTCCTGGTTCAGCCGGAGATCTCCCGGCTGGTCTCGTCCATGCCGGTCTGGGCCACCTGGGACGACCACGACTTCGGCGGCAACGACTTCCACGGCGACTACAAGAGCAAACGCCAGAACCGCACCGCCTTCGTCAACTACCGTGCCAACCCCACCTTCGGGCAGACGGCGGACGGGAAGATCCTGCGGCAGCGGACGGACGGAGAGGGTGTCTATACATCTTTCCGCCGGGGCCCCGTCGAGGTCTTCCTGCTGGACCCGCGCTGGTTCAGCCGTACCGCACCGAGCTGGGCCGACAGCAGCCAGGTGACCTGCCTGGGGACGGTGCAGTGGGACTGGTTCCGCAAGCAGCTGCGCAGGAGCACGGCGCCCTTCAAGGCCATCGCCACCGGCATGATCTGGGACGACAAGCAGAACGCGGAGAAGGACGACTGGGCCACCTACTCCTACGAGCGGGACGCGATCTACGACTTCATCGCCGCGGAGGAGATCCCGGGCTGCTTCCTGGTCGGCGGGGACATCCACGTCTCCCGTGCCCTGAGCTACGGCCCCCGTGTCGGCTACGACCTGTGGCAGTTCATCGTCAGCCCCCTGCATGACAGCACCATCCCCAGCCTCAACGTGCCCAGCCCCTACCTGGTGCACAGCGCTGTCGAACCGCATGTCTTCCTCAAGCTGGTCGCCGACACGACGCTCGACATGCCGACCCTCACGGCGACCTGGATCAACCGCGAAGGCGAGCGTCTCTTCGAAGTGACCCGTACCGCGGCCGAGCTCGGCCACACCTCCTACCCGAGGCGTCCTGCCCGTCCCCACCACGGCGGGGGCGGGAAGCACGCCGACGACGGTCGCGGACGCAGCCACCACTGACCCCCGTCCCCGGTCTCCCCGCGCTCTCCGGTAGGCCGGACAACCCACTGCCGACTCACAGATGAACAGTTGGCAACCTGTCGATACAAGTGTTGACCGGGGTGGCTGTGCCTGACACGTTGGCCACAGCCGCCCCGGCGAGCGACTCCCCCCACCCCGTACATATGGCGTCCTTCCCCCTTGCTGCCCTCGAACCCGGAGTTCACCGTGCCCGTCCGCGCATTTACCCTTGCCACCTCGCTCGCCGTCGTCGCCGCGCTGTCCCTGACCGCATGCGGCGGCAGTTCTGACGCGGCCGAGTCCGTCACCTGCCCAGGCGGCAAGATCCGCTTCGGTGTGGAGCCCTTCGAGGACCCCGCCAAGCTCACTCCGGCCGCCGAGGTCCTCGCCGACGCCCTCGGTGAGAGCCTGGACTGCGAGGTGGAGCTGACCATCACCGAGGACTACTCCGCCGAGGTCCTCGCCATGGAGAACGGCAAGCTCGACATCGCCATGTTCGGCCCCCTCGGCTACGTCTTCGCCAGTGGACGGGCAGATGCCGAGGCCATCGCCTCGTTCGGCGACGGCAAGGGCCAGGTGTCCAGCTACACCGCCGGCATCTGGGTGCCGAAGGACTCCGGCATCACATCGGTGGGCGGCCTCAAGGGGCACTCCCTCGCGCTGGCATCCGTCGGATCGACATCGGGTGACGCCCTGCCGCGCAAGGCGATGCTCGACGCCGGCCTGAAGAAGGACGACGTCAAGGTCAACTACGCGGGAGGTCACCCGGAGGCGTTGCTCGCCCTCTCCAAGGGCACGGTCGACGCCGCCGAGATCAACTCCCAGCAGTTGGCGAGCGCCACCGCCTCGGGCACCTTCGACGCGTCCGAGTTCCGCAAGGTATGGGGCTCCGACCCGATCCCGAACGACCCGATCACCGTCCGCGGCGACCTGGACGCCGAGTTCAAGAAGGCCGTCACCGACGCCCTGCTGAAGCTGCCGCCGGACAAGGTCGGCAAGATCGGCGCCCTCCTCGACGTCGACCCGCCGGCGCCACTGATCGCCGTCGACAAGTCCACGTATCAGCCGCTGTTCGACCTGGCCGCCACCCTCCACCTGACCGAGAAGGACGTCTGATGCTCGCACTGTCCGGGATCACCGTGCGGTACGGCGACCGGCAGGTGCTGCACGGGGTGGACGTGGACGTCGCCCGCGGTGAACTGCTCGCCGTGCTCGGGGCCAACGGCTCCGGCAAGTCGACGCTGCTGCGAGCGGCCGCCGGGCTGGAGCCGATGGCTGCGGGCAGCGTACACATCGACGGCAGGACGTGCGGAGCGCTGGACATCGCCGTGGTCTTCCAGCACATCCACCTCGTGCGCCGGCGCAGCGTCCTGGAGAACGTGTGTGCCGGCGCCCTCGGCCGGCTTCGGCTGCGGCACTCGCTGGTTCCCGCCCTGTTCCCGCGCGCGCTGCGGGAGGAGGCGATGGCCTGCCTGGACCGGGTGGGTCTCGCCGACCGTGCGCACGAACGCGCGGGCCGCCTCTCCGGTGGCCAGCAGCAGCGCGTCGCCCTGGCCCGTGCCCTGTGCCAGCGCCCCCGCGTCCTGCTGGCCGACGAACCGGTGTCCGCACTGGACCCGGCCGCGTCCGAGCAGGTACTCGCGCTGCTGGCCGAACTCGCCCATGACGCGGGCCTGGCCGTCCTCGCCGTCCTGCACCAGCCCTCGCTCGCCGCGCGCCACGCCGACCGCGTGGTCGGTCTGCGAGACGGCAGGGTGATCCTGGACGGGACACCCGGCCAGAACGTCGACGCCCTGTACCAGTCCGCCGTTGTGGAGGCCGTGTCATGATCGATCTCAGCGAGCCACGAGGGCTGCCCGTCCCGGCGAAGCCGGCCCGGCCGCGGGCCGCGGCGATCGGCGCCGCCGTCACCGCCGTGCTGATCACCGCTCATGTCGTCGCGTGGAACACCACCGACATGTCCTTCGGCGCGCTGGCCGAAGGCTGGGGCGGCATCGCGGACTTCCTGGGCGACGCGATCCCGCCCGATCTGAGCTGGGGCGTCCTGGAACCCAGTCTCAACGGCGCTCTGGTCACTCTGTGGATCGGGCTGCTCGGCACGACCCTGTCCGTGCCGTTCTCGCTCCTCCTGGCCCTGCTCGCGGCACGCGGCACCGCACCCTCGGCGGCTGTCTACCAGGCGGCGCGCTCCCTGTTGTCGTTCCTGCGTGCCGTACCCGATGTGGTCTTCGCCCTGATCTTCGTCACCGCCGTTGGACTCGGGCCCTTCCCCGGCGTACTGGCGTTGCTTCTCCACAACATCGGTGTGATGGGCAAGCTGTGGGCGGAGGCGCTGGAGGACGCCGATCCCGGTCCGGTCCAGGCCCTGAGATCAGCGGGTGCGGGCCGGATCCAGATAGCGGCGCACGCCCTGCTGCCCACCGTGATGCCCCAGCTGATCGGACTGCTGCTGTACCGGCTCGACGTCAATGTACGTGCGTCCCTGGTACTCGGCCTCGTCGGCGCGGGCGGGATCGGCTTCCTGATCAACCAGTCGATCAAGCTGTTCCAGTTCGACGAGATGCTGACCCACATCATGGTGGTGCTGGTCCTGATCGTCGCTGTCGACCGGCTGTCGGCATGGGTGCGGCTGCGCCTTGCCTGACCGTCGGCCACGACAGCCGAGGCGCCCGGGTCTGCGGTCCCGGGCGTGTTCGTCACGTGTCGGGACATGGCTCCGGCTTCGGTCTCATGGGCAAGCCGGCGCCGGAGGCCGAGGGGGGAGGCGTTCCGCCGTGGTCGGCTCCGTGACCGCAGCGGTGGGAACGAGGTCTCAGCAATCCGGGAAAGGCGGGGCGGCCCGGGAGTTCGGGCTGCGGCGGCGAAAGCCGAAGGCAGGGTTCCTCGGGCCGCTCCTTCGAGCACGCTCACGGATCAGCAAGGAATCCAAACCACGTCCCAGGTGGCAGGGAGCCCCTTCATGACATCAGGGACGTTGAGCGTTGCCCCCCGTGCGGCCCCACGGCGCTCTGGGTGAACTGGGGATACCGTTCCTGACCAACCGGCGCCCGGCACCGCCGGAACTGCGGGGCACACTTCGACGAGTCCGTAACACTGCAAGAGCCAGCCTCACCCGCAAACGCAAACGCAAACGCTGACCCGTCAACCCCACGCACCCGCAGGACTTGCCTACTACTCGCGCAGGGAGTGTGTCAGTGGCTGTCCGGAAACCCTGGGACACTACACTGCCTACGCCCCGTGTGTTTCGGACGGTGAGCTCCGAGCGCGGGCCCACTGGTCGATGGCCAGCCAGACGCGGTCGCGGGTCAGCGGCAGTTCGGTGAATCGGATGCCGGTGGCGTCGCGCAGGGCGTTGGCGAAGGCGGGGGCCACCGGGATGAATGGGCTCTCGCTCATCGACTTGGCACCGAGTGGGCCGATCACATCGTTGGTCTCCGAGAAATGGACCTCAGTGCGCGGCACGTCGGCGAACTGGGGCAGACGGTAGCTCCGGAAGCCTTCTGTGGTCACCTCACCGCGTTCGTCGAGCCGTACGCTTTCGAAGAGCGTGGCACCCAGTGCCTGGGCGACTCCGCCCTCGACCTGGCCGCGGCACTGGACGGGATTCATCACCTTGCCGGCGTCGGCGGCGTGGACGCTGCGCAGGATCCTCATCTCGCCGGTGTCCGGGTCGACGGCGATCCGGAACCAGTGGGCGTTGAAGGCCACCGAGCGAGGGCTGCCGCTCCAGTGTCCGTGCGCGGCGGTAGCCTCCGGCGCGCAGGCGCTGTGGGCTGCTTCGTGGAGCTCTTCCAGTGTGAGAGTCCGGCCCGCGCAGTCGACGGTCTCGGAGCCGAGTACGCACATGTGCTCGGCCACGCCCGTGTACCGGGCCGCGAAGCTCTGCAAACGTTCGGCGAGCCCTTCCGCTGCGAGCAGCACTGCTCTGCCGGCCACGAAGGTGCCTGTTGAACCGAACGCGCCGGTGTCGTGGCGGACGATGTCGGTGTCGGAGTGTCGGACGGTGATCCGGTTCATGGTGGTGCGGAGCGCGTCGGCTGCGATCTGCCTGTGGACGGTGACGGTGCCGTTGCCGAATTCGGCCGTGCCGACGGCGAGGTCGTACGTTCCGTCAGGGAGCAGGCTGATGGCGGCGTCGGCGTAGTGGCCGCCCGGTGGGCCGGTGGCGACCATGGTCAGGGCAGCGCCCTGGCCGGTCAGCCATCCATCCGGTGCGTTGCCGGCGCTGTGGTCCTCGGCGCTGGCCCTGCGGATCGCGGCCAGGCACTGGTCGAGGCCGTAGGAAGCGATGCTCAGGTCCTCTTCCTCTTCACCGATCGGGCTCAGCATGTGCTCGTCGGGCCTGATGACGTTCCTTTCCCGCAGGGTCAGCGGGTCCATGTCGAGACGCCGGGCCAGTTCGTCCATCGCCGACTCGAGGGCGAATGTCACTTGGCCGAGCCCGTACCCCCGAAATGCGCCCGCCGGGACGACGTTGGTGTACACCGAGAACGCATCGACCTTCTTGTGCGGTGCGCGGTACATGGCCAACGACTCGCCGACGCTGGTGCACAACACGGCAGGCCCGTGGTTGCCGTAGGCGCCGGTGTTGGAGACCACCCGCAGCTGGATTGCGGTCAACGTGCCATCCCAGTGGGCACCGATCTTGATGTCGATGGTGAACGGGTGGCGGGTTGTCGCCCCGTGGAACTGCTCGGCGCGGGTGTACTCCAGCTTCACCGGCCGGCGCAGTTTCAGCGCGGCCAGCGTGACGATGTCCTCGGTGAGCATTTCCTGTTTGCCACCGAAGCTGCCTCCCACGATCCCCGCGACGACTCGGACCTCGTCCTCGCCGAGCCCGTACAGGGCGCAGATCGCGCGGCGCGTCAGGAAGGGGGTCTGCGTGGAGGAGCGGATCGTCAGGCGCTCACCGGTACCGTCCTCTTTCGGCTCGAAGTACGCGACGCAGCCGAGCGTCTCCAGACTTGCGTGTTGCACGCGCTGCGTGCGGAAGGTTCCTTCGTGCACGACGGCGGCTTCGGTGAAACCGTCGTCGACGCAGCCGATTTCACCGTGTACCTCAGCGGCCACGTTGCTCTCGGCGCAGGCGATTCGCGTCTCCGGGCCCTTGCCGGCGTGCAGGGCGGGGGCGCCAGGTGCCATCGCCTCCTCCGCGTCGATGACGTAGGGGAGTTGGCCGTACGACACCATGACGCGGCGGCAGCCCTCCTCGGCGTCCTGCTCGCTGTCGGCGACGACGGCGGCGACGCGCTGGCCGACGAAGCGAACAGTGTCGTCGAGGACGCGCGTGTCGTCGGGATCCACGCTGGGATGTTCGTGCCGGGCCGACGAGTACAGCGTCGTGGGCGCGTCCTCGTATGTCAGGACGGCTCGCACGCCCGGCACCCGAAGTGCCTCGGAGGTATCGATGGACACGATCCGGGCGTGCGGGTGCGGGGAGCGCAGCAACTTCATATGGAGCAGGCCGGGCACCTCGACGTCGAAGGTGTAGCGGGCGGTGCCGGTTACCACCTGCGGGCCCGCAGACGCACCCGGACTCTTGCCCACGGCCGAACCCGCACGCGCGGGTTCGGTGTGCCGTACGCCCCGCACGGCGTCCTCGATGGCGCGGTATCCGGTGCAGCGGCAGAGGTTGCCCTTGAAGGCGCGCGGCAGGTCGTCCAGCTTGCCGTCGTCATGCTCGCTGCCCTGCTCGGCCTCCAGCGAGGCCGTCGTCATCAGGAATCCGGCGGTGCAGAAGCCGCACTGGAAGCCCTGAGCATCGAGGAACTTCTTCTGTACCGAGTGGAGTTCCCCCTCGGGAGCCGCCAGGCCCTCAACGGTAGTCACGCTGCGGCCTTCGGCGCGTACTGCCGGGTACAGGCAGCTGTGCACCGGCTCGCCATCCACATGGACCGTGCAGGCTCCGCAGTCCCCGGCATCACAGCCCGTCTTCACCCCGAACCAGCCGCATTCGCGCAGATACGTCCGCAAGCACTGGCCGGGACGGGGCGCGGAGTCGAAGCACTGGTCGTTCACATGGATGCTGAAGCTCATCGCACACCCCCTCGGGTGAGTTCGTGACAGACCTGCCCGGCGAGCCGCAGGACCATGTGCCGCCGCCACTCAGGGAGTCCGTGGATGTCGTCGAGCCAGTCGGATGCCCCTACGGCCGCCGTGATCGCCGCACGCAGCTCAGCTTCACCGCAGGGCAGTTCGAAGCTGAGGCGGAAGGGGCGTCGGGTCGCGGCCGTGATGGTGAGGGACAGCGCGTCCTCCCCAGGCTCCCGCGCCCCGATGACAAGGGCGCCGGAGCGTCCGAGCCCGTGGAGCGACGCTTGCCGGAACGCCGTACGCGACCTCAGCGCTCGCGCGGGGAGCGTCACCGCACGGAGCAGTTCGCCCTCACCGAGATCCTTTTGGCCCGCGCCGGTGATGAAGTCGACGACCTGCACGCTGCGCAGGGTGCCCTTCTGCGCCTGGAGCAGACACGCGCCGTCGAGCGCGGTGGTCAGCGAGATCATGGGCCCCGCGGGCAGAGCCGTGCACAGGTTCCCGCCGACGGTCGCCCTGTTCCAGATCTTGAACGAGGCCAGGAACGCCCGGCAGCACTGCTCGAAGAGAGGGGCGGCTTCCGCGTCGAGTGTCCGGCCGAAGCGGGACAGTTGTGTGATCGTGCATGTGGCCGCGATCTCCACCGAGCCATCGGACAGCAATTGGACAGGCTCCCAGCCCATACGGCTCAGATCCACCAGCCGACGCAGTTGTGGCTGTGGCTCCGAGAAGAGGTACGTTCCGCCGCCGAGCCAGGCGTCGCCCGGGCGCCAGGGTCCATGACGGCGCGCGTCGCGCACCTCGAGAACCGTGTTCAGGTCCATGAGCTGGTTCTCATCTCGCGCTGACGTGTGGTGAAGGACGAGCAGGCCTTCACGAGGACGGTCCGCTGCCGGGGCGGTGAGCCGGGCAACGGTGCTGAATGCCTGAGGGCCGCCCGGGAAACCCAGGGCGCAGACGTGCAGGAATCAGTTGTCCCCGGCTCGGTCGGTTCCCCGGCCGATGCCAGGCATGTGGACGGATACACCGAAATCGCGAAACCATTCCCATGTTGTCGAAGGGGCCTCTGCGGTGACGCTTGGATAAGGAACATGCAATTCAATACAGTCATATAAGAGAACCCTGTGGGCGCCTGATGAAGACGGCTGTCTCCGCGTACAACTAAGGGAATTGAACGCCGAATAGATCGAGAATTCAACACGGTGACCACCCGCCGCGATTCCGGCGCGACGCCTCTCCTACACCTCAACCTGCGGTTGTCGGGCCACCGAACAGCGCTGGCAGCGCCTTCCCTGGACCATTGGGCGACAATCCGGCACCGTCAGCCGCTCTCCGGAACCGGAGGCGGAACGGATCGCCAGTGAACAGCCACTCATGAGTTCCACCATCGGACAACTGCGTGGCGGCCGGCCCCTCGCGGGCTTCGCGGTGCTGCTCACCGGGCACTTGCTGACCGATCTGGTCCATCTCGTCGATTCTCTCGCTCTCTCGCCGAGCCGGGAGCTCCCCTTGAGGCCATGACCGTACTGCGCAAGGGCTATGCGTACCCGTGGCGCCATCGTGTGCACGGCCACCTTGAAGAGCAAGGGGTGCGCGTCGTCGACTGTTCTGACCCGCGGGGGATCAGGGAGCACGCGGCGCGTGCCCGCCGGATGAACCTGCGCCGCCTCGCGCTGGACGGCGGCGGCTTTGTCTCACCGCTATTGCTGGACCAGATCCGTGAGGGACATTCCCCGGCGTCGGATGAGGTGGGGGACTGGGCAGGGGCGGTGGAGCAGACCATGTCCGGCATCTACAGACTTCAAGGCCGCGGAGCTGAACTGCCCTACCTCGTATTCGCGGTGGCGCAGTCCCGACTCAAGGCCCGCATCGAGTCGTACTGGATCGCGGAGAAGGCCGTCCACCCGGTCCAGTGGATGGCCAGTGCACACCTCTGCACATGGCTGGTGTGCACGCACAGGCGATCCTTGTGGTCTGAGGTTCGCAGCTGTGGTCGGCTACGGCTTCCTGGCGACGCCGCCTGCGCGGCTTTGGCGAGGACGTTGGATCTGCCCGGGCATCCGTCCCGCGTAGGATGCGCTCCGCGAAAGTGGTCGTACGGATGAGGGGTTGGGGACCGAAGGTGTTCGGGGGCAGGAAGAAGGAGGGCGGGCTGCCGAAGATCCCGCGGAGCGTGGATCCACGGCGAGCCTGTGCACTGCCTGTTCCGGCCGAGGCGCAGGCCGATGCGCGCATGTTCATGCTGGGTGGGGACACCATCCGGGCGGTCAAGGTGATCGTGGACGCGACGGGCTACGACCTCCGCCAGGCCCGGGACATCGTGTATGCGCTGGTCTACGACATCGAAGTGCCGCGGGTGAACCGAGCCGAGACGTGACGCACGCGGATCTGGATGTCCGCCCGTGATCGTCGAGGTGAGGCTTGGGCCAGGTGACCGGAGAACGGGTTCGAGGGCTCCGCGTCGAGCCAGGTGGGGGTGCTTGCTCCGGTGGCACCCCAGGCAGACATGCACCGGCCGCCCGACTGCGGCTACCGGCAAGATCCACTGAGACGGGACAGCGCGGCAAGTTCCCGTCCCACGGGGTCTTGAGGCTGTCTCACCTGACGCTCTCCGATCCGCGGACGAGGGGGACAGAGTCACGTGAGACTGCCGGGCGTAGGGAACGCAGAATTTTCCGGATAGACCTCCGCGTGACGGGGAGAACCTGTTGGAGGAGCACGCGGCGGAGGCCGCCCGGTGCGAGGTCCGACGGGAGGGGCCGTGGCTCAGGGGACGGGTGGGAGACGGTGAGCTCACGGCGGCCGTACCGGTTCGCAGGGTGGGCACGCGTCGCCGGGAAAGCTGTGGGCGGGGTGGCCCTGACGGCTTTGGCGGCGTTGTTCGTCGTCCTCGGGTACGGGTTCGTCCGGACAGGACTGGACGGGCTGAACGGCGCCTCCGCCGGCGTCGCGCATGAACGGTCCGTCGACGGAGTCGTCCTGGCGGAGGACGAGGTGACTGGGCCCCAGGGCAGCCACAGCAAGCGGATCGAAGTCCGTTTCACCACGGCCACCGGACTATCCTACCAGTTTTGGGAGGCCGGCGGTGCGGACGTCGGCGACACGATCCACGTCCGCTACGAGCCGGGGCGTCCTGAGACGGCAACCACTCACTCCGTGACGAGCGACAGGGTGGGGTACGGCCTGCTGACCGTGGCCGGGCTCGCGCTCGTGATCCTCATGCCGCTTCTGATACTCCGGCTCGGCCGCGAAGTCATCCGTGACATCCGGCGTGCGGTACGGAAACGGTCGGTCGTGGGATAACGCTGCCGACCCGGGGGATGTCTGCGTGGTCCGGCGTCAGGGCGTACTGGGTCGCCTTGACGGCAGAAGCATCTGATCGGCGACTTCCCACACGGTCACATGAAAGACGTAGACAAGCACACGCGGCTCCGGGCGGCACGGGCGATCTTGGTCGACATCCCGTCTGCCAGGAGCTCTTCCGTTCCGTGCAGCCGGCCAACCCGCGCCGCACGCAAGCAGGTTGGAAAACGCTCAATCTGCACGCCCAAGTCGGTGACCAGGACAAATGAGAGAGACTGTCGACTTGTCACTCCGTCAGGGTGGTGTTCGTGACCCACCCGATCGAGGTCGGTGCGGTGCTGGCCGTGGCCGTGGCGGGCGATGGTCTGGTGGCGTCGGCGCCAGTGGGACCAGCGGAGTCGGCGCGCGGGTGACTGACTGGTGCCGGGCAGCGGGGGATGGGCAAGGTCCAGGAGCCGTAGGATTTCTGCCAGGGTGAGGGGAACGAGGCCGCTCGCACCGTCACCGCCGCCGGAGGACAAGTACGGCGGAAGGCCGGTCTCAACCGCACCATCCATCCTCGACTCCGTCCCGGCGAGCTGCGCCGGCAGCTCGGGTACAGGGTTTCCTGGTACGGCTCCGCTCTCGCGGCTCTTGACCGCTGGCGGTCCTCCAGCAAGGCATCCTCGGCCTGCGGCCGGCGAAACACAGGCCAGATCCTCGCCGACAGGCTGTTCACTGCACCTCGTGCGGTCTGTCCATGGACCGGGACCTCAATGCCGCCCGGAACATCGCCGAGCATTCGGTCGCAGTACCTGTTCCACCCGTCGCCCCCGGTAGGAGGAGACGCGAAACGCCCGTGGAGTCTCCGTCAGACTCCCGGCCCCTCGGGGGCGGGAGCAGAAGACAGCGAAACGGGAAGACACCGGGCCACCGGGCCCGGTGCCACTCGGCGGAGCGATCCGACGGCGTCTCCCCATCCACGCCAAGAACAGGCAATACCGTTCCGGAGTCTCCTGGGTTGTGTCTCTTGGCATGGCTTGGGCGACCCTGGTCTGTGTCGGCCTCGGGTGCTTGTTCGTGCCGGAGTTTCGGGGGCCTGGTCCGCGTGGGGTCGATGTGGCGGTAGCGTGATCGTCGTGACGGCTGAGGGCGAGGCGCTGGTCGGCGGCATGGCGAACGCCGGGGCGGTTTTCCGCCGTGGTGCGCTGGTGGAGCGCCCGGCGCCGCGCAACATTCGCGTCCTGCATGCGTACCTCCTTGCCCTGAAGGAGCGCGGTTTCGACGCAGCGCCGACGCCTGTCGGTCTCACCGGGGGCGGCCGTGAACAGCTCACCTTCATCCCCGGAGACGTGGCTCTGCCGCCGTTCGCGAACTGGGCGATGACGAAGGCCGCCCTGGAATCGGTGGGGAGCCTGCTGCGACGCCTGCATGAAGCCAGCGCGGCCATCGAGGTCGACACCCGTGCCGGGTGGCCAGGGGACGTGGCCGACCCGGAGGGGGGCACGATGCTGTGCCACAACGACGTGTGCCCGGAGAACGTCGTCTTCCGCGACGGCCGTGCCGCCGCCCTGATCGATTTCGACCTGGCAGCTCCTGGCCGTCCCCTCTGGGACGTCGCCATGACCGCCCGCTACTGGGTGCCCCTGGTCGATCCCGCATCCACAGCCGCCTTCTACCCCTCTGGGCTGGATGCGCCCGCGCGGCTGCGGATACTTGCCGACAGCTACGGCCTTTCGCCGCAGGACCGCGCCGAGCTGTTCGGCGTCATCGAGCAGGCCACCGACGTCTGCCGGGCTTTCGTCGCCCGCCGGGTGGCTGACGGCGACCCCGTCTATCTCCAGGCACTGGCCGAGCGCGGTGGATGGGAACGCTGGGACCGCATGCGGACCTGGCTGGCGGAGCGCCGCGAGATGTTCACGGCCGCCCTGCTGGACTGACTCTCCGGGGTGGGCTGTTGGCCAGGGATGCTCAGAGCTGAGTGGGGCGAGCAAGGTGAGGTTCGTCTCGGTTGGCGATGAGTGCGGCACGCCCTCGGGGTCGTCGAGTTGGTGCTCGGTCTCTGCGGCCGACGACTTGCAGGTTTTCGCGGGCCAGAGGCGGCTGGTGCCGCGGATTGGGCGTCGGTGGAGAAGCGCTGATGGAACGGGGCGATGCCGCTGAGAGGGACGTAGAAGTTGTCCCTTGAGACCGACCTCTCATTGCTCAGGGAGGATGGGGGCATGAGACTGCATGGGGACAAGATCGTGCTGCGTCCAGCGACCGATGGCGATTCCGAGATCCTCGCAAGAGTCGTACGAGAGCCGGAAGTCGCGGCGTGGTGGTCGCCTCCGGCGTCCTACGAAGGCATGCTGGCTGTCGTTTTCGAGGGCGAGGTCATCGGTGCCGTCCAGTTCGACGAAGAGTCCGATCCCGAGTTCCGTCACGCCGGCATCGATGTCTTCCTGACCGCGAGGTACCACGGGAAGGGGCTCGGTTCCGACACGGTGCGTACGCTGGCCAGGTGGCTGGTGCAGGAACGCGGCCATCACCGACTGACCATCGATCCCGCCGCAGCCAATACCGCGGCGATCCGCTGCTACGGGAAGGTCGGGTTCAAGTCCGTGGGCATCATGCGAGAGTACGGGCGTGACCACCGGACGGGGGCCTGGCAGGACGGGCTGCTGATGGATCTGCTCGCAGACGAGCTTTCCTGACCCGGTCGGCCCGCGCTCCTCGTTGAACCGCAGTGGCGACACTGCTCTACCTGTTGCTTCGGGCCGTGGCAGGTGAACCTCCACGGAGGGGGGATGCCGGCCCGCCGTGGCTGCGGCGGGCATCGGGGTGTTGGTCAAGGGTTGCTGACGAAGTCGCCGGCGACGAGGTCGGATTGTTTGATGCCATCGGTGAGGCTCGGGATGGTGATGCATTTGATGTCCGTGCACGGGTTCTCGCTGCCCGGTGCGTAGGTTCCCGCGTCGGCTGTGTAGCCGCAGGTGGCGCTTGTGCGGCAGTCGTCGGCGTGGGCCCCGCCGCCGATGGCGAGGGTGCCTGTGGTGGTCAGGGCCACGACGGTGAGCTTGCCGAGCAGTGCTTGGACGGTGGCCATAGGGGTCTCCTGGACGCGTGCTGCCCGGGTGCGGGCTTGCTCGGGCAACGGCACACGGTGCACCGGCGGAACGGGGCGGCAGCAGGATTCACCCCTCAAAGGGCCGGGCCGGCGGTTGGTTTCCCGTCCGGCGCGGCCTCGCACTCGCCCCCGGCCGGCTCCGCTTTCTTGTCCTGCCCCTCGTACCTGGCCCGCGTGCGAGGGCGGCTCAGGCGTGGCGCAGTGTGTCGAGGAGGTGGAAGTCGCGGATCAGTACGGCGGTGGCGCAGTGGGGTTTGTGCTGGGCTTCGCGGGTGAAGGCGTCGTGCAGGAAGGGGGCGAGTCCTTCCGCCGGGTGGGTCTTGAGGATGAGTTCGATCGTGGGCGCCGGGATCTCGTCCAGGCGGAGGCCGAGGACGTCGGCGGCGGAGCCGAGGTGGATGCCGGCGACTTCGGGGCGGTGGTCGTCCCCTGTGGTGAGGTCGAGATGCAGGCGGATTGCGTCGTGGACCAGGTCGGCGAGTTCGGGGGGCGCACCGTGCCGGACGAGCGCCTCGTGGGCCACTGCCGCACCGTGTTCCTCGAAGGGTGTCGAGGGGTCCTCCCAGGTCGGGGTGAGGCCCAGGTCGTGGAGTGTGGCGCCGAGGAAGAGTGTCTCGCGGTCCGGTGACAGACCGCGGTGGTCGAGGATCGCTTCGGCGTAGGCGTACGTGCGGTGGCAGTGGGCCACCAGCGCCGGTGGCGCGGCGGCCTGCAGCATGCGTTCGGCGAGGTCCGCGAGAGGGGTGTCGGGGCGCCGGGCGAGTGCGGGGGCGAAGCCCATGGGGTTTCGGTCTCCTGAAGGGTGTCGGCCGGAGCGGGCGCGGCCGTGCTGGTGAAGTGCCGGCGGTAGGTCTGCGGCGTGACGGAGGTGTGGTGTTTGAACGCCCGGTGGAAGGTGTGGACGGAGCCGAAGCCGCAGCGTGTGCCGATGGCCGCGATAGTGAGGTCGCTATCCTGGAGCAGGCGCTGTGCGGCGTGGACGCGCTGGGCGTCGAGATGGGCGGCCGGCGTACTGCCGGTCTCACGGAGGAACACCCGGGCGAACTGGCGTTCGCCCAGTCCCATTCGGCCGGCGAGGACGGGGACCGTCAGCCGTTCGGCGAGATGCGCGTCGATCCACGCGAGAAGCTCCGCGATGTCGGTCCGGGCAGTGCTCTGGCTTCAGGGGCGCGCTGAACTGGCTCTGGTCGCGCGGCCGTTGCAAGTACATCACCATCCACTTGGCGGTCGACAGCGCATGCCTCCGCCCGTGGTCGTCGGCCACGAGGGCCAGGCTCATGCCGATTCCCGCACTCACCCCGGCCCCTGTCCATGCAGGGTCGGACCGTACGTACACGGCATCCGCGTCCACGGTCACGTCCGCATGGCGCTCGGCCAGTGCCTCGGCCGTGGCCCAGTGCGTCGTGGCCCGCCTGCCGGCCAGCAGTCCGCCCGCAGCCAGGGTGTGCGCACCGGCGCAGACCGATACCACCCGTCGTACGCGCGGTGCGACACGGGTGACCCAGGCCAGAACAGCGGGGTCGACGACGGCTTCGACGCCCTCCGGACGGATCCGGAGCCCGCCGGGTACGACAAGGGTATCCACTCCCTCGCCGTCCGAGTCGGTGAAGGTGCTGTCGGCCAGCAGGCGGACACCGTCGGCACAGTGCACCGGAGTGGGGGCGGCGCTGACGAGCTCGACGGTGTAACCACGGCCGGATCGGTCCAGCAGGCGGCTTGCGGTGGAGAACACCTGCGCGGGACCCGTGACGTCCAACGACTCCACCCCGTCGAAGACGGCGATCGCGATCCTGCGTGGTTGGCTCATGCCGACCATCCTCGGCGGGGCCGGACATGACTGCAATGTCATAGATATCGCAGATCCAGACACCCGCCGGGCGCCAAGCCGCCCGCCAGGGCTTGGGAGGAGATACTCACGGTAACGCCCGAGTGGGTGCCCGTCGTTACCGTGCGTAGCTCCTCCCAAGACCACGGGCCTGCCGTGAGGGTGGCCACGCAGACTCAGTGCTTACTCAGAGTGGTCTGGAGAGGCCGCCCGCCGCGTGGGAGGAGGCCCGGGCAGACTTTTGCCTGGTTGGGTGCGTTGTGTCAGCGTGTGCGGCATGAACAATGATCACCAACGCGATGCAGTGCTGGCGCAAGCGGTGCAGTTGCGGGAGCAGGGTCGCGCCGAGCAGGCCCGGAACCAGTTGATAGAGCTGACCGAGCGGTATCCGGACGATGCCGAGATCGCCTATCAGACCGCCTGGGCGCACGACGTGCTCGAACTGGAGGCCGAGGCTGTCCCCTTCTATGAACGCGCCCTGAGCAATGGGGGACTGACCGGCGAAGACCGGCACGGCGCTTTCCTCGGGCTGGGAAGCACCTATCGTGTGCTGGGCCGGTACGAGCCGGCCGTGCAGACCTTGGGCCGTGCACTGGAGGAGTTCCCGGACGATCCCGCTTTGCAGGCATTCATGGCCATGGCGTTGTACAACAGCGGCGAGGGTCGCCAGGCGGTTCGCCTGCTTCTCAAGGCGCTGGCTGCCACCAGCAGCGACCGGCGCGTGCAGGACTACCGGCGGGCGATCGAGCACTACGCCGATGACTTGGACGGTGTTCAGCAACAAGACCAGTAGACGAACATGCGGAGCAGCTGTCGTTTTCCGCCTGCCGCGGACGTGGCGGCAGAGCTGGATTCAGCCCAGGCGGGGCTGACCCGGACGGCACGCGCAAATCTCCCGGGCTGCTGCTCCCGACGCTCTGAGCATGGTGCTGAGAGCACGGGATCCAGGGCGCCGTCGTCCGGGGTCTCACGGTGCACGGTGACGTGTCCGGCGGGTTCAACGACCGGCCACGGCTCGTGTCGCGTCCATTCGATGCCGAGCTGTACGAGAACCTGGCGCTGCTCCTGGGTGGGCCGGTCGCGTCGGCTCTTGGCGCTACTGATAAATACACCGAGCTTCACCACGTGCTCCTGGCCGTCGACCTCGACAGGTTCCAAGTGCTTCCTCGGGACCGGCCGCTCGTGCCCTTGCCTCTGGAGGCACTGCGCGAGCGCCGCAACCCCACGCCGGAACGGCGCCGACAACCCGCCCGCCCCCTTCCCCCGCGTGTGCTGTCACCGGGGCGGGGGCAGCTTCGTCGGGTGCCACACCGAGCCCGCCGAGCCGCTCCCGCTGCATGGCGCTCAGCTGCGCCCAGGTGTGTGCCCGGCGTTGCTGCGCGAGCCATTTCTTTGAGCTGGGCTGTCCAATTGCGCCGGCGAGGCTCGCGGCTCTTCCGCTCCCTCGAACGAGGGGCCTGCGGCCGATCCGTCCCCGCTCGGCTCCTGTGGTTGCCTGCCCGTCATGGTGATGACGCCCCCGCGCAGATACCGGGCGGCGCGGTGAAACTCTCGGATTGTCGTACCCGACAGGTTCAATGGCACCGACGAGACGACCGACGGGAGCACCACGCATGGAGCCAATCTTCTTCTCAAGTCCTGAGGAGTTCCGGGACTGGCTGGAGGAGCACCACACAACTGCCTCCGAATGCCGGGTGGGCATGTGGAAGAAGGGCGCGGGCAAGCCCACCCTGAGCTGGTCGGAGGCGGTCGACCAGGCCCTGTGCTTCGGCTGGATCGACGGCCGGCAGAGCCCGATCGACGACTTCTCCTGGTCGATCCGGTTTACCCCGCGCAGGCCGCGCAGCAACTGGAGCCAGGTCAACCTCCGCAAGATCGAGGAGCTGACCGTGCAGGGGCTCATGCGGCCGGCCGGCGTCGCGGTGTTCGAAGCCCGTGACCGGGAGTGCGAGGAGAAGCCGGTCTGGGAGTTCGAGGCGGCGCAGCTGGCTCGCTTCCAAGCGGAACCGCGGGCGTGGGAGTGGTTCAGCGGGCAGGCGCCGTCCTACCGCAAGTCGGCTATCCACTATGTGATCAGTGCCAAGCGGGACGAGACTCGGGAGCGGCGGTTGGACCAGCTGATCGCCGACAGCCTGGAGGGGGTGCGGCTCAAGCAGTTCCGGAGGCCGGGAACCTGAGTGCCCTGTCGAAGGGGCCGAGCGCGTAGCCGTCCAGCGCGGGACCTGCCGTTCCAGGAACCCGTCGGGCTTGCCCTTTCGGAGCCCAAGCCGGTTGGCGATCGACACCGCCGCCCACGAGGCGCCAGCCGTCACCACAGCCTGCACCGCCTGCCGCGACCTCGACCGCGGAAGCTCGCCGAGCGCGTGGCGATGCCAGCCCGGCACGAGAGGGCTCACCGCCCACCCGCAGCGAGCCAGGCCGGTGTACCCGCCGACTCGTGACCAGGTGACTGCAGGAACGGACAAACCCACGCTACGGAGCGGAACTGCTCTCGGAGCCTGCCTCGTCCGCTTCAAGACGGGTGAGGTCTCCGCTGGTGCGCGGCCGGCCGTATCGTTCGACGAGGGAGTTGCCGATCGAGGCCAGGTGGTCTCGGACACCCGGAGGGCCGGTCACCTCGACCCATTCGACCAGCCCGGAGAGCTCGCCGGCGAGCATGTACTCATTGGGGCCGCGGATCACGACCTCGATGCGGCCATCGGTCGTGGAACCGCCCACGTCGAGCCGGTCGCCGAGCGCCATCCGGAGTATGCCTATCCCGTCGGGTGTGCATACCGCCTGGATCTCCAGCGGCGTTCGTTTGCGATCGACCTCTTCGGCGATTTCGTTCCAGCTCTCGGCAAGGTCGAAGTCCCCGGGTCGGTGCACAGGGTCGCCGGTCGGGTCGGCGGACGACACGCGGTCGATCCGGAAGACCCGTCGGCCGGTCTCGGTGTTGGAGACGAGGTACCACACAGGACCTTTGGCGACGATGCCCAACGGGTGGACGGTTCTCCGGGTTTCGGCGCCTTTGCTGTCGACGTAGCCGAGCGATACCTGGACGCCGCGGATCACCGCGTCCTGGAGTTCGTCGAGGAAGCGAGGCGGCCGGTGCTCGATCCGGCTCGCCCCCCATCGCTGCGGGTCTACGACCAGCGACGCCGCTGCTGCCTCGGCCTGCACCTGGAAGGGCTTCGGCAGAGCATGGACAAGTTTGCGCAGAGCTGCTTTCAGCGCCGGCGTCGCATCCGAGGCCGGACCGAGAGCCAGGAACAGGGCGCGTGCCTCGCTGGAGGTCAACCCGGACAGGTCGGTACGGGCACCGCCCACCAGGCGCCAGCCGCCGCCTCGGCCCTGCACGGAGTACACGGGCACCCCGGCCATGGCCAGGGCGTCGAGGTCACGGCGGGCGGTGCGCTCGGAGACGTCCAGCTCTCGGGAGACCTCGGCGGCTGTCACCTGCTCGCGCCGTTGGAGCAAGAGGAGTATGGCCACCAGTCGATCGGATCGCATGCAGACAAAACTCTCATAAAAACCGGTCATGAGGTGACCGGTTTGGGTAGCAAGCTGGCCACATGGCCTCATCGAGGAGGTCATGTCGCCAGCGAACGCCCCCAGAGAGGAAATGCAGTGATCAATCAAGCAGAATTTCCCGAGCCCACCCTCATTCAGGTCAACGGTGTGGAGCTCGAAGTGTTCGAAGCAGGTCGAGAGAACAAGGGCAAGCCCATTGTGCTCTGCCACGGCTGGCCGGAGCATGCCATCACCTGGCGTCGCCAGATGCCCGTCCTTGCCGCAGCCGGCTACCACGTCATCGCTCCGAACCAGCGGGGTTACGGCAACTCCTCCCGCCCGGCCGAGGTGACGGACTACGACATCGAACACCTGACGGGCGACCTCGTCGCGCTCCTGGACCACTATGGCTACGAGGACGCCACCTTCGTCGGCCATGACTGGGGCGCGTTCGTCGTCTGGAGCCTGGCCCTGTTGCACCCCGACCGGGTGAACAAGCTGATCAACCTGAGCCTGCCTTACATGGAACGCGGAGAAACGCCGTGGATCGAGGCCATGGAAACCTTCCTCGGCGGTGACTTCTACTTCGTCCACTTCAACCGGCAGCCGGGCGTCGCGGACGCCGTGTTCGATGCCAACCCCTCCCAGTTCATCCGCAACCTCTACCGGAAGAACGTGCCCCCCGTGCCCCCGGAGCCGGGCATGGCATTCATCAATCTCGCCAAGGCGGAAGCACCGCTTGGTGAGCCCGTCATGAGCGACAGCGACCTGGCCGTCATCATCTCCGCGTTCGAGACGTCGGGATTCACCGGCGGCATCAACTGGTACAGGAATCTCGACCGCAACTGGCACCAGTTGGCGGACGCGGACCCGATCATCAAGCAGCCCACCCTCATGATCTACGGCGACCAGGACTTCGCGGTCCCGAGGTTCGAAAGACTGGCAGAGTTCGTGCCCAACGTGGAAGTGGTCGGCCTGGACTGCGGTCACTGGATCCAGGGGGAAATGCCCGAAGAGACCAACCGTGTGATCTCGGAATGGCTGGACCGGCAGGGCTAGTGATTCGTGATCCGGTTCGTATCACCTGAAGCCCGAGCTCTCACGTCACGTCGATGACAGTCGGGCGTAGGGCCAGGTCGTGCGGCCGCCTCGTCAGGGCTTCAAGGTCATCCGGTAGCGGGTTTTTGGCTCACCCTTGGGTGGAACCCAACCTCCCCGCCGCCGCTCATCGCGCAGCGTCGGCAGGAGCGCTGCTGTGCCCACCGTCCACAGGGCCGCGTCCGTCCCCGCGTACGTGGCGAGCAGGCCGACGGCGAGGGTGTGCACATTGCACGGGTCGCGGCCAAGTGCATCGGGTGAGTACGTGGGTGGGCCCGGAGCACGAGCACCCGCGCAGCCGCATCTCCTTCAGGGCATGCGGCTGCGCAAATGGGTCTCCGCTGTCAGTTTGTCTGGAGGTCGAGTTCGCAGTCCAGGGTCTGATTGTACGAGCGCTTTTCTTGTGTGTAGTCGAACCGGCAGTACCGACTGGTTCCCTTCGGAGAAGAATTTATCTTCATCCGGGCCACGAAGAATATTTTGCTCTCTTCGTGGGCCTTTACCACGACCGGCTCGGTTGCATAGTTCTTCAGTTTTTTGAAGTCAGGAGCGTCGCCGGCTCCTTCAAGAGCCATGAGGGGGAGGCCTTCGGTATCCTCCAGATCATAAGCCCCGTATTCGAGGATTTTCATACCTTGTGCAGGTCTGACTATGGAGACGTCAGTTATTTTGATGTCCCCATTGCTGGTGTTCAGAGGAATCGGGAGGGCGAACCACCAGACCTGTCCAACTTTTGCATTTTCATTTCCGACTGTACCGCTTGATTGATTGCCAGATTCCTCGAGAGAGCTCCCTGAGCTGACTTGTGTTGTTTCCCGGGGAGCACTCTGCGGCATGCATGCCGAAAGCGAGAGGGCCGAAGCCAGGAGGAGTGTATTCCTAATACGAACAGAAGACGCCAGGCTTGCCCGAGGCACCGTCCTTCGCCCCCCAAATGTAGTGCTTCATGTGCTTGAGGTTGCCTGCGGTGATCCGCTGACGATGATCCTTGTCATAGCTGGTGGAGCCCCCGAGCGAGACGCCGAAGGCGCTGACGGCACCAGACCACTTGACGCTCTTGTTCTTGCTGATCTGGAAATAGGATCCGGCCGCCTCGACTTCGGCGTGGTTCAGTTTCGTGCCGCCTCCCCCCGTCCCGCACCCTCGCCGCCCGGCACCTACATGGTCTGGGACGTCCTGCACCACCCCGCCCACGGCGACATCACCGCCCGCCCGCCGCGCCCTCCTGGCCGAGCTCCTCGCCGGTGACGTGCCGCCGGTTCAGGTGGTGCCGTCGAGCGACGACTCCGAGGTGGCGCGAGCGTGGTACGAGTCGTTTCTGTCGCTGGGGATCGAGGGGTTCACCGGTCTGCGGGCCCGGCCCCGGTGGGGGAGCGGGGTGAGGCTGTCGGCCCGTCTCGCCGCGGGGCCGGCCGCGCGGATCGGCCGGGAGCTCGTCGGCGGGGGAGAGGCTGGTGAGGCGTCGCGGATGTTGAGCATTGCGCGTCAGTGTCAACGTTCTGGCTTGGGGTCAGGCTGGCGGGTCGGGGTGTATCTGGCGAGCATGGTCTGGACGGCCTGTTCGACGGCGTCGTGGATGTCGGAGGCTGCGGGGTTCCAGTCGGTCAGCAGCATGCGGGGCCACAGGACGTAGTTGGCGATCATGCCGAGGAACTGGTTCGCGGCGCTCGCCGCGTCCGGAACATCAGCGTTGCCCGCCTCGTGCTCGGATTCCAAGTAGTGCTGAACGGAGGTGAAGTAGGGCAGTTTGCCGAGCTGGAACTGCATCCGTCCCAGTTCGGGGAAACGAGGCAGTTCGGCGATGACGATCCGGAACAGGGCTGTCATGCCGGGCTGGCCGACCAGGTCGGCATAGCGGTGGCCGATGGCTGTCAGTCCGGAGCGCAGATCTCCGGTCTGTGGCCGCGCGCCGGCGTCGCCGGTGTCACGCTGCCAGGACTCGGTGACGATGGCCTCGAAGAGGGCCGCCTTGGTGGGGAACCGCTTGAACAGGGTGGACTTCGAGACCCCGGCCGCTTCGGCGATCCGGGCCAGTGAGGTGCCGTCATAGCCACGATCCAAGAACAGTTCTCTGGCTGCGGTGGTGATCGCCTCGCGTTTCTGCTGAGCGAGTCTGCGGTGGTGTGCGGAGAGTTCTGCTGCCATGCGGACAGTATGCCGCAGACCCGAGGCGAGTCACTTGACTCGCCTCGATGGTCCTGCTTACGGTACGAGAGCAAGGCGAGTCGATTGACTCGTATCCGATCTGTGGCGCCCGGGCGCATTCCGGCTGCCGCGCGGTGGAGGAACAGCTCATGACAATCGACAAGATCGCTCTGGTGACCGGTGCGAATCGCGGCCTCGGACGCAGCGCGGCCATCTCCCTCGCCGCACGCGGGGTGCGGGTCGTGGTCACCCACCGCGGCGATGCGGCCGGGGCCGAGAAGACGGTGGAACAGGTGCAGGCGGTGGGTGGGACTGCCGCTGTTCTCCGGCTCGACATCGGCGACGTCTCCTCTTTCGCGTCCTTTACCTCCGAACTGAGCGAGAGGCTGGAGCGCTGGGGTGCTTCGCGGCTCGACATCCTGGTCAACAACGCGGGAGTGGGGATCTTCGGCCCGCTGGAAGACGTCACGATCGACGACTTCGACACGGTGATGGGCACCAACGTCCGGGGCACGTTCTTCCTCATCCAGTCACTCGTGCCGCTGATGACCCAGGGCAGCCGCGTCATCAACGTCTCGACGTCACTGACCCGCCACACCAGCCCGGCCACCTCGGTCTACTCCGCCTCGAAGGCCGCGGTCGAAGCCTTGAGCCGCACCCTCGCCGCAGAACTCGGCCCGCGCGGAATCCGGGTCAACTCCATCGCCCCAGGACCGACCGCCACCGATTTCAACGGTGGAGCGATGCGGGACGATGCCGAGATGCGCCAAGTTCTGGCCGGACAGACCGCACTCGGCCGCGTCGGCGAACCTGAGGAGATCGGCGACGCCATCGCCACGCTGGCCTCCGATGGTCTGCGCTGGATCACCGCCCAGCGCATCGAGGTCTCCGGCGGCGCCCTCCTCTGAGCGAGCTGGCGACCTCGGGCCACGCGTGCCACGCGCGGCCATTGTCGTAAATGGTCGTTTATAGGAACGGCATATCACGCAGGGGGCGGGCCGTCTGGGGCGGGAATGGCAGGCGGACCAGGATGGGGTGAGGCTTCCTGCCGCTCCCTGAGGCATCCGCACCGTGCTACGGCGCGGCGAGCCTGCCCATCACGTCGTATATCCGCTGCGGGGTCAGGGGGACGACGGAAATCGCCTCTTGCGCTGTTTCCGCACTCAGTCCGTCAAGCAAGAAGGCAACTTGGCGGCGCCGGGCGACCGGCGCAGTGTCCGCGACTGCGCGAGCGAGCAGAGCGTTGGTACCGAAGAAGAGCAGGAGGTCCTCGACGGTGAAGTCCGGACGGACAGCGCCGGCCAGCTGGGCTCGCTCGATGATCCGTGTGCCGGAGTCCTGTGCCCGGCCGCAGACGGCCATCAGGCAGTCGGCAGCCGGATAGCGTCCGCTGACGACGTCGGCGACCGCGGGCTCGGTGGCCTGGAGTTCGCAGACCTTCTCGATGTTGTACGCGAATCCCTCTCAAGCCTGCTCGAAGGACAGGGCGTGCTCGGCGGCTTCGCCGGACGGTCCGCGGCCAGGCCGGTCACCACTTCGTCGATCCGGTCGGGGTTGACGGCGCACGGGCTGGTCGTCGCCCTGCCTATGCCGGCAGGGGTCAGGAGCGCGGCGGGCGCTTGGACATGGACCTGGTCGTGGAGGTCCTCGCAGGGTCGGGCCGCCACGGCATCTTCGCCGTCACCCGGACACGGTGACAAGCACGGTGGCCGCTCTGGTTGCGCGGTCTCATGCCCGTTGGTGCCTGTCCGGGAGCCCGATCGGCTGGTCCACGACGTCCCGTGGCCGGCCAGGAACCGTGCCTGCCGGCTACGGTGCGGCTGGCCGGCGAGCCGGACTGCCCACTGGCCGACGTGCTGCGACTGCTCTGGCAGATGGCTCTGGCGGAACGGTTTCTCGGTGAACCTGTGCCGGCCGGGACGTGGCCCGGTGACGTGGACGCACGCCTCCGGCACTTTCATGGCCAGGATGAAGGCGGTTTCGGGCGGTGCCTGGACCGTGGCTGTCACGGCGGGACGAGGAGTTGGCCATGCCTGCGGGATCTCTGTCCATCAAGAGCGCACGCTGCGTCACGGCCGGTTACGGCGAGGAGGGCCGGCCGTTCGGGCGTCTGGTTCCACAGAGGAGCTCGTGGAGGACATCGCCCCCAAACGCCACAGAAAGGAGGGGCACGTGAGGCCGTCGAGAACGTCTCGGCCTCTTCCATCCGGGACAAACTCGGGATCGCATCCGTCGCGACGACACACACCACCGACTCCCTCACGGCCCAGGCACTGGCCGGCGCCGAGTCCTCTGCCTCCCGTGCGGCTGTTCAATCCTGACATCGAAGCGATGACCCGGCGGGCGCTGCACCTGGCGCTGGAGGACTACGCGCGCTCCAGCGGCCGGGAAGGGGCCCGGCCCGGCTCGCTCGCCCGACACATCCATGTGTCGTGGACGGGAGACGACCGGCAGATGTTCGCACTCGCCGAGGCGCGTCGTGAGACCGGGTGGCACCGGCCCGGCCTGTCGTCCCTGCACATCCTGTCCGGATGCGCGGGGCTCTACGAAGCCCTGGACTACGCGCAGTACCTGTTGCACCGCACGGCAGCCCGGAACGATGCGGATGCCCTGGTCTTCGTCACCAGGAGCAATGACCTGTCCGCCATCGCCCACACCCGTAGTCCCTGCCCCGCCCCGGAGAACGAGCCTCGACGAGTGGCTTTTCCCGGCGGTCTTCGGGGAAGGAGCAGGTGCCCTCGTCATCGGGCACACCGACTCCCGTGGCGGGGACTGGGCGATTGAGGGGTGGGGGTCCGGGCCGGTCGCGGGGGACTGGCGCGTGACCATGCCGTCCGACCAGAGCACCCCCCACATGGTCATCAGGGCACGCTGCGTCGGCGCCACCTACCGCACCCACATCCCGCGGACTTCTCCCGCTGGAACTCGGCGCGTTCGACGATCTGCACCGGCTCTGCCTCCACGAATTCTCGCACGCGTACATGTGACCGCGTGCCCCGTACGTCCGTGTTCGGCCCCGGGGCCAGGCGTCCGGCGGGTGGTGATGACGACGATCCGGCGGGGCTGCGCGGCTAACCCCGCCACGTCGCATGGTGCTGCCAAGCAGTCCGCGACACCGTGTCAGACGTTCGCGAATCCGTCTGGTGCCCCGTGAGAGAAGTCTCCGAGCAGGGACGGAACCGGAATTCGCGAGAAATGAATCGGGAAGCTCCCGAGGCGGACTGTGGCCCCGCGCTCATCCGGAGCGCCCCATCGACACCGAGGAGAGATCCGTGACGATCCAGCAGACGCCCCCGATCACAACCCCGGCCGCCACCAGCGTCACCACCCCGGCCGTGCCGTTGCAGACTGCCCCCTGCCCCCTGCCCCCTGCCCCCTGCCCCCTGCCCCGTCGCCCCCGGACGCCCGGGTGGCTGACGTCGGTGCGCTGCCTCTGGGGGCGGTCGACACTCTTGCGGCCGGCGGTGCCCTGTACGTGCTGTACGAGCGCCCCGCACTGGCGGACTCGTCCTGGTCGCGCTCGGGGTTGACGCCGCGGTCACCCGCCGATGACCCGGGGCAGGACCCCACCGGCTGGGCAAGCCCCTTACGGGCCGGGCAAGCCTGGCCCTGACGTGCACCCAGCGCACGTCGGAGGCACCGAGCCCGCCGCCTGACCCAGACCGGCAATGCACGCGCATGCCGCAGGGGCCGGGACCGCTCCTGCGGTCCCGGCCCCTGCGGCATGACGATCAGTGCTTGAAGACGTCCTTGGCCTTCTCCTTGGCCTCACGGGCGTCGCCCTTGGCCTGCTCCGCGCGGCCCTCGGCGGTCAGCCTCTCATCGCCCGTAACGCGGCCGGCGGTCTCCTTGAACTTGCCCTTGGCCTGCTCGGTCTTCGCCTCGGCCTTCTGCTCACCGGACACAGCTGATCACTCCCTGTTCGACGGAAACGTCCTACGAAACCCCGTATGGCCGCCGAAGGCTCCCGTAAACAGGCCAGCTGCGAAAAAGTCCTGCCCGGTCTCACGAGAGCCGCGGCCCCCGACCTTCAGCCAGATCGCCGTCACCACCGGTTTTGCTCGGCCACGACCCGGCTGGACCAGAAGTGTTCTCAGCCGGCCAGGCTCCCAGAGCCCCTCACCCGGTGGGCGAATACTGCAGCTCTCGAATACCGACAGTTCACCAGCGGCACGTGGATATCACTGAGGCGGGGGTCGTGGGGTTCACCGGTCTGCGGGCCCGGCCCCGTAGGACGAGCCCCCGCTGAGGGGCGCTTGTCGGCCGCAGCCGATGGACACGGCGAGTAGGCCCCTACGCATCACGACCTGGCGGGCACGCCGACCGGGGCGGTGACCTCGGAGTGCGGCGTGCCGCACTCCGGGCAGGTACCCGGTGCCGCCGAGGTGTCCGGACCGGCCAGCAGCTCGAAAACTCTCAGCGTCAGCGCGCATTGCACGCACCCGAGCGGACCCGTGCCCAGCTCGGGCCGGACCTCGATGCGACCGACGATTCCGAAGTCATCCATGAGCAGGCAACGAGCGGACGCCGGACGCGGACACCCGTCATCCCCCTCCAGCGCCCTTCCCGAGCCGCCCGGAGGGGTTGCACCGGAGGGCGGCTGGACGGTTGTTCCGGACGGGGGACCGGAGGTACTGCCGGAGGTAGGGCCCCCCAAAAAAAGAACGGACACGGTCCGTTTATGCAGGCCAGACCCCGCAGGCAAGCCGGTCCCGGAGGACGACACCTCTAATTCGTTAGTAATTTGAGGTTCTGGATCTCTGAGGGACCCCGGGGCGGCGTTGTTCAGCCCGGGGCAGGACGTGCGTGGTGCGGTCGGTCTCGGTCATGGGCCAGGTCCTCTCGTGCGGCTGGCCGTCCCGGCTGGGATCGCCGTGTACGTCATCGTCCACCGTCGTTCGTCGCCGGGATGACGTAGGACGGCGAGCACCAGGAGCACGGCGCCGTTCATGGGTTCCGGCAGCAGGAGACCCCGGGTGTGGGGGCCCGGGGTCTCCGTGCGACATGACGTGACGTCTGTCCCGACCGGGTTTAACGACCGGACATGCCCGGTGTCACGCCCCGCTCCACCCCTTGCCCCCCGTCACCTTTTTCGTGGCTCCGCAAGGGGGCCTCCGGCCTTCGGGTCCGGCATGACTTCCCCCTTGTTGCGGTTGATGATCCGGGGGGTGGTGTCACCGGGCCTGGAGGCTTCGACGGACCGCTGATGAGGGGCTTGAGTACCGGCTTCACCCGAGCCGGAAGAGCTCTCCGTAACGTGGGTGTGGCAGCTCGATGCCGAGGCAAGGCCGGACGAAAGCGTCATGGAGGGCCTGCACGTGATCGACATCGGCAATTTCGACGTCTTCCTCGGCCTGGACGTCGGCAAGAGCGAACACCACGCCACCGCCATCACGCCAGCCGCAAGAAGGCTCTCGACAAGTGTCTGCCGAACACCGAACCAAGCTCCGCGAAGTGTTCGTGAAACTCCAGACCAAGCACGGCACCGTGCTGGTCGTGGTCGACCAGCCCGCCTCGATCGGAGCCTGCCGCTGGCGGTCGCGCGGGACATGGGCTGCCCAGTCGGCTACCTTCGGGCCTGACGATGCGACGGATCGCCGACCTCTACGCGGGCGAGGCGAAGACCGAGGCCAGGGAGGCGTTCACCATCGCGGACGCGGCCCGCGCGATGCCGCACACGCTGCGGCGATCGACGGCGAGGACGAGACGATCGCCGAGCTGGAGATGATCGTCGGCTTCGACGACGACCTGGCCGGGGAATCGACCCGGGTCGCGAACCGGCTCCACGGCCTGCTGACGCAGATCCACCCGTCGCTGGAGCGGGTGCTGGGGCCGCGGCTGCAGCACCCGGCCGTCCTCGGCCTGCTGGAGCGGTTCGGGTCCCCGGCACAGATACACAAGGCGGGCGTCGGCGGCTGGTCACGCTGCTGCGGCCGAAGGCGCTGCGGATGGCCGAGCGGCTGGTCAAGGAAATCTTCGCCGCGCTGGACGAACAGACCGTGACCGTTCCGGGGACCGAAGCGGCCGCCCTCATCGTCCCGAGCCTGGCCGGATCGCTGACGGCCGTCCTGGACCAGCGGAAACTGCTGGCCGGGCGGATCGAGGAACTCCGACCCGGCATCCCGGACCTATTACGACAAGAAGATCGCGCAAGGCAAACACCACACCCAGGCTCTGCTCTGCCTCGCCAGACGCCGGGCCGACGTCCTCTTCGCAATGCTCTGCGACGGCACCTTCTACGAGGCACGATCAGCCAAAACGACTTGAGCCATCTGCCGTTGCTCGACAGCCACTCAGGACCGGGCCAGACCCATCGCGACCTCTACCAGCAAGGCAACCGCGAGGAACCCAAAGGTTGCCCTGACGATCGCAGGCGTCAGAATCCGGCTGACTCCCACCGTATTCGCCATGAAGTTATGGACACGCCACGCAACGTCTCGGTAGTTGAACGCCACCACCAAAGCGGCGGCCCCAAAGACCAGACGCCATGCAAGCTCTGCCCACGCACTCATCAGCTCTCCCCAACAGACAACCGATGCCCAGTATGCAGAGTCCAGGCTGCCTCAGCCCCGCCCGAACTCCAGCTCGGACCGCCGGACTCCCTTGACGAAAACCATAGGGGCCCCCACGCGAACACCAGGCGCGCCTGCTCGATCCGTCGCCGAGTTGTCCGCGCCCCGCGTTGCCCGGGGCACGGACGCGACTGTGCCGTGCTCGCGCAGGGCGCTCGCCGTTCCGGCTCTGCGGTGGACCGCAGCCCCGATGTACCGGCCGGTTACGGGGCTACGCGGCCGGACGCACCGTCAAGCAGCAGTTCGTCCTCTTCCCGGTCGGCGGCCAGGGCCGATACCAGGGCACCGGCCCGCCATCCGACGTACTGCCGCACGGGGCTGTCCAGGGCCGGGCCGCCGAGCTCCACCGTCTGCCCGCCGTCCAGCAGCGCCACGTCCCGCACCGTGAGGCGGGCCAGCCGGTCGGCCTCCCATCCGGTGGTCCGCAGCAGCGCCTCCTTCGTCCGCTTCGCCAGTGCGACGGCCCGGTCTGACTCGCGGGCCGTCTCCGCGGAGCCGGCGCGGTCCAGCACGCTGCGCTGCTCCGCGTGCGCGTGCATGGCCCGGCTCAGTTCCCGTTCTTTGAGGGGCTGGTTGCACATGTCGGCACCGTCCATGAGGGCGTGTACGGACCGAAGTGCGGCGCGCGTCGAGGCCTCCTGATCCGGCCGCAGCCGCTTCATGTCCCGCTTCAGGCGCTGCGCCCAGTCGATGACGGCCAGCGGTGGCCAGAGGAAACCCGGGGCCAGGGACATGTCGACCATCTTTCGGGTGGTGCCGTTCTTGACGCGGTCGTCCACCCAGGCGGAGATACCGGCGAACCGGCCCAGCAGGCAGCCCGGGGTGGTCCGGTCGAGGATCGGGTGGCCGCCCTGCGCGAGTGCCTCACGGACTTCGGCGACAGGCACCTTGTGGTCCTGGGCGAGCAGGGCCAGGCTCCACGATCCGGGGTCTTCCCGCCGCTGGCGGCGGATCACCGCCTCCCGCAGGAGGTCGGACAGACCGTCGTAGTCGTGGGTGTCGAGGACAAGGGCGAGGAAGGCCATGGGTGCTCCCGATGCGTGGCGTGTGCGGACCGCCGTTGCACCCGCCCGGAGACAGGCAGGTGCGACGGCACATGTGCGTCGTTGCGATCCTCAGGTGCCGGTCCCCGGCACCTGCCACGCCTCTTCGGTAGTTCTGCCGCCGCGAAGGGACAGCCCGAGCATAGGCCAGGACGCCCGGCTGCGGGCGGTGCTCGGCGGTTGCCAAAGCGCCGCGGTCCCTGGGCAGCAGGTCGTGCTCGGAGACGGTGATGATCTCGTCAGGGTCGGTGGGATCCCAGTCCCAGGCAATCCACCCCGTTGCCGGCACCTTCGCCGCAGTCCTCGCCCTCGCCCTCGCCGCCGCCGTCACCGCAGCGCTCTCCCCCTTCTTCACCTGACGACCAGCCCTCCTCAGTCTCCGAAGGCCGACCGTTTACGGCCAGTGTCGATCGAGCCGGTTTCACTCGGTCACGCGGCGGGGGAGAGGTCGAGGCGGGCATGGTCGAGGACTTCTTGACCGTGGCGCGCGTCCGTGTTGTACGGCGAGGCCAGCCGCAGTCTGCCGGGCGGGAGGCCTACGCTCGCCTGCCCCTTCACCTCCACCCCGGCCTCGGTCGCGGCACGGTGGCCGTCCTAGACCCACATCGTGCGCAGGACCTGCACCGCCGGGAGCTCGCCCAGCCAGGCTGGCGCGTCAGGGGTGCCTCCTGCGGGGCGAACCCGTCCCGGCCGCAAGTCCAGGGGCATCTCTCCTGGCCGTCCTCTGGCTACGAACCAGCACCCCGGATAGGGGGGCATTCGCAAGAACAATCCATTTACCCCCCTCTTGATGAAACATCAAGAGGGGGGTAAATTTTGGGTTCTGATACTCGATCAGAAGGAGCCCGTCGCATGCTGCCGTACACATTCTTCGAGCTGGACACCAAAGCACTGGCGGGCCTACCGGCCGATGTCCGGCAGGCCCGGCTCGCCACCCTCGGGGCCGAGGCCACCGCCGAGGTCACCGCCGCCCGTGGCCGCATCGTCGCCCAGGAGGTGGAAGTGCTGGCCCGTCAGCACGGCCGCCACGGGGCGCAGGTCCGCGCGAGCCGCCGCTTCCGGCGCAGCCCCCAGTGGGTGGACCAGATGCTGGCCACCGCCGGGCGCGACAGCGCCGACCGGCCGGACGAGCAGCCGCTCTACCGGATCGACTGGGAGCGCCTGGCGGCGGTCGAGCGCCCGTGGGCGCGTCTGGCCCAGCTCGCGGAGACCGGCCGCCGGGCGGTGGCAGCCGCCAAGACCGAGCGCGGCCGCATGGTCGCCTGGGCCGCCTCCCTGGAGGGGAACGAGCGCGGCGCACAGGCCCGGTCCGCGGAACGGCTGGGCCTCAAGCCGGCCCGCTTCTCCCAGCTCCACGCCGAGCACGAGGCGATCTTCGGCCTGCAGCGGGTACCGGAGAGGTACACCGTGGCTCTGATCAGCCCCTGGGAGGGGTCGAGCGGTGAGGTGCGGACCGGCCGGCTGATCGAGCGCACCCGCCTGCACGACCGGCTGCCCGCCGAGGTGATCACCTGGCTGGACGGGGACCCCGAATTCGACGCCGTGCTCAGGATCCTCCCCGACCACGGGCTACTGGAGGAATACGCGAGGACCGGCCGCACCCCCACCTACCGGGTCGACCCCGTCAAAACGGTGAGCGACGACGAACACGTAGTCGCCACCACGGACGTGCTCCTCCGCGAACCCCACCCCCTCAACCCGCCCGACCCCGACGACAGCACGCACATCCCGGCCCCCGGCGGTCAGTACATCCCGGGATTCGACGGAACCCTCGGGGACGCGGTGGCCGTCCTCGCCCCCCGCTACGCCGCCACGGTCGGGGTGCCCCTGGCCGAGGCGTCCCAGCGGGTCAGGCACTACCTCAGCGGCGCGTACATGGTCCGCAACAACGCTCCGGACAGCACCCTCGTGGACGCCCGGAGCGCCCGCCGCGACTACGTAGAGGCGATCAAGGCGACCGGAAGAGACCGGTACTGACGCCGCCGACGCCCAACGCACCTCCCACCCGACCACCGGTGCCATGCGCACCAGGAAGCAGAAGCCGCCATGATCGACCTGACCGCCACCTACACCATCACCGACGGACCCGAAGCCGGCACGGTCATCAACGCCAAGGTCAGGACCCGGGAGCGTGACGGCGCGACCATCACGTCGGTACGCGGCATCGCCGCGCTCCTGGCCGACCGCATCGACGCCATCGCCGACCCCGGCGACCGATTCCACACCCTGGCACACCTCGGCGGAGCGACGATCGCCATCTCGGACACCGACACCCAGGTGACAACGAACATGATCAGCAGCCGCGACAACGGACGGATCCGCACCACCTACCAAGGCACCCGCGCGCTGCCCGTCGACGTCGTCCTCGACCTCGCCGAACAGATCCGGGAACAGCTCAGCAGTACGACCACCGCGCCCACCAGCACCTGAGAAGGTGCCTCCAAGGAACGCAAGAGCCCGGAGACGTTCCGGGAAGACTGAAAGGCGAAGAGATGAGTACAGAGACAGAGATCGCCGCAGTGGCGGTGGCGCTGCGCAGCACGCCGGGCGACGAACCGCTGGCAGAGCTGGGGCGGGTTCTCGCGGACGAGTGGCTGGACCGTAGGGCGGCACGGGCCCCGAGGCGGCCGGACGACTGAGCATGCCCGACACGCTCGGCCAGCTGCGGACCATGGCGGGCGTCCGGCGCAAAGACCTGGCACACCTGCTCGCCGGAGTTCCACAGGCCGACATGGAGCGGGCTCTCGACCCCGCGCTGCGAGACAGCTGGACCGAACTCGCCGCGGCCGGGCGGACAGGGCGCAGCACCCGCCGGCCCGACCTCGTCCTGGAGTGAACCAGCCACGTGCGGCGGGCGCTCCGCAACCCATATGATTGCCCAGTGTGACGACCCGCATCCGTACCGTGCCGAATGTGGCCGCCGTGATCGCCACGGTGTTCCTCGCGCTGCCCCCGCCCTCCGTATCCGCACACCAGCACCAGGCAGCGGCCCCGGCGCCCTGTGTCGGTGGCGAACGCGAACGCCCAGGGGTATCCGCCGTCGATGACGGCGAGATCCGCTGGACGGAGAACACCCGCTACGACGGCCCGCGCAAACACGCCCTCAAGGCATGGCAGTTCTCCGGTGCCACGATCGAGCTCCGCCCCGACTCCGCCGCCACCGTCAACGACCTCGAATTCCGCGACTACGACGGCGGCCGCGGAGACCGCGCGCCAGTGGCCCAGTACGTACGCGACTCAGGAACCGCGGCCACCGACCATATTCGGTTCAACAGGGACAAGATGGACGGCCGCAGTCTTGAGTTCCAGAACTCCGCCGCCGCGCATGAACTCGGCCATGCCCTCGGCCTGTGCCACAAGCCCGACCGCGTCCTGTCGCTGATGTGGACCGACATCGCCTCACCCCCCATCATCACCCCCCAGGCCGTCGACAAGGCCAACTACCGCAGGCTATGGAGCTGACTTGCGCAAGCACGCCTTGATCGCCGCTGTCACCACCGTGCTCGCCCTGGCCGTAACGGCCGGGGCCTACGTCCTCCTGGAGGACGGGGAGATCACCGTTTCCTCTTTGTGCGCCCCACCGGCAAGCACACCCGAGCACGTCGCCGCCTTCGCCGACACTGTCGTCATCGGCACCGTCAGCGGCCCCATCCGCTACACCCCCAACGGCGCCGACTCCGCCACCGGCGTGCAGGTCGCCACCCTCACCGTGGAGAGGACACTCAAGGGCACCGCCCAGGACCCCCTCACTGTCGCCCAGGCTGTCACCCGCACCGCCCGGGACACCTACACCACCACCGAACCCGTCTACCAGCCCCTCATCACCGGGCAGCGCTACGCCGTCGCCCTCCTCGACCGGGCCGACGCCGAAGGCCGCTGGGTATGGGGTGCGGAGCGCGCGACCGGTGCGGCCGATGACGACCGATGGGCCGACGCCGTCGCTGCGAAGGTGGTCCTGCCGACCGGCACGTGCGACGACACCAGCACCATCACCTCCACACCCACGCCCTGAATCCGGCGCGCAATCGACAGCGTGCCTGCCCGGGAGCGGGACAGTGGGTGAAACGGCTGGCGGGAGGACCGGACCGCCGTCGGATATCAGCCGATGTCCGATTGTGGAGGATTGCCCGCGGCGGACCGGGCGGGCGGGCAAGGTTGGTAGCGGTGTGCGAACCCGGTGGCATCCTCCGGCCGGGTGGGGACGCGCCGGCAACCTCAGGGGAGTGGACAGTACGTGGACTTGTTCTCACGAAGCGTGCCCAGCGACGACAGCGCAGGCGCCCGCAAGGAGCAATGGCTTCGGCAGCCGCAAGGCGACGGCGTCTTCGACCAGGTGGAGTTCGTCGGCCATTTTGCGGTGTTGCGGTGGGACACCGGCCGGGGCGGCATCGCACTGGTGCACTCGATGACGGACGGCAACACGTCCCCCAAGCTGGCCGTCGCTGCCTTGCGGCAGCACCACGGTGAGCATCTCGCCCATCAGTACGCGTGCGTGATCACGGCGCAGACGCGTACCCAGGTGACACACCCGTACGTGCCCCAGCTCCACGCGTACGACGTCGGCGGGGGCGGCGAACCGTACGAGACGACATGGGCCCACCTCGCGGCCGTCCTCGGGCAGCGGGCACCGTACTGGTTCCACTCTCTGCGTGACCGCGACGCCATCAGCGCCTGGCGCCCGGGCGCACCGCCGGCGCTCGTACCCGCACACGACATCGCGACCCCCGTCACCGCGCTCACCGAGCTGGCCGCCGACGAGCCGGACGGCTCTGCGGCCGCGGAGCTGTGCTGGTACCTCGCCCGTCTGATCCGCTACCGCGACTACACCTCGACCACCCGCAATATCGACGAGCTCCGGAAGAACGCGGCCGACGGCGGCGACGGAGCCCACCTCGCACTCGGCGCGGTGCCCGCCCCTCTCGCCCGCCCCTCTGCCCCCCAGGAGCCGACGGAGCTCATCCGCCGCGCCGGCTGGCTGAGCATCACTGAACGCCGCGACGTCCTCGCCTACCGCGTCGCGGACTTCGGCCAGGGCTGGGACGGCGGTCAGGACTGGCACACCGGTGCCGCCGCCGACATCAGGCCGTCCACCTGCAACACCGCCCGCGAGTGGTTTGAGCGCCTCGTCCCCGCCGTGCGCGACCAGCCTCCCACCGTCCTGGAGAAGATCCTGCTGGACGACCCCCGCGATCCGGAGGCCGACACCCTCCTGCACGACCCCGTCGCAGCCCTCCCCGTACTCCACCGCTCCCCGGGCACCCGAAACGCGAGCCTGCTCACCTACTCACTGCAGCGCCTGCCTACGCACTCACCACTCGCGGGCCTCATCCTGAGCGCCCAGAACTGCTGGATCCGCACCGGCGACGGGACGCTGTGGCTCGCCCCCGAACGCGAAGGCTGGGGCATCGGCTACGGATACGCGGGCAATGGCTGCCATGCGCTCGCCGAGCTCGTCGATGTACTCCTCGACGACATCTCCGCCCCTGCGGCCCAGCACAGCGGGCCAGCAGCAGCACCACGCGGCCTCTTCGAGCTCCTGCGCCATACCAAATCGGCAGGAACAACCACCTACACCCGCGCCCAGCTCCTCGACGCCCGGTCCCGATGACGAGCTCCTCACGCCCAGGACCGTCACGCAGGTAATCCCGGAACTGCGCACGTCCGACAGGGGATCAGCGGTGCTGCGGAGCACTCCACCGTGAACAGACGGCGGTCTACGGCTCCGCCGATGACCCCGTCGCCACGCCAGCTCACCAGTTCGAGTTGCCGCACGGAATCCTCTCTCATCGCCACCCGCTCGGATGGACTACGCCTCGCACATGCGGAGGCTGGCAGGCCACCAGCCTCCGCACTGCGGATCAAACGGATGTATGTCGCTCCCCACCGTGCGCGGGCAGAGCCTCGGGCACCAGAAACCCGGCTGTCCTGCAGCGAGACGCACTCCAACACCGAACAACCCGGGCGGTCCTGGGAGTCGACAGCGAAGGCGACCTGAGACCGAGTGCCGAGGCGGGTGATCTGCGGCGCCGCCTCCGGCACGACCGGGTGCCGGTGCCCCTACCGATACGATGACCGCGCAGGCCCCCGGAGCTGACGCAGGCCCGGATTCGCCCGAGAGGAACACCCGGTGAGTCACGCACGTCCCGCCCGCGCGGCGGTCCTCTCAGCCGGATCCTGGGGCACCGCCGCGGCGAAGATCCTTGCCGACGCGGGCACCGGTGTCACGCTGCATGCCCGGCGCCCCGGGCCTGGCAGAGGCCATCAGGCTGGCCACCGCACTGGGCGCCGACCCCATCACCCTCACCGGCTTGGCCGGCCTGGGCGACCTGGTCGCCACCTGCTCCTCGCCCCTGTCGCGTAATCGCACCTTCGGGTCACACCTCGGTACCGGGAGCACCGTCGACCAGGCGGCCGCCGCCACCCGGCAGACCACCGAGGGCGTGAAGTCGGCCGACGCCATCCTCACTCTCGCCCATGCCCACGGCATCGAGATGCCGATCACCGAGACTGTCGCCGCCGTTCTGCGCGGGACGCTCACCCTCGACAGGGCCGCGGCCGCGCTCATGGAGCGGCCCGCGAAGTCCGAGCACTGACCGGCCCCTCTCAGCGGGGCCTCCGCTTCGATCGTTGGAGGGCACCGTGCAGGGTGCGGGTGGTCAATGGCGTGCGCTGGCCCCGCGGCGTTTCTCATCGCGCTGGAGCTCAGGTACCGGCAGCCGATTCGGAGACCTCGTCGGCGTACGCGATCGTCAGTCCACGAACCTCTTGGGCAACACGGGCGATGACGGCGCGGTGCCAGGAGGCGGGGAACCGTACCTCGGGGTGGGCGGCGCGATACTCGGCATCGTTCCTATAGGTGATCACGCCCGGGTCGGGCAGGTCCATCAGGCGGTCGCGTACGGCGGAGACGAAATCGCCCGTGTAGCGCTCCAGGTTCTGGATCTCCAGGCGATAGGTATCGAGGATGGGGGATTTGCCCTGCTCCCAGTTCCGGACCTGACGGCCGGTAATGTTCAGGTGGGCAGCGAGCCACTCGGGGGTGAGGCCCAGGTACTCGCGGACGACGCGCAGTTCGGCCGGCGTCATCCGCTCGTCCTCGGGCATGCCGGGCGGGTCGGAGTGCTGCCGGTTGGTCACGCCTGCTCCACCGTGATGGTGTACCCGGACTGGTTGTCGCTCCAGCCGCCGACGGCCTCCCAACCGGCATCCCGCAGGAGTTGCTCCGCCTGACGGAGGGTGTCCCGGCGGCCGCTGTTGACGTCCATCGCGGTGGGGATGTTGAGAATCGGCCGACCTGCGGCACCCCACACCGGCTCGTCAGTCGTGAATCCGGAGAGGCCAGTCTCGTACCCGACGATCTCGTCCTTGAAAATGTCGAGAACGCACTTGTCGGAAACGGAGGGGTCGTCGGTGAACCACGCGGTGAAGTGCTGCTGGCTGGCGGGCATGAAGGGTCCTCCCCATCTGGTCCGGGCGCGATGCCCTGACCCGCCGACCACGCTAATTTCCAAATGTGGAAATCGCAAGGGTGTGTGTGGCTGCGGCTCCCATGGGGGCCGCGCCGCAGGGGCGGGGGACGGGGTCCTGCGGCTGGCCTCCGTCGTTGATCCAGTGCCCGATCCGGGTCCGGTCGGTTGCCACATGGTGCTGCCCCTCGGCCAGTGCCATCCCCCGGACCTCAGCCGCCACTTCGCTGTACGACATGCGCGACAGCCGCACGGCGTTCGCCAGCAACCGGTTGCGTACCTTGGCAGTCCGGCGTTCGGTTCTCTCCGGCGTGCCGCTGCCTGGCTCACGCACCGCTTCGGTGCGGGGAGGGGCGACGGACGGCTGCTGCTGGGATGACTCCGACGGTTTCTGGTGACGTATCGGCAGGCGGAATGAGCGGTACGCATCACGCCCGCGTCACCGGGGACGGGGCACGGGTTCCACCAGATGCGCAGCGGCATCCGTCACGGTTGAACAGAGAGATGGACGCCGGCCGGGGGATGGCCGTGTGGCGGGCGGAGGTGTTGCCGGGGGACGCGTGGGCAGGCCTCATCAGCCGGCCATATCCGAGAGGGTGACGGCTGCTGCCCGGAAGGGCAGCAGCAGAGGCAGGGTGTTGAGGGAGTGCAGGCGTGCTGTGCACGCCTCTGCCGTCAGCGGGCCGCTCATGTGGTGCCGGTCCAGCCGGGCAGTGTTCCAGCCGGCCGACGCGGCAATAGCGCCCGTGGCGGCACAGCCGCCGACGTACAGCAGTTCATGAGACTGAAGACCAGCGGCCTTCGCGACTTCGGCGAACGCCCGTTCCGGGCTGATGGCGGCCGTGTGCGCGGGGTGGAGGACGGGGTGCAGCAGTTCACGCACTGTGTCCGGGCCTCCCCCGGACACAGAGCACCCCAACGTGTCAGTCATGCCGATCAGAGTGAAGCCCCGCTCCCGCAGCGCGGTCAGCACCGGGTACACGTCCGGGTACACATCGGGAGTCTCGGTGAACCGGCGAGCGTGCTCCACCACAACGGTCACCGGTTCGGCAGGGCGGGCGGAGGGCCAGACCCGCTCGCGGGCGGGACCTTTCGCCGCGGCCAGAGGCATGGCGTCCGGGCCCATCACCGCACGGGCTTCCCCCGGAGAAAGACCCAGCACCTCGGCGACCCGTTCGGTCGCCCCGGTCGGCCAAAAACGTACCAGCGTACGTTCCAGATCGAAGCAGACCGCCCGCACGTGCGCCCACTGGGGCCGAGGACCGGTGGGCGCATGGACCTTCCGGAAGGACCAGTGCGCCGTGAGCTTCCGCTCACCGACCGCGCTCTCCACATAGCCGACCGATTCAAGCATGGTGAATCCGATCTCTCGCCCACGGAAGTCGGCAGCCCCCACCCCGGGGCGCGACCTGCACCCGGCAGTACCGGCCGTGTTGCCGACGACAGAAGGTAAGCGCGGCCTGCTTCGCGACCGCGTCGAGGCGGAGGCCGTACAGCATCCGCATCGCCGCGAGCTGCGCACCCATGGCCATGGCTCCGGGGTGTGTGGTGGGGGTGGTCTCGGGCTCGGCCAGGAGCACGTCGGGTGATGTCACCGGAGCCTCCCCCGGGCGGCGTCGAACGGGACGCCGCGGCTGTCCTGCATCAGGGCGCGATGCCCGTCCTGCCACGCCTGCCACAGTTCGAGGAACTGGCGGCCCATGCCGCGCAGCTCGCGCAGCGACTCCTCACGACTGGTCCACGCACTGAGGCAGGGGCCCTCGGTGGGCAGCGAGTCGGCCCGCACGGCGGAGCACAGGACGACCATGGTCCACTCCTCCGCCGTGCGGTCGCAGATCAGCCGCCAGTCCAGTCCGAGGAGCCGCGTCGGGTGCACGGTGAGGCCGGTCTGCCGGCCCACCGCCTCCACCAGGACTTCCCAGGCGTGCTCCTGGAGGGTGAAACGTCGGCCGGGCAGCGTGGCCTCCTGGCCGTCGCGGACCAGCAGCACCCTGCCGGAGTCGCTGGGGATCCAGGCCCTCACATCGAAATCTTGGCGCGGCATCGCCGGACGGGGTGCCGGGGCCGCCAGGGGGGTCATGGAGGTCGTCTCCGATTCGTGACGCAGAAAAAAAGGGGGGAGGGGGACTGCGCCCCGCTCGCCGGCCCAGACCGGGGAGGCAGGCGGGGCGGGCGGGGCGCAGCGGTTCAGGAGGCGTAGGCCAGGAGTGGTGAGGGCGGGCGCTGAGTGCGCCCGGTCAGGAACCGTGCGAGTTTCCTGGTGATGTCGATTTCTGGAAGGGCCTGTTCGATCCACCCGTACTGGCCGGCGGGGTTGAGGTCCACGAACCAGATGGTGCCCTCGCTGTCGACCAGAAGATCGATCGCGGCGTAGACCAGGCCGTAGTGCTCCGTGAGAGCGAGGAGCCCGTCAGTGACCTCGTCGGGCAGGGCGGTGGGCGAGTAGGACAGCGCGTCGTAGTCGGCGCGCCAGTCCTGGTGGGCGGCCGGGCTGCGCGCGTCGATCCGTACCGCGATGACCTCGGGCCCGATCACGTGAGCGCGTACCGCGTACTGCGTGTCGATCCGGTGCTGCAACTGGCACGGGCCGAGAACCGCGGCGCGGTCGAGGGCCTGCGGATCGACCGGCGCGGTGTAGAGCATCCGCACCCGGTCACCGCCAAGGAGGATCTGCGGCGTGGTCAGGGTTTTGGTGACGATGCCGGCCGGTGCGCAGTCGCCGAAGATCCGGGCCGCAGTGGGTTGGGTCCCTATCCAGGTGGGCGGCACCGTCAGCCCCGCGCGGACGGCCTGCATCAGGACATCGGCCTTGACCTGCGACGACCGTGTGTCCCGGGGGTGGCTGACCTGTTTGCAGTCCAGGGCACAGAGGACATTGAGCGCCGCGGCGGACTCCCTGGCGAGCCACAGGCTCTCCCCTTCGCTCGCCGCCCCCATGTCCCTCCCGCTGGGGAGGTTGGGGTGCCACCAGAGCACGGAGTGGATGTCGGCCAGGTTGATTCTCCGACCGCGGACCGTGATGAGGCCCTGCCAGGAGCCGAACTCATCGAGCGTTGCGTCGAGTTCCACGCTCGTCGGAAAGTCCGCGAGGTCGAAGCGGACGAAGGGTGCGCCCAGCCTCTGGAGCTCCAGGACCACTCTGTCGCCGGTGTCGTCATCCGGGCCCGTGATCACGAGCACGGTGTCTGGCACGTCGATCCGTGACCGGATCACAGGCCCTCACCCAGACCCACCACGTCGGTCCAGGTCGGGTCACCTATCTGAGGGGTGGTTTGGGGTGAGGTCGTGGATGCCCGATGGGCGTGGCTCTGCACGAGCGGTCGGCCGTCGGCGTCGGCCCGGACCTGACGCCGGGGGTCGAAGTGCTCTCCGGGCACCTGAGCAACCGGCTCCAGCAGCAGCATGGGGCTGTCCTCCCGCAGCGCAAACGGCAGGGTGGTTTCCTGAACGGTGCTGGGCACGATGTCTCTCCTTCGATGGGGGTACGCCGGTTCGTACCGGCGCGGGTCGGGTGGCGGTGACGCGTGCCCTACGGCACGAGCTTCTGCGCCGCGAGGGCTTCCAGGGGCATGGAGGCGGAAGGGCTCATCACGCGGCCACGGCCGGGCCGGTGCGGGGCGATGATCCGCCCGTCCGGCAGCAGCTCCCCGGTGTCCTCGAAGAGCAGGACGCCGTTGCACAGGAGGGACCAGCCCTGGGCTTGGGCCCGCATCTCCGTCCGGGCTGCTTCCCTGTCCGCCGCATCAGCGGTCGGGCAGGTGGGGGTGTGCTGACACATGCAGATTTCCTCTCGGCACTGGCACCCTCCTCGGCGGCCGCGGGGTTGCCGCCGAGGAAGGAGTACGGGGGTGGTGCTACGCGGGGGTTCGGGATACCTGTCGGCGCGTCGGCGGTTCGACGAAGCCGTGGAACCGCGCCATTGCGGCTTCGTCCGACCAGGCGGTGGGCTCGGGACCGCCCCACTCGACTGCGTCACACGTGCGCGGGTGAGGCGCCGGCCGCAGGCGCAGGCGGGGAAAGCCCGCATGCCGCAGCAGGGCGTCGCGGACCTTCAGGCCGAAACACATACAGGGGACGGAGTAGAAGCCTCCGTGGCGGGTGCCGCCCACAGGGACTGCCAGAGACGCCACCCCCATCACGCTCAGGACGACGCTCCGCTCCAGGAGCCGCACATCCGCGAGACGGCGTGCGAAATACGCATAGTCCTCGGCGTCTTCCGGGCGCGGCAGCTCGACAATGTGTACCGGCGGATGCTCGGGACAGAGCGGGTCGTGCATCATTCGGCCACCGCCACGGTCCCCTGCTCCATTATCTCGTCGGTCAGGTCCGAGACCGCCAGGGCGAGGCGGCGTATCAGGCCGAGTGCCGGCCCGTCATCGGACAGGGGCTCCTCACGCAGGCGCTGGCCGCAGGCGATGAGCCGGTGCGTCTCCGGGCCGGGCGGGTGCCTGGGGTCGGCCGTGGCGATCGTGGCGAGCCGCTGGTGCCAGCCGTGGAGTCTCGCGGTGGTCGTGGCGACTTCGCCGGCCGGAGCCGCGGTCTCGAAGGCTGTGTTCAGGTCCTCGAAGAGCGCGTCCAGAACCCGCGGTACCTGCTTCACGACGGCGGTGCCCGGCTGCGTTCCGGCGGAGGGGCAGAGCCCTATGGACGTGGTCACGACGCCTCGCGCGGAGCGGGAAGACAGGCCCGACCGGCCTGGCGGCCGTTCCGCAGCTGCCAGGTGACATCGGCGCCGAGCGAGCAGGCTGCACGCAGATCGCTGTGACCGGCGTCGGCCGGGTCGAACCTGCGGAACTCGGGGACGCTGTCTTCGATTTCGATCACGAGCTCGTGAGCCTCGGTCAGGCCGAAGCCGAGACTGAACTCCCAAGGCCCATTGCGGCCATCGTCTCGGCCGATGCGCTCGATCAGCAGCCGGACGAGGTCGTCCACGGGACTGACGGGACCGGCCCATCCAAGTGAGGTCAGACAGAGGCCGGTGTGAATTCGGGCCGTCTGAACCGCTTGCGCGATGCCGCCGATCGTCGGAGCCCGCACCCGTGACCGCAGTTCACGGACGACAGGGCTCGACTTCACGGGGACGGCAGCCGCCGGATGCCGATCGAGCAGGCACCACGTATGGGTGCCGTTCTCGCTGACACCCCAGGCGTCGGACAGCGCCGCGACGATCTGCAAGCCGCGACCGTGCTCGCTCAGGTCATCCACCGGAGGGGGCGGCACTGGTGTGTACGGGGATCCGGTCACAACGACACCGATTCGTTTGTTGGTGAGCGTCACCGTGAGGCCGATCTCGTCGGTCCCGTGCAGCAGCGCGTTGGTCGTAAGCTCGGACACCAGAACCTTCACGTCATCCGTGTACTCGGACAGGCCCCAGCGGGCCAGGGCTGCGGAAGCGAACTCCCTGGCCCGCTGGGGCTGTTCCGCGTCGGACAGCCCATTCTTGATCGGCGCACTGCGGCCGAACGCGATGGCCGCGGCGTCCCGGACGCTGGAGCCACTGGGTGCGCTGCTCGCTCTGCTCGGGTCGATCGCCTGCGCGATCAACCCTTCGGGGGGTGCAGTGAGTGTCATTGCCCAAGCCTCCGCACGTCAGGGGGGTGCCTTTTCAGGCAGCACAAGCCGAGGTCGCCGTCCGTCACCCAGGGGGTCGAGGTGGCGTAACTACGTTCCCGCGCGGCACAGTTCGGGAGCAAGTGAATCCGTCGTGAATCCGTCGTGCGGATTCATTGGTATATGCCAGATAGCGCAGGTGGGGCTGTGGGAAGCCAACTCCCAGTGCCAGAATGTGCAGGCAGGCGCCCACGCTGCGTAGCTCGTGGTCCATGGAGTGCAGCTCGACAGGAGAGGTAGGTATGGGCAAACCTGTAGGTGTCACCATCCACAAGATCGAACTGGGCGCCCGGCTCTGCCAACTGCGTAAGGCGGCCGGCCTGACGCAGGCACAAGCGTCCGAGGCGGTCCGGCCTCAGGTCTCCACTCTCAACGAGACGCGGATTCAGCGGATCGAGAAGGGCAAAGGCGTGTTTCGCATGGCCCCCGATCTCCATGCGCTGATCAGCGTGTACGGAGTGGAGGACGGCTCACCAGTCATTGAGGAACTTACCGACCTGCATAAAAAGGCATCGAGTGACTCATGGCTGACGCTGCACCGGGATCACCTCCTCCCGGACATGGAGGCATTCGTTGGCCTTGAGGCCGAGGCAACGACCCTGCGGGTCTATCACCCCACGGTGATCCACGGCCTGCTGCAAGCAGAGGAATACGCTCAGGCTCTGTACGAGTCGCAGCGACCAATCGAGGACACCACCGCGTCCTTCATCAGAGGACACGTGGAAGTTCGGATGCAGCGCAAGAAGGAGTCGATCCTGCGAGCCCCTGATCCAGTCCGGTTGTGGGTCGTGCTCGGAGAGGCAGCGCTTCTGAACCCTCTCGGCACCCCGGACGTGATGAGGGCACAGTATGTCGAGATAGCTCGCCTTGCAGCCATGGACCACGTACAGGTCCAGGTCCTCAGGACCACGGCGAAGGGGCGCAAGTTCGCCCACAACTTCACGATCATGGACCTGGACGACCCGCTCACCACAACCGTGGCGACCGACACGGCATGGGGCGCGATCTCCATGTCGAGCAAGAGGTCCGAGGTCGAACGCTTCACCGCCTGGTTCAACTCCATGACCGCCTCGGCAGAACCGCCCGAGGAAACCCCCACGATCATGCAAGACCTAATCCGAGAGATAGATAAACATGAACAGTGACAGCAACGTCCTTCCGCAGCAATCCGGTTGGTACAAGTCGTCCTACAGTGACGGCACCGGCAACTCCTGTGTCGAGGTACAGATCGGCCAGGAAGTCGGTGTACGCGACTCCAAGGACATCAGCATCCCCGCGCTCTACGTCTCGGGGGACGCCTGGACGGCGTTCACCGCCAACGTCAGCGCCTGACCGATAGACAGAACATGGTGGTCCCCTCTGGCAGATAAAGGGGGACCACCATGTTCTGCGCACCTGATCCTAAGAATTGTCCCGCAACTGTGGTGGCGGAGCAGCCCACAGCCTCGTCAGGCGCTCGGGTTCCTCCACAGATGCCGCTCGTCCAGGGTTCCGAACCGCACGTCTCCGTGTGCAAGGCCGACGAGGATGGGCCAGCAGTCCAACAGTTGGTGTCTCACATCGCGCGAGGCGAGGTACTGCACGGAGTTGTAGGGCACGATCAGGAGCCCGTTGCTCTCGCGGGCTCGCTCAGTGTCGATGGCGAGAGGCGGCTCGTCATCTCGCTGGCTGTGCGCGAGAAACGCCACCGCGAGTTGCAGGGCTTCGTCCTGCTCCATCATCCGTCTCCACTCCGTCGGCTCGACGAAGGCACCCTAACCGTCCTGGGATGATCTCCGCGTGGCTGGTGTGATCGCGGCGTCACAGCCGTCTTGGATAGCCCCGCTCACCGGGTTGAGCCCGGGGCAGTTCGGGAAGCTGATGACCGTTCTGCGGCGCCAGGGTGCGGACTCCGTTCGCGAGGACCGGCCGAGGAGTCTTCCGCTGGAGAACCGGGCCCTGCTGGTCGCGGTGTACTGGCGCACAAATCTGACCATGCGGCAGCTCGCCCCGCTGTTCGGGGTCTCGAAGTCGGCGGCGGACCGGATCATCGACCAGCTCGGGCCGATGCTCGCGCTCAAGAGCCGCAAGCGGTTCGTCAAGGACACCGTGCTCATCGTGGACGGCACCCTGGTCCCCACCCACGACCACACCGTGGCCGAGCAGTCGAAGAACGGCCTTGGCCATCGCCCAGGACACGGGGTCGGCCCGCCCGCAACCTCCGAGACGCACTCGCCGTCAGAACCCGCACGACCGCCATGTGAGTCAAGAGCCCGGCCCCGCCGTTCAGGATCGCTGCACAGGACCTGTCCACGGACAACGGGGGCCAGCGGCGCCGCGGACCAGCGTTGCGCTGCCTGCCCGGCCAGAGATCCATCCTGTAGTGGTGGTGCAGGACGACCCCGCAGGGACGCGAGCTACGGCCGGGTGGCCGGGGAAGACCAGGACGGCCGACCCGGACCGCCCCTTTCACACTCCATCGATCAGCCGACGTGCCATCGAGAGATAGGCCTGCCCTCCTCCCAGCTCCCGGTGGATCTGCGCACACAGCGCCTCAAGAGGAGCACCGTCCACCAGGTACCGAGCCAACGCCAGGTGCGACTCAACACTGCCGCGGTGCACGTTCAGCAGCCCCTCTCCCACCAGTGCGCGGAGCGCTCCGAGATCGACATCCCCGTTGCGAGCCTTTCCAGTGCCGATGCTGTCGTCGAAGAGCCCGAGCTGTTCACCCGTTGCCCGGTCCGGCTCGTTGTCCGGACGGTGGTGGGCCGGACCGGCCAGCTCCAGAATCTTCTGGTGCACCTGCTCGGCAACCTCTGCTGCCGGCTGGTCCGGTGTGCATACGACATCGTTCGGAGTGATCTGGGACAGGGGCTCCTCGCGGATACGGATGACCAGGTGACCCGAGGCGATCAAGTCGGCGGTCTTGTTCTGGTCGCGGCGCAGGGCGCTCTGATGCCAGTAGGCGCCGTCGTACTCCACGGCGACGGGTGGGCTTCCCGGCAGCAGCATGTCCAGCCTCCACGACCTCAGCCGCCGCACGGCTTCTCCCGAAGGTGAGTGGCGTACAGCAGTGCCGGGGCTGACGAGTCCGGGCAGATGATGCCGCAACGCTACGAAGACCTCCTGCTCGCGCCGCGAAACGCCCCGCTTCCCACACCGAGGACAACCACTCCCGTGCACGTGCCGGTTGTTGACCGACGTCCGCCACCGATGGTTTTCATCGCGCAGACATCGCCACCACACGCTCTCCACCGACCTGACCGAGCCCGTGTACGCAAGGTCTGCCGGGTTCTCCACGTCGTACTCGGCCAGCAGGTCGGGGCGCAGATACGCGAGTGACCGGCTGCCCGGCTCCCAGCTGCACAGCCCCACCTCGGCCAGTATCTGCATCCACTGCTGCCGCGCCTGACCGAGCCGTCGTTGCTGGTCCTGGCGCCAGAGGAGGTAGTTGCCCTCCACGGGGAGCTCGTGCTGCCCCTCGCGCAGAAACACGTCGGCCAGGGCCTGTTCTCGGTCCTGCAACCACCGCAGCGCCGCAGACCGCTCCCGCGGAACGCACTCGTCCGCAGGAGCGTCTGCCTGCCGGGGATGCGGGACCGCTGGCCCGTCCGTAGGTACGGGAACATCGCTCATGAACCGGATATACCACTCGTCACCGGCCGTGTGCTCCCGCCATGCCAGCCCCGGCCAGCTCTGGGCGCGCGGTCGAGGAGCCACTGGATTTGCTGGGCGGGTGTGGTCGCGGCGGTGCGAACTCCTCGGCGGCCGCGGTGGAAGGCGGCGCGGGTGGGGTTGGCGGCGAGCCGGAACTGCAGGCGTAGGCCGGGGCGGAGCGCGTTGAGGACCGGGGCGTAGGGCCGGGTTTCCCACCCGGGCGTCCGCGGAGTGGCGAGGCCATCCGGCCTGCTCGATGACATGAGCGAGATCGGGTCGCGTGGAGCTCACGATGAGGAGGACGGGCTGTCGGTGCGGTAGGAGGGTCTCGTCCAGACGCCACAGAACGCGGTGGGAGGGTCCTTCTCCGCTGGAAGGCGGAGGGAAGGCGGAGGGAAGGCGGAGGCGACGGCGGTGTGGAGGCGCTGGGGGGAGGCGGTCAGGTGGCGGGCGCGGGCGGGGTTGAGGCGGCATCGGGTCAGGTGGCTCACGTGAAACCGTCCAGGGCGTCGAAGAAGTCCAGAGTTCCGGGCCGGTCTCCTCCGGCCAACCGACGGAATGCGCTGAGCAGGAAGATTGCGTCGCTCGGCGAGATCGCTTCCCCTGACGAGTGGTACGCCTTCCCTGCTGTACAGGTTCGGCTTAGCGTTTGGCCGGAGGGCCAGAGGCCCGTGCAGCAGGGAGCTTCACTGTTCGGTAGGCCGTTTCGAGAAGTTGGAAGATCTCGCCATCGCCACCTTCAACGTCGGGATGCCAGCGGATGGCGGCAGCCCGGTAGAGCTGTCGGGGGAGTCGCCGTGGAGTGCTTCTTAGCCTCAGCGAGTTCGATGAGAAGGTCGCGTGCCGCTTCTGGACGGAGCGGGTGACGTGCATCGATGGCGCGAAAGATCGTACGTAGCAGGGGCAGGCGCCGCCGTCGACGACGGCCTGCGAGCAGATGGCCTCGCACACGCTGGCCGCAGGACGGCCGGTGATGATGGTTCGTGAGCGACGGTCTCCTGATACGCCGGGGACTGATCACCGGCCCGCCCCTGACGGTCGCAGCAGACTTGATCACCGGCTGGTACTGCCGATCGGTTCCGCGTACGGGCGGGGGCTGAGGAATCCGGGCGGACATCAACGTCGGCATGCGGTGGGCAGATCGGGTCTCCGGGCTACGACGTCGCGCAGGAAGGTGCGCTTGGAGTAGTAGGTGCGCTCCGTGGCCAAGCCGCGCGCTGCGAGGTAGTCGCCCAGCCATCGGGTGATGCGTTCCATCTCGGCGAGAAGCTCATCGTGGGTGGTGTCGAGGACACTGCGGGAGCGGAGGTACTCCAACTCGCACTGGGAGAGCACGATGTCGGGGGCCGCCAGCAGGGAGCAGCGGTCGAAGAAGATGCCGAAGATGTGGCCGGTGCCCATTGACTCGCACTGGATGTCGTAGCGAACGCGCGCGAACGCGGGCAGTGGCGCGACTTCCAGGCCGAGTTCGTCACGCAGGTAGGCCTCGAAGCCGTCGGGGCGGACATCGATGCCCGGCGTGAGCTCTTCACGCCGGGCGAAGGCGTCCTCCGTGTACCACTTCCGCTTCAGGACGTGCCCGGCCGTCACGGTGGGGATGAAGGAGGCGTACCCGATCTCTTCGTCTGGGCCGGTCACGTCGAACAGGTGGTTCTCGGTGTGGTTGATCTGGAACTCGTCCCGGTATTCGGGTCGGCAGCCTTCCAGCTCGCCGTTGCGCAGGGCCTTGAGGAGGCTCATGGACGCCGTCCAGATGTCCGGTGCCGGGTCCAGGGTGTACTTGACCTCCAACTCGGTGCCGGACAGGTGGGTGCGGAAGTACCGGCGGTGGTTGTTGAGAGCCCGGCCGTGGTCGCTGTGGGCGGTGAGAGCCGGGCGCAGCCAGCGCAGTTCTTCGACCGGTCCGGCGCCGACCGGTTCCTGGGTTGTGCGGACGAAGCAGGCGTCCTCGGGGTGGAACCTGATCTGCGCGTAGACGTGGAATCCGCCGGGGTACCGGGCCAGATAGCACAGCGGGACCAGCCCCGGAGCCGTGCCGACCAGCTGGCGCAGGGCCGGCCCGGGCATGGCGTGGGACCACAAGGCCGCGCCGTCGACCACACCGGACGCCAACGGGGTCCCGTCGGCGGTCCGGACGTCGACGGGACAGAGGCCGAGGGTCTGCCAGCTCACGGTCACGGTCGTGGCCGGCCGGCAGACTTCCAGCTCGGGCACGCGTACGAGGACGATGGTGTCCTCGTCACGGGCGGGGGCGCTGCGGTTCAGGAGGTGGACGCCGCCCAGGACCACCCAGCCGGCGCCTGCTCCGGTTCCGTCATCGCGCACTGCGGCCTTCTCCTTCCCGGCTGACCCGCGCGCAGGGGACGGCGCGGGTATGGCGCGCGGTGCTTCTGCCCGCGGGGCTGGAGGTGTCGGCCTAGAGTGGGGCGGGTGAATCATGGGCACGCCGATCAGGTGGTTGTGGACGAGGCGGAGACGGACGCTGCGCGGGCCGTGTGGGAGTTCGACGGCGCTAGAGCTTGGCTGGAGCAGGCACGGCGCCATCGGATGGAGCCGCTTTCGGCTGAGGTCTGGGCGTTGGACCCGGACTTCGCGCACGTGCTGCTGGTCAGACACCGCGTGCGCGGCTGGGTGCCGCCCGGGGGGAAGGTCGAACCGGGCGAGAGGCCGCGTACGGCCGCGGCCCGGGAATTTTTGGAGGAGACCGGGGTCCGCGCCGAGCTGCTGCCTGACCCGGCGGCGGTCGCCGTACGCTCCTACCGGGCCGACTGGTCTGCGACGCTGGGGCTGTCCTACGCGGCGATCGTCGACCGCGATCAGTCCCTGGTCGCGGAGGCGGACCAGCCGGCCCGGTGGTTCCGGCTGGAGGAGCGGTGGGACAGCGTGTTTCCCGCGGACAGGTCGCGGATCCGCGCCCACGCCCAGTTCCTGGCAGCCGGACGCACCGTCGGCGCCCGCTGAGAGCCGCTGCTGCCCCTTCTTGGGCCCGGGGGTCATCGGACTGCTTCGATCCGGGCAAGATCGGCCTGCGCCAGGGTGATCAGCCCCAGAGCGTTCAGGATCCCGCACCACACCGGTTCCAGCCCCGGCATCTGTTCCCAGCCCTCCCGCCGCAGTTCTCCGCCGGCGTACGCCGCTGTCCGCCGTGCGGCCTGATGGAGTGCTTCGGAGGTCATCCAGCGAGGTGAGCGGGCCTCGCGGGGGGAGGGCTGCAGGGTGCCGGACGCCTCGGCGTGGAACACTGACCAGTGGTGGCCCACGGGCCCGGTGGGGGTGCGGCGGCAGGGGTTGGGACGCCACTGGGTGTGCACCAGTTGCAGCCGGGTGATATCCAGGCCGACCTCTTCGCGGGTCTCGGCGACGGCGGCCTGCTCGGGGCCGCCGTGCTCGTCGATGTGACCGGCCACGGGGGCGATTCCCCGGGGCGGTGTCGCCCGCTCGAACATGAGCAGGCCCTGCCCGGAGTGGATGAGGACGCCGACGCTGGTGTGGTCGCAGTGAGGAACCGCGCCGTCGGCGCTGTTCGTGCGGGCGGCGGTGTTCACGCGGCCGCCTTCGGCAGCTCGGCGGTTATGACCAGCCAGCTGGTGACCAAGCGGGCCTCCGGTACGGTCCGGGCGTAGGCGGCCTCCAGGATCTCCATGCGCTGCTCGTGGGTGAAGTTCCCTTCGGGGCGGGCGAACAGGGGGATGGACAGCCAGGCCTTCTTCTCGGCCATGGTGCTGTGCTGGGCGGTCACCTCGGCGTCGGTCACGTACAGACCGGCCGAGTTCAGGTGCTGCGTGATGGTTTCCGGCGGCAGTTTGGGGTCCGTCCGCCCGAGGGGCGGGGCGATGTAGCCGTGGTCGGCTTCCGCGATCTGGCGGATGAAGGTGTTCAGCGAAGGCCGGGCGCTGGTCTCTTCGTCGGGGTGGCGGACGCCCGCGAAGCCGCCGCCGATGTTGAACACGAAGCGGCCCTGCGGGCGCAGAACACGAGCGGCGGCCTCGCATACCGCCGGGACGTCGGTCTTCCAGAGCGCGGAGTTGCACACCACGACGTCCACGCTGCCGGGTGCGAGGTGGTTGCTGAGCTGCTCGGCAGAGGCGGTGACCCAGGTCAGGCGGGGATCGGGCAGGGTGCGGCGGCCGACCTGCTGCATCGCGGCGGCACTGTCCAGCGACACCACCCGGGCCCGGGCGGGGAGCAGGTCGAGGAGAGCCCGAGCTGTCGCTCCGGCGCCGCCGCACAGGTCGACCACGAGGTCGGCGTTGTCGAGTTGCGCCCGGCGGGCGAGGTCCCGGCTGGTGGTGTCGTACATCGGGAAGGCGCGGGTGAAGGCTTCGTACGCCTGGGCGTTGGCGGGTTCGTCCCAGCCGAGAAGTGCGTCCTGAGGTGCCATGAGCTGCCTCGCTTCGTGTGCGCGGGCCCCACGGAGCCTGCAGAGTCCGGGGGGTGTCCGTGGGAGGGGCGGTTGGGTCAGAAGAGGGCGGGCTGCACGGTGGCGGGCGGGGAGCGGAAGTGCGCTCCGAGCGTGATCCGGCGTCCCTTGAGCGCTGAGAGGTCGAGCAGGTAGTGGAGGCTGTCACCGGAGAGGGTGACGAGGGCCTGGGAGCCGGCCACGGAGTGCACCCTCAGTCCGTGCTCGCCTTCGCGGAGGTCGTGCGGGTACAAGAGCCGGTCGGCGCCTGGAGTGCTGGCCAGACGGCTCTGTTCCGGTGGGGTCCATGGCTGGAGGTCGACGGGGATGCCGAGTTCGGTCAGGACCTCGGCGGCTCGCCGGACATGCCGCGCATGGGCGTCATGGGCCGGGGCAGTGTCGCTCAGGCGGGCCAGGCCCTGCAGCTTGGCCGTGGCCCGCACGGTCTGGGTGAGGTCCAGGCGCCGGGTGAGGGCGTCCTCGACGAACCGTACGGCGCTGCCGTCCGGGCCCTTGGCCAGGTAGGTGGCGACCAGGGGACCCTGCTCGTCGAGGCGGGAACGCCAGCGCGGTTCGGCGGCCGTGCCGACCTTGGTCGTGGTGTCCGCGAACGTGGCCACATACAGCCAGTGCGGCTGGTTCATGTAGAGGGCGAGCGCCTGGGGGACAGGGCCGCCGGTATGGACGTGGTGGGCGAAGCGGAACTCGTCGCGCCCCCCACACGCGGCGCACTGGGAGCCGGTGCCGGAGGCCGCCATGCCGGGGCAGGGGTCGGGTTCGACGCGGAAGCGGTCGGCGAACCGGTAACGGCCGGTGCACCACCGGCCGGACTCCTCCGCCCGGTAGCCCAGGCGGCGGCCCATGACCGGGGCGTGGACGAGCCGCCCCCCGCCGAGCGGGACGAGCAGCAGCCCGGGGGCACCGCTCGCCCACGTGATGCCGTGGCAGAGGTACCTCCCGTCGGCGGGCAGGTCCTGGTCCATCGCGCGCTCCTTCGCGGCCGGTGGGGTTCGCGGGGTTACAGGTGCAGGTCGAGACGTTCGGACACGACGGTGGCGGCGGCCTTGAACACCTCATCGCGGTCCATCCGTCCGACGTTCAGCTGCTGCCACCCACCTGTCGTGGCCTGCTGGCGGATCTGCTCCAGGACGGAGTCCTGGTAGCGGATGAACGCCTCATCGCCCCCGGCGTCGTGGCCGGCTTCCAGAGACGTGAAGGAGCCCTTCCGGGCGAGGGCTTCCTGGGCGGAGAGGTCCAGGAAGAACACCAGGTCCCCGGCGGGGAGGTGAGCGAAGACGCGTTCGGTGAGGCGGGGGTCGATGTCCGGGTTGACGGCGTACCGGGCGAGGATCTTGTGCGGGGAGTTGTCGAGCACCACGTGGGCGCCCTCGGCGAGCGCGGGCTGGATCACCAGACGGTCCTGCAGGGTGTACCAGGAAGCCAGCGCGAGCAGCCAGTAGTGATCCCCGCACGCCTGGGCGACACGCGTATCGCGCCGGTAGACCAGGGCGTTGAGGCGGTCGAGGTAGTCCGACAGGCCAGGGTCGGCGGCGGTCGTGCTGTGCTTGGTGACCAGGACTGCCCGGTGACCGGCGTCGTTGAGGGCTTCGTGGAGGCGGGCGGCGAGCGTGGACTTTCCCGCCCCGTCCCCGCCGACGAAGGTGATGAGCCGACCCGGCCCGGGCCGGGCAGCGGGGGCGGACGTGGTCTGGGTCATGGAGTTGCTCCCGTGAGAGGCGCACCGCCGGTCAGGCGGGCGGTGAGGATGCTCGCGATCCGGTCGACGAGGATCGCGCGCTGGCGAAGGACGTCGCCGTGCCGCTCATTGGACAGGTCGGCCGGATAGAGCGAGGCGAGGTTGTTGGAAATGACGTGAAGGTAGCCGAACGGGATTCCCGCCCGCTGTGCCGCTGCCCCCATCGGGCCGATCTCGGGATCGACGAAGGCGTACGAGGCGTGCTGGGCCAGCCAGTCCTGGTTCTCCAGCAGGATCGACGGCGAGGAGACGTGCAGCCCGCTGCGAACCCCGGGCTGGGCGCGGGCGTAGTCGCCGAAGAAGTCCTCCCAGCTCACCAATGCCCCGCCCAGCAGGCTGGTGTTGCCGGTCGCCAGCCATCTGTTCGGTTCCGTGCCGGGATTCAGGCCGCCGACCTTTCCGACGTAGACGACGGCTCCGGCACCCAGCCGCGCCAGTCGTGCCACGGTGCGCCCGGCGACGTCGCCCCAGATGCTGTGCCGGAAACCCAGGTAGACCACCCGTGCGTCGCCGACCTGGGCGTCCTGCCAGCAGTATCCGGGGCCCTGCGTCCACACGCCGGATCGTGGTGCGAGGTGTTCCAGGCCCCACCCGACGATCACCACGTCGCCGTGCAGGTCGAGGTTGAGTGTGTCGAGGGCCGTGCGGCACCATTCCTCGCCGGGCGGCTGGTAGGTGACGGTGTCGGCGGGGCGTCCGGTCATGGCCAGGTAGGTGGCGATGATCAGGGCGTAGTGCTGGACGTAGTCGGCGCCGGGGAATGCCTGGACGAGGAGGTTCCGCCCGTACGCCTGGGCGGTGGGCCGCTCGGTGTTGAACAGCTTCCCGCTCTTCTCGTGCCGGGAGATGCCCCTCGTGCGGTTGTAGCCGCCGACGACCCGGATGCTGTCCCAGTCCTGCTCCTGGATGAGGTGGTGGACCTTGATCTCCAGGTAGCGCAACAGCCGTTCGCGGCTCATGGTGTGCCGGGCCGGATCGACCGGCGCCGGGTGAAGCAGCCCCGCGGGAGGGCTCACCAGCAAGGAACTCAAGCTCATCGAAGCTCCTCGGCGATGGTCACCTGGCTGCCGGCGGCGGCGCGGACGACGGCGATGTTGGCCCGGACGAGCGGGAAGCGGTCCGGGTGGATCGGGCCGAGCTTCTCGATCCGCGGGGTGGAGGGCTTGATGTAGGGGCCCTCGGGCAGGAGCTCGATGCCCATGGCCCCGAGGATGACGGGGGCCGCGCCGTCCACGGAGGAGATCCACTCGTGTTCGCGCTGCTCGACCAGCTCCAGGTGTCCGGTCCGGCCCAGCCCGAGAAGCCGATAGACGAGCCGATCGTCGACCAGCCCTTTGTTCTCCAGGTAGGCGGTCGCGGCCCACCGGGTACGGCACAGCTGCCCGGCAGGGTCCGGACGGCGGGAGGCGGGCAGGGCGATGGCGCCCGCCCAGCCTTCGGTGACGATCGCCTCGTACGTGCGGTGCCATTCCTCGTCGTCGCGGGCATGCAGCACGGCGCACAGCCGGAACTCGTCCCCCGCGATCTCACGGATCTCCCGGGCGGCTTGCTGGCTGGCGGTGAGCGTCGCCGCTCCGTCCCGCATGACGTCCGGGAGGATGATCTCGCGGGCGGACACCGCCCGCGCCGCGGCGACGAGCTGATCGGCCGGCAGCGCGTAGCCGAGGTCGAAGAGCCCGTTGTCGACGATGATGTCGGCGTCGCGGGCGGACTCGCGGGTGAAGAAGGCGCGGTAGCCCGGGTCGGCCAGGACGTGCTGGGCGGCGACATGGTGGACGCGGGCCGGTTGCTGGGCGACGAAGTCCTTCAGGTACGGGGTGGGCGCGATCGCGGAGAAGTCGATGCTCTTGCTCACTGCACGCCCCCCTGCTGCCCGGCCGTGGTCAGGGTGAGGAACTCGCTCGCGAGGGCGGCATCAGTGGCGAACTGGCCGAGCCTGCGCACGGTGGTGGTGCGAGCCGGCTCCATCCTCACGCCCCGCATGCTCATGCACTGGTGAACGCCCCGCACGGCGACGGCCACGTTGTCGTGACCGACGACGCTGGGCAGGTGCATGGCCAGCTGCTGAGTGAAGCGCTCCTGAACCTGGAGCCGTCCAGCGAAGTGCTGCGCGATCCTTCCGAACTTCGACAGCCCCACCACTCTGTCGTCGGCCAGATATCCGGCGCTGACCAGCAAGTTCATGGGCAGCATGTGGTGCTCGCAGAACGACCACACGCTCATCCCGCTCACGATGACCAGCTGGCCGTTCACCGTGGACTCCGGGAAGCAGGTGGCCTCCGGGGCGTCCTGGCAAAGGAAGTTCTGCCACATGGCCGCGACGCGGCGCGGGGTGTCGCGGAGACCTTCACGGCGGGGGTCTTCACCGAACTCGTACAGGAGCTGGGTGATGAGCTCAGCCACGCGGCCCTCGTTGATGGGGCCGCTGGACTTCAAAAGTGTCTGAGGGCCGCCGGGTGCGGCGCCGGTGTTGGTGATGGAGATGGTCATGGACTTCTCGCCTTCTGCTGGGTGACGAAGGAAGGGAAGATCGGCTGATCGCAGGCGACCCTCACGGGCGGCGGGCGGGCCGCCTGGCGAAAGGCGGCGGGCTGGACATCACGTCATCGGACGCCCAGGGTGAGGTGAAGCCGGCCCGACAGGTTGAAGCCGAGCTGCATCACGTGGTCGGCGATGTCCGCCCCCGCCGCAGCCCACGTGGCGGCGTCGTCGCCCAGAGGCATGACCCACACCCGGTCCTGTGGCAGATGGAACGCGCGCACGACCTCCGCCGCCTCATCCGCTTCGCCGATGTCGGCGGCCACGAACTTGAACGTGGCACGCCCCTGCTGCGCGAGCTCGGCGAAGGCCTCCAGCACGGAGGGCACCAGCCGCTTCTTCTGCGCGTCGGCGGCGCCCATCCGCCCGATCTTGGGGCTCACGCTGAAGTGCGCGACCCGCCCCGTGGTGACCGGGCTCGGGGCGATCGTCGCGTTCGTCTCGACGTGGACCTCGCCCGGCAGATCCTGCAGGAGCTGTTCCCAGGCGGTGCTGCGCTGCCACATCAGAGGCTCACCACCGGTGAGAATGGTCAGCCCCGAACCCGCCCCGTGCGCGGCCGCGGACTGGACGATGTCCTCGACGGTGCGGGGCGGACATGTCTCCCGCAGGTCGTAGCGGCTGCTGTCCCAGGTCTTCTTCGAGTCGCAGGGCGGGCAGTGCAGGTTGCACCGGCCGAAGCGGACGAAGCACGACCGCCGCCCCATGAAGGCCCCCTCCCCCTGGGGGACCGGTCCGAAGATCTCCTGCACAGGCAGTGACCCGGCGGGCAGGCCTCCCTTGGTCCGCTGGGCCTTCATGACCGGCTCCTGGTGTACTGCGCCCAGCTCGACTCGGTCTCAGAAACCCGAAGGGTGGCGGGACCGCGATCCATCCAGTCGCTGAGGTAGCGGGCGAGCTGCTCGGACGTGGGGTTGAGGTCAACGCTCTCGTTGAGCACCGACCCGTCGAGCACCTTGCTGATATGCCAACGCAGTTCCTCCGGAACGGGCACGGAGCACCCGTCGGCTTCCGCCGCGCTCACCAGGTAGGAGTGACCGTGCGGCTGCCCGCACGGGTGCCCGGCCGCCAGACCGTTCAGGTGGTGCGTCGCCTCGAACTCGACCGCGAACCCCACAGCCGGTCCCCGCGGCCGGCCGGTACGGAGCCGCACACCCACCAGGGCGTCGGCCACGTCGTCGGGCAGGTGGGTCCGTGCCCAGCCGGTGAGGTAGGCGGCCAGGCCGTCGTCGCTGACGTCGGGTACGCGGTCGTTGAGGCAGCTGTGGTCGAGCCGGTCGTCGATGTGCGTCTTCAGCGCAGCGAGACGACCGAAGTCGATGACGAAGCCCACCGGGTCGAGCTCCGGCGCGCGGAGCACCGCCTCGGCGGTGAAAGAGTGGCCGTCGGCCCGGCCGTTCAGCCACCGCGTTGCCTCGAAGCGGTACTGCTTGCCGATGTGCCAGGAGGCGTGGACCCCGCTCAGGGGGGAGACGCGGACGGGCTTAGCCGAAGTGGTCATCCGTCGATCCCTTCTTCTCGTGAAGCAACGTCCGGCGCTGCGGTTCATACGCGGCGCCGGAGCCCGACGCCATTGGTGCGGCCGGTGGCACTGTGCGGACTGCCGGTGGTCGGCGGGGGCGGACCCGTCGCCCGTCGGGAGGCGGGCGTACGCCTGCTGTCGGTGTCGCCCAGGTGATCGAGTGTCGATACTGCGTGCTGGGGCGTGAAGAGGGCGGCGGGGGTCCCGTAGGGGTCCCCCTCTGTGTACTTGCGTACACAACGGGGGTGCGTCTGCCATGATTTGGGGGTGGACGAGACCCCATGGCATCCGCTGGCCGAAGCCCGCGAGGCAGCGGGCCTCACCCGTGAGCAGCTCGCTGACAGGGTGCGCGCGGCTGCTGAGCGCCGCGGCCTACGCTCGGGCGTGGACAAGAGCCGCGTCCGGAAGTGGGAAGTGCACGGCGTGCGGCCCGACGACCAGCACCAGGTGTACATCGCGGAGGCCCTCGGCCTGCCGGCCCCGGTCCCCGACGGGCCGCTGCCCTGGCCGTACTGGCTGCCGAGCGCCGGGCACCCTCCGCTCCCTGACGAGATCGTCGCGCTGGGTCCCGCCACCACCGTTCCCGCCCTGCGAGAGGCATTCAAGGCCACCATGGACCACACCCGGCGCCGCATCGTCGTATCCGCCGTCTCCAGCACCACCCTGCTCGCCCTGGCCGGGGCCTGGGCACAGCCCAGCCACACCGCCACGCCACAGCCCGAACCGTCCGATGCCACGAACCTCGTCGATGGCGACGAAATCAGCCGACTGGAGCAGGCCGCAGCCCTCTTCACGAACCGAGCCACCGAGAACCGGATGCGCACCGTGACGGTGCTGGAGGCCTTGCTCCAGTCCGTCACCGACCTCCTCGACGAACGACGCCATGGCCCCCGGGACACGGCACGCCTCCACACCCTGGCCGCCAAACTCGCCTCGGAAGTAGGCTGGCACCGCTTCGACTTGGGCCGACACGCCGAGGCGGCCCGGTACTGGATCGGGGGCCTGCACAGCACGCACGAACTTGGCGACATCGACGCCGGCGCGGGCCTGTTAAGTGATTTGGCCTACCAGGCATCCTGGCGCAGCCGCCCGCACACCGCGGCGGAACTCCTGCGCCGCGCACTGAAACGGGCCCGACACCCGGCGGCGCATTCCCTCCTCCAGCTGCGCCTGGCCCGCGCGCTCGCCGCGCTGGGCGACCGCAAGGGCACCCTGAGGGCGCTGACCGCAGCCGAGAACCTCCTGAGCGTGCCCGCCGCTGACCCGGTGCCCTCGTTCTGCAGCTGGTACTCGACCGCCGACCTCGCCGTCGACTCCGGACAAGCGCTGCTGGACCTCGGTGATACACGGCGAGCTCATCAGCTCATCCGTGAGGGGCAGGCGGGACTTCCCTCGGCCCGCATCAAGACGTACGGCGTCTTCCAGACTTATCAGGCCCGGTCCTACCTGGAACTGGGGGAGCCGGAACAGGCCGCCGCCGCGGCGACCGAAGCCCTCGACCTGGCGCTGCGGATCGGCGCACCGCGGTGTGTGCAGCTCGTCCGCGAACTGACACCGCGCTTCGGAACGTTCCCGTCGGCTGAAGGCGTCCCCGAACTCCTCGCCCGCACGGCTGCATAGAAGGCCCCGTCGGAGCTGCGGGTGCCCGCTTGATGTCACCCCGGGCCGGCCGGCACGGCGGTGGACACCAGCGGCCACTGGCTCGCGGCGGTCTCGCGGAAGGAGTCAACATGAGTCCGGGCCACCTCCCAGGTGTGCCTGTTCCGTGGCCGCACTGGTGCAGGGGACCATGGTGAGGGCGGCGGCTCTGGCGGAAGGAGCGTCCGTCGATGTTCATCGCCTTCCGGCCCGCGGCGCCTGCCCGAGTTCGATCGTGCGGTCCCACGCTCATCCACAGAGACACGCCCGGCCGAACGAGTCGCCCCCTCTCCACTGACCGCAGGGCACGGCCGTGATGGCGCCATGGCAACGGTAGACCGCGCGCGCCGCATCGGATTCGCGCTCATTCCTGTCCTGGTCCGGGCGGACTTGCCGCCGTTTGCGAACGTACCGGTGCTGGCCGCAAAGTCTCGGAGGCCGGCCGGGCCCGGGCCGGGTTCGCGACCATGCCGCCCGTGTCCGGTGGCGGCCATCAGAGCCCAACCTGCCGTGATCGGCCACTCCTGCGCCCAGGCAGTCTTGTCTGTTCAGCGAATCTCGTCGTCGTCGGCAAGCTGAGAGGAAGTCGCTCGAACGCGCTCCGAGGCGTCTTCACGAAAAGGTCATGTGATCGCACATCAGCACAGAGGCCCGTCCGCCAGGCCGATTCCGGCAACTCCCACTCGGCCGTACCCGCCCGCAGCTAGCGTTCCTTCCATGGATAGATCAGGGCCACCGGGTCGCCCCTGGACGGCTGGGGCAGTGGGCTGAAGGCGAGTCCGCAGTGCGCCCCAGCTGCGGCTGCCCGGTCGCAGGACACGGCAGGAACGCTGTGGAACCGCCCGCGTAGCGTGGGCCACCGTGAGGATAGAGAAGAGGCAGCGGTGTTCGAGGAGGACGGGTCCCTGGACCCGGTGCTGAAGGTCATCCTCTGGTCGATCCTCGGCATAGCCATCGCCAAGGTCGCTTGGAAGTGGCTGACGCAGGAGGCATGGCCCTGGGTGCGCGACGACGTCGGGGGCTGGGTCAGCGAGGGCGTGTGGGGTTGGCTCATGGCGCATCCCTGGTGGTTCGCGCTGCTCATCCTGGGCACGCTCGTGCTGCTGTGTTTCGTGCTCTTCTCAGACAGGGGTGGCTATGTCGTCGTCTACGACGACGTGTCCTATGGCAGCGACGATGGCCCGGCCGAGAGCGGTGGCAGTGAGTTGGGCACCGCAGCGCCCAAGGTCTTGACCTTCCGGATGAAGCAGCTTGCTGCGATGAGCGCGGATGGTTTCGAGCAAGCGTGCGCTGATCTGCTCGCGCGGGACGGGTTCGTACGGGCCCGCCGGGTCGGAGGTTCCGGGGACCTTGGGGCGGACGTCGTGGCTTGGGACGAAGACGGCGACAAGGTCGTTTTGCAGTGCAAGCAGTACAGCAGCGCGGTCGGGTCCGAAGCCGTGCAGAGGTTCAACGGAACCGCGGTGCCTGAACATCACGCGCAGGTGGCTGTCATCGTCGCCCTGAACGGTTTCACCGGGCCCGCGACGGACTTCGCCCGGCGCCACGGGCTCGTCCTCGTGGGCCGGCCGGAACTCAAACGCTGGGCCCACGGTGAGCACCTGTACTCCGTGGTCAAGGAGGAGCATTCGCCCGCGTAGACACCACGTGCCGTGCGGACATTGGCGACTCATCCGTAGGCTTCGCCGCTCACACGCGCGCCGCCTATCTCGGTGACAACTACCTGGCCACAGACGTCGGCTGTGCCGCCAAGCTAGGAGTTCAGTCCTACAGGCGTCCCAGCAGCGCACCCTGGCCGGACTGAAGGACGTGGGCGGCCTCCAGCGGGATCCAGAAACACTCGAACCGTGTCGGTTCGCCGACCCCTTCGTGGCCCTCCTGGCTGGCCCACCGCTCGGGGGTGGGCTCGGTCAGCTCCAGGTGAAAGACGTGCCGGCGCTGGATCTCGGCCCGGTAGGGGCTGATGTCATACCTAGTCTCGCCGAGCTTGCGCACGATCTTGAAGTCGCTCAGGCCGGTTTCCTCGCGGGCCTCCCGCAACGCGGCGGCCTCCGGCCTCTCGGCCAGGCGGATACTGCCTGCCGGGACCTGGATCCCGACTTCCTCGTAGCTGTAGTCGGTGTGCCGGAAGACCAGCAGTTTCCCGTCGCGCACGACGTAGCACAGGACTGTGTCCTTGGTGACCTTCTCGGGCACGGAAGCACCTCTCCTGCATGCGGTGGAACGGGGCGCGGCCCCGCTTCTCGGCGCCGTCCCCGTCGGCGCTCACTGGCCGGCTTCGCAGTTCACCGAAGCGAGGGCGGTGCCACCGGTACCGCGACCGTCTCCGACTTCTACTGCCATCAGGCGCTGGCCGGCGCGGTTCCCATCGAGAGGGCGAAGGAGACCGAACGGGTCCTGGCCTTCCACCACACCAACCCCTCGTACCCGGTCCACATCGTGGTGATCCCCAAGGTGCACGTCCCTTCGCTCACTGACCTCGGCAACGCTGACGAGGGTCTGCTGAACGAGATGGTGGCGGTGGTGCGGGAGGTGGCCGCCGGTGTGGAGAGGGAGTACGGGGCGTGCTCGGTGACGACGAACCTGGGCCTGTACCAGGAGTCGAAGCACATGCACTGGCACGTCACCTACCGGGGCGAGAGCGAGGCGGAGATCCGCGACATGTACGGCAACCACGACTGACCCTGCGCTACCGGTGCTGATCCGCCGCTTGCCGGACGAGATCAGCGACGTGCTCGGCTGCGGCATCCGGCCGCGGACGGCTGCCCTGTCCGCCTCGCTGCGGCGCGATCTCCGGAGGCGACACGAAGCGGCTGGCCGCCTCCCGGATCGCGGCGGCCTGCCAGTCCGGACGGGCGCGCGTGAACTCGTCGGAGTACTCCTCGAAGTACCGGCGCTGCAGGGACGGGGGCCTGTAGCCCTCAATGAACAGCAACCGCACACCGCCGGGGAGCAGCGCTTGCGCCTGCTGGAGCCGTGTGAGCACGCACGGGCGGACGTGGGCCCAGGCGCCCGCCGCGTCCTGCTTGCGGTCGTCGACCGTCAGGCCGTGCGCGCGGGCGTCGAGGAGGGCCTCACCGCGCTCCTGGACGGGGATTGCGGCGACTCTCCGGTCGGACATCAAGACGATGCTGCCAGCGCTCATGCGTTCCCCCAGGTGTCGACGTATGCGGCCACGCCGGTGCGGCGCGCCTCCTCCACGGCACGCAGCCGCACGAAATCGCGAGCCGGCATCAAGGCCTCCCACTCGGCCAGGGGCAGGACCCGGGCCTCGTCGTGCTCGCGCGGGTTGAGGGTGAGGCCCCGGATCTGCTCAGCGGTCAGGCGCCCGCCGTCGAAGATCAGCTGCAGCGTGCTGTACGGACGCCCTTCCCGGGGCTGCCCGTACACGGTGGCCAGCAGCCGGGGCGGACCCGCCGGGGTCATGCCGGTCTCTTCCCGGCACTCGCGCACCACCGCGTCCCAGGGCCGCTCGCCCAGATCCATCGCCCCGCCGATCATGTGCCAGGGGTGGCCGGGGGAGTAGACGGAGTGCAGCTGGAGCGGCCGGTCGTCCTCGTCGGTGACGTAGAGGCACACGTACGCGGCCGCCCGGGGCAGTGCGTCGGCGTACTGCTGCGGCGGCACCCACGTCGAATCCGGCTGCGCACCAGGCGCGAGACCGGCGGGTGGGCGGTGGCGGGTCATCCGCATGAGCGCTGGGTTGCCGCTGAAGCCGAGCTCCCGGTACAGGGGCGCGGCCTCCGGGCTGGTGTGCAGCTCGAACAGCGTCACTTCCTCGACGCCAGCGAGGTGGTCCAGGAGTGCGGACACGACCGCCCGGGCGTAACCGCGGCGCCGGTGGTCCGGGTGCGTGGCGACGAGTTGCACGCGGGCGGCCCGGCCTCGGGGGTAGGCCGGGGCCGGGAGCACGGGGTGGATCAGGCCCAGAGCGCAGGCGGCCATCGTGCCGTCCGGGGCGTCGACTACGAAAGCCCGAGCGTCCCTCTCCGGCGTCAGCCGTGGTGCCAGCTCGTCCGTGCACCGCCGGAGCCAGTCCTCGGTGAACGGTGCGGACAGGACATGTTCGGAGCGCATCCGGGTGATGGCCTCGGCGTCAGAGGCGGTTGCCGCGCGGACCGGCGGCCGTCCGTCGGCGTCGCGCGGCTCGGTCGCGGGAGTGGGTGCCGTGTCGGCGTTCACGTCGCATCTCCTGTCGGTGAGAGGGCTGCACGGTGCTCGGCGCGCAGCCGGGCCAGCGTCCGCCGGCCTCGTTCGACGAGCTCGGGGTCACCGTGGGCGGCGCCGTAGGCGATCCCACTCACGGAATCGAGCGCTGCGTCGATGACCAGCCGGGCCTCCTCGGCGGCGGTCAGGGTCCTGCCGTACCCGGCCAGAAACGCCTCGAACAGGTCGTCGCGGCCGGCCCAGGCGTCGGACAGACGGACCAGATCCCGTACGGCCGGACCCGGTTCACTACGCTCGAAATCGATCACCGCCACGAATACCTCACGGTCGTCCGTCTCGGCACCGGCGTCAGAAGTGGCGAGGACGTTTCTGAGCTTTCACTAGGCTTCCCAGAGTTGTCGGGTAATCGGCTCATGGCTCGCCCTTGGAGAAGTGATGTTGGATCGCTGGAGTGTCGACCCGGCGTGGCCCGGAGCGCGAGCACATGGTGACACCCGTGGAAGATGTGCCGGAGGAACTGGCCACCCTACTGGTCGCCGATGATCCAGAGCCCCGGCTGTTTCGTTCACCGCTACGGGTCTACCAGCTGCTGCTGGACCTGACTCAGCTCGCCCGGCGCCACGGCGGCCACAACTCGGCCTTCGCCGGCTTCCGGACGCAAACGTCCGGAGCGAAACGCTGGACGCGTGGGGCCGACGCCAAGAACATCGCCCGATGGTCCGTACAGCACGGGTTTCCGACCAAGGAGCCCACGAAGGACGGAGTCGAGCCGGTGGAGTCGCGGCGGCTTCGGCAGACTGGAATCGAGCGCAAGCGGCGCCCGGTGGCCCACACCCGGTCCACCATGAACGACCACTACCTCGCCCGTAGCAAGGACGTCGCCACCCAGTCCCGCGTCGTCGTCGCCGACGCTCTGCGCTCCCAAGTAGCCGCTGCCCGCAAGCGACGCAGCATCACCGTACTGCCGGCCACTCTGGTTGCCCGGGCGGCCTCCGATCTGGAGGGCGCTGCCCGAGACGCCGACCTGGATCCCGCGGTCCTTCAGCGCTTGATCTCCGGTGAACAGGACACCGTACTGACGGGGTGTACCGACCACCTCAACAGTCCTGGGGCCTCTCCGGGTGAACTCTGCGCAGAGTCGTTCCTGGCCTGCCTGGGATGCGAGAACGCCCGTGCCCTGCCCCACCAACTCCCGCGGCAGATAGCCGCCCTGGATCAAATGAGCGTCCTGAAGGTTCACACCGATGCGTTGACGTGGAACGCGAGACACGCGGTGCATCACGAGCGACTCGAGGACCTGGTGGGCCAGTACCACCAATCCGAGCAGGACCAGGCGCGCAGTCGGCTCACCGGGCGTCAGTCTGAATTGATCAACGACCTGATGGTCGGACGGATGGACCTGCGATGACCACAGGCAACGACGGTGCCGCTATCCTGCCGTCGCTACTGAGCGAGCTCGCGGACAGGGAAGTTCTCCATACCCGGTCTCTGCGGTACGGAACCGACCGTGCGGCACTGTCCAGGGTCCGGGATCGCGCCTGGTCGCTGGCAGAAGCACAGCCGGACCAGCACACCCAAACAATCATGCTTCATTGGGCGACGTACCCGGGGCTGCTGGAATACGACTTCAAGGTCTTCGTCCTGGCAACCCTCGACAGCCCATACCCGCCCGTCCTGAGCAGGCTCACGGGGATCGACCAGGCGAGCGTCTCCACGGTGCACATGTGGTTCAAGCGCCTTCGCGTCTTTGCGACCTGGCTGCGGCATCGCGGCATCGATCGGCTCCACGAAGTGACCGACCGCGATCTCGACCAGTATCTGGATCACGTCCGGTCCATACAGGCCAGCACGAGCACGCGCCGTCAGCTCTTCAACGCCGTTCGGGCCGTGTGGGCCTATGCGCCGCATCTGCCTCCGGAATGCCGCATGTCTGTAGCGGAACCGTGGCAGGGACGCTCGCCGGGCGAGCTCGCGGAGGACATCCAGACCGGCCGCGGCAACAGGACCGCGAGGATCGCGGCGGACACGATGATCCCCCTGCTGGACTGGGCCCTGCGGATCGTCGAAGACATCGGCCCGGATGTCCGCGACGCCTGGCGAGAGTTCCGTCAGCTGTACACCGGAACCCATCCCGAACAGGCACGGTTCGCCGGACTGCCACGCACCGAGCGCATGAAGCTCTTCCTCCGGGACGCACACCGTACAGGCGTCGCACTGCCAGGTGACCCCGAGAACCCCGGCGAAGACGTCCCCGGCCACCGGAATCCCGGAGGATTCGGCGATCGAACGGGGCCCGAGACCGAGGGAATTGGGCAGCACGGGAAGCCCGAGGAGGCAGGCCAGGTACTTGTAGTCGATCGCGCCGGTAGTGTCACTGGTCGCGTCGACGGGCGCCCGTGGAGGGACAAACCGATCGCCGCATCCGAACTCCCTGAGCTCGTCTGGGTGGTGACGGCAGCGTGTTTCGTGATCGTGTCCTATCTGTCGGGTATGCGCCCCGGGGAGGTGGCCAATCTCCGCCGCGGCTGCCGTGCGGAGGACCCCGATTCCGGGGAGTTGCTGCTGCTCGGACACCGCGGCAAAGGCCACGACCGCACCGCGGCCGAGTCGCAAAGGCCAGCCAGCCGCCCCTGGGCTGTCGTCCGCCCCGTACATCAGGCCATCGACCTGCTGGAGACGCTCCACACAACCGACCTGCTCTTCCCGACCCGCCTGCCCAGCAGCAGTGGCCGCAAGAGCCGCATGGGCGCCCTCACGTGGGGCTCCAGCAAGACCATCCGCGAGCTGCGGAGGCTCCAGGACTGGGTGAACTCCACCTTCACCCCCGCCGATGGCGACATCGCGATTCCTCCAGATCCCATCAAGCACCTGCACGCGTCGCGCTTCCGCCGTACCCTCGCCTTCTTCATCGTGCGCCGCCCTCGCGGACTCATCGCCGCCGCCCTGCAGTACGGCCATCTCAAGACGAAGGTCACTCTGAATTACGCGGCTCAAGGCGACGATTCCTGGCTGGATGACGTCGCGGTGGAGCGACTGGAGATGGCCCTCGAACAGTCCGAGGACGACTGGACCCGTCTGGATGAGGACAACGAGCACGTCAGCGGGCCGGCCGCAGCCGAGTACCGTCGCCGCACCGCCGGCGCAGCGACCTTCCTCGGCCGTACCGTACGCGCGCAGGCGAGCGTCAAGCGGCTCCTTGAGCAAAGCGACACCGATATCCACCATGGCGAAGCCATGACCTGCGTTCATCGTGCCGAAACCGCCGAGTGCCGCAAGGAGAAGCTGCTGCTGGGCCTGGCCGCCGACAATGGGCCCGACGATTCGCTGTGTCACAGCACCTGCGCCAACCTCGCCTACACCGACCGGGACATCGCCGAACACCGCAGGCGACTGCCCATCCTGGAAACCGAGGCCCGTGACCCGATGACGCCACGTCCGCGACGGGACCGCGCTGCCGCACAAGCGGCGCGGATCTGCGCGGTGATCGAGCAGCACGAGACATCACGTCCGGTCGCCACGCACATGGAAGGCGGCCAGGTCGCATGACGCGGAAGAACCGAGACCGGGAAGCCGAACGTCAGGAGATACGCGCCGCCGCAGAACGCCTTATGGCCGGGACGCCCCTGCGCTCGCCCGTCGGAAAGCTCACGGGGACCGAGCTGATCGCCGAGTGTGGGCTACGGCGCGACGTCGTCTACGGCGATCACAAAGAGCTCGTGGACGAGTTCCGGGCACGGGCCAAGGCACAGAACTTCACCCCGCAGGTCGTCCAAAATATGGCCGACGAGAACACCGCGCTGCGCGAGGCCCTGGCGAAGATCAAGACAGATCTCGCAGCGGAGCGCGAACGGGTTCGCGCACTGGTACGTGCCGCCACCGAGCTGTCCCTGGAGCTGGAGCAGGCCCGCGAAGAACTCGCAGCGGCTCAGCAGGTCACCTGGCTTCCGGGCCCGCGAGAAACCAGACGAGTGCCCGATTGAAGCTGGGCGCCTCCCATGAACACCGCCACGAGAGGACCACAACGTGATGCTCGTCGTCGACCAGATCCGCGCCGAGCATCATGAGAGGTGACCACCATGGTTCTTTGTGGCCCAGCTGCCCGGTGTGGTGTCGCTACCGGCCCGCGTTCTCTGTGGTGGAGGGGCTGTCGCTGTTCTGGGTGGCAGCCCAGGAGGCGAGCAGGCGCAGTCCTTCTTCGGAGGGTGAGCCGGGTTCGGCGGTGTAGATGGTGAGGGTGAGGCCGGGTTCGGCGGCCATTTCCAGGCCCTCGAAGGCGAGGGTGAGCTCTCCGACGGCCGAGTGGTGGAAGCGTTTGGTGCCGGTGCCGTGGTGGCGGACGTTGTGGGCACCCCAGCGGGTGCGGAATTCTTCGCTGCGGGTGGACAGCTCGCCGACGAGGTCGTGCAGGTCCTTGTCGTGCGGATTTCGCCCGGCTTCGGTGCGCAGGATGGCCACGGCGACGTCGGCGAAGAGGTCCCAGTCGGGGTAGAAGCGGCGCGAGGCGGGGTCGAGGAAGTTGAAGCGGGCCAGGTTCGCCTGGTTGCCGGGGGCGGCGTAGACGTCGCCGTAGAAGGCACGAGCGAGCGGGTTGGCGGCCAGGATGTCCATACGGCCGTTGCGGACGAACGCGGGACCTGCGGTGATGGCGTCCAAGGTCCATTGCAGGCTGCGGTGCGGCCTCCACTGGTCCTTCGTACGCCGTCGGCGGGGGCGGTTGAGGACGTCGGATCCGTCGGCGGCCTGGGCCAGATTCAGCAGGTGGGCGCGTTCGGCGTCATCGAGCTGAAGGGCTCGGGCGAGAGCTTCCAGGACGGACGGGGAGACGCCGGCGAGGTTGCCGCGTTCGAGCTTGGCGTAGTACTCGACGCTCATGTCTGCCAGGGCAGCGACCTCGCTCCTGCGAAGGCCGGGAACCCGGCGTCGAGGGCCCGCCGGCAGCCCGGCCTGCTCGGGGGTGATCTTGGCTCGCCGCGAGGTGAGGAACTCGCGGACCTCCTCGCGGTTGTCCATGCCTTCGACGGTACGGCCTGCCCGGGACGGGAGGGATGTACTGCTGGTACACCCCTCGTCAGTGACTCGCTGTCCGCGCGGGATGCGGGTTACCTGGTTGACGTGGCGCTCGCCGTCCGCCCGTCACAGCGGACGGGCCGGGCGCCGGGCCCCTGGGCCCGCAGGCGGCGGAATCGCTGTCTGCGCCGGGGCCCTCACCCATTCGGTGGCCTGCCGGAACCCTCCCGGCGTCGGCAGGCTTCAGCAGACGAGGAGCCTTCCCTTATGCGCGGAGCAGTGATCTACGCCCCCGGTGACATCCGGTTCGAGACCGTGGACGATGCCAAGATCCTCAAGCCGACCGACGCTGTCATCCGGACGGCTGTGACCTGCGTGTGCGGTTCCGACCTGTGGCCCTATCGTGGCGCGGAGCCGACGGAGCACGCACATCCCATGGGCCACGAGTACGTCGGCTTCGTCGAGGAGGTCGGATCTGCGGTCACCTCGGTGAAGCCCGGCCAGTTCGTCGTCGGCTCGTTCGCCACCTCGGACAACACCTGCGCGAACTGTCGCAACGGCTTCCAGTCGAACTGCCTGAACCGCGAGTTCATGTCCACCTGCCAGGCCGAGTACGTCCGCATTCCCAACGCCCAGGGCACCCTGGTCGCCACCGAGGACGTGCCGGGCGAGGATCTGTGGCCCGGTCTCCTTGCCGTGTCCGACGTGATGGGCACCGGCTGGTGGGCCGCGGACGCCGCCGAGGTGAGGCCCGGCTCGACCGCCGTGGTCGTCGGCGACGGCGCGGTCGGCCTCTGCGGGGTGATCGCGGCCAAGGAGCTGGGCGCGGAGCGCATCATCGCCATGTCACGGCACGCCTCTCGCCAGAAGCTGGCGCGCGAGTTCGGCGCCACCGACATCGTCACCGAGCGCGGTGAGGAAGGTGTCGCCCGGATCAAGGAGCTGACCGGCGGGATCGGTGCCGACTCGGTCCTGGAGTGCGTCGGCACCGCTCAGGCCATGAGCCAGGCCCTGCACTCCGCCCGGCCCGGCGGCAACGTCGGCTTCGTCGGCGTCCCCCACGAGGTCGCCGTCGACGGACAGGAGCTGTTCTTCTCCCACGTCGGCCTGCGCGGCGGCCCCGCCCCCGTACGCCGCTACCTCCCCGACCTGATCGACCGCGTCCTTCAGGGCCGGATTGACCCGGGCAAGGTCTTCGACCTCACCCTGCCCCTGGAGCAGGTCGCCGAGGGCTACAAGGCGATGGACGAGCGCCGTGCGATCAAAACCCTCCTCAAGCCCTGACCCCCTACCGCACGAGGAGCAACCGTGCAGATCACCCGCAGCTCGATCGACACCGTCAAGGGCCCGGCAGACTGGTTCACCGGCGATGTCTACATCGACCCCGTCGCCGCCGCGCCCGCCCCGTCCCGGGTCACCGCGTCCCTGGTTCACTTCATGCCCGGCGCCCGCACTCACTGGCACCGCCACCCCTTGGGCCAGACCGTCTTCGTCACCGAAGGCGTCGGTCTGTGCCAGCGCCGCGGCGGCCCGGTGGAAGTCATCCGGCCCGGCGACCGCGTCCTGTTCGAAGCCGACGAGGAGCACTGGCACGGCGCCGCACCGAACCGGCTCATGGTCCACCTGGCCATCAACGAGGGCGACGACACCCACGACGTCGTGCACTGGCTGAACCCCGTCACCGACGAGGAATACACCGCCACCCCGGCCACCGGCTGAACTCCGGCGCATACCGCTTTCCCCCGGCCTTGATGCGGCCCACCCCACCCACGTCGTTGAGGAGAACTCCCGTGACCACCTTCGCTCTCGTCGGTGCCGGCCCCGGTCTGGGGCTGGCTGCCGCCCGTCGCTTCGGCCAAGCGGGCCAGCGCGTCGCCCTCCTCTCGCGCAGCGCCCAGCACCAGGACAATCTGGCAGCTGAACTGGCCAGGGACAACATTCACGCCCGCGGCTTCACCGCCGACGTCCTGGACCCCGCCTCCCTCACCGCAGCCCTGCAAGAGGCCGCGGACACGCTGGGGCCCGTCGAGATCCTCCAGTTCAGCCCGGTACCCCGCAGCGACTTCATGAAGCCGGTCCTGGACACCACCTCCGCCGACCTGGACGACCCGCTGGCCTTCTCCGTCAAGGGGCCGCTCACCTGCGTGAACACCGTTCTGCCCGGCATGCGGGAGCTCGGGCGGGGCACGCTTCTGTTCGTCAACGGCGGCAGCGCGGTTCGCCCGAAGGCCAGCGTGGCCGGTACCTCGATCGCGTTCGCAGCCGAGAGCGCGTACGCGCAGATGCTCCACACCGCCCTCGCCCCCGAGAACATCCACGTCACACAGCTCATCGTGCCTGGGGCTATCAGCCCCGACTCCACAACCTCCAGCCCCGAGGCCCTCGCCGACCTGCTGTACGGCCTGCACACCGACCGCAACGGCTTCCGCCACTACGCCGAGCCCATGCCCGACCCGCAGGACGGCACCCCATGACCTTCACCCTCCGCGGCGCCCTGACCACCACCGCCACCGTTGGCGCGCTGCTGCTGGCCGCGACCGCCTGCGCGGACGACTCGTCCGCCGAGCAGGCCCCCACCACCTCCGCCTCGTCGTCCGGCCCGGCATCCGGAGAACTGCCGACCACGGCGTCCGCGAGCCCGTCCGGATCAGACAGGAGCACTCCGATGGACATCCGCGTCACCATCGACGGCCAAGAGGTCGAGGCGACCCTGAACGCCAGCCCCGCCGCCCGCGACCTGGCCTCCCTCCTCCCGCTCACCCTGGACCTGAAGGACTTCCACGGGACCGAGCGGATCGCCGACCCGCCCAGGAAGCTGACCACAGAGGGCGCCCCTGCACCGGCAGCGGCCAAGGTCGGGGACATCGCCTACTTCGCACCGTGGGGCAACCTCGCCATCTTCTACGAAGACGGCCCCGCCGCCTCCGAGGATCTGCTAATTCTCGGCAACATCGACGCCGAAGCCGACCAGTTGTCCGGGGCCGATCGGATCACCATCGAGGCTGCCTCCTGACCAGCCGCCTCACCTCGTCCACCACCCCTCCTCGTACGGGAAGGAGTCCTCGCATGCCCTCCGCCACCGGCTCCGCCACCGGTCGGCTGCCCTTCGTCGTCTGGGTGCTCGCCGCCGGCACGTTCCTGATGGGCACCACCGAGTTCGTCATCGCCGGGCTGCTGCCCGAGATGGCCGCCGACCTGAACGTGAGCGTGTCCCACGCCGGTCTACTGATCACCGCGTTCGCCGTCGGGATGATCGTCGGCGGACCCACGATGGCCATGGCCACCCTGCGCCTGCCCCAGCGTCACACCCTCATCGGCGCGCTGGCCGTCTTCGCTCTCGGGCACGCTGTTGCCGCGCTGAGTACGTCCTTCACCGTCGTGCTGACCGCCCGCGTGGTGACCGCCCTGGCCACCGGCGCGTTCTGGGCCGTCGGCTTTGTCATCGCTACCACCACCGCCGGCCCCGCTAAGGCCACACGGGCGGTCGGCGTCATGATGGGCGGCCTCACCCTGGCCAACGTGATCGGCGTTCCGATCGGCTCGTTCGTCGGCCACTACACCGGCTGGCGCGGCCCCTTCTGGGCGCTCGCCGTTCTCGCCGCGCTGGCCGCCGCGTTCGTCGGCCGGTTCATCCCCCGCACCGAGCAGCGCGCCGAGGTGTCGGTGCGGGCCGAGGTCCGGGCTCTGCGCCAGGGGCGGCTGTGGCTCGCCCTCGGCGCGGCCGTGCTGATCATGGGCGGCGTCCTGGCGACGTACACCTACATCACGCCGCTGCTGACCGACCGGGCGGGCATTCCGGCCGGTGCCGTGCCGCTGGTGCTGATCGCCTTCGGCATCGGAGCGCTGGGCGGCACCGCCATCGGCGGGCGTCTCGGGGACCGCCGCCCGATGGTCACGACGATCACCGCGGCGGCAGCTACCTCCCTCATCCTGCTGGCCCTGATCCCCGCCTCGAACAGTCCGGTGGCTGCCGTGGTCCTGATCTTCGGCATGGCGCTGGCCGGGTTCACCGTCAATCCGGTCGTCACCTCCCTCGCCGTCCGATTCGCCGGCGACGCCCCCACCCTCACCTCGGCGCTGACCACCTCCGGCTACAACACCGGCATCGCCGCCGGATCCGCCCTCGCCGGCACGGCCCTGGACTCCTCGCTCGGCCTGACCGGCCCAGCTCTGGTCGGGGCGGTCTTCGCCGCGCTCACCCTGCTTCCGCTCTTCGCGCTCGCACTCAGCGGCACCGGCCACCGCACGCGGATCGTCGCCCAGCCCGCTACGGCGGCCCCTGTACGGGACGACGCCTCCACACCGGTACACCACTGACATCCGCCCGAACGAGCCACGGCTCGGCCATCGAAGGAGAGACTCACATGAACGTCACCTACGACTTCCACGGCAAGAGCGCGTTCGTGACCGGCGCCGCCTCCGGAATCGGCCGCACCACGGCCCTGGCCTTCGCCCGCGCCGGCGCGCGGGTCGCCCTCGTCGACCGGTCCGCCGACGGCCTGCGGGAGACTGCCCGCCTCATCGAGGCCGACGGCGGGGAAGCCCTCGCCCTGACCTGCGACGTCACCAGCGAGGAAGACGTCCAGGTCGCTGTCGACCGGACCGTGGAGCGTTTCGGGCACCTGGACGCCGCGTTCAATAACGCCGGTGTCGAGCAGCCCGTCCAGTCCGCGGCCGACACCGCCAAGGACGACTGGGACCGCATCCTCGGCGTCAGCCTCACCGGTGCGTTCCTGTGCACCAGGGCGCAGGTCCGCCAGATGCTCCGGCAGGACGGCGGCGGGGCGATCGTCAACGTCTCTTCCGGTGCCGAGGTCAAGGGGTTCAAGGGCCAGGCCGCCTACGCCGCCGCCAAGCACGGCGTCATCGGCTTCACCCGCTCCGCGGCCCTCGACCACGCCGCCGAAGGCATCCGTATCAACGCCCTGTGCCCCGGCATCATCGACACCGAGATGATCCGCCGCTTCGGCGACACCCGCCCCGGCAGCCGCGAAGGGCTCATCGCCGACGAACCCGTCGGCCGCCTCGGCAAACCCGAGGAGATCGCCTCGGCCGTGCTGTGGCTGTGCTCGGAGGACGCCGCCTTCACTACCGGTACCGCACTCGTCGTAGACGGCGGCCAGACAGCCTGACCTGCGAAATCCCACACGGAAACCACCTGTCGAAACGCCACGTGAGGAGTCATCCCTATGAACCCCACCTACGACTTCACCGGCCAGGTCGCCTTCGTCACCGGTGCCTCCTCGGGCATGGGCCTGGCCACCGCCCGCGCCTTCGCCGCCTCGGGCGCCGCCGTCGCCCTCGCCGACATCAATGAGAAGGCCGTCAACGCCGCTGCCCAGGAACTCTCCGACGACGGTCGCCGCGTCCTCGCGCTGGTCTGCGACGTCACCGACGAGGACCAGGTCGCCGCCGCCGTCGACCGCACCGTCGAAGCCTTCGGTCGCCTGGACATGGCCTACAACAACGCCGGGATCATGCCCCCGCCCACCGACGCCGCCGACGAGAGCGCGGAGCAGTTCGACCGCGTCCAGGGCATCAATTTGCGTGGTATGTGGGCGAGCGTGAAGCACGAACTGCGCCACATGCGGGAGCAGGGCAGCGGTGCGATCGTCAACTGCTCCTCCCTCGGCGGCCTCGTCGGCAACCCCGGCCGCGCCGCTTACCACGCCTCCAAGCACGGCGTCATCGGCCTCACCAAGAGCGTCGCCCTCGAATACGGCTCCCGCGGTGTCCGAATCAACGCCGTCTGCCCCGGCACCATCAGCACCCCCATGGTCGACGCCATGGTCGAAGGCGGAGAACTCGATCGCCACCAGGCCGAAGCAGGCCAGGCCATCGACCGGCTCGGCACAGCCGACGAGATCGCCCAGGCCGTCCTCTGGCTCTGCAGCGACGGCGCCAGCTACGTCACTGGCATCGCACTGCCCGTCGACGGCGGCTACGTCGCCCAATAGCCACCCCGCCGCATGCCCTGCAGCCGACTACCTCGTTGAACAAGGCAGGGCGACAACCTCAATCCCGACAAGTGACTTGCCTAATGAATGAGCTGGAAATCTCCATGGGTCTCCACCCGCTCCAGCGGTGGCAGGGCCTCGGCCTGCCGAACGAGCTCGCGGACGAACTCCTCATCCCCTGGGAGCAGATGAGACCGCGCCCCGGCCAGGTGCCGGTCGGCCTCGGCCGCGGCTGGGCCGCTGTCGGCAGGAGCGGGCCGTGGGGGAGATGCCTGGTGGATGCGGTGGGCCAGCGCGCCGATCCGTTGGAAGACCTCCCTCTCCCGCTCCGGGGCAAGGACGGTGCCGTGCAGCGGGCGGCCCGGCACCGCGGTGAGGACCACCGCCCGCAGGGTCTCGTCGGCGACGACCAGCCGGGGCGCGGACGCCCCCAGCTCCCGCGCCCACGTCCGTAGCCCCCGCACTTCCCGGCCGTGGAACCGCTCGTTCTGGTGCACCTTCACGTACCAGGTGCCGCCCTGGACGCCGTGGACCCGCCATACGCGGCTCTCCTCGCGCGCCCATGACGTATCCGTCCACTGCGTGATCCGGCCGACCGCCTGCTCCGCGAACTCCACGACCGCGGCGTCGGGACGGGCGGTAGACGCCTGGCCGGTCACGTCCGGCACGAGGCGCAGTCGGTCGGCGCCGGGGTCGAAGGCGATGCTGTCGCCGGGCAGTTGGAAGTGCACGGCCAGGCGCGCGCCGGCGGTGTAGGCGTCCAGGCCCGCACGGCAGTACGCCACCATCTGGGCGGGCAGGGCGTGAAGGGGTGCCCAGTCCATCGCGTCACAGACGTCCGGCTCCGCGATCTCGGGCTCGCCCTTCCACCGCCGGACCTCGAAGAAGTGCCCGGTACGGGAGGCGCCTCCGGGGCTTCGGTGGTGCACGGTCACGGCGGACCGCACGTCGGCCGGGTCGATGACGACCCCGGTCTCCTCCCGCGCCTCGCGGATCAGGGCGGTGACCACGTCCTCATGCGGACCGTTCAGATGCCCCGACGGTAGGTGCCACAGGCCGGCGGCGTACACCTGACCAGCCCGCCGGGACAGCAGAACCTGCGGCCCGTCGGCGGTCTCCCGACGCAGGATCAGGTGGACGTCCACCGGCTCGGTGTGCCGCTGGCCGCTCATCGCGCTCCCTCCGGACGCCGGGCGAGCAGAACCCTGAATGTCGCTTCCTCGACCAGAGACCCGTCCACCGCGTGCGCATGGAGAAGGGCGAGGGCCTCGTCCTCGAACGCCTGGTGCCGTTCTGCGAAGAGGCCGGCCCCGGCGAAGGACGTGGTGCGCAGGTAGCCGAGTACCTCCTGCGGCGCCCAGGTGCGGGTTACGGGGAAAAGGTGTTCGGTGACGTCGTTGAACGCTGAGCGGCGAGGTCCTCCTCGTACGAGCGGCGGGGCTCGGCGTTGGAACGGCGGGCGCCCGCCCGGCGCTCGGCGCCCAGGTGGAGCTGGATCAACTCGCGCAGCGCCCGAGTCCAGTCGGCGTTGTGGGTCCATAGGCTCCCGTCGCCCATGATCGCCACTGCGGCACCCGGTGTGGCGACCCGGTCGGCCATCTCCAGGACCGCCTCACCGTTCATCCAGTTTCTCTGAACTAACAATCCTGCCTCCGATCGAGTGGCGGGGGAGCGCTGTCTGGTTCTCCCCCGCCTGTCCGTCAGCGGACGCGATGCTGACCGCGCCTGCCATGAGCTGAGGTCCGGTCACCGCCAGATGCTGGGCATGATGACAGCGAGAGGGGCGTCTACGATGCCCCTGAACTCCAGGCGAATGTTCGCACGCGCTCGGATACGCGGAAACGCTGGCTAGAATTCTTAGCCGTCAACCGGCCACCGACGTGTAGCTCGGCGCTCCAGTCCCCTTGAGTTCTCCGCAGCAGTGCAGCGTCACCGCTCTCTTCCCAGGACTTTCCTTGTTTCTTCAGAGTCCTGAATTTCCTGGGCATCTGCTGGAAGCAGGGGTACTCCTGGGTTAGAACGTCACCATCATCCATCGGAGGAGCGAGAACGGCGTGAGGGTTCTTCTTCTCGTCGTACCAGAGGTAGCACGGCTCCCAGGAATGGTAGTGAGCGGGAGCCGGCACCGTGCTCAACTGCCCGGTCTTGGACACTTCCGAGAACTCTAGATGACTTGGCTTCCCTAGTTCGTCACAACCACCGGAATTCACTCCGGAGAGCAGCAACCGCCCGTCGGGTCCGGGTTCGATCACGTCGGGGTAGGTGTTGGCCACCGTGAGGGCGGATGCCTGGAGGCGCGAGTTGACGCGAAACAGCTTGGGACGGCAGTCGTTCCACGGAATTCCGATGAGTGAATCACCCGATCTCGCCGCTTCGCCGTATAGGTCTATCGTCGCGCATCCTCCGGTTCCGCAGTATTTCCTGGCCACCTCCCAGACTTCGTCCTGGGTCTGTCCGTGGTGGAGCGTCGCAGGGTTTTCCAATTGCACCGTGCTGGGCTCATTTTGCCCGATGCGATACCAGGCGAAGCCCGCTTCCTCGCCACCCAGCGTCTTGTCCCACATGGAGAGCAGGCGGTCTCCCCCGAAAGAGATCCGACAGCTCCAGCACTCCCAATTGCCGACGTCGCCCGTCGCGAGATCTGCCAGGTAGATGCGCCCCGTATTATGGCCGGACCTTGTCGGGGCTGTGCTCCACGCGAGTCTTTTACCATCCGGTGACCAGGTAATCTGGCGGACCGCCATGCCTGCGGGGAGCGTGGCGACGGTGTCGGGACTGCCCATGCCGGACTTCACCTTGATGGCGTGGTCCGTGGCGAAAGCTAGCGGCGGCATCAGCTTGTCGGACTCCCAGAATGTGTACTTCGGCGACGCGAACGTGGCACCAATCTCTCGTGTCTTGAATTCGCCAGGTTTGAACTCTATTCCAACGCCAGCTTCGGCGAATCCCTCCACTTTGCCTTGGCCCGCAAGTGGGTCAACGCTTCCTTCAAGTGCAAGAGCTGCGTCCAAGTAGAAGTCGGTGATGAAGACTTCGATGAGATCGCTCGCCTCAAGCTTAATCCGCAACCCGAGCTTTCCCTTAAGTTTTCCCTCGCTGACGCCCGAGATCGAGGTTGTGAATGGCTTTGGGCCGTCCAAAGTTCCTGAAGCATGAGGAAGGAGACTGAGCCGGGAAGTGAACTTCCAGTCCTGCTTCCCACCTGACTCGATCTTCATTCCGCCTTCTGCCTTGGCTTCCAAACCTCCGATTCCGGTCACCGCCGGCCTCACGCTGAACGGTCCAACCCGGACAAGTTTCACCAATCGCGCCGGAAGCTTGAACAGGTCCGGACTTTCATATTCGTAGCTGCATTGAGCCCCGTGCGGAGTGCCGAGAGTGACCTTGGCCGAATACTCGACCTTGGCCTGGATATCGGCCCACACGGCGTCACGCAGATTGAACCCGATCTCACTACCGCTGAGGTCGACGTTAGGCCAGGTGGTTTCTAGTTTCACCAGGGGGACCCCGGTGCCACACGCAACCTCCCCATGTTTCAGCTTCTGTTGCCACGTGTTCATCTTGATTGCGAATTCACCCTCCCCGGGCTTCTCCTCCGGTGTGGGGCTGGGATCCTCGGCCCGATACGCAGCCGGCCGCATCTCGCTTTCTGGAGTGGACGCTTTAGGCGGCGTACGTGTGAACCGTAGTACTGCCTTGGGCATGGCTTCGTTGAGGCGAGCCGAGGCGGTTTGGACTGCCAGAAGATCTCCGCGGCGCTCGAGACTCACAACCCTGCGAAGCAGGCCGAGCGGAGTTTTCGGTCCCTCAGCAGCCAGCAGGATGTCACCGACCTCTAGGTTCTGTGCGCTCTTGGCGTCAGCCCTGAAGAGAAGTTCCTTTTCATTACCTGTGGTTGACCTGGCGAGGCCGGGGCCGGTGTAGTCGAGGATGCGGGCCTTGTCGGAGACAGCAATCCGGTAGTCGACCGTCACGTGTCCGGACTTACCTCTGCCGATCGTGACGGTCAGCATGTCGTCCGGGGTGTAGAAGGTGGCCTTTGCGGCCCTGAACGGTGCTGGTGTAACACGGACGGGTCCGGGGGGTACCTCCATAGTGGTGGAGGCCGCCACTGACCGCTTGAACCCGCCGGCCCCAGTGACCGTGACGGCTGGGTGGGCCTTGCCAGGCAGACCTTTGATCTCGATGGCAAGGCGGGTGTTGGATTCTTGGATCTTCCAGAAGGTGACCCCGCCTCCGGCCAGTAGTGCCAGCACCACGAGGACGCCGAGCCACCAGGCCCGTCTGCGTTGCATGGTCATGCGCTATCCCTTCACAGCGCCAGGGTGAGGCGTGACACCCATCAATAGAGTGAAAGGTATTAACCACATAACATGGTGTCACTGCAACTCAGCGATCCGTCAACTTCGTGATGGCTTGGCTGAGTTGCTTCGCTCGAAGTCATTGAGAGGTGAGGATGCGCCCCTCCGCCATGGGAGATGCCGGTCGGCCCGCGTCACGTCGGGAGCGCCTGCGCGTCGAGTTGGAGCACGACGCGCTCGCAGCGGCGCGCCGGCTCATCGCCACGCAGGGCGTCGAGGCCCTCAGCCTGTCAGCGGTTGCCCGGGAAGTAGGGGTCACTCCGCCGGCGTTGTATCGCTACTTCGAGGGAAAGCCGGGTCTCACGCTGGCGGTCTACCAAGGGGTTACGCGTGATTTCGTGTCGACGGTTGCCAAGGCGGCGGGGGTGATGGGCCCGGAGGATTTCGGGGGGGCAACTGTACGCGGCTGCAAGGGCAGTGCTGGAATGGTCGGTCGCGAACCCTGGTGAGTTCGATCTCCTCATGGGCGCAGGCTACGCACGGTTGGTCGCCTCCGGGCAACACGTCGACCAGGTGCTGATTCGGGAGTTGGGCGGACTATTCGGACAAACGTTCGCGCAGCTGTGGCGTCGGGACATCCTGCGGTACCCGTCTGTGAAAGAGATGGAGCCGCGCCTTCGGGCACAGGTGACGGCGTACGGGCGGCTGATGGAGCACGACTACCCGCCAGGGGTCGCCATGGTAATGATCACATGCTGGCGGCAGATCTACGGGCTGCTCTGCATGGCCGTCTACGGACACCTGGCCTCGTCATTCGATGATTACCCGCCCTTGTTCGAGAACATGATGGACGATCTCCTCGCCCTGTGTGGTGTGCCGCGAAAGCCGTAGCGCACAATGGCCTCCTTCAGGCCGGGGCCCACCGGGCTGAGCACCGAGGAGGACAGCACTGCTTCCACGGTGAACGAGTGACCGTCGAAGCGGCCGTCGGGCAGCTGCCGCGTGGCCTCGAAGCGGAAACTCTTCCCGATCCGGAAGAGAGGCTGAGAGCTGGTCACTGGACTGTTCCCTTCGGCGTCATTGCGTAGACGGTCGGATCGGCCACCCCGGCCCCGTCGAACGCCTCCCGACGCTCGACGCAGGTTCCGCAGGCACCGCAGTGCACGTCGCCGCCCTCGTAGCACGACCAGGTCAGCTCGAATGGCACCCCCAGTCGGGCACCCTCGCGCACGATGTCGGCCTTGGTGAGGTTCAGGAACGGGGCGACCAGCTGGAAGTCGGCGTCCATGTGCCCGTCGTTCCCGGCCTTCATGGACGCTTCGATGAGGGTGAAGAACTCCGGCCGGCAGTCCGGGTAGACCGCGTGGTCCCCGGAGTGCGCGCCGAATGCCACCGCGTCCGCCCCCGCTGCCACCGCGGCGCCGGCCGCGACCTCCAGCATGATCGCGTTCCGGTTCGGGACGACCGTGCTGCTCATGGTCTCGGTACGGTAGTGGCCGTGCGGAACCGCGATGGCCGGGTCAGTCAGGGCGGAACCGCCCAGAATCCGGCCCAGGGACGTCAGGTCGACGACGTCGTGGGACACGCTGAGCTGATCGGCCAGGTGCGCGGCGTGGGCCAGTTCCTTGACGTGGCGCTGCCCGTAGTCGAACGACAGCAGGCTCAGGGTGACGCCCCCGTCCCGGAGTCTGTAGGCCGTGACGGCGCTGTCCAGGCCGCCGGAGAAGATGAGTACCGCGTGACGCGGTAGAGCAGTTCGAGGCATGAATGTGCCCTTCCGAGGTCCCCGGACCGTGCCCGGGGCAGTGGATCTTGTGGACCTGGGGTCGGCTGACGGGAAGAATCCGCAAGCCGCGCGAGCGGGGTCGGACCAGTTCCGTCACCGCCTGGCAGCAGTGAGGCCGAAGCGGGCAGGACGAGGCATCGGTCCCTTCGTGAGCACTGCCGGATCAGATGCTCCGAGGCCGGTGCGACATCCTGGTCACCGGCCCCGAACCCGATCAGCAGGCCGAACAGTCCTTCCGTTGTGCACCCGGCGCCGTGCCTGCCGGGCTGAGCACAGTTCACCCCCTGCACCCGCTGCGTCTCCACGGCGGAACCCCTTGCGCTTGCCTGCGCTCCACGAGAGCCGCAGCGTGGCGATACCGCTGCGAATCACTGCGAACAGCTCTTGGACTGGGCGGAGTTCACGCTGCGCGGCGTAGCCTGGACTCGCACCCTCTCGGCCATGCCCGCAGCACTTCCTCACTCGGACCAGGTGGACACGGTGGCGCAGTCCGGACCCAATGAAGCCCTGGCGCACTGGGTGCGTACCTCGGGCGCCAGCTACAGCCGGATCGCGACGGAAGTCGGCCGCGTTGCGGCCCGGCACGGGCGCCGGGACATCCAGACCGACAGCTCGCGTGTCTCCCGGTGGATCAACAAGGGCGAACGGCCCCGCCATCCCGTCCCCGTGTTCCTCGCCGAGGCGATGAGCAACTTGTGCGACGGGCGCACGCTCACTGCGGCCGACCTGGGCCTGACCGCAGGCGGACTGCCCCGGGGAGGAGACACGTGGTCCGCCCTGGGGGTTGTGGCCGCCCTACTCGAAACCACCCGGAGCGATGCCGTGACCGACGACCGCACCCTGTCCCGCGCGCACCCCCTGTCCGGCGTTGCCCTCGTGAACGCTGTCCAGCCCTGGCTGCATCTGAACGGCCTCGAACCCCTGCCTGCGGCCGGGCCCGGGGGCCGCCTCGGTATGCCGGACGTGGCGCGGATCGAGGCGACCACCGGCGCGTTCCGCGAACTGGACAACGCGCACGGCGGGGGCCTGTCCCGCCTCGCGGTCGTCGGCCAGCTCCAGCACGTCACTCAGCTGATCCGCACCCGCACCTACACCGAGGAGACGGGCCGTGCACTGTTCGTTGCCGTCGCGGAACTCGCTTCCGTCGCCGGCTGGATGACCCACGACGCCGGGGCCCACGCGCACGCCCAGCACTACCTGCTCCTGGGCCTTCAGGCCGCCAAGCAGGCCGGACCCGACGGTGCCGGGATCGGCGGGCACCTGATGAACTGCCTCGCCCGGCAGGCCAACCACCTCGGACACGCGGAGGATGCCCTCGACCTTGTTCAGGCCGCCCAGTACGGCACCCGCAAACTCCGCCCGGGCCGGCTGAAGGCCCTGCTGTGTTCGCTCGAAGCACGCTCCCACGCGGTCCTTGGACACATCGACGACATGACCCGTGCCAACGGGGCCGCCGAACAGGCCCTCGCCGACGACGACACCGAGACAACCCCCGGCTGGGCCGCTTGGTTCGACCCCGCCGAATACCGCGTCACCGTCGGCGTGTGCGAGTTCATCGCCGCCGAGTACGCCCCCGACCGAGCCGGGAACGCCATCACGCTTATCGAGCGGGGCACCGCCGACCGGCCCGCCGAACGGGTACGCAGCCGGGCCTTCGACCAGATCGCCCTGGCACGAGCCCACGTCCGCGCCGACCAGCCCGAAGCCGCTGCCACCGCCACCACCAACGCACTGACGCTGATGGGCAGCATCACCTCCACCCGCGTCGGCGACCGCCTGCGCGAGCTGGACGACGAACTCGCGGCCGCCCCCAGCACGTCGGCCACCAAGGACAGCCGCGCACGCATCCATGACGCACTGCAACCGCTCTGACACCTCCGCTCGCTATCGCGGGGAGCGGGGCGGGCGGGGTGCGCGAGCGAGGGCGGTTGCATTCGAGGCCATCGCCCTTGCACGGGCCTGACACCGGGAATGGGCCGTCAGGTGCACCACGGCATCATCCGCCAGGGGCGCCATCCAGAGGGACATCAGATAGCGCTCGGCGAATTCGACACCGCGGTGGCCGAACTCCCGCCCATTGGCGTGAACGCGAATCCGGTAGCTGCCCGGTCCTTGGAGGGGCAGATCGGGAAAGACCGATGGCTCCATGAGTTCCTGCACCCGCAGAATTCCGTTGGGCACGACCACTGACACCTCGGCCACGTCTTCCCAACCGGCGGAAAGCGGCGGTTCACGGTCGAGTACCTCGATGGCCAGCCTCACGTCGCCTGTATGGATGCCGGTCTCGACCATGATCGCCCCTTCCCTGGCGGTGACGAGACCGGCGGTCGCTGGTGACGGCAGCCAAACCCTGTCAGGCATGGGCGGACCTGAGGTCAGGTAGAAAAGGTGGTGGCTCGCCCAGACCCGGCCGTCCTGCAGTCCCGCCATGCCTGCTGATTCCTCCTGCTAGTCCGTCGGGACGACGAGGAACTTCTCCCCCGACAGAACCCGCTGATCGATGTAGAACTTCGAAAGGATCTGACCGCCGGCCTGGTTGTCCGGCCCTGGGATGTTGCAGCGGCTCCACCCCAGGGGGCCAACATCGGTGCTCACCACGGGCGTATTCGGCCAGGTGTCGTTGAGCTGGCAGAACGAGAACGTCCTGGGAGCAAACGGGGTGCCGCTGGTCTTCGCGCCTTCCTGGGTGGACCGGAAAGGGTATTCGTCGCACTCGTAGCCGACGGGGCGGGGGTAGGCGCCGCCGCTCGGGCAGGCTCGGTCTCCGTTGCCCTTCGAATCCGCAGGGTTGAGCAGCCGGGTGAGCTCGGCCGGAAGGCCGGTATAGATGGACCAGCCCACATTGAGTGCGTTCCATCCCGCGGAGGGATCGTTGTAGTGCAGTACCAGAATCGGTCGGGAGCCGGAGAACACGCAGCCGGGGCTGGTGTTGTTTCCCGGGAGGGCGTTGTCACAGCGCAGGCCCAGCGAACGAACATCACGCGTGGTGACGGGCGCACCTCCTGGCGTGTCGAACTGAAGGTTCATACGCGCCCAGACATCTCCGCTTGCGCCTCTGCCCGTCGTCGTGGCAAGCATGTTGAGACCCGCGGTCGTCTCCACGTTCATGGCCAACGGCTGACGAACAGGCGGGGCTTGCTCGACCACACAGTTGCTTTCACAGGTTCCCCTGGCCAGAAGAGTGGTTCCCGCAATCCCGACGCCGGTCACGCGCCACGGCGTGAGCGAAACCGTGTACGCCGAGCGAAGATTCGCGACCGCGCGCGCCCACGTGTACTCAAAGGTGTGGTACTCGATCGTCCCCATAGGCAGACCGGTGTTGACGTTGTAGAGCGTATGAAGCCCCTCTGTCCACGCGCAGGCATCCTCACGGGTGAACCACCAGTGCCCATCCTGGTGTTCCGACTCGAAACACCAGCTCGGTGGCGGCAGTGAGAGTGACGCCGCACCACCCCGCTGCGCAGGTGCCGCCGTGGAGACGGTGCGCTGCGCCGCTGCTGCTCTGGCGGCCGCGCTGGGCGGGAGTCCCGTCCTGGAACAGGACAAGGTGCGACGCCCTGCCTGCTTGGCACGGGCCAGAGCGGCGGGCAGGTCCCGGCAGCTGTCGTGCACCGTCGCCCCGGGCCCTGACTTGGGGCCGGTGTCCACCGGCGGAAGCGGTGGCCTGGGGATCGTCGCGGCCACCACCGAAGGCGTGGGAGCAGTTGCCTGCGCTGGAGCCCCTGAGGCACTGAGGGCGCTTAGAGCGAGCACCGCGGCAGTCAGAGCCGTGGTCAAACCAGTTCTCAGCACGACAGTTCATCCCCCAAAGCCGAACCGGACAGGAATGTTCGGAACATGACATTAGGTGGCTCCGGGGGTAGAACACAGCTGCCGACAAGCCAGATTTGGCGGGAACGCTTGGATGGCTCGCCGACCGCCGTACCGGCGCTTCGACCGGTCCGCGCAGGCCCGTCGTCGAGTCCGCCGAGCATGGTGCCCCTACCCGACTGCTGACGAGGCCGACGAGCGACTGGGCATCGTGCATCTCGCCGTAGAGCACTCCATCTGCCCATATCAGGCGTCGCCGTTCAGGGAACGGACCGAGGGCCTGCCGTACACGGGGAGGGTCACGGGCTGCCGCACAGCTGCGCGAGACTCGTTCAGGACCGTGCACCACGCCTCGCTGACTACCCGACAGCTCAACGAGTACCCACGTTCCTCGAACCCGCCGCATCGTGAAGTGCAGCGCCGACACCGCCGTCCGTGCCGACACCGCCGTCCGTGCCCTCCGTGCTGACCGTCGTCAGGAACTTAGCCACCCGGCTTCCCGAACCAGCCCTTCCCGCGCTGGTGTGGGGGACTGGAGAACAGGCACCGGCCTGGTCAGGGGCCGCAGCGCGCTGGTGTCGGCCGACGTGGTCCGCCGCCGGATGCAACGCCCGGAGTGGAGCCCCGGCTTGCTGCGCGCGACCAGCACCAGCCCGGCGTGCGGCAACACCCGCAACGAAGCGCTGCTCCACGCCCTTGACGAGGTAGTCGAGCGGGACGTGCTCTACCGGGACCAGCAGACCGGCGGGCGGTCCTGCTGACACTGCGACGGCCCGGTACGCGGGCGGCCGATACGATAGCCCGGCCCGGCCGCCACCCCGAAGACGCCAGCCTGACCGTCATCACCGAGAGGCCCCGCAGCGAGCGAGCACCGTACCCGCGCGGCGGTCCTGTCGGCCGGGTCCTGGGGAACAGCCGTCGCCAAGATCCTCGCGGACGCCGGCTCCGACGTCATCGTCCACGCCCGCCGGGACGAGATCGCCGACGGCATCAACCGGACACACCGCAACCCGGCGTACTGGCCGGACGTCACCCTGCCCGCCTCACTGACCGCGACCACCGACGCGGCAGCCGCGCTGGCCGGGGCGGACTACCTCGTGCTGTCGATCCCCGCCCAGTCACTGCGGGACAACCTCGCCCGGTGTGGTTTCGTTCACTTCTAGGGGCAGCGTTTGTCCGCCAGTTTGGGCAGCGGTTGCGGATCTTGAGGCCCGTCAATGTTCACGAGAAATAGCAGCATCAGAGACGCGCGGTGCGTCACTGCCTGGCGGGTGCTCGGGTGAGTCCGATTCCGACCTTCGTCAGCATCTGGCCGAGGAGGTGGAGGGCTCGTGGCCGGGCTGGCACTTCGCGCGCTGTTCCCGTCCAGTAGGCGTCAGTGAGCTTCTCCGTCGCCGTGAGGATCTGGTCGTCGTTCTGGGTGGCCAGGACGAGGACGAAGCGCACGTAGTCGCCGATGTCGGTGCCCTGGGGGTGCTGATGCGTGAAGGTCCGCAGGCGCGGTGTCAGGGCGGGCAGGGTGCGGTCCGTCGGAATGATCACGGCGAGTCCGGCGAGAGCTAGGCGAACCGCTGGGCATTCGGCCGACCAGCGGGCCAGCAGAGTTGGAACGTGAGCCTGGACCGCGCTGCGGGCCCGGGCCTCACTGTCGGGATCGGCATGCTGTGGGATGGCCGGCCAGGTCTCGGCGAGATGGCGCTCAGCGACAGTGGCAGCCCTGAACAGCAGGTCGACGGCTTGGAACCGGTGTCGGGCGGGAACGCGGTCGTCGACTGCGAGGGCCGTGACCAGGGCGAGGCCGTCAGCAGTGGACGGCTGGCAGGTGTCCTGGTGAAGGATCTCGCCATAGAAGTCGCCGAGGAGGCTCCGGTCGTCCCAGCAAGGGTCAACCTCGCCGTCGAACAGCATCGCGGCCTGGGGCGGCCGGGGGCCCTGCATGCGGTCGGCGATGACGTCCTGGAACAGCCGCCGGATCGGCGGACCAGCAGCGTTCGTGGTGTGCCGGGTCTGCTCGGGTTCGGCGTTCGTATCCATGGCCAGCGCAGCCTATTCTCCCACCTTCCCAGCGTCTTTCACCAGGAGCATCACGCTGCTGACCTGGCAAGAACCGCAACGCCGTCAAACTCGGGTTCTGGCTCGCTTTCCGTGAGGCGCTCACACACTGTTCAGTGACGTCGGCCGCTGAGATGATCACTGCTCACCCATAGCTGAGGAGTCGGGGCCCCAGATGAGTAGCTGGTCGCGAGAGGTAGATGAGGTGTTGGAGGCGTCGGGCTGGACGCCTGGACGGAAGGTAGACACGGCCCGCTGGCGATACATGTTCGAAGCAGTCGACCTCGCGATGCACGACGCTGCGGAAGCCTTCCTGCAAGAGTTCGGCGGTTTGACTGTGAACGTCAGCGGACCAGGGATCAGCTGTGCACGCACGCCGTTCGAGCTGGACCCCGAGCTGGCCTGGGGCGAGGATGACCGATTCACGGAGTGGGGCGAAGCGATCGGGCGCCATCTCTACCCGCTCGGCGAGCTGGACCACGGCCGGTTTTTCCTGGGCATCGATGAAGGGGGCGTGATCTATCTCGTCGAGACCTGGGTTGCCAGCTTCGGACCGATGCCTCACGCCATGGAGAACTTGGTTCTCGGCGTGGCTCCTCGCCGAATCGATGAGGGGTACGAGCCAGTGGGACAGCCGTCCTGACGCGTCGGTCACCTGTAGAGCAGCACTCGCTTTCGGAGGAGCAGGAATCCGGCTCGGCCGAACATCTGCCGCTTGAGCATCTTGATCCGGTTGACGTGCCCCTCTACGACGCCCGAGTTCCAGGGCAGGGTGAGACCGGCGATGACAGCGTCACGGTCTCGGTCGATGCCGGCGGCGAGGGTGTGGAGGCCGGGCAGGTTGTCGTTGCGGACGGCGTCGAGCCACTCGGGCAGCCGCTGGCCTTGCCGCTCGGTGAGGATCTCGGCGAAGGACCGGACGTGTCCGGTGAGTGCATCCAGTTCGGGGCAGTGGACCAGAACGGCCTTGAGGCGTAGCTGTTCCGCCTCGGTGAGGGTGTCGGGGTGGCGGTCCTCGCCGACGCCACCGCACCCGAGGATCTCTTCTGGAAAGGGGGAACCGGTGCCCGCCGTCGTACAACTGCTCGCTGGGAAAGCGGTCATGGTCCGGTCCGCGTTCGCCGCTGATGCTTCGTCGGGGCGGTCGTCACTCCTGGATCAATGCTTCTGGGTTCACGCGCCGGGTGGTCGCTATCGGCAGGCGGAGCCCCATGCTCCGCAGTGTATGTTCCGTCCGTTCCGGGGTGCGGTATAGGTGGGCGTGCAGTCCGGTACTGAGGGCGGCGGTGACGAAGGTGGGCTCGTCGTCGAAGTACGCGAGCGCCGTGGGCGGGAGTCCCATGCGGTCTGCTGCGAGGCGAAAAGCATGGGGGGAGGGCTTGTCGACGCCGAGCTCGGCGGAGGAGCAGATGTGGTCGAAGGTGATTCCGTGGTGTTGGAGGTCGGTGGCCAATGCGTCGGTGCAGTTGGAGAGGACTCCTGTGGGCACGTGTCGGCGTACCTCGTTCAGGAGAGCGATCATCGTGGACACGGGGGTGCCTCGGTCCTGCCGCCAGGGGACCAGTGCTTCGCGTATGTCGTTGAGCGGGCGATGGAAGTCGGCTGCCAGGCGGCTGGCCACGTCCTGGGCCCACTCGGTGTCGGTCATGATGCCGACGCGTGCGGTGCGGTAGGCGGGATGGTCGTACGCGTAGCGGGCGATGGTGCCGGGAGGCAGTTCGGCCAGGGCTTCGCTGTGCGCGGCGCCGGTGTTGTTCCAGATGCGGAACAGGCCGTTCATGTCGAACAGGACGCCCTTGATGGGTGGCATGGTCGGGGCCTTTCTGTGGTGGTGGGGTGGACTATGCGTGTGTGCGGGCGTGGTTGTAGAGGTCGAGGTAGCGGTCGGCGGTGTGGGACCAGCTGTAGGTGGTCAGGGTGCGGGTGCGGCCGTTGGCGCCGCGGCGGGCGAGTTCGGCCGGGTCGGCCAGGGCGGTGGTGAGGGTGTCAGCGAGGTCGTTGGTGTCGTCGGGTTTGACGAGCCACCCGGTCGCGGTCGGGCCGGTGGGGGTGATGGTGCGCAGCGGGCCGCCGGTGGCGGTGGCGACGGGTGGGGTTCCGCAGGCCATGGCCTCCAGGTAGACCATGCCGAAGGGTTCGTTGACGGCGGGGGCGACGAGCAGGTCGGCGCAGTTCAGGCCGGTGGGCAGTTCGTCGTGTCCGCGCCAGCCGGCGAAGAAGACGTCTTTCTGGATGCCTCGGTGGGCCGCGATGTCGGCGGGGTGGACGCCTTCGTACTCGCCGGGGTATCCGCCCCACATCAGCAGGGCCGGGGCGGGGTCCAGCCGGGTGCGCAGGGCTGCGAATGCCTGGAGCAGGATGGGCACGCGTTTGAAGTCGAGGTATCTGCCGACCCAGAGAAGCAGTGGCCGCGGCCGGCCGTGGCGGTCCAGGAGGCGTTTCAGGTCCCGGTCGGTGTAGCGGATGCTGCCGGGGGCCTGTCCCGGTGCCCAGCCCTGGGGGTCGGCAACGAGCCAGTGGCGGAGGTGTCGCATGCGTTCGTCGGGGGTGAGGCCGTGCGGCTGGAAGGCGGTGGTGTCCACGCCGTTGGGGATGACCGGCGGCGGGGTGTCGAGGTGGAGCAGGCGCTGGGCGAGTTCCTGGTCCTGGTCGGAGACGACCGCGAGGTCGCCGGCGTGGTGGGCGGCCTGGCGCATCCGGGTGAGCCAGTACTCGCAGTGGGCCCATTTCTGCCAGTCGGTGGTGGTGAGCAGTTCGGTGTCGGTGTCGTCGAGGCGGGCGGTGCATGCCAGACGGTGTGCTTCACCGGTGCGGTGGGGGTTGTCGGTGTGCAGGGTGCGGGCGAGGTCCTGGGGGAAGGTGCCGGCGGACCGGACGAGGCGGAGGCGCCTGGTCATGCCGTCGATGAGTTTGAGTTCGGTGCCGTGAAGGGTGGTGACGCGGGGGACGGACGGGTACGCGCTGCGTGCGCCGGTCTGCAGGGGGCTGAGGTGGTGCAGGTGGAGCATGCCGGTGTCGGGGCTGCGGTGGCGGGTGAGGTGGTCGGTCCACGCGCGGGTGATGCGGTCGGCGTCGTTCGGGGGTACCGCGGGGAATAGGGGGTCGGGGCAGTGGCCGCGGTCTTCGTAGGAGGGGTGGAAGGGGCGGGGGCCGCCTTGCGGGTTCCGGCCCGTGAGGAACCGGTGCTGGGCGTCGTTGTAGTCGTAGGGGTGGAGGGTCAGGTCTTTGTAGAACGTGGAGCCGTGGGAGGGGTCGCCGGGCTTGCCGAGTGATCCGGCGTGGAGCGTGGTGGTCCAGCCCCGGCTGTTCAGTTCGCGCAGGAGATAGCGGATGACCTGTGCGCTGCCGCCGCGCGGCCAGAACAGGACTCCGGTGTCCAGCGAAAGGGGGCGGGATGTCGGTGCCATGGATTTCTCCGGTGAGGTGAAGTGGGCGGCTGGTCAGGAGGCGTCGACGATGAGGGGTGTTCCTCCTGCCAGGCGGCCGGACCAGTACCGTTCTCCGGGTGCTTGGGGAGCGCGGACGCTGATGCGCAGAACCTGGGCAAGGTTGTGCTGGTCGCGCAGCGGCACCGGGTCGCTCAGGACCAGCGTGCGGGTCCGCCGGTCGTAGGAGTGGGGGAGATCCGTGAGCCCGATCACGCGGAGCCGCTCGCTGATCTGGGCTGGTGTCACCGGCTGCTGGGAGGGAACGGGGGCGGCGCACCGGTTGCGTTGCTCGGGCGGGCAGTGGTTGGCGTTGAGGCAGGTGGGGGAGTTCCAGATACCGCCGTGGTCGGGCTCGCCCAGGACGTAGGCCAGCGCGCAGCAGTTGGTCTGGTAGACGGGGTGGGTGTCGTAGCGCCGGGGTCGGTCGCGAAGCCAGTCCCACGTGGTCCGTGGCCAGACGGAGTCGGCTGCCTGTGGGTCGAGCGCAGGGTCGGCGAGCTGCGGCCACAGTGCGGTGATCTGATCCTTCGCTGTCGGTTTGACCTTGGTCCCGACGGCGACCGAGCACCGCGCGTACCGGGAGGCCAGGTCCATGACCGATTCGATGACGGCCGAGGTGCTGTTCTGCGGCAGTGCCGGGCGCCAGTAGTGGATGACTGGAATGTCCGCGGCGTGGAGGCGGGGGAAGTTGTCCTTCAGCGCACCGTGGTCGATGCCGCGTTCGATGTCGGGCCCGAGACCGGAGTAGGAGAGGTAGACGATGACGCGCAGGCCCTTGGCCTGGTTGCGTCGGATGCAGGCGACGACGTCGTCGGTGACGGCGCACTTGGTGATGAGGCAGACCGGGTTGCGGACCGGTGAGTCGCCGAGGACGTCGAGGAGCGCGATGAGGTGGGCGCGGGTGCGGGGCGTGGCGAGGGCGTCGGTGCAGGTGTAGAGGGCGAGGATCAGACGGGGGTGGTAGTAGCGGCTCGCGAGGAGCTGGGTGAGGGTGTCGGCCGGGGTGGCGAGCTCGGCGGGCTTGGCGAGGGTGAGGCCCAGGTCCTTCAGGTAGCAGTACGAGCAGTCTTTGGGGCAGCCCTGGACCGGGTTGACGGCGAGCCAGGTGTCGTGCTGATCGATGACGGGTTCGTATTGGGGCTTCACGGTTCTCCTTCGGGCCGGCCCCTCTCCCAAGGGGCGGGCCCGAAGGGAGCGGTCAGCTGTTGGGGGTGTCCATGCTCCGCGCCAGTTCGCGCAGGCGCGGACCGTATTCGGGGTGCTGCAGGGCGGTGGCGAACTGTGCTTCGAGGTAGGAGGCGGGGTTTCCCGTGTCGAACCAGCGGCCCTGGATGACCTGTCCGTAGGCCGCGCGGGTCGAGGCGTAGGCGTTGATGGCGTCGGTGAGGTACACCTCGGCCGTCGTGTCGCCGGCCGCGTACCAGCGGCGGGTCTGCTCGCGCAGCTCGTCGACCACGCCGGGGGTGACGACGTATCCGCCGATGGCCGCGAACTCGGACGGTGCGTCGGCCGGTTTCGGCTTCTCCACCAGCCCGGTGATCCGCAGCATCCCGCCGCCCATGTCCTCCTTCACCACAGGGACGCCGTAACGGTGGGACTCGGACCGGTCCATCGGCATCAGGGCCAGCACCGGGCACCGCGTCGCCTCGTACGCCCGGATCAGCTGCTGGGCGCGGGGGACTTCGGAGACGAACACGTCATCGGGCCACAGCACCAACATCGGCTCCTCGCCGAAATTGTGGGACGCGTTCAGCACCGGAGTGCCGTTCCCGTACGGGCCGTGCTGGTCGAGGTAGGTGATGTGCCCTTTGTGGGACAGCTCGGCGACCTGGTCCACCGCGTCGGCGAATCGGTCTTTCCCGTCGGCCCGGAGCTGCTCCGCGAGTGCTGGGGAAGGCCGGAAATGATCCTGGATGAGCCCCTTGCCCGCGGACACGACGATGGTGATGTCGGTGATCCCGGAGTCCACGAGCTCGCACACGGTGTGCTCGATGACCGGCTTGTCGCCGACCGGCAGCATCTCTTTGGGGATCGCCTTGGTCAGCGGCAGCAGCCGGGAGCCGATGCCGGCGGCGGGAATGACCGCCCGGCGGATCGTGGTGGCCATGAGGCCCTCTCTGTCGGTCGAGTGCCACACCAGAACCGGCACGGCACGGGGACGCTACCAACCCCGGCCGCCACAGGTACCGGGACCGGCAGGGCACTCGACCGTTCGAGCCACACGACACCGCCTACGCGTCAGCGGCAGAGGAAACTCCCGGTGAACTTCGTCACCGCGAAGTACCCGTCGGCCTGAATCCGGCGGACGACCTCCGCCTCCACCAGACCGCGCAGCCGGGCGTAGAAACCGTCGTCGAACCGGGAGTCGGGGACGGATGAGGCACAGCAGTGGTTGTGCCCGACCTCGTAGAACCGCATGAACGGCGCCGGGTCGGTGAACCTGAGCTGGTCCTGCCAGGTGACCTTCTCCACGTGCTCGAAGTACTCGGCCAGCTGCGCGGCTCCGGTGTCCAGCGACAGGCGCCCCTTGGGGGTGGCCTTGAACAGGTCGTCGGGCGCGTCCAGGGCGCGGAGCGCTTCGAAGTGTACGTCGTACATTTCCAGCATGCTGTCGGCCCGGTCCGTGGTCAGCTGGAAGATGCCGCCCGGGCGCATGACCCGCCGTATGGCGGTGAAGCACCGGTCGAGGTCGGGCACGTAGTGGATCATGTAGTTGGCCATGACCCGGTCGAAGGAGTCGTCGGCGAGCATCGTCAGGTCGTCCGCGCTGGACTCGATCCACGAACACGGGGTGGCGGTGCCGTGGAGACGCCGGCGGGCTGCGTCCAGGACGGCGGGGGCGTTGTCGAGGCCAGTGATGGTGCCGTCGGCGAGGTGGGGCCGCAGGTGCTCCAGGATGAATCCGTTGCCGCATCCCAGGTCGAGCAGGTCCTGCGTTCCGGAGAGCTGCAGATTGGTGATCATGTGGTCGACCATGGACCGGGGGTTGGTCCGGTAGGCGTTGTGCACGTGCTGTTTGACGTCGAGCATTCGGGTGTTGTGGAAGAACCGGTCGCGGGCGGTCTCGGTCGGGAACTCGAAGTGGGTGGCGGGGATGATCCGCTCGGCCAGGGCGTCCAGCTCGGGGGTGCGGAAGTCGGGCTGCGTCATGAGGTCTCCTCGGTCAGGAATTCTGCGGAGGGAAGGACGGGGGCGGGCCACTTCGTGCCGACGTACTTGGCCGGCAGGAGCTGGGACAGTGCCACGAGCCGTACCGTGCCGCCATGAGCGGGGACGGGTACGTGGAGGCCGGGGCCGTGGTCGAGCAGCAGTTCCCGGCACAGGCCACAGGGCGGAACGATGCGGGCGCCGCCGCTCTCGGAGGGCTTCGGGTAGCGGACAGCGGCGATCATCAGCAGCGGCGCCCCGGTGACGAGGCGGACCGCGGACAGGGCGCCCGCCTCGGCGCACACGGCAGCCCGGCCGACCATCGCGTCAAGGTGTAGCCCGACGTGAACACCGCCGTCCGCGTCGAGCAGCGCAGCGGCGATCTGATGCCGGTCCTCCACGTACCGCCTGCTGATGGTGTCGAAAGCCACCGTGACGAGCGCTGCGGCCCGCCGGTCGGACACCCCCGCGGCAGGGTCGGTGACCACGCGCGTCATACCAGCTCCCTCGCACGGTCCAGATGGCTCCTGGACGCCTGAGGGCCGACCGATCCCTGGTACTTCCCGGTGTAGAGCAGGCGCCTCCCCTGCACATGCATGAACGTGACCTGGCCCAGGACGTCCCCGGCGTGGACGCGCAACGGCTCGACGGCGTGCAGCTGGAACGTCAGCTGCCCCTTCGACCCGACGTCGATGAGATCGGCGGTGACGTGGCAGAACAGCCCCAGCCGCGCCGCGCCGGACCGTGCGTGAAGGATCGGCACGTAGTGGTCGCTGCCTATCACTTCGACGGTGGAGCCCAGATAGATCCGGTCCGGCTGCAGCAGCACGCCCTCCGGCGGGATCAGTATCTCTTCGGTGGCGTTGGCCGCACGGACATCGAGGGGCGATTCGGTGTACCGCAGAAGGGTCGGGCCCAGGGCGACATCGTACGAGTTGGGCTGCACCCGCGCCGTGTCGAACGGCTCAACGTGGAGCCGTCCGGCCTTGTGTTCCCCGATGATCTCGGGACCGGTCAGAATCACGGTGCGCTTCCTTCCAGCGGAGAGGGACCTGCCAGCCGGCCTGCGGCCGGTGGCAGGGCCTGGCTGATGTGTCCGAAGAATCCGGTGTACGCGTGCGGCGCCCCCCGGGCGGTCATGAACATCACCTGGCCGACCGTCATCCCGGTATAGACCCGCAGGGGCTGGACGACCTTGATCTCCAGGGTCCAGCGGTGGCAGGAGCCCCGGTTGCCCAGTGCGGCGCTGAACTGCAGGAACATGCCGAGACGTCCCACCGAGGACCGGCCGATCAGCCACGGCACGAATTCGTCGCTGCCAATCACCTCGGCTGTCGTACCCAGGTAGATCCGCCCGGGCCGCAGAACCACACCGTCCGGCGGGATCTCGAATTCCGACAGCCCGTGCTGGGCCCGGGTGTCCAGCACCTGCGACCGGTGGACACGCAGGGTGCCACCCAGCCGGTAGTTGTAGGAGACAGGGTTGAGCTGTCGTTCGTCGAACGGCTCGATGGTGAGAGCATTCGCCGCCCGCTGGCGCATGATCTCAGGCCCCGACAGGATCACCGGAGCACCTCCGCGACGAGGGACTTCGCCCGCGCTCGCAGCGCGTCCAGGTCTCCGTCGTTCTCGACACACCGCCAGGAGCCGGCCGTGACGGGCTCCTCCGTCGGATGATTATCGTCCCCGGCGGACAGGTCCCTACGCCCCGCCTTGCGGGCCCGACGCACCTCGTCCGGTGCGGCGACGTGCACCATCCGGAACCCGAGCCCGGAAACCACGTCGGCGTCCGGCCCCCGTACGTCGTCGCAGAGCAGCACGGCACGGGGGTAAAGCTGTTCCGCCTGCTTCACACGGAGGACGAACTGGTCCGTCAGTGCCGCGGGATTGATACGCCGCATCTGCAGACCGAGGCAGTTCAGCAGTTCGCCGTCCTGGTCGTCCCTGTTCAGCAGCGGACGTCCGGCCGCTGCGCGGACCAGTGCCTGCAACTCGTACAGCGGAGCACCCACCTTCAGCCGGAACGGCTGCGCCCCGGCATTGCACAACTCCTCCACGAGCATCCCGGCCAGCGTGGATTTCCCCGCGCCGGGTCTCCCGTGCAAGGCCAATCTGGGCATGGCAGTCCCCCTTGTGTGCATGCATGCAGTGAGTCGGATGTGCGCCGTGCCTGGGGCTTCGGCCCCGTCGGCTTTCGTGACACCCATGATGCAGACCGGAGGCCCCGACCGGCAGACCATGGGTGTCCGCAAACTGTCCGCAGACTGTCCGCAAAACTGCGGAGACCCCTGCGTCGCAGGTCGCCGATGGTGTCTGCTGGTGGCCGGAGTCGGCGCAGACCCCGTTGCGGACACGAAGGAGCCCACCGTGAGTGAAACAACGTCCTTCCGACGGCAGTTGGCCGCACTCCGCAGTCAGAGAGGCCTGTCCTACCGAGAGCTCGCCAGGCGAGCCCAATGCAGCAAATCGCTGGTGTCGGACCTGGAGAACGGCCGTCGCCACCCCAGCTGCCCCATCGCGGACGCGCTGGACGCAGCCCTGGGGGCGGACGGCACACTGACAGCACTGGCAAAAGCTGAACAAAGAGAGCGAAAGGACGCAGCCTTGACGGCATCAGCCGGCGGGCACCTGGGAGGGGACGACATGCATCGACGAGCATTACTCAAAACGGGCGCGGGAATATTCGTCATGAACAGCACCACCCTGATCCCCGGCAAGGACGGGCTCCTGGCCGGCAACGACGACCTCATGAACGCTCACCGTGCCATCCGGGCGGCACAGGGACGAATGGACAACCTCTGCGGAGCGTCATCCGTCTATGCACAGGCATGCGACCACCACCGTCAGGTGATCAACTGGCTGCACCGCACTACGAGTTCGGCCGACCGGGCGTGTATCGCCGCGCTCGCCGCCGACACCGGCGGCTTCGTCGGCTTCCTCACCTACGACCAGGGGATGACGGAAATGGCGGCCGGGTACTACCTCACCGCCGCCGATCACGCCCAGGCGGCGGGTGACCTCTCCGTGGCCGCCAACCTCCTGGGTCAGTACAGCCGCGTCGCCGCCGACCGGGCCGCCTCACCGAAGCCCTCGCGATCGCCGACCGTGCCCTCCATGTCGCAGGGACTCTCGCCCACCCCGCCGTCAGATCCTGGCTCCACGCGGTGCGCGCCCACCATCACGCAGCACTGATACATGTGCGTCCCGCAGACACCGACATCCGGGCAGCATGGAAATTGCTGGAGACAGCGGACGACGGCGAAATGCCTCCCTACATCGGATACCTCGACATGGCGGAGATCCAGAAATGGGTCGGACACGCCATGGTCCGCCTGGGAACCAGCACCCCGGGAGCACTCCGGCGGGGCAGGGAGGCTCTCGACTTCGCCCATGCGTCCTGGCCGACGGATTCAGTCCGCGGTGCCGCGGAGATGCTGACGTCCTCCGCCTCCATCTACCTCGATTCCGGTGAACGTGAAGCCGCGGACAGCGTCATCAACGCGGCCGTGACCATCGCCCAGGACACCGGGTCGGCCCGCAACCTCCGAGACGCACTCGCCGTCAGAACCCGCATGGCCGCCATGTGAGTCAAGTCCCCGGCCCCGCCGTCCAGGACCACCTGCACAGGACCTACCCACGGACGACGGGGGCGCCCAGTGGCGCCGCGGGCCAGCGTTGCGCTGCCTGCCCGGCCAGAGAGACCCATCTCGTAGGACGATTCCGCCCGGGTACACCACCCATCACTGACAGCGCACTTCGACGCTGCCAGCCCCGGAACCTGCGCTGCCCCGTCCCGGGCGAGGTCGGCAGCCGGGTGCATGGTGCGGTCGCGGCCGGTAGGGGCAGGGCAGATGTGCTGATCGGTGCGTTCGGGCTGGACTCTGCGAGTTGCTGAATGGGGTGTGAACGCGGGCCGCTCTCCTGTCACGCTGGTCGGCATGAAGCCATCGGCCTTAAAAGCGGCGCGGCTCGATCTGAACCTCGCGCTGGAGGAAGTGTGCGACCTTCTCAATAAGATCTCGGGCGGAGCAACGAGTCCGACCTTGCTGAGCGCCTGGGAGACGGGGCGGAGGCGGACGGGGCCGAAGAGCCGGCAGGCGCTGTGCAAGCTGTTCGGGCATCCTTCCCGTGTGCTGTTCGCGCACCAGGACGGGCAGGAGGCAACCACCAGCCTCGCCGAAATGGGCACCGGAAACGTCACCCGGCTTCTGACGCGACATGTCGACCTCGTCGGAGCCATGATCGACGTTGTCCTCGGAGCGAAGGAACAGCTCGTGGTGACAGGGGCACGGTCGCGTGAACCCGGATATCTGTCGGCGATCGAGAGCGTCCTGTCCCGGACTCCGGATCTGGTTCACTACCGGGTGCTGTACGGGCCGCCGCGGCACAGGGAGCTCCGGGAGCATCTCGCGCGGCTCCTTGCTCTGCGTGATCCGGCGGAGCGCCGCAACGGTGTGCAGTCCTTGCACATCGGGCTCGTGGAAAAACCCTTTGCGCTGGAGCGTCACTTCGTTGCATCGGAGAACGCGGCCGTGATTCCCCTGCCCAGTTTTCATGGGGCGGACGGCTTCGACTGCGGTGTGGCGCTGGGGAGTGAAGCCGCCATTGGGCTGGTCCAGCACGGCCGGGAAGCGTGTGCGTCAGCGCGGCCCGTGGAGACCCTCCACGCCCTGCGCCGCCTGCCCGTACGATCCGGACCCGAGTTGCTGGGAGAGACGTGAACGGTTTCGACTTTGTGGAGTTGGCCGGGAAGAGGGCGGAGTCGGTGGTCCGTCTGGCCCAGGACCTTGTGCGGCTGCCGAGCCGTGGTGGCCTCGACGACTACGGGCCGGTCCTGGACCGGGTCGAATTGTGGCTGAGAGAGAGGTCGCTTCCCTACCGCCGCCTCTACGGACCGGATGCCGGGTGTGTGGGACTCCTGGTGGAGATCGAGGGGGGACGGCCGGGTTCGTGGTGGACGCTGGACGCGTGCCTGGACACTGCGCCGTTCGGCGACGAGGAGGCGTGGAGTTTCCCTCCCACGGCCGGGGACGTGGTCGGTGGCTGGCTGCGGGGGAGAGGAGCGGCGGACAGCAAGCTCGCGGCGAGTGTGTTCTGTCATGTCGCCGAGGACGTCCAGAGGGTGTCCGGCCGGCTTGCGGGCGGGCTGAGTGTGCTCCTTGATGTGGATGAGCACACGGGCCAGTTCGGCGGTGCGCGGGCGTTCCTGGCGGACCCGGACGCACGGCGCCCGTCCGGTGTCATGATCGGATACCCGGGGCTCGACGACGTTGTCGTCGGGGGGCGGGGGCTGTGGCGCGCGGTCGTCACCGTGCACGCCCCCGCCGGCCATTCCGGCTCCAGCAAGAACGTGGTGAGCGCGGTCTCCCGGGCCGCCCGTCTTGTCCAGCTGCTCGATTCCGCTGAACTGCCCGGAGCCGACTACCGGTTCCCGTTGCCGGCGAAGCTCTCGGTGACGTCGATCGCGGGCGGGTCCGGGTGGTCGGTGACCCCGGACCGTGTCGACCTGAACGTCGACGTGAGGCTGACGCCGGCCCTCGACGGGCCCGCGGCCGCCGCCCTGGTCGGAGACGTCGTCGCGCAGCTCGATGCCCAGCTGCCACCGCCGGTGCCGACCGAGGTCGTGGAGGTTGCGTGCTGGCCGCCCTTCCGCCTGGGGCCCGACCAGGAGCCCGCCGCGGCGATGTTCCGCAGCGCTGACGTCCTTGGGGCCGGGGTGAAGGCGAAGACGGCGGGACCCTCCAACATCGGCAATCTCCTTGCCGGGCACAACGTGCCCGCTACCGCCGGTTTCGGGACAAGGTACGAGGGATTGCACGGCACGGACGAGTGCGCCCGGCTCACTGACCTCCCGCTCGTTCACGCCCTCTACCACCGCACGGTTCTTGACCTGCTGGGGGCCTTCCGACCTGCGTAGATACCACTTCTGAACCAGAAATGGAGCAGGAAAGTCGCAGGAACGGACCAAGTTTGCGCCTTCCGGAGAACGGGGGCTGCCCGCTGCGGCCGGGTGGACGGCGTCGTCTTCCACACCGACAGGGGTGCCCAGTACAACGCGGCCTCCTTCGCCGACGTCTGCCGCCGGCACGGCATCCGCCGCAGCATGGGCCGGATCGGCTCGAGCTACGACAATGCCCTGGCCGAGTCGTTCTTCCAGGGCCTCAAACGAGAACTGCTTCACGGAAGACGCTGGACCTCGAAGGCGCAGACACGGCTTGAGGTGTTCCGCTGGCTGTCGTACTACAACCGGCGCCGGCGGCACTCCGCCCTCGGATACCTCACACCAGCCGAGTTCGAACAGCAACTGATCACATCACGTACGCTTTCACTCGCCGCATGAAATCCGGTGTCCACTCCCCGGGATCAACCTCAGCGAGCAGGATCATCCCAGCCCGGAGGCTGGGCAGCAGGGGTGGCGCGTAGGTGGTCTCGCCCGAGGTGGTGGGGCCGAAGACCGCGTCGATGAGGGTGCGGGTGCCGCAGGCGACCAGGGCGAGCAGGCGGACCTGCGGGTATCCGGTCCCGCCGTGGTTGCCCGCCTGTTTGGTGAACCTGGTCAAGACGGCGGAGGTGTCAGGCACGGTCAGGATGGTGCCGTCGAGTGCGACCACCAGCAGCTCCCGCCACCACACACCGGCGGTGCCGACGCCGGCGGCCGGGCCGCGTAGCAGGCCGAACAGCCACCGCAGCGGCTTCGCTCCGACGCGGCGGCGGGCCTGGGCCAGCGCACTCGCCGCGTCGGCGCGGCTACCGGTAAGCCGACCAGCGCCCCGGTGAGCTTGCGCCATACCCCCGGATAACCAGTCTCGCGTGGGACCGGGCATGATCCGGGCCGGATCGCCACTTACCTCGGCGTCTACCTGATCGACACGGCGTCCTACGACTATTACAGTCCGGATGCGCCACCGGCCCCCACGAATGAGCCGTCAGGCTGGCTCATTGTTTCCTGGACGGCTCGGCGAGTCATGAGCGATGCTCGTCTGCGGACATGCCGGTGCCTGAACTACGAGGCACCTTGGGGGACGGGGGTCTTCGGTGCGGAGAAATTCCGACTTCCCGCCAATCCGACGGTCCTTTCATGCACTTCGGGAGCCTTGAGCGCCACCGTCCGGACAGCGTGGACGCTGGTGCCAGCGAAGGAGGGTTTGTGTTACGGAACACCATCAAGCGAGCACGGAATTTCGGAGCGGTCGTGGCCGTGCTGATGACCATCGGCCTGGCCACCTCGGCAAGCCCCGCAGCGGCGAATTCGGATACGGCGTCGGCCGTTGCCGGCGTGTCGGCTGCGGCAACGGAATACGATCAAGCGGTGCTCGGTGGCCCCGTTTACAGCACGGGCCCCTGTGCGGAGTCCAGCGCCGGTGAATCGTGCTTCCAGATGTACGGAGACGGGATTTATCTGGTCGCGAACACGAGTGGCGCATACGCCCGCTGGAGCAACTACCTGTGGAACGGCAGCTCTTGGCAGCTGTACCGCCAGGGCGAATGTGCGATCTCCGTCACGGGTACCTGGGGCCGCTGCAACAAGGATTTCTACGAGGACAGTACATATCCGAACGCGTACGGAAGCCAGGGCAGCGGCATCCGGGTGGCCATATGCAGCTCCAGCGGCAGCTGCTCCGCGGAAACCTGGACCCGCAACAACGGCTAGAGACGATCACGTTCTCGACCCGGTCCATCGCGCCGGAATACTGCCGACCCACGGCCGCGGTCTTCGTCCCCTTCTTCGCCTGCCCCGTCTCGTCGAAGATCAGGGCCCCGCCGTCGGCGCCGAGGTGCCGGGTCAGGAACGCGGCGCCACGTCTCTCGCACCGTCCTTCTCCCAGCAGGCGCGTCGAGCAGGTGGTGCGGGCGATACGGTCGGTCCAGTCCGACTGCCTCCGCGATCGACCAGCAGTTGCCGGCGACGCCCGGCATCAGTAACCCGCACAGGTACAACACGCCGTTGGCCCGCAGGTCGCGGCGGTGGTAGACCGGCGCTGGCCTGTCATCTCCGATACCGCTGCGCCACTGCCGCGAAGGCGGCCTTGGGTTCCCATTCCATGTCGGGGTAGGTCTGCCCCCGGCGTCCTTCGAGGAGTTTGACGATGCCCAGGCCGGCCGACATCAGGCAGCCCCGCTCCAGCAGGGTGACGCCGGCGAGGCAGCCGTCGGGGCCGTAGCGCAGGTGGACGCCGGCGGCTTCGAGCCTGCCGCACCTGGTCATCTCCGAAGCCGCTGTGCGTCTGGCGCAGCCGGTGCGGATGAGGCGTTCATCAGACCGATACTGTGGTCGCAGGGGGGATCCATGACCGTCAGAAGCGATCAGCACGCTGAACACCCGACCATGCTGGTCTATTACGCAGTGCTCCTTGCCGGGAGCATCGCTGGAGCGTTCACCAGCGCGACGGTCTTTGGCCGGATCTTCTGCCCCGTCGTTGCCCTCGGGGGTGTCTGGCTCATCATTCGGCACCTCAAGGATCGGCGCAGGGCCGTCCGGCAGAAGGGTGACACGGGCGGCGGGGCAACGACGGGCGAGAGTCCGTGAGGACGACCGGCTTCCGATGACATCAGCGGCTGACACCGACGCTGCGGGACTCTGGCAGATACCGGTGAATTCGCGCGGCAGCCAGGCACAGCGCAGCTAGCGATCGACCATGGTGGCCGTAGATCGTCCCCGCCGGCTCGCACGTACAGCGGCGAGAATCGCACGCGCCGAAGGCCTCGACCTCGGCCTCGACCCATACACCGCGCCCCGGCCTCGCTCACGCCGACTGTCTCGCCACGTCCGACAGCCGTGACCGCTCCTGCTGCGCCGCGTCGCGCCTCCACTCCCGGCACCCGGTACCGCGGCACGCCGTCCCGGGATTTGTACGACCAGGTCCGCGCGGAGGCCGTCCGGCGGAGCGCCGGACCGCTCGACCCGCTGCTCCCCCTGCGATGGAGGCTGTTGCCCACCGGCGGGGGAACACCTGGTGCACGGCTGTCATCGGGCGCGCCGTCGCCTGAGTGGCCCGCGTGCCGACCGTGGACGCGTTCATGCTCCTGGTGGCCGACGAGATGATCCTGATCCTGGTGGTGTGATCGTCAGCAGATGCCGAAGATGCGATGGCATCAGCTGAGCCGCCCAACGCGCAAGGGCAGCCAGCTCGGCCCCGTAGTCGAGTCCGGATCATTGAGCTTGTGCGGCAATGCCAGCCGTTCCGTCCCGTACTCCGGCTGAACCTCCCACGGCAGGCTCAGATCCTTGCTCAGCGCCCGGTTGATCCTTGGGTCCCGGCCAAGGACGTAGGGCTCGACCAGGGTGTAACCACAGCGTTTGTACAGGGCGAGCGCTACGTGGTTGCTGACGCCGGTCTCCAGGATCACCTTGGTCATGCCATGGCGTGACGCGTCTTGTTCCAGGGCCTCCAGGAGCCGCCGCCCATATCCCTGTCCGCGGGCGGCCGGGGCCACGTACATGCGCTTGACCTCAGCAGTAGTGAGTCCGACGGTGCGCCATCCGCCGCAAGCCAGAGCGATTCCGTCCGCGCGTTCCGTGACCAGAAAAACGCCGCAGGGTGACTCGAACTCTGCGGCCGCCGTGGTCTCGGGGTCATCGGCCCGCCCGTAGATCCCATGCTGTTCGCGCTGAAGGGCCTGGGTGAGCTCGCGTGCAGCCGGACTGTCATAGGAGACGGCGGCCATCGTCCACGCTCGTGCCGCAGTCGGGAGCAGCTGGGTCGTCATGCCCTCGATAGTGCCCTGCTGATGGCGTCGAGTACATCTGTGCGGTGGGCTGCGCGCAGTTGACTGCCCGCTTTGTTACGCACGACCGACAGGAGGGCCCGGCAGCGGATGGACTGCACGTGAGGGATGTGGGTGGAGAGGGTGGTGATCCAGTGGGCGGTGGCTTCGATGTCGCGGGCACCGATGCTGGCGCGGACGAGGTGGAGGCCGTGAAGGATGCCGGAGCGGCGGAAGCCGGCTGCCGGTCCCTGGCCGGCGGTCGGGGTGAGGAGGCCCGCTGCCTCGCCGAGCAGGCATTCTGCCCGCGCCGACCGGATCGCAGCGAGTGTCTTCGGCCCGGCTGTGGCGAGAGCATCGACGAGACGGGAGACCGTCGGATCGGAGGCCACCGGGCCGAACACGTCGGGCTCGGCCCGCACCATGCCGATGTCGGCCAGACAGTCGCCGCCGAGCGCGACGGCCAGGGCCACATCCAGCAGGATCTTGCCCGGATCGTGCACCGTTCGCGGCTTGCGCCACGGCGCCATTGCCGCCGATACCGCGGTGTCCAGGCCGGACGTGCGGACCGTCTCGACCAGCAGCACCGCCCCCGCCTGAGAAACCGTCCCGCGGCCACCGCCCTCGACGCGGACACGCGGGTACCACCCGATACGCCTACTCACCTGGAAAGTGCCTCCGACGGGCGCGGGAACGAGGGCCTAGACAATCCGCATTATTGCTGGGCAGGGGCATTTTCCGCTCTTCTGACCAGCCGTCGGACAACGTGATCAGGAGACTCCGCGAAGTTGGCTACGCGGATTCCATCACGCGATGGTGATGAGGCAAACGACCCTGACCGCACCCCGGGTCCCAATCTATACCGTGCGGGCGACCTCATCACTGCGCGCATAGACGGACACGCGATGGCGATCGGGGAGCGCTCGGGGCAAGATCGTACGCCCGCTTCACCTGAGGGGTGCTTCTCTCCTCGCACCCAACCGGACGCTCGACAAGTGCCGATGCCGCTGGTCAGGGGTACTTCTCCCAGCTGTGGTCAAGTTGCGGACCGCCCAGTTCGTGAAAGCCCGAGGTTAGACGAGGTTGAACTCCCAGATCTCCATCGGCGGATCCGGCTGGTAGCCGGGCTCAAGCCACTCCCGCAGTTTCTGCGCCGCTCGATGCTCGGCGTGCCCTGCATTGGTCGGCGTTCCGTCCGAAGTGACCCTCAGCACGTTGGCGAACACCATGACGACATCCTCCGGGAGGGAACCGCCCTCGACTAGATACGGCACATAGTCGATCCCCTTCAGCACCTTCGGGGCAAGAGTGCCGCTTCCAAGCTTGCAGGCGAACGCCACGACCGCGTCTTTCCATTTCTCGTCGAAATCCGACAGACGAAGCTCGGCATCACTCAACGCGGGTGCCTTGTAGCGCGCCTGGTCGCACTCAGCCGCGAGCCACGCCCTCACCCGGTCGTAGTCAGCGAACGAATCCACCTTATCGTCGTCCAGCGGGCGGTCATAGCTATCGAGCAAGATCGCGAACAACCGCCCCACCGTGTCGTCATAACGCGTGATGACCTCGTCGTAATCGAGCTCGTCATAGACAGGACAAAGTAGAGTTCCGTTGCCCAGATAATAGGCAAAATATCGCAGATCGCTCCGCAAGCCGGGTGGAAGTTGTTGTATTTCATTCACCCCATCAGCACGCCAGTCGGTGTCGGTCGGCGGTGAAACGGTCCTGCTGGTCGAAGGGTTCATGGTGTGTTCCTTGTGGGGTGTCTTCAAACGGGCCGCTCCCATCAATGGTGTGACGTCACTGATGCGGTTTCTCTTCGGTTTATCGCGGGCGCTTCGCTCCCGTAAAGCTCGATCGCGATACTGCGGCCGGAACAGGGGGTCCGGCGGTGGCAGACCCGCTGTCGGCACTGTGGCGTCGCAGTACACGGATTCCCGCAGACCAGCCATCACGGCTGCCGCACGGCCCCCTGTCGCCTTTACGTCTGCGCGTCAATCAGGGCGCGGACATCTGCGGTGGGCCGGACGTCCCCGAAAGACCGGTAGACCGTGCGCAGTGTGGCGTTGTGGTCCTGGTCGCGGCCGGTCGCGTTGGCGTCGGCGATCATGATGACCCGGTAGCCGAGGGTCCAGGCGTCGCGGGCCGATGACTCGCAGCACACATTGGTGACCGTGCCGGTGATCAGAACCGTGTTCACGTCGCGTTTCCGGAGCAGTTCGGGCAGCGGGCAGCGGCCGGGGAAGAAGGCGCTGGGTGCGGACTTCTCCACCAGGAGGTCATCGGTGCCGGGGGTGAGGCCGTGCCAGAGCCGGTCCCGCAGCGGTCCGGTACCGCCGGCGGTGCGGAACATTTCGGCTGCTTCGGGGCCGTGGAATTCGTCGCCGGTCTCAGTGCGTTCGGTGCGCGCGGGCAGGACCCAGGCGACCGTACCGCCGGCGCTCCGCAGGCGGTCGGCGAGGTGCTGGATGTTCGGGACGATGCCGCGGGCGTAGGGGTTGGCATCGACGAAGAACGGCACCATGTCGATCACGACCAGCGCCGTACGTGCGGGATCGAGGCTCGTGTAGGCGAACCGGCGTCCGCGCCGTTCCGTATGGCGCTGATGGTCCCGTTCGTCGATGTGCCATGCATGGATACTCGCTCCGGAGTCGGGCACAGCAGGGCTCCTGTCGGACGTGGTCCAAGTACGGGCATCAAACCTGCGGGCAGGGTCGATGAGGACACAGCAAGCGGCGAAGGCCGGGGCGCCGGCGGGGTGCCCCGGCGGTCCGGCCTTCGCCCCTCGTCTCAGACGAGGGTGCGCTCCGCCAGCCGGTCACGCAGGTCCGACAGGTCGTCGTCGGGGAACTCGGCACGGCTTGCTGGGTGGTCTACGTGAGGGAATCGAGCCAGTGCGCGGTCGGCCGCGTGATGAGCCGTGCCTCCTTGTACCCCTGGGCGGGCGACACGATGGCGGTGCAGCGGTAGGTCGTGTCACCGCGCGATAGCACCAGTGCCGCGTCCGGCGTCGCGGGATCAGCAAGGTAGAGAGGCAGCAGGAGCTGTATCTCTGTTCCGCCCGGCTGCCACGCGGGTACCGCCGTACCCGGATAGCGTTTCGCGATGTCGCGGGCGCGGTTCACCGCACCGGCGAGCATGAGTTCCAGACCGAGGGAGAACTCCTTGAGCCCGGCCGGGAGAAGGCCGGAGATCAAGGGGATGAGCTGGCGGGCGGAGAAGTCCAGGGGGAGGTCCCAGTCGTAGACGTAGGAGAGAGGGTCCTGCGAATACACGGCTGCCGACGGGAGCTCGGGAAAGACGTCCAGCTGAGGTGCGCCCGCCACCAGCCAGCCGGCCAGTATCCAGTCCTGCTGATCGGGCCGGTGGTTCGGCCGGAAGATCCCGTAGATGTCCTCGTGCTGCCGGGTGATCAGCCCGGTGTTGAAGACGCACATGTCGGCGTCGGGGCTCGGCAGGACGGCCTCTGTGAGCAGAGCCTGCTCGAAGGTCCAGGTCACGTAGTACTTGAGAATCCCGAGGGAGCCGGGCTCTGCCGTCATGGGCATCTCCCAGGGCTCCTGCACGGCCATCCGGGCCAGCTCATCGAACCGGTCCTCGGACCCCGTGCCCGCCAGCCGCTCCTCCACGGTACGGCTGTGGCCGAGCCAGGCGAAGGCACGCAGCTTGCCGCGAGCGGGCGAGTGCCTGTCCGCACCAGGCGTTTCAGAAGTCCTGGCGCCGGGCGGCGTGTTGTCGTAGGGACGGCTGGTCGGATGCGCGTAGTCCATTGCGGACGGGGCGGCGGGGGTGAATGACACGACGGGCCTTTCAGACGGAGCGGGTGCGGGTGCGGGCGGCCGGACATGGTCCGGCGGCGTTTCCGGTCCGTGTGTGCGGACCGGCCCGGCGGTGGACGCCGGTGGCGTACTGGACCGGTGCCGACGTCCACCACGTCGGGTGTTCCTGACGGGTGGTGGATACCGGCACCGAGTGGTCATGTGTCCTGGCTCACCGGGTGGGGCGCGTCCGGTACTGCGGCTGGGGAGCGCAGCAGACAGACCGCTGCGCCGTGGCGGTCCGGCGGCGCGTACCACTGCCGGACGGCGCGGTGCGGGCGGGAAGGGATGGTGCCGGCCCGCCGAGGGTGTCTGAGCTCCGGTTCGGTTCGTTTCGGCCGCGCCGAATTGGACCTGGGCGGTCTCCGGGACGATGCCGTCTCTGCTCTGCGACGTGAACAAAGCTGCCCTGCGCTGTGCGAGCTGCTTCACCCGCGGCCTGATGGGTAGCCTGCGGACCTTGGGCTGCGTGTGTGGTGATGACCTGGTGGGCCACCCCAGCACTTCACGGCGAAGCTTCGGCGGCACGGGCCTGTCGCATCGACTGGATGTACAGGTGGGGCGCCAGGTCCGCCGCTTCGGCGGTGGTGCGGTGGGCGGCCTGCACCCTGGTGCCGCCCGCCATGTTGGCGTTGACGGTGACCAGGCCGAGTCTGCGCTGCCACGGGCCCTGCTCGACGGTGAGGGTCTGGACTCGTGCGGCGGGACATACCGCAGTGGTGCTTCGGAAGAAGGTTCCGGACCACGCGGTGAAGTATCCGTTCTCGAGACGGTACCCGAGTGCTCTGTGGAAGGGTGTGGCCCTGCGTGCTTCCGGCGGTGCCGGGATCGGCTCGTGCAGGTGGGCCACAGCATCCGGCCCGAGGAGGTGGAGCACCAGCTTCGCGGCGACAGCGCGCGGACAGACGGGGACAAGAACATCATTGGTGCGACCACCGGCAAGTTTGTGAAGGACCCAGTCGAGCCCCCGCCCCAAGGCGCGCTCTTGGAGCTCGCTCGGAACCTTGAGGCCGAGTTCTCTCGGAACCTTGGCCACCTCGACCTCGACCCTGACCCAGTCGAACCTTCGCCACAGCAGGGGCTGATGGAGCTCGATCGAGGCGACCCGGGTGTCGCGGAAGGTGCACTGTTGCGCATCGACCGCGCCGAAGTCGGCGCGGTAGCTGCCCTCGGCATTGCGGGTGACGGTCCATCCGCTGTAGACGAAGAGCCGCTTTCCCGTGAGGCCCCAGACCTTGGGGGTGAAAGCGATCAGGGTCGACAGAGCGAAGGTCCGGCCGGAGAGGATGTACGGGAGCAGGCCGATGGTGGCCAGGACGACTGATCGGAGGTTGGGACCGAGGTCGAGAAGGAGAGAGATGAAAAGGTCCCTGGTTTTCACCTGGTAGAGCTTTTGGGCAGCAGTGTCCTCGGCCAGGATGCGAGCCCTCAGCGCGCGGGCCTGGTTGAGGGTGAGGTAGGACAGGGACATCGTCGTACCTGACATGACGATGTGGAGGGTGCAGATCCCGATGATCCTTCCGAGGAACGGCCTCAGGATGTCGACATTCTGAACATGGTGGAGGTCGCACTGGTGCCGGACCTTGAAGAGCAGGCCGCTGCGATATCCGAGGGTGTTTCCGTTGACGCTGTAGTGGCTGTGCCGCCAGGCAGTAGCGAACAGGCCGACAACGAGTGCGACTGCGAGCGCCGCGGTGACGCATGCTGCCCAAGCGGGTATGTCGATCTTCTCTTCGCTGCCGGTAGTGCCGACACTGAAAAGATCGCGCAGTTGGTAGACGAGGGTACCCAGGGCGAGGAGAACAGCCCAGCTGTGGCGGAGCGGGGTGACCGGATGGAGGCGGCCTTCGAGGGACTGGCTCATACCAGAGGCCCCCGCACTCGGCCGAGTTCGGTGAGCCTGCTGTGCAGGTCATGTGCGACCTGCGGGTCGAGGTCCTCGATGGTGTCACTCCCGGCGGCGGTTTGGATGGTCAGTGTGGCGAGGTTGAAGCGCCGCTGGATGGGGCCGGAGTGGACCGTGACCGACTGGATTCGGGAATAGGCGAGGCCCGTGAGTTTGCGGGTGAGCAGTCCTGTGCGGATGTGCAGTTCTTCGTCGCCGAGGTGGTAGCCCCGGAAGTGCCAGGCGGCCTTGATGCGGTTCCAGCGCCAGGCGCAGACGGCGGCCGGAATCAGGCACGTGAGTGTCATGGCCGGGTCCCACCAGGCCAGCGTGTCGTGCCAGTCGTTGGAGTCGGTCACGAGCACGTAGACGATGCTGATGACGTTGGCGGCGATCAGACCGAGCAGTGCACTGCTGCCGAGGACCGTGAGAACGGATGCGATGCGGTTGACTCTGACACTGCGTTCAGGGTGCCGCGTGAGCTCGGTATCGGGAAGAGTGAATGGCGGTTCAGGCGTGATGTATTGGGGCACGTCTGGTCTTGTTCCTTTCTGAGGCAGGCGGACTCGGTGTGCGGTCAACGGTGAAGAGCAGATCGGCGGAGCCGCCGTGAGCGGCGGTATACGACCTTGCTTCGGAGCCAAGATCCCGGGACCGTCCGGCCGGCGCCACGGCGGCCACCGGGGGGAGGCGGTGTACGGACCGGTCGCGGAGGGGACGGCCGCTGGGGTCCTTCCGGCGACCTGTGACTGCGCCGGTTGGCGGGAACAGCACCGGGTACTGCCCTTCCGCGTGTTCGATCACCGTGGGGTGCGTCCGTCCCGGACGGCGGGCGGCGAGCGGCCCGGTGACGGGCCGGAGCTGGCCGGCAGTGAGGCGTCCCTTCACATCCCCTCCCCGTGCATGTGCCGGCTCGCCTCGGGGATGGGGGACGGCTGGACTCGGCTGACCGGGGAAGGGGCCTGGTTCCCGCTTCCGGCGTGCCGGTTGTCGTGCGGCTGATACGTCTGTGCGGGGCGGTGAAGGATCGTGCGCAGTGCCGTCGCGTCGAACTCGGCCCGAAGGGGCAGGTGATCGGACAGTCGACGTAGGTCGAGGGTGTCGCAGACGCTGAAGCGGGTCAGGGCTGGAGCGAGTTCCGCACTGAGGTATCCGCGGTCGATGCAGTACCTGGCGCCGGAGGGGCGCCCGGGGTAGTCGCGGTAGCCGGATGTGGCGGCCATGGCATTGGGCTGCTGCAGGTTCTGGGCTGCGTGGCGGGCCATCTCGGTGAACCCCGCGGCCAGGAGTACGCGGTCAGGGCGCACGTCGGTGTGCAGGCGGTTGTCGTACTCGTAGGTGCGGTTGGTGACGAAGGCGAGGTCGGTGTACTCCTCCCACGCGATGCTCGTGCCGTCGCGGTAGCTGTTCATGTCGCCGAACAGCATGGCCAGCCAGCCGGCCTTGGCCAGGGTGGTGCACCAGCGCGCTTCGACGATCCGCAGCTCGGGCGAAAAGTAGCAGGCGTGCATGCTGACGCAGCTGATCTGGCGGGGGCTGAGCGTGCCGTCGGGGTCACGGAGCTTGATGGCGATGTTCGCCGGTGCGTGCCACGGCGCCCATGCCTGCGGGTACTCCTCCGTACACACCAGTGGCCCGCCCCGACGGACGAAGATCGCGTTGTCGTTCGAGCTGCCGGGCAGGGGCACGGCGATGTATCCGTCCATGCCGAGCAGCTCCGACAGCTGGTCGAGCTGGCCCGGCTGCACCTCCTGGTGAAAGTAGATGTCGGGGAGCTGCGATCTGATCCAGGCAGCCCCTTTTTCCCAGTTGAGACCCTTTTCCATATTCCAGTTCACTGCAGTAATCGTGGTTTTCATACGTGTGCCTTTCGGGCATGGGGGCGGACTCGGCCGTGACGGAGACCGGCAAGGGCCCGACTCGGCAGTGGCGCTCAGCAGGGGCCAGGCGTGGCCGGTGCGGCAGACAGGCCGGCACGGTGCTTGCGGTACCGAGGTGGGCGGGAGTCAGGCAGACAACCCCCGGGACGACGGCCCGGGGGATCGGTTGCGGTCGTTGGGGATCGCGTGCGGACGCTGCCGGGTTGAGCAGGACGTCAGGTGCGGGCCCGGGTCATCTCCCGCCGGCCGCGGCTGTCGGCGGGGCGAGCGCGTCGGCGAGGACATCGGGCCGCCAGTACTTGCCCTGACCCTCAACGGCCCAGTACAGCCCGGATCCGCCCCGGACCCATGGCGCGGGAATCCGTCGCAGGATGGCGCCCCGTCGCCACAGCCTCCCTCCGGAACTGCGCCACCCATCAGGCAGCACCCCGGGCTGCACGAGAAACAGCGCGGTGCCGCCCTCCACGTCCCCCAGGACCGGCCCCCACGACTGCCCATGTGCGTGGATCAGAGTCCTCAACGCGGTGCGGCAGGCGTCCGGGGTCGCGCGCACCACGTCGACATCGAGGCCGGTGACCACATCGCCGGACAGCACTCCCATCCCGTCAGGCGGCCACGGCACACCGTCGGGCACGAGACGGAGAGGGTCGATGCCGCGGGGCCGACGGACGGGAGGCGCACCCGACCGAGGGCGGCGAGACGGCGACTCGGTGCGCACCGTACGGGTGTGGAAGCTGGGCTCTGTCATCTCGCGACCGGTGAGCGCCCCGCAGGCATAGCCGCGGGCGATCAGTGCGCAGTCGCTCTCGCCCTCGGATCTCAGCACCGACAGAGCGGACTCGACCTGGTCCCTGGACAGGCCCGTCTCTCTGGCGATGGCGGCTGCCAGGGTTCTGTCGGGTACATCGAATGCGAGGTGCCGCCACACCTCCAGAACCTCGGTGGGAAGATCATCCGCCCCGCCTTCGGGCAGGCGCACGACGGTGATCAGGCCGTCCCTGACTGCAAGATGGGCCAGGGCCCGGTCCGTGCCCACGGAGTACCCGCCGCGGCAGCTGCGGCGATAGTCCCTGACGGTGCTGACGGTCAGCTGCTGCTGCTCGGCGTACGCGGTATCGCTCAGGCCCTGCAGCAGACCCTTCAGGGCCTGATGGTGGCTGCTGCTGGGCCACCAGTCAGGTGGCGGATCCGGAGGGCCGGCGGGGATGCTGACAGTGAAGGGGGCCCGCAAAACGGACATGGGTCGAGTACCTCCGGGTTCAAATGAACAGAGCCGGCGGGCGGCTGTGTGGGATCTGTGGGCCGGGGTGGACGCGGACCTGCCCGTTGGTGTTCCAGCAGGAGTTCCATGGGGCGCGAGGCGGGCTGCCGGGGCCGCCCGAGCGGGCCGCCCGGCGTGGCACGCATCACGCGGGCCACGGTGCGCAGGAAGGTCAACAGCACGGCGGGCTCTTCCAGGTCCAGGTCGTTGCGCAGGGGCAGCAGCTTCTCGAAGAGCTGGCGGGCCTCGTCGTCGATCGACCCGGCCGATCATCGTGAGGTCGTCGGCGAGCCAGAACGAGCAGGCCAGGAACGCGCCCTCGTCGCCCTCCAGGCCGTCCACGCCCGCGGCGTCCCCCGCCGTGGGGTAGCGCAGGACGAAGCCGTCCTCCGTGGACAGCTCACGCTGGATCGCCTCGATCGTGCCGATGACCCGCTTGTCGTCCGGCGGCAGGAAGCCCATCTGCGGAATCAGCAGCAAGGACGCGTCGAGCTCCTTCGACCCGTACGACTCGGTGAAGGTATTGCGTTCCTTGTCGTAGCCCTGTTCGCAGACGTCGCGGTGGATGTCGTCGCGCAGCTCGCGCCACCGCTCCAGCGGTCCCTCCGCGTCCCCGGACTCGACGGCGTGCGAATCGAAGAGGGGCAGGCACAGCCAGTCGGCCGTGCCGTCCCGGCGGACCAGGGCGGCGGTCTGCATGTCTCCGATGAGTGCGTAATCCTCGATGCGGCGGCTCATGGTGTCCTGATTCGTTGTGGGTGTGGGGTGTTGGTCTGTGGCAGCCGGACTGGCACTCGGTGCCGGGGTGGGGAGCGGGAGGTGGCTCATTGCTGTCCCCGGTCTGCGTCCGGTGCGGGGGGCAGCGCGCTCAGGGACCGGAGATCGGCGACCCGGTTCTCCGGGAGCTGGCCGTTCCGGTACTTGCGTTGGGCGTTGCGGAGCCAGGTTCTGAGGCTGATCTGGTGTGGGTGCGGGGTCTGCAGCCCGGCGGGTACCCGGACATGGCCGTTCTGGGTGTGGAAGGCCCGCAGTGCGGCGAGGGCATGCTGATAGCGGTCATCCTTGGCGTTGCGGATGAACCCGATCCGGTCCAGGTGAGCCACGACTGATGGCGGTGCGGTGCCCGGGAACCGCTGGCGGAGGTTGGACACCTGAACCCCGAGATGCCGGGGTTTCTCGCCGTCCGTCATCCAGGGGCGGGGGACGTTCAGATGGCCGAAGCGGGCCTTGTATGTGTGCAGGTCCGCGAGGAACTGCAGCCAGACGTCGTCCATTTCCCACACCATGCCGATGGCGTCCAGCCGCCTGACAGTCTCGGAGTCCAGGCGGTCTGACCGCCGCTTCAGACGCAGTGCCTTGATCCTGGTCCCGGTCAGAGTGCCGGTCGGGACGAGGAGGTGCCCGTGCTGAGCGTGAAAGGCCTCCAGTTCGGTCACCAGCAGGTCCAGGCGGTGCTGGATGACGTCCCAGATCATGCCGAGTGCGTCGAGCTGCTTCTTGCGTTCGGGGCGCAGGACCCCGGCGCGCTGGTTGCGCCGCTCGCGGACGATGCGCGCGCCGAGCGGATATCCGGACGGGGTGACGCAGTGGTCCGGAATGTTCAGGTCCCCGTGCTTGTCCCGGTACCAGGAGCAGGCGCCGAGGAACTCCTCCCACGAGTCGGTCAGCGACCGCACGGCCCGCACGGTCACGGCGTCCGCGAAGCCGGGAGGGACGGGCACACCGGACAGGCTGAGCCAGTCGGGGAGTTGGCCGCTGCCCGTGTACTGCTGGGCCCCCATGTCATGGCGGTGCCTGCGGAGCCTGCCGGCGAAGTCCTCGTCGTGGGAAGCGAGCGCGGCCACGACCCGCCACACCTCGTTGAACGCCGACGCGGCCAGTGCCGTCTGCGGGTCCTCGCCGGCCGCGAGATGGACGGGGATCAGGATGGAGGCGACCTTGTTCCTGCGGCCGCCCAGCCGCAGGGCCCGGCCCACGGCCTGGACGATGTCGATCGCTGAGCTCCGCGGGGTCATGAATGCCACGCCGTCGACCGCTGGAATGTCGAGGCCCTCGCCCAGCATGCGTGCGTTGGCGACGACGGCGAGCCCGTCCCCGTCGTCCTCCAGCAGGCTGCGGGCGGCGTGCCACTGGGCCGGGGTTTGTTTCGCCTGCACCCAGTCGGCGCGCACCGGGTACGGGTCGCCGTCCAGCAGGGCCGCGGCGTCGGGGAGGGTTGTGGCGAACCACCGGGCGTCGGCTACCCGGGTGTGGAACGTGATGATCTTCCGGAGCCCGCGGTCGCGGGCCGCCCGCAGCAGGGCGAGCTGTGAGGCCAGCATCGTGGGCGACACCGCCCGCGGGCCGGTGTCCAGGAAGAGCCCGGCACCCGGGCGTGCGGTGGCCGCGTGGACATCGTCGTCCGTGATGACGGAGACGACGGCCTCGTACGGTGCGAGGAGACCCAGGCGTTTGGCCTCGCCGAAACTCAGACGGTACTGGGGACCGAACACGGCCGTGTCACCCATGCTGATCGTCCGCGTGCCTTCGACAATCCTGGGGGTGGCCGTCAGGTAGAGACGCCGCACCCCGGGAATCCGGCTGTCGTCGTGGACGATGGCCCACGACTTGTTCTCCGCCCCGGTCGTGCGGTGTGCTTCGTCGACTGCGATGAACTCGGCTGGTGGCAGACCGAGTTCATGGGCGCGTGCCACGACGGGCAGGCTGTGGTACGTCGCCAGGATGGTGATGCGCGTGGACTTGCGGTGGATGTCGGCCAGCTGCTGGGAGTCGGTCGTGACGTGGACGCGGTCACCGAAGAGCTGGCGGTGGTCGTCCAGCAGCCGCCGGTCGGAGCACACCGCCACGACGGTGCCCAGAGCCTGCGGTCCGAGATAGGACTGCCATTCGCGCAGCGTCTGGTCGAGCAGGCGCACATACGGGGCGGTGAACAGCACCGGCCCGCCAGCCGGGCCGGATGTCCGGCGCAGGACGTCCGCCGCGACCAGGGTCTTCCCCGTACCGCAGGGCAGCACCACGCTTCCCCGCCCGCCGCGTGCGAGTGCCTCCGCCGCGGCATCGGACGCCGCCTGCTGGTGCGGCCACAGAACGGGAGTATCAGACACGGGCAGTCTCCCCGGGCTGGACCATGCCCGGCCGCGCGGCAATGTAGAAGGCAGAACCGTGGGGCCCCTCGGGCCGGTGGGCAATCACACCGTCCTTTTCGAGCAGCAGATGCACCCCGACGACCAGGGCCCCGGGTGCCGCCACCGACGTGCGGCGAATGGGGTCGCGCGGCAGGAGCTGTGCCGGGTTGAAGGGCCGGCCGGGCAGCCGCTCGGAGCCGGGGCCGCCCGCCTGCCCGGTAGGGCCGGAGGAGTCGGCGAAGACACGGCCGGTGGCCGGGGGCGTGGTCTCGGCGGTGGGCACGCGCGGCGCGGGTGCCTGACCCGCCTTCGGCAAGGAATGGCGCATTTCTATCCATTTCGGGTGTTCTGTGCACAGGTTGAAGTAAGGAGAGCGGTGGAAGTCCCGGTGCGCCCGGCCCGTGGGCGCGTCGGCGTGGTGACCGGCCGGGTCAGTGGCGGGAAGGCAACTCCGCCGCTGCGGGGCGGGCGCCGCGGCACATCGCGTGGATGTCGTCCGGGGCGGGGGAGGGCTGAGTGCCCCCAGCCTTCCGGCTCCGGTGCATCCGTACGCATCGGGAACCGGAAGGCCGAAGCGGGGGGCGCTGAGAGGTTGCCTCCGCGCCCGTGCCCCACTGCTGTGGGGAGCCGGATGTCACGCCGGTCTGGAGCTCCCTGCGAAAGGTGCAGCCTCACAACGGTGAGGAGAGGGAGGAATAGTGTGCGTCGCGACGGTCTGAGGACGGGGAATGGGCCCGGGAGGTGAAGGGCGAGAAGAAGCTCGGCTGCCCCACCGCTGTGGGGAGTCGGCGGTAAGGCCGGTCTCGATCTCCCTGCGCGTGGTGCAGCCTCACGCATGTGAGGAAGGGAAGGCCGATGCTCTTCGCGAACGACCCTAGACGAGAACCGCGATCTTGTCTTCCTCGTTCTGTTCGGTGAGGTGAATGCGCATGCGCAGCAGCCCGCAGCCGTAGGCCTTTGCCGGGCCGATGCCGGTGGTCAGGGCCCGTACGAGGAGTTCGGGGTCGCGAACGCGGCCGCGGGCGGCCGTGTCCCTGCAGATCACGGTGAGGGGTCTGCCTCTGCGGCTTCCGGTGATACGGACTCGCTGGCTCGTTGTGATGTCGCCGGGGGCCGTGTCCAGTCCGATGCGCGTCAAGTGGCGGTGCATCCAGTCTGCGGCGTCGTGCGGCGCGGTGAGACTGAGTCGTTTTCCGGTTTCGAGGTTCCTCAGCACGGGGTTGGCGATGACCCTGATGGCGATGAACTCACCGGCGCGCAGATGGTGTTCGACCGGGAACACGTCCGCTCTGGTGAGGCGGCCGTCGTTGATCAGTGGTTGCCAGTCGGGCTGGACGGGGGCCTGTACGAGCACGCGTTCGGGCGGCGCTGCCAGGAGTCGGTGCTGTCGGTCGGTCAGGGGATCACCGCGGTGTGCGGCATACAGCACGTTCTCCCTGCGGGGCGTGGGAGCGGCTCCGGTTGGGGCGGGGAGGGGGAATCCGGAGAGGACCAGCGCATGGAGGTGGTGCACGTTGTTGCAGCGTTCCTGTTCGCGCGGAGTGAGGGTAAGTGCGGACCTGAGTGTGGTGAACGTGGCCGCGGGGCGGATGGTCATCGGGAGAGCTCCGGAGCGGGTGGCAGGACGGTCGAGGTCTGCAGGAACAGATTGGTGTAGGTGCGGGTGGAGAACTGGAGTGGGTTCTCGGGACTGGGCCATGCCCCGGCAGCCGGCTGCTGCGCTTCGGTCCACACGGTGGGCTCGGCCGCGGTGGCTTCGGGCAGCAGGGGGACACGGCCGGGCCATTGGCCCGGGCCGTACGGGGTGATGCCGTGGGCGACGCTCTGTGCGGGCGGACAGCAGCGCCGGCCGAGGAAGAGCACCCGGGCGGGCCGGCGCAGGGCGCCGTCGATGGCGGCGGCGAGAGTTGCGTCGTCGGTGCTGAGCCCGGCAAGGAACCCTGCGTCCTCGAGGTAGTGCTTGGTGATCAGGACGGGATCGCGGCTGCGTTTCTGCCGGGAGGGGCGCAGTGTCCCGTCCCGGTTCAGGCCGGGGTCGCGCGGCGCACCGTACCGGCTCTCCGAGTCCGGGGTGTTCTCGCCGGCCGGAGGGAAATGCCCGCCACCGGCGGTCTGCTGGTCCCGTATTTCCCGGCCGGGCCGGTCGGCCCGCACGGCGAACGTCATGCTGGCGAGGTGGTGGAGAGGCTCGTCGTGCGCGAGCCCGAGGGCGTTGGCGACCAGGCCGATGACCGTGCTCTTCGTGGGGCGTCGCCGGGTTCCGCGCTCCTCCCAGTGTGCTGCGGTCCCGTAGGACTGCATGGGGCCGGTGAGCCGGAGCAGCACGGTTTCCACGTCAGTATCCCTTCACGGTCAGTACGTCCGGGAGCTCGGGAGGGGCCTCGCCGGCCGGCGGCTGCCACAGGGCTGTTCCCTGCCGAAGGCCGAGGTGGTGGAGGTAGGCGGCCAGGCGTGCGGCGGCGTGGGGGCCCGCGGGCTGTGAGGTGACCGGTTCCTCGAAGGCGGGGCCGGCGGTCAGGGCTTCGTCGCAGGTCGCGACGACGGCGAGGGCCGGGCGGGGTGCGGATCCGTGGCGTGAGCGTCTGGCTTTGGGCAGGCTGCGGACGATGGCGCGTGTCCAGCGGCGCTCGGCGCTCTGGGCCAGCGCTTCGACGTCCGCCCCGCTGCGCCCCGAGAGGGCCAGCGTCTGCCGCAGCTGGTGCCGGTCCAGTGCGGCCTGCCGGTAGAGGGTGCCCGAGACGAGGTACTGGCGGCCCAGCATCCCTGACCTGCTGAAGACGCCGCCCTCCTGGTAGTCGTCATGGGCTGTGAACTCGTCGGTGAGTCGGTTGAGCGGGTCGGCCCCGAAGCCGTGGGCGATATGGGCGGCGGAGAAGATCCGCCTGTCTGGACGGGGGAGTTCGGTGAGCAGTCGGCCGAAGAGGGCGATCTCCTCCACGGTCCCCGGTGCCAGGACATCCTGGGCCGCGGTGACCAGTGCCACCGGAAGGCCGCTGAGCGGGGTCCCCGGGTCGCTGTCGCCGGCGCGGGACGTGCCTGCGCTCTGGGATGCGGCCACCCACTCCGCGATGGTGTCCTCCATGGCCTCCCGCGGGCCGTCGAGGTCGTCCAGGTGGGTCATGACGATCCGGGCCAGCCGGGCGGGGGCGTCGGCCGGGACGTAGGCCATGACCTTCGTCTGGCCGGGCCTGGACGGATTGATGCTGAGGCCGCTGGCGGCCACGACGAGGGCCGCCAGCGGGTGGGCGTCTGCGGCGTCGACGCCGTGTTCCGCTTCCAGCTGCTGGGTCACGGCCGTCGGGAGCGACCGGGTGGAGAGAGCGTGGGCGCCCGCGTGCTGCTGGGTGCCGTCGGTGCGCAGGTACTCGCGGGCGGCCCGGGCGAGGGACTGGGAGGAGACCCGCATCCGTTCCGCTCCCCCGTAGCGGAGGGTTTTGGGCAGGTGGTCCATGTCCATGTTGAGGTTCATCCCGACCAGGGAGGTGAGGGAGTGGACGACCACGAACGGTCCGGGGCTGTCGGTGACGTCGGTGGGCTGCCCGCGGTCGGGCAGCGGGCGGGGGGTGAGGTCGGTGGCGCGCGTGGTCATGCGGCGAGGTGTCCTTCGTCGGCGGAGGCGGGCTGTTCGCGGCGGGGAGGCAGAGGGCTGGCGGTGTAGAACTGCGCTCGCCACGCTTGCCGGACAGCCGGCCCCCAGTGGGAGAGGTCGTGCAGGAGCCAGGTCCAGTCCGGCGTCATACCGCCCCTCGCGGCATCACGGACCAGATGCAGGAGCGGGGCCCGGAGGTCCTCCAGGCACTGGGCGTCCAGGACCAGGGTCACGGACGCGCGGGTGGCGCGGTGTCCGGGGCCGCGCCGGCGGCCGGTGCCGCCCGCCCGCATCAGCCGGGCGATCGGCGCGTTTCCGTACACCGGTGCGCTGGAGGCGGCCCGGCGGTGGGCGGCGAACAGGGCGGCGGTGAGCATGGCCGCCTCGTGGAGTTCCTCGGGCACGAGCCTGGTAACCGAGGCGTAGGCCGGGTTGGTCGGGTTCGGTTCGGCTGCCCAGGCGGCGAGGTCAGCCATGAGCGCCCGGGTGCGGTGGCTGCGCGCCCAGGTACCCAGCTTCCGGGTCAGTACGTCGACCGGGTCGTCCGTTTCCGCCGGGCGGCGGGGGGTGTCTGCGGTGACGAACAGGCCAAGGTCGCCGGCGGCGAGGTCGTCGAGCAGCGCGGTGGTCCGCTCGGTGTCGGACGAGCGCATGAAAGTCTCCTGGTGCAGGTGCGTGGAGCCGAAACCCGGCCGGGCTTCGGCGGCCTGGGCGCGGGTGTTCATGACGTGGGCGGCGGCGCCTTTCCCTCGGAAGTCGCCGAGCAGCGAGCCCGGCAGGAAGACGTGGCGGACGTTGTCGATCTTCTTGAGGCTGACGGTCAGGCCGGTGACGCGGACGTCCGGCGGCTGACAGCCGAGAGCCTCAGCGGCGCGGCGGGCGGTGTGTGCCCAGCTGCCCGCGGGCGCGGTCCACCAGCTGTGCAGCAGCGGGGCGGTGTCCTCTTCGCCGGTCACCGCCCTCGCGGGCAGCGGAGCCCCCGACTCGGTTGTCAGGAGGTCTCGGCAGCCGGGCCGGTCGGTGAGAGGGGCAGTCTGCTTGCCGGGACGCCTGCCCTGGGCGAACAGCACCCGCGCGACGGTGCCCTCATCCTGCGCCAGCAGCAGGATCCGCCGGTGATGCCACGTCAGCGCACCGCTCTCACTGGCGGGTGCCTGCCGTTGCCCGCGCGCCGGGCGTGAGGTGTAGGTCCAGTGCGCTGTGCCGGGCCCTCTGCCGAGGACAGGGATCAGCCGCCAGCTCAGCACCTGGGAAACGGTGCCGTCCGGCTGGATGACCAGCCCGCCGCACGCCGCAGACCGGGACCCGAAGGTGGACCCCTTGCCGTAGACGGATTCGTTGCCAGTGATCCGACCGCTCAAGCACCACATCTGCTGGACCAGAATCAGACCTGCCGCGCGGGCGGCGGACACGGGAACGGAGGCGTGCAGATGGCGATGATCGGAGAGCAGCGGCCGCCGGACCGCCGCGGTCACATCGAGGTACAGCACCGGGATCGCCGCGTCGGGCCGTCCCTCTGCCACCGCGTGCAGCGACCCGTCCTGGAAGAGCGGCTTGTGGGGATCGAAGAGGTCCAGATCACCGGCGTGGGCGCGCACCCAGCGGGCCGCGGGTTCGAGGTCGAGCCCGTGGAGAACCTGGTGCCGGTACTGCTGCTTCCCCGAAGGCGCGGATCCTGCCGCGTAGGCGACGGCGAGCAGCAGCCGCACCGTCGCCGCCCACAACAAGGGGTCGGTGGTGACGAGACGGACCCGGTCGCCCTGTTCCAGAACCTGCGCGAGCGACAGAAGCGCCAGCTTCCCGCACGGGTACGCCACCTCTATGAAGGGCAGTTCGGCCAGGCTCACGGACGGGCGGAACGCCGCAGTGGCCGCAGTAGCCGTCACTGGTGCTCCGCCTCCTCCTGCTGCACGGACAGCTGGTCCGCCAGATCCTGCAGAGCCTGAGCTTCCGCGGGGGACTGGACCAGGGCCTGTGTTCCGGCCGTGGCGCGCAGCATCCGGGCCAGCCACTGCTGCTCGGTGGTGCCCTCGGCGTAGACGTACAGCGTCAGCGACCGCTCCCCGTCGCGCTGCGTGCGTCCCTCCGCCTGCAGGCTGCGCTTCCCGCCGGTCAGTACGTCGGCGATCACGCAGGCCCGGGGCGTCTTCGTGGCGTCCTTGCCCTTGCCCGCGCCACCGCGTTCACCCGCGTGCAGGTTGATGCCCTCCAGCGAGTTGACGACCGCGACGAGCGCCTGCCCCGCCTGGAACGCCTGCCGCTTCATCTCCCGCAGCCCCCGCGAGGCCCCGGTGATCTCCACGACCCGGTCCGGCAGCCCGCGCGCCGCCAGGGCCGCCGCGGTGAGACGGGAAAGGGCGGAGACGTTGTCGAGATACCAGGCGGGGACCACCACCTGATAGCCGTCCTCCACCAGCCCGGCCACGATCTCGGCGACCTTCGGCGCCTTGAGCAGCGACGCCTTCTGCACCTGACGCAGGGCGGGGGACCTGTCGTCGGCCGTGCCGTCCCCGATTTCCAGCCCGTGAAGCGCACGGAACTGTGTCCAAGCGGCTTCGTAGCGGTCCCGGTCCTCCGGGGACAGCTCTACCGGGCGCAGTTCCCGAGTCAGCGTGGGAAGGCCGATCTGCTCGGCGGTCGCGGTCGTGCCCACCGCCCCGGAGAACAGCAGCGACTCGATGCTCTTCACGTCGGTCCCGCTCACGCTGTGGTCCCACCGCCCGTCCTGCCCGGTGTTCAACGCGAAGCCGAACTGCTTCTGCAGCCACGTCCTGTGCTCGGCCATGCTCAGCCGGCCCGGCGCAGGAACTTCAGCGACGTGGGCCAGCAGATCGCTCACGTAGCCCGTTTCCTCCGGGCTGGAGAAGGGGGAGGCCGAGGCGCGTGCGAACCACGGGCGGCTCCCGGTCACGCGATCGGGCAGGACGAGCCGGTCGATCAGCCGGGAGCGCACGGAGTCGGGGGAGACCATCATGTGCGACTCGTCCACGATGACGGCGTCGAACCGGACGCGCGGAATACCTCCCTCGGCCGCGTACCCGGCGGCCTTGTCAGCCGGCAGAGAGTTCAGCTGCCGCACGGGGTGATCGAACAGCCGCCACAATTGCTCGGAGTGGATCACCACCCACCGTTTGCCGCCGCTGCCGAAGTAGCTGATGGCGCTGCGCCACGCGGGGACCACGTCCAGCTTGGTCACCACGAGCACGGCCTTCACCTTCGGGAGGTCGAGGGTGGCGTTGATGAGCATGGCGGTCTTGCCCGACCCCGTCGGATAGGCCAGCAGGAAGCCCGGCGCCCCGGACGCATGCGCCTGTGCCATCAGCCGCACCGGCTGGACCTGGTGGTCTCGCAGAGCCGGACGCTCACGCTCTACGGGAGGGGGCGGTGGCATACGCCCGTTGAGAATGTCCTCGACCAGCCACTCCAGCGAGTGCAGCCGTGCCGCATACGGAAGAAGAGCACGAGGAAGACGCCGCCCCCGGTATACGGGCAGACGCCATCGTGCATCCCACCGGACTCCGGGAAGGCTGGGTGTCGCGTGGCTCAGGACGAACGCGTGCTTGGCCTGATCCGGAGGCGCGGGCGCGGATATGGCCCGGGTGGTCTGAGAACTCACGATGCTGTGCTCCTGGTGCGTGACCAACGAAGAGAAAGAAAGGTGGGGGAGGCCGGGAAGCTCGGTCCCGCCGCGCAGTTGCTGGTCGCCGCCCGGATGGGCCCACGAGAAGCAACGCCCTGCGTGACGTGTTCCTGGTTTTCGGGCTGTGATCGACCGGTTCGGCGCTCGGACATTGCACATCTGAGGTCACCGTTATCTCTGGCGAGGTCTGATTGATGCCGGTCTCCGCACCACCAAGAAGGAGCGAGTACCTCTGATGCGGCAGCGGAATATGTCTGCTGGCGCGGCCGCACAACGGCACTATCGGACATGCGTGCTCCGTCCGTGTTCGGCACGGTGACGAGCCGGTGCGATCGCAGTGCGGGGCATGTAGTAGGCGGGGCCGTGGGGCCCCTTGGGCAGGTGCTCGACGACGTTGCGGTCAGCGAGTTCGGCCAGTGCCTCCAGGACAGCGGTGTGGCTGATTCGGAGGCGGTGCGCGATGAGTCCTGCGGGGACCGCGTCGCCGGGTCTGCGGCTCGCCAGCTGCTGGTGAACCTTCTGCAGGATCTCCGCGGTGCGGGAAAGGGTGGTGCTGTCGGTTGGTGCGGGAGCCATGGAGCCGGTCCTTCGGGTCAGGGTTGCGGGGCGGGTCCCGGAGGGGAGCAAGCCGGGCGTACGGGGATGTAGCTGGGGTGTCGTTCTGGGGGCTGCCCAGTAGCGGGGCACGTCCTGGGGTCTCGCCGTGCGCAGAGCCGCGTCAGGGCGGGCAAGGCGCGGCACGTCTGTGGGGCGGCTGCTACTCAGGCGGGTGTACGGCCGCGGGCTCTACGCCCGGAGCCGCGGCCAGGGTGGCCCTGCGGCCCAGCCACTCGTCGGGGCGCGCGAGTTCCCGCTCGGTCGGTACCAGTCCCGCATTGCGCCATACCGCGTTGAACTCGGCGTGGCCACTCCCGGCAATGGCCTGCGCGACGAAGCGGGCTCCTTGCCGGGCGCGGCGCTCGGTCCGGCCGCAGTCGAACAACTGAGTCAGGAACGCCTGACGGCGATGGCGGGCTGACGGCTTCAGCCGTCGCCGCTCGTCGGGCTGGCCGAGAAGGGAAGGCGCCACCGCATCGACGACCCACTGGGCATGCCCGTCCATCAGCCGGTGCGCCGGCCGTGAAGGGTGGGAGGCGTGGGGCGGCCAGATCCTGGGCGGGACGACCACGCCTCGGCTCGCGGTGATCTGCGCAAGGTGGGCGAGCGAGCGGATCAGCCGCTCGGTCAGGGCCGCGGGATTCTCCAGTACGCCCTGGTGCTCCAGGGCGTCCACCGAGATCAGGATGGTCGGCTTGTACTGGCTGTCGACCACCGGCTCGGGATCGGCGAGCGTCCATGCCCGGTCGGCGATCCTCGTGGCGACACGCGGCATTCCGGAGGCCAACTGCTTGTGGAATCGGGACAGTTCGTAGTGCGCCGAATCCCGTTCTGCTGCACCCCTGGCTCGCCTCCCGTATTCGGCAACCCAGCCGGAGCGGTCGCGGAGATCGTAGGTGGCGCGGGGCAGACCGAGCTTCGTCACATCCCTCACCATGGGTGCTGCTTCGGCCAGGGACTCGCTGATCCGTCCGACCAGATCGTCGTGCACTTCTCCTGTCTTTCCGGTGTTGTCGAGGACGGTGAGCTCGGTCATCTCGGTCAGTTCTCCTGCTTTGGCCTGCCTGCGGCGGGCAGGCGGGTGTGAGTGGTCGTGAAGGCGCGCTGGAAGCGCTGGTGAATGGCGGGCGGGGCTGCTACGGATGGGCGGGTCGGTCAGGAACGGACGGGTACGGCTGCGGCGAAAGGGGAACCGGCATCAACGCTCTGCGGCGCTGTGACGGCGACGTTGAGAGCGTCGGCTGCGGTCAGCGGTGAAGCCGGGCATGGTCTGTTCCTCGTGGCGGGCAGAGGGCGGGGCGGCCGGGTGCGCCACTGTTGGTGGCGCCGAGCATGCCGGTGGGGTCACCGGCGAGGGTCCCGGCCGGGCCGGGTGGGTTCGGTGAGTTCGTGGGCGAGGTCGGCGAGTGCGGTCTCCAGGACCGTGAACCGGTACTGCCGTTCGTGCAATGGCACGGCGACGGTGGGCAGTTGACGGCATGCGGTGGCCCGGGCGGCGGCCTGGCGGAGGCGGGAGTGTTCCAGCGGCCGTGTGGCCGCTCGCCTGTAGGTGTTGCGGGCCAGGCGGGCCAGGACATCGTGCTGCAGGGTTTCCTGGAGGGTCATGTCGCGTGCGGGCAGGCAGGTGCCGTGCTGCCAGTGGTGGAGCGCGGCGTCCAGGGTGGCCTGGATGTCCGGCCGGCTGAAGGGCGCGCTCTCCTGTTGCCGGGTCGGGTCCTGGCCGGTGATCGCCAGCAGGCGCTGCGGCCACTGCTCGGGGGGAAGGCCGCCCGGTGGCTGGGCGACGTGGGGGCGGGCGCGGCCGGGCAGCAGGACTCTCTGATCGGCGAGCAGGTTCAGTGCCTGGGTCACGTCGGCCGGTGTGGCGAGGAGGATCCGGGCGAGTACCTGTCGCACGGGTAGACGTGTGCCGGGCGGGTAGGCGCCCTGGCCGATGACGGTGCCGAGCAGGTGCGCGGCGCGGCGCGCGGTGTGGCCGGACGGGCGGTCGTCCCGGACGTACCACCGTCCGTTGACGGCATGGACAGCGTGTATGTCGGCCAGGTGGGCCAGGTGGTCCAGGGCCTTGTGCAGGTCGGCGGGGGCATGGTCCGTGCAGCCGGTCAGGTGGGCCATGGTGAGGCGGGCGCCTGGTGTGTAGAGGCCGTCGGCGATCCGTGCGCGGATCTCGGCAGCGGCCGCCAGGTAGGGGGGCTGGGGGCCGGTCGTTGCCGGGGGGACCTCGGCCGGGTCGCAGCGCAGCGTTGCGGTGGGCGGGACGGTGGGTGTCATGGGGAAAGCGGCTCTCATCGGGGGCGGACAGTCGCGGCGGTGATGACCGAGCCGAGGACGAGCAGCACGGTCACGACATGGGCGAGGACTTGGGTGCGGGTGGGGCGCGACATCACCGTGTCCCGGGTTCGTGCACCGACCGGGCGGCCCAGGTGTGCTTCCGGGCTGCCTGTTCGAGCAGGGCTCGGGAGGACGTCGGATCGGTGGTGCCGAGGACGCCGTCGGTCCGGTCCGACCAGGTGCCGGGCGGCTGGTAGTCCACCCAGTCGGGTCCCGGGCGGGCCAGGACGGGCCCGCCGGGCAGGGTCATCTCCACGTGGTGGCCGGGAGGCTGCGGGATGGGGTGGGCGGCCGGCACGATCCGGATCGAGGTGCCGTGGTCCACCAGGCTCAGCAGATGGTGGAGCTGCTCGGCCATGACGGCGGGTGTCCCGCTGCCGCGTTCGATCACGCGTGAGTCGAGGATGTAGACGGTGTCGGCGGGCGGGTCCAGCGGGGCACCGGGGAGCAGGGTGGAGGGCTCGGCGACGTTCCGCGCGTAGCGGGGGGTCTGCACGGGGGGCGGGAGCAGTGTGGTCGACAGCCACCGCACGCGGCCGGCCTGGCGCGTACAGGCTGCGAGACGTGCTGCGTGGCCCGGCTCTTTGTCCTGGACCGCCGGGTCGTCCGGGGTGCCGGGCACCAGGAGACATTGCAGGGCCCATGCGTCCTGTCCGCACCGGTAGAGCACGGCCAGGGCCGCGAGAGCGGCGGGGCTGATCCGGTGGGTGCCGTGCTCGATGGCGGCCACGGTGTCCGGGCTCACGCCGAGGAGGGCGGCCGGTTCCGCGAGGAGCATGAACCGTCGCCGGCGCGCGTCGCTCAGGATCGCGCCCAGGACTGCTGCGGTGTGGTGCGGCTTGCTGTCTGTCATGAGCAGCACTCGGCGTTCCTGCGGAGGGAAGGGCGGGCCGGTGCGTGGGGAGCCGGGGTCGGGGTGGCGGCGGCCGTTCCGCAGCGGGTGTGGGGCCGGGAGCGGCCGGCCGGGCCGGGACGGTTACGCATGGTGGCCTTCCGGGGCGGACGGGTGGGTTTCGTCGAGGAGCCAGTGGAGCCGCGGGGTGGTCCACAGAGGTGCGGCGGGCGGCACGGCCCAGTGGCTGCCGTCGCGGCCGGGGGTGTGCTCGCCGGGCAGGTGTATGCGGGTGTGGGCGGCGGCCCGGCGGCCCCGGGGGGTCCGCCACCGGGTGGGGATGCTGTCGGCGTGGGCGATCAGCAGTGCGGTGCCGGTTTCGGGCCGGGCGAGCACGGGCCCCCACTGCTCGGCTCCGACACGGTGCAGGAAGGCGCGGCAGACCTCCGGTTGCACGATGAGGAAGGCGAAGTCCCCTCCGCTGACGGTCCCGTGGAGAGGGTGCGGGCCGGGTGACGGGGGGAAGGGGTCCCGCCAGGTCATGCCGGGAGGGATGAGTGCGAGCGGGGCGGGCCCGGCCGGGGCCGACGACGAGGTGGACCGCATGCTGGAAGGGCGGCGTCCAGAGCGCCGCCCGGGGCGCGTGATGACGTCCTGCGCGGTGATGACGCCGCTGGCCCAACCACGGACCACCAGCTGCCAGTCCGCTTCACCTCCGGCCCGCATCTGCTGCAGCACCGAGCGCACCCGCTCGCCCGGCAGCCCACTGACCGCCGCGATCTCGGCCGGCAGTTCGGCGTCGGGAACATCCAGGACGACACTGCGCCACACGGCCGCGACCTCCGCCGTCGCCTCGGGGCCCGGGCGCAGTTCCGGAGGGTCGAGAAGACCGTTCGCAAGGGCCTGGTGGGTGAGCGCGCGCAGTGAGGTGACGCCGACGGACCGGGAGATGGTCTGGAGATGCCTGCGGACGCTCTTCGACCTGATGCCGAGCTGCTCGGCGGCCTTCTCGATGCTCCGGCTGCTGGGCAGCACGTCGAGCACGAACTGCTGGCGCTCGGTCAGATTCCACCTGCTGCTGCGCGACGGGCCGTTCTGCGCCCCAGTCACCTGCCGAGGCTCTGCCACCGATGTCGACGCCGCAGCGGAAACGCTGCCCGCCGACCGTGAAAGGTGTGTGCCTTCACGACCGGACAGCAGGCCGACCGCGAAGGCGCGGGTGATGAGCCCGCAGTAGTTCAGCTGGTGACGCTCCTTGAGGTTCTCCAGGATGCTGCTGACCCGGCCCTTCGATGTCCGTGCCAGCTGGGAGAGCGCCCTGGGAAGCTGCGCGTCGGGCACGTCGATGCGCAGACCGGCCCACAAGAGTTCCTCCAGTTCGCTCAGCTGCGCCGGTGCCTCACGGACCGGCGGCCGGGGTATCCACTGGCGGGCCAGGCTGACGTAGACCAGCGAGCGTGGTGTGGTGACGCCCGCCTTGTGCTTCGCGTTGCGGAGAAGACGTGCCGACGACTTGATCCCGAGCCTGTGATCGATCTCCTGCGTGCTCAGTCCCTCGGCGAGCAGGATGGCGACTTCCGTCTCCCGCGGTGTGAAGGGGAGTTCGGTGCTCATGACGTCCTCCCGCGCACAGTGGACGGCCCGCTGCCGGAGATCGCGGCATCGTCTTGGGTGCGGGGTTCCGCAGGGGCAGGCCGCGCGTTGGGCAACGGTTGGCGGGCGAGGGTCAGGAGATGCCCGGGATCGGCCTGGGTGATCTGCCGAAGATCACACACGAGGCGGGTCACGACCGTGGCGGACAGCGTCTGCTCGTCCTCCAGGAGCACCTGCTGCTCCGGCAGCATACGCAGGCCGCCCGCGCCGGGCGGCGGGAAGACCGTTCCGTACACCGCGATCAGCTCACTCTGCTTCACCCACTGCAGGTTCCGCCCCTGATCCGCCAGAACCGGGCAGAAGTGGAACGCGCAGCGGGCGCAGGAAGGCGGCATGTCACTGGGACCGCTGAAAGCCGCCGCACTCCCGTCGCGCCGACGGGCAGGCAGGACGTACAGGATGCCGTGCTCGCTGCGCGCTGCGGGGGCGCCGCAGCCTTGGCACAGGCGGTTGAGGATGCAGTGCGCCTGCCGGTAGGGGCAGAGCACTGTTGCGACGGGTCGTCCGGACGGCGCTGTGCCGGCCGTGCGGGCGAGGAGGAACTCCGTGTCGGGGTACCGGTCGTAGGGCCCCGGTTCCTTGTAGTCGATCCATCCGTCGGGTCCGGTCACCAGGCCGCTGGTGTCCAGGCGTCCTTCGCCCTCGGTGAGGGCGATGAAGGGGGTGTGGGCCGTGTCCAGCGGGCCGGGAGCATCGCAGCGAGGCGGCACGCTGGACGGTGGCGCGTGCGTCACCGGGCTTGCCTGAGCAGCGAAGCGGTACATGACTATCCCAATTCATTACATATCGTGCGGGTTGGGGCGTGGAGGTGCGTGGATCCGGGGCAGACCGGACCGGCGGAACTCTCTCCAGGGCTCTGCGGGCGGCGCTCGCCTAGGGGATGCGGCCTATCCCTTTCCTCACGCTGTGGTGGCGGTGCGCTCATCGTGCGCGGAGCCCGGGAGGGCGTGGCGGGTGTGTTCCCTGGGGTGAGCGGCGGGATACGGGGCGGACGGACCGGGTTTCCGGACGTGCTACGCATCGCTCGCCTCCTCGGTGGGAGCAGACGGCGCGCCGATGGTGGACTCCACGGTGCTGAGGGCCTTACCGCGGGCCTGTTCGAGCAGGGTTCGGCTCATCGTCTCGGATTCGGAATGGTCGAGTGCCCGGTCGAGCATCAGGCGGCACGCATCGCCCCGTGAGAGACCGCGGTAGGCGAACCCGTTCAGCCGCCACAACGTCCCGCCGGTGAGAGTGTGCTCGGTGATGCTGGCGACCGGCATCGCGAAGGGGGTGTCGAGGCGGAGCACCCGAACAGTGACGTGGGGGAGGGTGTCCAGGAAGAGCAGGTGATCCAGTTGCCCGGCCATGACCTCGGGGCGGCCGTAGTGGCGTTCGAGGAGACACTCGTCCAGGACGAGCTCCCAGGTGCGCGAATCGGTGTCCTGTGCCTGGGGGGCGGCGATCGGGGGGAGAGATCCGGTGACGGGGCCGATGAGGTGCCCGCGGGGGAACAGGCTGGCGTATTCGGCGGTTTGGAAGGCTTCGGGGATCCGGTCGAGCGCGAACGTGCGCACGCCGGTCGATGCCCGCAGCGCGGCGTTCGCCCGGTCCGTGTTCCCGGGGTAGGGGTCGCTGAACTCCTCCCGCTCCCACGGCAGTCCGGAGGACCACATTCCCTCCGCGGAGGGCAGCAGCCGTTCGAGAAGACGCTGGGCAGGGTAGTCGTCCAGGCTCACCGCCTCGAGAACCCGCCTGATCCGCCCGTCCAGCCGGTGGCTTCCCGACTCCCACAGACCGAGAGCCAGCGGCGGCACGGACATACGCCCGGCGGCCGCCGGCAGGGCGACGCCCTGGTGCTCGCGCAGCGCTTTCAGCGTGGCACCGACCAGGAGCAGCCCCGGTGCGCGTGCGGGCTCCCGGGCCAGGAGGCCGGTGACGGTCGTCGGCTCGGGCCGGGTCGTCTTGGGCGCGGTCACGGCCGCGTACGCATGTGATGCGTCGGCCGGCAGGTTCCAGGTGGTTCGCAGGTGCCTCGGAATGTGCGGGGGCTCGCCCTCGCGCCATCGGCCCGTGGGCCGAAGCCCGGGAGGAAGCAGCTCCCACGGGCCGAGGAGCTCTTCGATGGCGGCCCTGGACCGCGGCCGGTAGTCCAGGCCCTTCTCGGCGTATGCGCCGGCGAGGGTGGACATGGTCGTGGGGTCGTCGTCGCCCGTGGCGTGAGTGATGGAGACCGCGCTGCCCAGGGGGAGCAGCTCGTGGAGGCTGCGCAGGGTGAGGGCCGCCTCGTCGCCGGTGAGCCAGGGCAGGACATCGTGCAGGATGACGCCGACCGGCCGGTCGAGGTCGAGGTGCTCGATGACTCCGTGGTCGGTGAGCAGCGCGGGGATGTCCCGGGCGTCCGCCTTCACCGCACTCGTGCCCCGGAACTCGTCGAGTTGTGTCTTCGCGTGGCCGTACACGTAGCCATCGTTATCGGCGTACACCACTCGGGCATGAGCCTTGTGGACCGCCTCCACGACGTCGAAGGTGTGCGGCGGAATGTGCTCGCAACCCTCCTGCACCCCGGACCCGCCCATGGTGCCCCAGCAGGAGGGGTACCCGCAGCCGAGATCGATGACCTGGGTGATGCCCAGCTCCTCAGCCAGGACCAGAGCCGCCTTCGTCCGATGCACCTTGTTGATCCACATCGAACGCTGCACCCAGGGCACCTGCTCCGCGATCTGCCGCCCGAACACCTTGTCGGCTGTGAAGTGTTCGCTTCCGCCGGTCAGAAAGTCATAGACGCGTGGCGGCCACGGCATCGCGGTGTTCCGGGTGCCGGGCGGCTCTTCGTCGGTAGCTGCCGCGTCGGTAGGCGGTTCCTGCTCAGACACGGTTCTTGCCTTCTTCTTTCCGGGTGGCAGCTGCCTGTGAGGCGATGTTGGGGGACTTCACGACGTAGTAGCCCGGCCCGGCGTGGCCCCTGCGGAAGGTCACGAGTCGGTCGGCGATCAGCAGTCGGCAGGCGCGAGCCACATGGAGGGACGCCACCCCATGGCGGCCGCGGAGCAGCCCGGTCGGCAACGGAGATCCGGGGGCGTAGCGGCCGGTGGCAATCCCGGCCCGCACGGCACGGTCGAAATCGGCGTCCTGCGGATGCGTCTCCTCCGGCCGCAGCCGGTAGCGGTACGCCCTTCTGCCTCCGCATCGCGCGATCTCGCCAGCGGTCTCCAAGGCCATCAGCGCCACCCGCACGTGCTCGGGCAGCTCTCCGAGCTGCTCCGCCAGGTCAGGGGTCGCAGGGAGGGCGGCACCGTACGGGTAGTTCGAGATGGTCGCCCGCAAGCGGGTCTGCAGCTGGTCGCGCTGCCATCGAGCCCGGGCTTCGCGTTGACTGGCCATATGCCCCACCGTGTCGCTGACGGCGAGGGTCGCCCCCATGCCGGCCGTCACAACACGGCCTCCGTCCGCGCGGTTCCGGTCTGCTTCGTTGCCGGAGTCCCGGGCCGCGTAGCGGGGGCGGGCACGCCCGCTCCGTTGAGCCGGTTGGTGTCCTCGAAGGCGATGATCCCGTTGCACAGGACGCCCCAGCCTTGCACGTGGTTGACGGTCACCATCTTCGCGGCGTACCGGTCGGGGGCCTCGGCGTCAGGGCATCTGGGGGAGTGCTTGCAGGGGCCCGGTTCGCAGATGGTGAGGTCGTCGGTCGGCGTGGGTGTGGAGTGATCCATGTCTGTGGTCCTGTCGGTCCGCTTCCGAAGCCGCGACGGCCGGTTCTCCCGCCGGCTCGGGGACGGTTGGTCCAGGACACCCTCGGCCTGAGTCTCGGAGTTGCTGGTGGTCCCGGGGATCGGCACGGTCGCTCCTTTCGGCGGGGGATGGGTGACTGCGCGTGGGCGGGTATTTCTGTCAGTGCAGGGGTGGGAAGCTCGCGGCCATGGTGATCGTGGCGATGGCCAGGACGAACACCATCAGGCGCGCCGTGTTCTTCCGGGTCACGGAACCCCGCAAGCGTTGCTCGCGGGTACGGCCGCGGTGCCGGGGCCAGCCTGCCGGTCCGCCTGGAGGGGATGCAGGGCCACAGCTGCGTAGGCACTGGAATGGTGCTCGGGCAGTTGGGCGTGGGCGTGGTCGGGGAAGAAGCCGCCGGTCGCGACGACTCCCTCGCCAGCCAGCGGCCACGGAGCGAGCATGCTCTCGATTTCCGCACGGGTGCGAGGCTGGTACGGGCGGCCGGTCGCCTCGGCGCGGAGGCGCACTGCGTGGTCCTCCTGGGGCCGGACCTTGGCGGGCGCCAGGTCGGTGGTGGCGTGGGTCAGCGCGATCGCGCTGCCCGGCGGCAGCCAGTCACGCAGCCTGTCCAGCCCGAGCACCAGATGATCGCTGTCCGTCCAGGCGCCCGGGTCGTCGATCAGAACGCCGACCGGTCGGCGGTGGTCCAGTGCCTCCAGGGCAGGTGTACTGAGCAGCGAGAGCATCTGATCGAGGCCCGCGTAGGTGTGTGGGTGGTTGCAGGACGGGCCTGCTTCACCCGTTCCGGTAGGGGTGTGCACGTGGACGACGACGGAACCCGGCACGGCACCGCACGGGGGCTGGAGGTCAGTGCGGCGGCCGGGCCACGGCCGGTAGGGGCCCGCGCTCAGGGTGACGAACTGGTCGATGTCGACCTGTCGGGTGAGGAATTCCGCGCAGTGGTAGAGGAATGCCCTGTTGATTTCCAGAGACTCCTCGAGCCAAGGGACGGTCTTCTCCAGCTGCTGCGCCAGTGCACGATCCGACGGGAGGGACTGGGTGCGCTCGCCCATGAGCCAGCTCATCGCCCGGGTGACCGACGCGGCGGCTGCAGAAACAGGCTCTGCGGGCAGCGATACGAGGCAGTTCTGGCCGGTCATCGGTGCCCCTCGGCCGGTCGGCGTGCGCCCTGCGGGTGCCCCAGGCGAACGGGGAGGGTCTGCAGGCTGTTGGAGATGTAGCTGGGCAAGGGCTTCAGTCGGGCGGGGTCGACAGCGAGTTCGAGGTTGGGGAAGCGGTCGAAGAGGGCGGCGAAGGCGATGCGTCCTTCGAGGCGGGCGAGTTCGGCACCGGGGCACACGTGGACGCCGTGGCCGAAGGCCAGGTGCCGGTGGTCGGGGCGGGTGATGTCGAACGCGCCCGCGTTCGGTCCGTGCACGGCGGGGTCGCGGCCTGCGGCGGCGTAGTGGATGACGATGAGGTCGCCCGCGGGGAAGGTGTGGCCCGTGACGTCGTCGGTGACGTCGTCGACGGCGAAGCGGGGCAGGATCGTTGCGATGGGGGCCTGGTGGCGCAGCGTTTCCTCGACCACGTCGGGCCAGGGGATCTGGCCGTGGATGGCGAGGTCGAGTTGGTCGCGGTGGGTGGTGAGGTTCACCGTGCCGTGGGTGAGCAGGCCGACGGTGGTCTCGTGCCCGGCGCCGATGAGCAGCATCAAGGAGTCCGCCAGCTCCCCGGCGGTGAGCTCGTCGCGCTGGTGTGCGTCGATCAGGGCGGAGGTGATGTCGTCGCCGGGCGTCTGCTTCTTGTGCTCGATCAGCTGGCTGATGAGCTCGTAGACCCGCTTGACCGTCGCTTGGGCTTCCTCGCCGCTCTCCGTGGTGGTGAACAGGCTACCCACCGCCTTCCGGAAGGCGTCGTGCTGGCCCTCGGGGACCCCCAGGATGATGTTGACGACGGCCAGGGGCAGCTTCGCGGTGAAGTGCTGGCGCAGGTCGGTGACTTCGTCGGGGCTGTGGCCGGCTTGGAGGGCGTCGAGCAGGTCGTGGGTGATGGCCTCGATCCGGGGGATCAGGGCGCGCACGCGGCGGGTCTGGAACGCGTCGGCGATCGGACGGCGCAGCCGGCGGTGCTCGGGCCCGTAGGCGCCGAGGGCGTTGGTGACGTCGACCCAGACCCGCTCGGACCAGTCGGCCGGGACCAGGCCGTCGCGCAGGGCGGGCCAGTGCTGGGAGGCGTCCTTGGAGATGCTCTTGTGCGCGAGGAGGCGGCGTATGAGCCCGGGGTCGGTGACCACCCAGGTAGGGATGGTGTCGGGAAGTCCGGGCAGAACGACCCGGGTCGCCGGACCGCGTGCGCGCAGGGCGTCGGCCTCGCCGTGGATGTCGGAGCCGGTCGCGTCGATGCGGTAGGGGCAGCGGGCCTGGCCGGTAGGCGTGGTCATGGGGTTCACCTTCCGAGGGCGGGTGCGGCGGGGCGGAAGCTCACGGGCAGAGATGCGGGCCCGGCGAGGAACGTGCCCGGGAGGTTGGGCACGTCGCTGTCGGGGATGGCGAGGGCGAGACCGGACAGGCGGTCCAGGAGCCGTTCGACGGCGGTTTCGACGATGAGCCGCCCCATGCCCTGCGCAGGACAGCCATGGACGCCGGCGCTGAAGGCGATGTGGCCGCGGTTGCCGGCGCGTGCTGCTGGGGCGAGCCCGAGGCCGGGGTCGGAGTTCGCGGCGGCGAAGCTGATCAGGATCGGGTAGCTGGGCTGGACGAAGGCACCGTGGATCGGCATTGGGGAACGCGCGAACAGGGGGCTGTAGTTGGAGACCGGCGGGTCGTCCCACAGCACTGCTTCCAAGGCCGCGGCCACGGGCCGGACCCCGGTGTGGACGTGCTGGGCCAGGTGGGCGTCGGTGAGGTAGCGCTGAGTGGTGCGGCCGATGGCCTTGGCGGCGGGCGGGGCCGCCGCACCGAAGAGGAGCAGCAGGGTCTGCACGAGCTCTGGGTCCGTGAGACCGGCCTGGATGAGGTAGGTGACGACGTCGCGGCCGGGCCGGGTCCGCTTGGCGTGGACGAGTTCCAGGCAGGCGGCCTCCAGCAGCGTGTTGGCCTGGGCCGCGTCTGGACCGGCGGCGAACAGGGTGGTGACGTGTTTGACGATCCGGGAGCCGATCTCGGGCGGGGCGTCGAACAGTTCGGTGACGGTCATCATCGCCAGCGGATCGGCGAACCGGGTGACCAGGTCTGCGTGACCGTCGCCGGCGAACGCGTCTATTAGCTGGTCGGCGATCCGCGTGATGGCCGCGGCCAGGTCATAGGTGTCGACCCGGGCCAGGGCGCCGGTGATCGCGCCGCGCAGCTGCTGGTGCTCTTCACCGTCCTTCCACAGGGCATTGTCCCTCGGCTGCATCATCATCCGGGCGGGACTGTCGGCCGGTACCTGGCCGTCGCGAAGGGCGGTCCAGTGCAGCCGCGAGTCCTTGGCGAACAGGTGCGGGGTGTTGCGCAGGACGTACAGGGCGCTCCAGTAGCTGACCACCAGATACCCGTACACGCCGGGGGAGATCTCGACGGGGGCGATGGGGCCCTGCTGGCGCAGCTGCTGGTAGGTGGCGTGGGGGTCCTGATCGAAGGCGGGCCCATAGATCTGCAGCGGTCCGGCCGGAGGCGGGACGGGCGGGCGCACGGGGCACTGCCCGGCGGACGCGGTTGGCTGGGGCTGTTGCATCAGGCGGGCTCCGGTTCGAGGGAGAGCAGGTAGGTGACCAGGTCGATCAGGGCGTCACGGGTGCTGGTCCGGTCGCGGGCGTCGCAGCGCACGACCCGTGTCCCCGGGGCGAGGTCCATCGCCTCGCGCAGCCGCTCCTCGGGATATTGGGGCTCGCCGTCGAAGGTGTTCACCGCCACCAGGTAGGGCAGGCCCAAGTACTCGATCTGTTCAAGGACGGGGAAGGTGTCTTCCAGCCTGCTTGTGCCGGTCAGGACAAGGGCGCCGAGTGCACCAACGGCGAGGTCCTCGAAGATCTCGTGGAAGCGCATCTGGCCGGGTGCGCCGAACAGATACAGGACGAGCTCGTCGCTGAGGTGGAGGCGCCCGAAGTCCATGGCGACCGTGGTGGTGGTCTTGCCGGGTGTCTCGTCGTGGTCGATTCCGATCCCGGCGCTCGTCATGACCTCCTCGGTGCTGAGCGGCTTGATCTCGGACAGCCCGTGCACGAGTGTGGTCTTGCCGGCACCGAAGTGGCCGACGACGAGAATCTTCACGGTGGTCTCGTCGCCCCGCAGGGACGGCGGCTCAGAGCTTTTGCAGTCCGGCACGGACGGCCTCCAGGAGTGAGCGGTCGGCACGGGAGTCGAGGATCCTGCCGTTGGTGGTGATGTGCCCGGCCTCCATCAGGTCGGCGAGCAGGACACGCAGCACACTCACCGGAAGATCAAGAGCGGCACTGAGTTCCGCGACCGACTGGGCCTCCCGCGCGAGCAGGTCGAGAATCCGACAGGCCTCGGGATTGATGCCGGAGCGGTTGAGCCGGGCGGCGAGGACGACCAGCGTGATGAGATCGAAGTGGTTACGGGAGGGCCTAGCTCTGCCACCGGTGATCACATAAGCGCGAACCAGGTGGTCGCCCCCCTCACGCCCGACGCCGCTCATCCCTGTCCGGCCTGCCTTGCGCTGACCCCGAGTTCGGTGTGCATCTGCCCGACGACGTGGGTCATCCGGTCGGTGAACACGGAGACATCGACCTCGATCGTGGCCGAGGCCACCAGGAAGGAGCCCTGGCCTGCGGCGATGATGAAGAGGTAGCCGTCTCCGTAGCGGATCATGGTCAGCTCGTAGGGGGTGGGGCTGGAGGTGACGAAGCGAGCGCCGCTCTTCGCGAGCGAGGCCAGGCCGGAGGAAAGGGCCGCGACCCTGTCTGCCAGCGCGTCATCCACCCCCTTCGAGCGGTGCCGGGACAGTCCGTCGGCGGACAGGACCACGGCGTTAACGGCGTGGGGGTAGGAGACGAGGTTGTCCAAGAGCCAGTTCATGTCGGGGAGGGGGTTCACTTGGTGTGCTCCTCACGGTCATCAGGGTGGTTGTGGTTGCTGGTTCCGCGGGCGAAGGCCGCCAGAGCGTTGCCGGCGGACTGCCCGGGGGGCCGGGGGGCCGGAGATGCAGGGGGAGTCGGTTGCTCCCTCGGTGTGCGCGCAGTGCGGCGACGCTGAGGCAGCCCGTCCGGCGCCCGGTCGACACTGCCGCTCTCAGCAGGCGGAGGCGGTGAGCCCACGGCAGGCGGTGCCGTCGTGAACTTTGAGGCTGCTGGTATGGGTTCCAGCAGAGTGCCGGGGGAGGCGGGGATGTCCACGAGTAGATTCCGGGGGACCAGGACCACGGCCCGGCACCCGCCGCCATAGGAGTGCTGCTGATCCAGCATGACGTGGAATCCGTAGCGGTTGCACAGCGTGGCCACCCCGGCGAGACCGAACGTTGCGGGGTTTCCGAGGTCGGTCAGCCGCACCTTCTCCCCGCTGTTCAGCAGGCGCTCGGCGCGCAGCTCTGTCTCGGGCGTCATGCCGGGCCCCGCGTCATGGATCTCGACGGCCAGCCCGTTGTGGACCTCGCGGACTGAGACCTGAACAGGCGTGGACGGCGCGCTGTGGCGGGCGGCGTTGTCCATCAGTTCGCTCAGCAGCAGCGCCAGCGGCTCCACCACGGTGCCGTCCAGGTAGTACGGCAGCGAGGTGGGAACCTGGACACGCTGGTAGTCCCGGATCCGGCCGACACCCGCACGCGCCACATCCAGCAGCGGAGCCTCACCGTGCTGCCGCCCGGGCCACATCCCCGTCAGCACCCCGACCACCTGCAAGCGGCGCAAGAGCTGACTCGCCAGGTGATCGACCGGCATCAGCCGGGCAAGAAGCTCCTGGTCATCCACGTTGCTGATCAGGTCGGAGACCTTGACCTGGAACTCGTATCCAAGAATCTGCAGCGACCGGGTGGTGGCCTGCACAGCGCTCCTCGCCGCACCCTCCGCCCGCGCCTCCGCCTCCTCCAGCATCGTCCGGACCTGATCGACCACGGACTGGAAGGCGATCCCGGTAGCTGTAGCCGCCGCCCCCGGCTGCAGGAGCTGCCCGCCGTCCTCCGGAGCCCGGCTACCGCTCTGCCAGGCCAGCAGAAGTCCCGGTAGGCGGTCCTCCGCCAAGTGGCGCGCCTCCGCATCGCGCGCTGCGATCGCACGCCCCGCCAGGTCGAGCTCGTCCCGGGCCTCGGCCGCTGCCTTGGCAGACCGGATCGCCGAGCGACGCATCCGCACCGCTACCGCGATGGCGACGGCCAGAGCCACAAGCAGCACCCCACCCAGTAGTTGCTGTATCAGAATCATCAGTTCCTCACGGGAGTACGGGCGAAGTCGGGTACGGCGTTGAGCAGTTCGGGCAGCCCACCTCCTTCGGATAGAGGGAAACGGGCACCGCGAACAGGGGGACGATGTCTACCTGGGAGGCCAGTGCGAAGCAGGGCTACGTAGAGAAAACCCCCAACTACCCTTGGTGGATAGCCTGTGCGGGGGGTGAACCCCGTCAAAGGCGTCAAAGATCATTTCGAGGTCGGGGATCGCTATGGCTCGTGTGCGCAACGAGGCGCTGGCGGCGCGAATTGCCGAGGCCGGCTGGACGCAGCCGAAAGCCGCGGCGGCCTTCTGCCGGGTCGCCGACGAGGTCGGTGCCCGGGAGCTGACCGTCGTCAGCCGGTCTCACATCGCCATGTGGATCATGGGAACCCAGCCCAGCGGGCGGGCACCGCATATCCTCTGCGAGACGCTGACGCGGAAGCTCGGCCGCCTTGTCACCCCAACCGACATCGGCCTTCCCGCAGTACAGGACCGGGCCACCGACGGGATGGACTGGGACGCCGACACCCTGACCGCGCTGACCGAGCTGGGAACGGACGACCTCGACATGCTGCACCGACGACAGATCCTGGCGGACACCGCCTACTCCGTGGCCAGCCTCGCAGTCCCCGCCCCCTCCTGGTGGAAGGATGCACCAGCCGCGGCCGCGACCCGGCGCGTCCACTCCCACCGAGCTGTCACTCCGGCCGATGTCGACGACATCCGCCAGACCACCGTCTTCTTCTCCGCCCGCGACCAGCGCCGGGGAGGAACCGCCGGACGCTCCGCGCTCGCCGCCCACCTCAGCATGGAAGCCGCCCCGCTGCTCTCCAGCCGCATCCCGAGCGAACACCTGCGACGCGAGCTGTACTCCGCCACCGCCGAGATGACCTACCTCGCCGGCTGGATGGCCTTCGACGCCAACGAACACCGCCGCGCCCAGCGCTACTTCACTCTCGCTGCCAAGCTCGCCGCCGAAGCCGCTGACGGCCCGCTTGCCGGACACATCCTGCGCGCCATGGCCCACCAGGCCGTCGATCTCAACCACCCCGGCCAGGCGCTCGACCTCGCCAGTGCCTCCATGGCCGCCGACCGGTACGGGCAGGCCAGCTGGCGAGAGAAGGCCCTGTTGGGCATCGTCCACGCCAGGGCACTGGCCGCCACCGGCGACCGCCGAGAAACCCTCGCCGCGATCAGTCGCGCGGAACGGGACCTCGCCCGCGACACCGGCGACGCCCCCGATCGCGTCTCCTTCTTCGCCCATGCATCGCTGTCCCACGAGACCGCGTGCGCCCTGCGCGACCTCGGCAACCTCCGCGACGCGGAAGTCCACTTCAAGAAGAGCGTCGCCACGCGCCGCCGACAGATCTACGCCCGAACCCACAGCGTCACCCTCGGCTACCTCGGCTCCGTCCAGATCCGTCGAGGAGGACTCGACGAAGGGTGCGGCACCTACAACGAGGCCCTGGACGCGATGGACGGAATCAGCTCTGGCCGCACCAGGAACGTCATTGTCCAGATGCAGCAGGATCTTTCCCCGGTCCGCGGCCGTGGCGAGCGGCAGGTCGCCGAACTCCACCAGCGTGCCCGCGAGATGTTGCGCACCATAGGCTGACCGCGTCCACGAATCAGCACCCCGCCCGGAGCTCCCTGGGCTGGGGAGCATCGATGCAGGGAGAACACAGCGTTGACTGCTCAGCAACCGATCCAGATCACCCCGATCGCTACCGTCGTCGGCGGTCATACCGAGGTTCAGGACGACTACCAGGGCGGCGTCGAGTCCATCATCCGGGTCCGCGAGGACTTCCCGCTCGAGACGCTGCAGGGGATCGAGGAGTTCTCCCACCTGACCGTCACCTGGCATTTCAGCAGGTCCGGCCCCGAAGCCGTGCAGTTGCACGCCCGCAGTCCGCGTGGCGATGACCGGTGGCCGGCGACCGGGACGTTTGTCCACCGCAACCATCGGCGACCCAACCAGCTCGCGATCAGCTACCCGCGCCTGCTCAGTGTCGACGGCCGCGCCCTGCTGGTCACCGACCTCGACGCCGTCCACGGCACCCCCGTCATCGACATCGCCCCCTGGTTCACGGATATGGGCCCGCGCGGACCGGTCCAGGAGCCCGCCTGGCCCAGCGAGATGCTCGCGAACTACTGGCGGGACGCGGACAGCCGATAGAGCCCCAAGGCTCGCAGGGGCCACGCGCTGCCCCGGGCCGAAGGCGAGCACCGGATCGCGTTGCCCCAGCACGGACGACGACCACAATGCCTTGAGCGGCCTTGCCTTCGCCTCTCCGCCATCGTGGCGTGTCGGTTCCTCAGCCTTCCGGCTGTCGCTGGCGATCTGCGCGCCCACCAGGGGGCAGATCCACAGCGGGGCGGTGAATGCGCGTCCGTGCCGGTTTCCGAGGCGTGCCCAGTGCAGTTGCTGATCGGCGGTGGCGGCTTCGGAAGGCACCATCAAGTCTCCGCGGTCACGCACCTCTACCAGCGGGCCCCAGTCCATCCCGGCTCGTGAGCCGGGCGGCAGGATCAGAGTGCACTCCCCATCGCCGGCGATGACAGCTCCCAGGTACTGGCCGCGTAACCGGCTACTGCGGGAGAAGACGACCCGGGCAAGGTCGGCGGGCATCGTGAGGACGTTGAAGAACAAGCCGATCGCTACAGGGAACGGAGCACTGGCGGTCGACGCCGTCGGGAAGAGACCGGCGACGGTGGTGGGCCCGGCGCTCACGTCGCGATCACCTCGTTCTGCCTGGTGACCGCGGTGGACGTCGCGGGGCCGGCCGCCAAAATTGCCTGAATCATGGCAATGTGGGAGAAACCCTGCGGGAAGTTCCCCAACTGCCGGCCCGCGTCGGCGTCCCACTCTTCGGCGAGCAGCCCCAGATCGTTGCGGACCTGCAGGAGCTGGTCCTTGAAGATCCCCGCCTCCTCGTGGCGGCCGATCGCGGACAGGGCAGTGATCAGCCACCCCATGCAGATCAAGAAGGAGCCCTCGTCCCCGGGAAGGCCGTCCACGCCGAGGTCGGTGCCCTCGGTGGGGTAGCGCAACAGGAAGCCGCCCTGGGTGGACAGCTCTCGCTGGATGGCCTCGACGGTGCCGGTGATCCTGGGGTCGCTCGGCGGGAGGAATCCGCTGGTGACGATGTGCAGCAGCGCGGCGTCGAGCTCGGTGGAGCCGTAGAACTGGGTGAAGGTGTTGCGCACCGGGTCGTACCCGCGCTCGCAGACCTCGCGGTGCAGTTCGTCACGGGTCCGCCGCCACCGTTCCACGGGGCCGTCACCGTGTCCGGCCGAGACCAGCTGGACGGCGCGGTCGAAGGCGAGCCAGGCCATGATCTTGGAGTGGACGAAGTGCCGGCGAGGGCCACGGATTTCCCAGATCCCCATGTCCGGCTGCTCGAAGAGCGTCTCCAGACTGGCGACCAGGCCGGTAACGAGCGACGTGGCGGCAGGTGCCAGCCCCGGGTCGTGCAGCTGAGCCTTGAACAGGACGTCGACCACTTCGCCGTACACGTCGATCTGCAGCTGTCCGGCCGCCGCGTTCCCGATCCGGACGGGAGCGGAGCCGGCGAAGCCGGGCAGCCAGTCGAGCTCCATCTCGGGCAGCTCGCGCTCACCGCCGACCCCGTACATGATCTGAAGGTGCTCCGGCCGATCGTCGAGGACCCGCTGGAACCAGCCGATCAACGCCCGGGCTTCCTCGATGTATCCGCAGGCGAGGAGCGCTTCGGCCATCAGCGCGGAGTCCCGCAGCCACGCGAACCGATAGTCCCAGTTGCGCACGCCGCCGATCTCTTCAGGAAGCGACGTCGTGGGCGCGGCCACGAACGCACCGGTCGGCTGGTACTGCAAGGCCTTGAGCGTGATCAGCGACCGTTCAACAGCATCACGATCGGGCCCGGCATACGTACCCTGCGAGACCCAGTTCCGCCAGAATGCCTGCGTACCCCCCAGCAAGCGGGACGTATCCGGCACCGGAGGCACGTCTGTACCGGGTTGCCACGAGAGGGAGAAGGTCACCGTCTCGCCCTCCGAAAGCTTGCACTCTGCGGTCAGGTCGCCGCTCTCCGCGCGGACAGGCACTGGGGCGTCCAGCCACAGCTGTCCGTCCCCGAGGTCCACACGAGCCCGGCCGTCTTCGGCCACGATCGGCGGCACACGGCGCCCGTAGCCGGGCCGCGCACGGAAGAGAGAGCGCATCGGTACACACCCGCTGATGCCCCTCGCGATGCGGACCAGCTGTGCGGCCTCTTCTCCGACGGGCATGAAGTCGAGGATCTGTACGGTGCCGGCCGGGGTGAGCCACGTGGATTCGAGGACAAGCGTCCCGTCGAGGTAGCGCTGGTGGTTCGCTTCCGGGGTAGCGCCGCCGAGGCCCACCGGTCCGAAGGCCCACATCCCGTGCTCCTCGGAGCCCAGAAGGTTGGCGAAGACCGCGGGGGAGTCGAACCGGGGCACGCACATCCAGTCGACGCTGCCCCACCGGTCGACCAGTGCGGCCGTACGCAAGTTGCCGATCAGCCCGTAGTCCTCGATACGCGGTGCAGACCGGGCAGGGCCGTGCTGCCGCAACAAGGTCGATTCGGCTAGCCGAGGCGAGGGGAGGAACACTCCTGTGGCTGCCCCCTGAGGGAGGACGCTCTGCACGGAGAAGTTGCGGCTGTCCATGAGGTCCGATCTCGGTCGTGCGCTCGCCCGGTAGTTCGGGCAGTGCAGGTTCGGGCGACGGCCGTTCGCGAAGGAGGCGAGTCGCCTTCGAATGCGGGACGGCCGGCAGGTCGAGTTGTTCAGGCCGCCAGAGCGGATGCGTCGGCTGATCAAGCGGCGGAGAGGACAGCCCAGGTGACCTTGCCCCACGGGTGAAAGTCATACCCCCAGCGCTGGCTCATGGCGGCGATCAACCGGAGGCCCCGGCCGCGCTCCTCTTCGTCCGCCGGGGCCCGAACGTAGGGGGCGTCGCGAGAACTGTCGGACACCGTGATCCGGATGGACTCGTGTTCGTCGAGTTCGACGGTGACTTCGCAGTGCGCGGTCGCTGTGTGCTCAACCACGTTCGTCATCAGCTCTGAGACCACAGTCTCTCCGGAGTGAACGAGGTCGTCGTTGACGGCCCACTCGTTCAATGCCTCCAGGACGAGGGTTCGAGCGCAACGTACCGAGGAGCGCGTGCAGGGCATGCTGGCAGCGAACTCGATCCGGCCCATCGCGTTCGTGCGAGCCGTGGTCCAGCCCTGTGGGCTAGTGGGCTTTCCAGGCCCTATGGCGTCTGGACTCCGCAGGCTGAGCGCTCTGCCGACCGAGACAACTCCGGCCGGGAGAGCGCTGCTCGGCGTCGTTGCCTTACCCATGGAACCCTCCTCGTCACGAACTGAGCACTTAGCGTGGGCGACGGGGGGAGTGGAGGCTATGTCGTGGAACTGACTTCTCCCTGACCTTTCGGGTGTCACGATGACTGGAGACTGACTTTTTACTGCCTTCTCGCTGGGAAGAGTTCCAAATGAACACCTGAGCGGTATCCCATACGAGGAGAATCACCGATTCCGGAGGGAACATGGACAAGGGTCGGCGCACGGTTCTGTTCCAGCTGGCGACGGACATGGGCATCCGCTCCTACAGAGCGTTCAGCCAGGCGTACTCGCGTACGGAGGAGCAGTTACGAGGCGAGGGCCACGAAGTGGCACCGCCGCCCGGAGCTCGTCACTACGAACGCCTGCTGATGGCAGGTCACGTGAAGACCACACCCTTCGCCCCAACCGCCCGTGTTCTGGAGCGTATGTTCCAGCAACCGGTAGGAGTTCTGCTTCGCCCGGCTTCCGAAGAGCCCACGGACGGGTCAGAGAGCTCCTCACGGGTCCTCTCTCCGCCTGTGCTCAACGAAAGTGAACTGCTCATGACCGCTAGGGACGCCGCCTCTCACTCCGGCGAAGCCGCCGCTTTGCGTCTGGACGAGTTGACGCTCGACCAGCTCCACGACGACCTGGTGAAGCTCAGCCAGAAGTACGGCAACACCCCGCCGCCTGAAGTCTTCCACGAAGCGAACAACCTGCTTCAGCAGGTGCAAGTGAACCTCGAACGGACTCGGTCCCCCGAACAGCACAAACGGCTCTACCACGCCGCAGCGCAGGCCAGTGCACTTCTCGGCGCCGTCTCCTTCGACCTGGGAGCGCTAGCCCCGGCAGTGTCGTTCGCTCGCTCGGCGGCCCAGTACGGAAAAACCATCGACTACGGGCCAGTACAGGCATACGCCTACGGAATGCTGGCCTTCATGGCCTTCTGGGACGGCCGCCCTGGGGAAGCCGTCCGGCTTGCTCATACAGCCCAGAACTTCGGAGGGATCGGAGACACCGCTCGACGCCGCCTCCTCGCCATCGAGGCCCGCGCGTACGGCCATCTCCGTGCGGACGACCAAGCGAAGGCCGCGATCAAGGCTGCGTCCGAACAGACGACTGGTCGGCGGGACGAACTTCACGACGACATCGGTGGCGAGTTCGGCTTCGACGCCGCCCGCACGGCCATGAGCCATGCAACCACCTGCCTGCTCATGCGCGATCCCACGAGTGCCGAGGAGTTCGCGACAACCGCCTTGGACCTGCTCTCCGCGCAGCCGCAGGCGAATGTACCGATCGTCGTTTCGGGGCCCGCCGCTATCGACCTCGCCCGCGCACGGCTCATGCGCAACGAGGTAGAGGGGGCGCGGGAAGCACTGACCCCCGTCTTCCAGGTCCCCCCGAACTGGCGAGGCTCCGGTCTCATGGAACGCCTGATCGCCACACGCATAGAACTGACACGCCCCCAACTGCGGAGCGCGCCAGCAGCTCTGTCTCTCGCTGAGCAAATCGAAGCGTTCAGCGCTGTCTCCCCCGCGCGCAGGCTCGGTGCGCAAAACCCCCTCGCCATCGAGGCGTGATCACCGAGGGCCGAGCGCGGCGAGAACCGCGGCCTCCTTCTCAGGCCGCATCCCGTGCTCGGCCCACCGCGGATGCTCGACCGGCATGCCACCCCCGCTGAGCCACGCCCAGGTGTCCTCCACAGTCTCGACGAGCGGACGGCACACCAGCCCAGCGGCCTGCGCCCGCGTCGACTGAATACTCCACACACCCTTGTGCGTACGCCAGAGCGGGAGTTCAGTCCACTGCTGAACTCCATGGTCCAAGAGCAGCTTGTCCGGTGCCCACGCCAATCGCGCGTCGGACCCGGTAGCCAGCACGCATGCCGTCAGGAGATCGCGCATCGTGTCCCGCCCGATAGGAGCCACACAGTTGTAAGCCCCGCCGAGGTCGGCAGCTGCCTGGTTGAGAGCGAACATGGCGACGTCCCGAACGTCGATGGGCTGGATAGCCTTCTCAGGGGCCCCGGGGGCAACCATGCGGCCGCCGCGGGCCGCTCGTGTCAACCACCACGGCAGTCGACCCACGTACTCGCCAGGACCCAGGATGACCCCCGGCCGAAGGAGCACCGTTCGGCCGCCGCCGAAGACCGTGCCCACGGCCCGCTCTGCTCCGGCCTTCTGACGCCCGTAGTACCAGTCCGGCCCCTCCCACCCTTTGGGCAGGCGTCCGTACTCCACGTCCGCGTCTGGCGGCCCGTCCAGCAATTCCGACTCCTCGGACAACGGTTCCTCGGGCCACCCCCGATACGCGTTCACCGTGGAGACGTATACGTACCGGCCAGCCACCGGCTCCAGAGCACGCGCCCCGGCCAGAACATCTCTCGGCGCCATCTCGGAGGCGGACGTGTCGATCACAGCATCCCAAGGACCATGGTCAGACAACCGCGTCAGGTCTGCTGCAACGGTGCGGTCGCCCTGCACGGAGCTAGTGCCCTCGGGCGCGGTGCCCGACCGACCTCGGTTGAACACGGTCACTTCCCACCCGCGGTGCAGAGCTTCCTCCGCGATAGCCCGGCCGAGAAACCACGTCCCACCAAGTACCAAAATCTGCATGAGAAAGATCTTGCCCTGAACAACCCACTGGTGGAAGGTGGCCCGCGTCTCCGTGCATGCGCGATCGTTGCAGGGGCCGGCCAGAAGCTCAGGACAAGCCACGGCTTGCTTGATTTCGGACACTCCAGTCACTCTTCGTGATTCAACTCGAAACCGAACTCAACCCTGTCCAGTTCACGCTGCCCCAAGGGCTCATCCAAGGGGCCCCACAACACAGAAACGCCCTCCATACCCCAGAGGGCGTCGTCTTGCGCGACTGGGACACCCTGGCCATCGGGCAGCCGGAATGGGACCTCATCACCATCGAAGTCCACTGCCGGCGCTTCGGCTACGGCCTTCCTTACGAAGCCTTCGCAGACGAGTACGGCCTCGACATCACCCTCGAACCCGGCTACAAGACCCTCGCAGCCATCCGCGAACTCCGCATGGTGACCACCAACGCACGCAAGATGCACCACGCGCCCGAAACTGACACTGAGGTGAAGCGTCGAGTGCAGGGACTCCGTGACAACGACACCGAACTTCGGTGGCACATTCTCTAACTGATCGTTTCAGAATGCGGTTCGGAGTCGTCTCAAGCAGATGATGCTGCAGGGGAGTTGGAGTAGTTCGAGGTGGAGGTCGGCGCGTATCTCGTAGCGGATCCGAAGGCGTTTGAACTGGTGGAGCCAGGCGAAGGTGCGCTCGACGACCCAGCGGGTCCTGCCCAGGCCGGAGCCGTGCGGTGTGCCGCGGCGGGCGATCTTCTGTGTGATCCCACGAGCTCGGACGCGACGGCGGTACTTGTCGTAGTCGTAGCCGCGGTCGGCGAACAGTCGTCGGGGTCGGTGGCGTGGCCGGCCGCGCAGGCCGCGGATGTGCGGTATGGCGTCCAGCAGGGGCATGAGTTGGGTGACGTCGTGGCGGTTCCCGCTGGTCAGCGAGACGGCGAGCGGGGTTCCGCGCCGGTCGACGATCAAGTGGTGTTTACTGCCGGGGCGTGCGCGGTCGACCGGCGAAGGTCCGGTGTGAGCCCCCCTTTGAGGGCCCTGACGTGCGAGCCGTCGATCGAGGCGTCGTCCATCTCCAGCAGGCCCTCTTTGCGCAGTTCTGCCAGCAGGACTTCGTGGAGGCGGGGCCAGACTCCGGCTTCGGTCCAGTCCCGCAGGCGCCGCCAGGCCGTCACCCCGCTGCAGCCCACCTGCTCCGCAGGGACGTCCCGCCAGCTCACACTTTTGCGCAGCACGTAGACGATGCCCCGCAGAGCAGCACGGTCATCGGCCGGCAGCCGCCCGGGATACCGGTGCCGCCGAGGCGGACGAGGAGGCAGCAGCGGGGCTACGCGTTCCCACAGGTCATCGGGCACTAGATCAGCAGACACCCGGCAGATCCTGCCGACACAACACCCAACTGCCAAGCCAACACACCGATCTCATTCTGAAACGATCAGTAAGCCGGGGCGGAACTGGCGGCCGGTGCGCAGGTCCGGCACGAAGGCGTCCAGCACTACGCGGCGGAAGCGCCGGCGCTGGGCGGGGGTGAGGTGGTGGAGGTCGGTGGTGAAGCGGGGGCAGGTCTCGAAGGTGGGCACGGTGGACTCCTTCGGGGCAGCACGACGAAGCCCCCGGCGGGTGCCAGGGGCTGTGTAGGCGGGGCTCGTTGTTGGGGTGTTCGTTCCGTGGTGCCGGATGGTGCTCAGCGGTGCTGGATGGTGTCGTTCAGGCCTTGGTGTGAGGGCTGCCGGAGAGCGATGACATTCGCGTCCGGCCCGGGGCCGCTTCCCGCCCGAGGGGCACTCGGAAAGAAAGTTCGGCCGCTGCTCCCCCTGGCGGGACGTCCTACTGATCGGCCTTTTCTTGCAGGTCAGAGCCGTGTGACGTGGTCTCCATGACAGTGGATATCAGGGTCATTCGGGCCGGTCAGATGTACCGCTACTACCTACGCCAGACCGTCGTCGGCGACGGCCGCCGCCCGGCCGCGCTCGGACTCGCACCGGGTGAGGAAGTCACGGAGAGCCAGTTGCGGAACTTGTTCGGCGAGCGCGGCCGCCATCCCGACGCGGACCGCATCGAAGCCGACCTGCTCGCCGAGGGCGCCTCCCCGAAGAAGGCATTCAAGGCCGGCGCTCTGGGACGCCGGGTGACGGTCACAGGTGTCGACTTCGTGTTCCGGCCGCAGCCGACGATCTACCTCCTGTGGGCACTGGGGGATGAGGAGACCCGACGGGTGATCGAGGCCGCGCACGAGTACGCGATCATACGGGTGCTGGAGTGGATCGAGGACGAGGTCGCGGTGATCCGGTACGGCAAGGACGGCATCTCCCGGGTCCGGCCGCCCGGCGGTCTGGTCGCCGCCCGCTTCCGCCACTACGAAGCACGCTCCGGGATGCCGCTGCTCCATGATCATCTGCTGCTGTCCGTGACGGGGCAGCGCCTGGACGGGAAGTGGGGCTCGATCCACACCCTGGCCCTGCACGAGAGCACGGTCGCGGCCGACACGCTGTACACCCTTCAGATGACCACCGAGGTGTGCGAGGAGCTCGGGCTGGCGACTGTGCCGAGGGAGGTGACGCCCGGCCTGCGCCCGGTGATGGAGATAGCTGGCGTCGACCAGGAGCTCATCGACTGGTCCTCCACCCGCCGCCGCCGGATCGAGGACGTCCTCGAGGGCATCACCGACGACTACGTGAAGAAGCACGGCCGGCTGCCCGGCGAGCGAGCCCGCCACGGCCTGGCATGGTGGGCGGCGCAGGAGACCCGCTCGGACAAGAAGACCCCGCGCCCGCTGGACCAGCTGCTCGCGTGGTGGCGTGTCTCCGCGCTCCTGAAGTTCGGGCAGCGGATGGTCGACGGGCTCCTTCAGCGGTGCCAGGCGGCCGGGGCGGCGATCCGGGCCCGGGTGGGGCCCTGGGTGGACACCGCACTCGCCACGGTCGACGTCGCCGCGGTCGTCTTTACGTGCGCGGAGTCTTCTACCACCGCCACGTCCTGGCCGAAGCGCGACGGCATCTGCTGGAGACCCTGCGCGGCCGTGGCTTCGCGCGCGGCCTGGACGACTACATCGCGGATGCGGCCCTGTCCCGGCACTCCCGTCAGCTCACCGCGCCCCTGAAGGGCCGCCCGGCTCCCGCCCCGGACCAGCTCACTTACACCGCGGACTTCGCCTGGCCGCACCGCTGGTGGGTCGCCGGGATCGGCGGGAAGCCGCCGCGGGAGTCATCCCGGTACGAGCGGGCCCGGGTCGCCAGCCTTGTCCTGCAGAACGCGATCCACGACGCCCGGATTCTCTCCGGCGCGCGGGACGAAGGGCCGGCCGCGCACACGTCGGCCACCGCGTACGCCGACGACCACCACCACGACGACCAGGCGGCGCCGCACGCCGTCGACCACCCGGACCGGGACGCCGCCCTCACCCCGGCGCAGCGGGCCGCCGCCGTTCACGCTCATCAGCAGGCTGCGATGCCCGAGGAGCACCTGGAGGGCCGTACGACCGATCCCGCGACGTGGCTGCACACCCCGAAGAACCTCGCTGGCTGGCCGCCCTCACGAAGGCGTCCGAAGCCCGCAGCCGCGACGTCGCAGACGGACAGCAGCCCAAGCAGCCTGACAAGGACGCGACCGACCCCGCCCGTCAGCAACAGCACACCAACCAGCCGGATCGGGGCAGGGGGCGGGCCCCAACCGCTGACGAGGACACCAATCAGCCAGCGGCTGGCCGATCGGCGACTTCACTCGCGAGGCCCGGCGAGCCGGACTGAGAATCGGGGGCGTTGGCATCCGGCACGGGAGGAAGGCCGGTTGAGATGACGTACGGGGCCAGTGCCAGGAAGACGGCGACCCGTCCGGCCGATCTCGGTTGTGGGCGGTCCGGCATGATGCCGGGGTGAGCATCATCATCGAGTTCTTCGCGGCTCCGGATGACGCGTCAGCGGCTCTGGCTCTTCAGACCGGGCCGCGACGCGCATTCGAGTCGCTCTCCTTGGGCAACCACGACTGCGGCCACCCGAGCTGCGGGCTACCTCGAGGCCCAGCAGCCCTATCTCGTCTACGATCTCGCCCTCGCCCTGGGCTGGCCGATCGCGACCGGCGTGATCGAGGGCACGTGGCATCTCGTAAAGAGCCGTCTTGATCTTGCAGGAGCGAGATGGACCTCCCCAGCGCCTGTTGAGCCAGCAGATCTCCGCCGGCGGCAGCGAGCGCGGTGGAGCGGCAGCGGTGGCTTTTCCATCTCGATATCTCGTGGCGGGGCGAGCACAGACAGAGGTAAATCCTGCACGCAGGGACAAGGTTCCTGCGCTGGGAGCCAACGACAGACAGTGCAGACAGGGTGAACGATTGAGGCCGCGCTACCCGTTCGACCTCTTCGAAGGAGCTCATATATGCGCAAGACTGTCGTCAGCATCGCCGGGGGCATGATGTTGCTCACCGGTCTCATGGCAACTCCCGCCATGGCCTCCGCACCGTCCACGGTCGCAAGACTGGCACCGATGGGCGCCCAGGACTGTACCCATTTCGATCTGGTGAGCAATGAAGGTGCCGCAGATGGGTGGATCTGCGGAAACTCGGCGTCAGGTTGGGTGGAGGACCGGCGCGCAGACGGACGGTGCCCCTTCGTCCGGTTCTGGGACAGCGCGACCGGCAAGGAGGTCAACGGTCCGTCGGTTGGACCCAAGGGGCGCAGGATCTCCTTCGGGGTCAACACGCCATCCGGTTACGCCTTCTACGGATACGCGGCGATGGAGTGGCGCAGCTGCTGACCGCATTTGATGCTCTTCTGGGGGCGGGCGGTGGCGATCCACTGTCCGCCCCCAGGTTGCGTCCCCACCCAGCCTGCGGGGAGGGCGCATCTTGTCAGCCGACACATCCAACCGCACCCGGCACAGGACCTGCGATCCTTTCGCCCGTGATGGGATCACGGTATGCGCAGATTCATGTCGTCCGCGGCGGGCCGGCAGCGTGCAGGCCTACCCGCGCCCGTGCAGGTCGTCCCGCGCACACGGCCAACACCGATCCTCCGCTTGCCGTAACCGCCCCGAACCAGACCCTGTCAGCAACTCGCCCGCCCGCGACCACGCCGACGAGGTGTTCCGACAAGGCCACCAGGGCACCGCTGCCTGGGCAGCCTGGCTCGCTGGTGCACGACAACCCTGGCTTGGAGAAGCCACCGCTGGAGCAGACAAGCAGACCGCATTGCGCGAGACCGATGAGCCTCTGTTCGGCGCGCAGAGCGATGGTCACCGTGCTGGTCGACCGGCTCTACGCGCAGGGTGGCGGGGCGGTGTGGTTGAGGTCGCGCCAGGCACGGGGGGAGAGGCCGTATGTCTGTTTGAATACTTTGCTGAAGTGGGCGGCGTCAATGAAGCCCCAGCTGTGCCCGATCGCAGCGATCGTCCGGTATCGGGCATTGGGGGTGGCCAGTTCGCGGCGGCACGCCTCCAGGCGGTGGGAGCGGATCCAGTCGCCGAGGGTGATGCCCGACCGGGCCAGCAGCGTGTACAGGCGCCGGACTGAGATGTTGTGCGCCGAGGCGATTTGTGCGGCCGATAACTCACGATCACACAGGTGTTCCCGCATGTATCGCATGATCCGAAGGTTGAGCGTTGCCTCCAGTGACTCCTGGGCCAGGGGCGATTCGCCCAGCTGGGAGACGACGGCTGCGCGGAGGAGTTCGATGCTGGGCTCCCTGACCGCCTGGGCGTGCCGTTCGTGATGCAGCCCGTCCGTTACGGCCAGCCGGGAGAAGTACGCGAAGGCGAGGGCGGCAACGGGATTGTCGGGGGCGAAGGTGACCGCGGTCATCTCCCGCAGCGATCGCTCGGGCAGCTCGAGCGCGGCGCGGGGGAAGCGTAGGAAGTGGTGGTCGACACCGGTATCGAAGGCGAGCGTGTAGGGGCGGGATGTCTCGTAGAGGACAAACTCTCCCGGCTTCAGCACAGCTTGGTTGTCGTTCTGCGCTGCCAGGCTGGTGCCGGTCATCTGGAGGCCCAGAAAGACGAACGGCTCAGTGTCCTCCCGCGCCAGCCGTTGTGTCCGCCGTATCGTCAGGCCGGTCGCCTGCCCCGAGCAGATGCCGATGGAACCGACCGTGTTCAGCTTGACCTTGACCGAGATTTCCTCCGGTGAAGGATGGTGGTCAATGTCGATCCGCACGACGGATTCCCAGACAGCGTGCCGGACCGCCTCCTCCCGGTCCCCCGCCAGCATGGGCGAGGTGTCCAAAGTCATGCTCACAGAACGGCACCACCCGGCAACGCGGCTGGCGTGATCCTCTGGAACACGGGGCGTCTACGCCTGCGGTCGCTCGGACTCGGTGGACATTGGCTAGGGGAGACCGAAGCCCGCGTCGCACAAGCGGCAGGCGAATGGGCCATGCGGAAGAGAGCGGGACGACATATGTCATTCGGCTCGGCCCACGTCCTGCGGTGCCGTTCGTCCACTGGGCTGTCCCCCCTCAAAAAATGACGTGTCCTGCCACCATCATGTCCGTGCCTGCCACGGTGCTCAACAGGGGACTGGTGAGAACAAGACGGCTTTCTACATGCTGAGTTGGGGTGGACCGCCTCTACAGGGTGTGGGCGGTGGGCTGGATTGTGCCGGTCGAGTTGAGTGGCAGGTCGCTTGCGCATCGTGGTGCGCCGTACTCGCCGTCCACCGCACCGCGGTGCGCGCATGGAGGTGATGATGCGCGCACCGGTCGGCCCTGGTGCGCGCACCCAGCGCACCGTCTGCCCGAGCCTGTGCGCATCGCTTGGCTGCCCCACCGAAGCGCGCCCACCGGACCCGGACCTCGTGCCCAGTTCGCATGATCCGCCGCACACATAGGACGTGCATACTGTGCATATGGGATTTCGAGGGGACTGAAGTCAAGGGGGCGTTTGGTACGGGGACTTTGCTCGATCCGGCCTTCCATCGCAGCACCCCGCGCGCCGTCCGGAACGCGCCGCGCGCGCCATGACGCGCACCGCCAGGCCGTGGTGGGCGCACCCGTCGGCCCGCCAGCTCGGGTCGGTGCGCGCACCGACCGCATCACGATGCGCACCGCCACTCCCGGTATTGCGCACCACCGCACCCGAAGTGCGCGGCGGGCGCACCACCAGCCCGGGAGTGGACGCCATCGTGTGGAGTGGAGTGCACCCGATGGCCGCCACCGCACCCGATGTCCGGACGATGCACCGCATCCGATGCGCGACATCGCGGTGGGAGTGCCCTGCATTGCCTCAGGAGTGCACGACATCGCGATGGGGGAGTGCACAGCATCCGATGCCCCACCGTCGTTGGAGGCAGTGCATTGTTCCTTGACAGGGTTCGCTACCTGCGACATCCCGCCCGAACAGGACAGCGCCTGGGGAGGAGAAAACTCCGTCCCCGGGCGCCGTCCCGGATCCCACTGAGCTCAGGACGCCACAGCCGCTGGCCACCGGGCGGCGTCGCTGCGGACGTCGGCGAGGAACTGGCTCACCTGATCGACCTCCTGCATGACTTCGATCAGGAACCCGGCCGTGATCCGCGCGGTGTGCGCCCCGTTGCCGCTCGCGAGGCACCACCGCTTGAGGTACCTGCTCGCCACCGCCACCAGCTTGTCCATGACGTACCCGGCCTCGCAGCTGGCGTGTTCGTCGGGCACGACGGCGAGGTGGTCGGCCAGCCGAGGCGGGCTGGAGTGCAGCGAGCGGGGACCGCCGTCTCTTCCGTGCGCAGCGGTCCTAGTCGACCTCGGTCCGGGTGACTGGCAGGGCATCACGGTCGCCATCTCCATGGGGACTCATGACCGCCGGGGTGGGGAATTACGTGACGCTCAGATCTCGAAGCCTGGGGAAATCCGTGACCGCTCACAGCTCCACCTGACACGTCACTCACGCACATCAATGCGCCCACCAGGTCCGCTACCAGGACAGACCTGACCTCGCAGTCTCACCGCAACGCTCACTCAGACAGAGTTACACCCAACGAAGATTTGGGGCGTCCCCCGCATCACTGCGTGGGACGCCTTAATGGTGGTACGTGCACTGCCCGGGCGAGGCAGGCACCTGGTTCTCCCGCCCCGCCCGAAACCTGCTCAGCGCTGGTTGAGGCCTTCCTCTACGAGCGGGTCCGGGTATCCGAATTGTCTGCCGAGCGCCACGAACGCGTCGCGGCTGCTCGCGTCGACCGCCACGTAGTACGCCTTCATGGCTCGCAGGAACAGCCGGTAGCCGAGGTCGGCGCAGACGTGGACGACCACCTGTTCCAGCGCAGGCACCAGTCCTGTCTGCGGCAAGGAGTTGAACTGCTGCCCCGCCTCGTCCGCCAGGGTCAGATCAGCGACGACCCCGCCCATCGCCCGGACCACGGCTGCGCGCAGTGTGTCGTCCGTCACCGGATCGGCAGCAGGCGGAACGAACCTGGGAGCACACCGGAACTCGGCGGACAGCCAGGCAGCTTTGATTTTCTTCAGCCAGGCCCGAGGACCGACGTCCTCCTTGCACGGGTCGAACACGTGGTCTGTGGAGCCGACCCAAGCCGTCCGTATCGTCTCCTCGGCCAGCGCGGAATCCAGCAGACGACGCACGTCGCGGCCCAGTTGCAGTGCCGCCGGACCGTCCAAGTCCGTCACCGACCGCTCGGCGATCAGGACCATGGCGGAGACCGGCCCCCGCTCGACGAGGCAGTCAAGTTCCGAAGGAAGCAGGTCGGTCATTTCCCCACACTGTTCCGAAAGCCAGGAGAGACCGGTCTCGTATGTCATGTATACTCCGGATAAGCGGTGTAGACGACCCAGGTCCTGGGCTTGGCGTGCCCCTTGGCGAACTTCAGCTCGATGTGCACGACGTTGCCGACAGCGGACACCTTGCGGACCGCCCTTCACCCACCTCCGCCCGAGGGAGTCGCCGTCGAGTCCGACTACGAGGGAGACATGGCCCGCCAGATCGTCCGCCAGGCGTGGGAACAGCTCCAGCGCAGCGGCGAAGCCCGCGGCCTCCTTAAGCCCATGGTCCTGGAGGTTACTGCGAAGGTCGGCAAACGCCTCCGGGCCGAGCCGATCGCACAGCTCTAGGAACAGGGCCTCATCCACCACGTCGGCATCCACCCGAAGCTGGAGGACCAGATGGTCACCTGGGTTGCTGGCATGGACTCCCCGGACCGCACGGACGCCGGAGTCCCTGACCGAGCGGGCCGACCCTGACCAGCTGGACACAGGGATCAGCAGTCTCGACGACAAACGCCTCGACGGCAGGAGGTGAGGGCGGTTACGGCCCCAGTAGCGATACGGGACGGCGTCGGGCCTCGTGACACGTAAAACTTGACGCAGTTCGCCGTCACGGATGCAAGTTATAAGAGTCGACGCTACGGTGGGCACACGTCACTTGACAGTGGATAACGGTGTGAGTGGCGAGGTTGTAACCGTGGATGGTGCGCCGACCCCAGCTCTGGCAAGGGAGAGGTCGACGCCCACCTGTGCCGGCCTCGGCCGTTAGAAGTGGTTCCAGCCGCTGATCAAGATATTGATCAGCAGGAGCCAGAGCTTCTTGCGGTCGGGGCCGTCTTCTCGCCCCTTGCGGGGCTTTGCGTGTCGGCTCATGAAGCCTCCAGTCGCAGTGCACCGAACACCTGCCACCGTCGATACGGTGGGCGAGGTCGATGCCCGGCGACCCGAGGCTTACGCGACACGACACGCGTTCCCGCTGAGATTACGCACTGCGATCACAACTCCGCCGCGAGTTGCACAAATCAGGGATGCAGTTTTCGTTCATCGGGGATTGACCTGCTGTTACGCTCCCGCGCCATGGGGACACAGGGGAGGGGCCTCATCGTCGCAGCCGTGGCGGTGCTGCCAGCGCGTTCGCTCCGACTTCTTCCACGCCCAGGCCGATCGCCACGATCAGGTGCACAAGGCCGCGTACTCCGCCGACCTCTCCGGCACGTCTTCACCGGCCTCCAGCGCCGCGCGCACCACCGTGGGATGGACCGCACCTCGGTAGGGCCGCGCCGCCAACACCTCCCCGACCGCCGCATACAGAGCGTCCTGCGCCTGCTCATAGCCCCGGCCGCGCCCCGCGCGACCTCCAGCACCTGCATCGGCCGGCGGTCCGGTTCGTGGCCCTGCCGCTCGGATGAGGTCTCTTCTCGCGGGAGCGCCGCCGCTGGGGGCGCCGTTTGGGCGGCCGGGGTGCGCACGCCGGCGAGGTGAACGTGAAGCGGGCCGCTCTGTCTGCCCCGGTTGCGGGACGGCGTTCACGGACAACTGCTGGCGCGTCGCCGACCCGGGCAGCTGGTAGGGCGGCCTGGAGGTACGCGAACCCCTCTGCCGGACCACTCACCTGCGGCGTTCGCCCTGTTGTGTCCCGCGTCCTGTTCTTCTGTCTGGCGCACGGCCTTTTACTCCTCGGCTCTGTGGCGTCGAGTGCGTCACCGTGTGTGCGCGCTGGCCGTCGCATCCACGATGGTGGGCGGGATTCCTGCCCTGACCTGGCAGGCCGCGGCAGTGCCCGCAGCCGCTGAGAGCGTTTCCCCGGTTTCTGGCTCGGCGGAGGCTCGGGCTTCCGCCGAGGCGGTTGAGTCGGGTGAACGTGTTGAGGTCGTGGAGGAGCGCACCGAACGGGAGACGGTGTTCGCGAACCCCGACGGAACGACCTTCACGCTGGACAAGGCGATCAGTCCGGTGCGGGTCGCTCTGCCGGACGGTGGGTGGACGAGTCCGGATGCCACTCTTGTGAAGAAATCCGACGGGTCGGTCGGTCCGAAGGCCGCTGCGGTGGATCTGTCGTTCTCTCCCGGAGGCAGTGGAGCGGGTCTGGTCACGATCGCTGAGGGAACACAGTCGGTATCCCTGGGCTGGCCGGGTACTCTGCCCGCTCCTCGTCTGGAGGGCGAGCGTGCCGTCTATGAGGACGTGCTGCCGGATGTGAATCTGATCCTGACCGCGACGGTGGAGGGCTTCCGCCAGGTGCTGGAGGTCGAGACTCCGGAAGCGGCCGCGAACCCTGCCCTGGCGAGCATCGAGTACCAGCTGGGAGCCGAGAATCTCACCGTGCAGGCGGGCGCCGGCGGGGGCGTGGACGCGCTGGACGGCAATGGACAGACCGTGTTCCGCTCTCCGGCCGCGCAGATGTGGAACTCCGCCGGAGGGAACACCACCCCCGCGGCGGCTCGGCAGTCGCTGTACCTCGCCGAGTCCGCAGACACCGGCGCGTCCGAGCCGGTACCGGCAGGCCCGCCCGGGGAGGGTGACCCGCTGGCCGGTCCCGGAGCGGGGGACGAGTCCTCGGTCCTGGACATTGCGGTCGCGGAAGGATCGGTAACCGTCAAGCCCGACACGGACCTCATTGAGGCAACGAGCAGGGCGGACTTCCCTCTCTACATCGATCCGCCGGTCGGTCTGGACGATTCTGAGCGCACCGTGCTGTCCTCGGACGGCGATGTGTTCTGGAACTTCTCCGGTGGCAAGAACGGCATGAGCGTCGGCAAGTGCGGGTCCGCGGTGATCGGCGGGGTCTCCTACTACTGCGGTAACGGCTATGTGAACCGCATGTACTTCGAATTCGCCCCAGGGAACCTGAAGGGCAAGCACGTTCTGGACGCCACGTTCAGCGTGACGGAAACCTGGTCGTTCTCCTGCGACGAGCGATGGGTCGATCTGGAGCGCACCAGCAATATCTCCTCGTCGTCGCGGTGGCCGGGGCCGAAGAAGCTGGACCAGATGGGCGACCGGAATGTCTCAGCCGGGCGGGGCGACAACTGCAAACCGTCACAGCCGCGTGCCCCGATCGAGTTCCACGACTATGCGCCGGAGCCGGACGAGAACCTGACACCGACTGTCCGCAGTTTCGCGGAGGGGAAGTTTCCCCGTCTGACGTTGATGCTGATGGCCAAGGACGAGTCGGACACCATCGCGTGGAAGCGGTTCGACGACGATGCGGTCCTGAGCGTCACCTACGTCGGCAAGCCGGCCAAGCCCAGTGCCATCGGTCTCGTCACCGGAAACACCTCGGTGTGCAAGACCGTCGAGTCCGCCCCGGCGATCGCCACCGATCCCACCCCTGCCCTGACCGCAACAGCCCAGACCGAGGCGGGCGGTGAGTCGGGAGCCGCACTGCGGGTCGTCATGGCACTGGACAAGAAGACCGGCACCACTTGGACCAAAGCCATCGGTGACATTCTGGCGCCGTCCAGTCCGGTGGGCGACAACGTCAAGATCACCGCGTCACCCAGCACGAACCTGGAGGAGAACGCTCTCTACCGCTACCGGTCCTGGACCCGGTCGTACTACGGCAGCGAACACCTGGCGGGGCCATCGAACGGCTCGACGACCGGATGGTGCTACTTCAAGGTCGACAGCACCGCTCCCAAGCCTCCGACCATCACCTTCAAACCCGGCAACCCGTATTCGCTGTGCACCGCGAACGACTGTGTCCCCGGAGGAAAGCCCGGCCAGAGAGGAACATTCACCCTCGGCCCGGCCGCCGGTGACGTCAACACGGCCTACCGGTACAAGCTGTCCACGGACACGGCCTGGTCCAGCTACCTGCCCGGGGCGACAGTGGACATCAACGCGGTACCGCCCACGTCCGGCACCATCGTCCTGGAAGCCGAAGCGAAGGACAGCTATGGCCCCGGCGAGGGCAACACAGTCGAGTTCGTCGTCAAGGAAGGCGACGGGCCGGTCGGCCGCTGGAACTTCAGCGAACCCTCCGGGGACGCGGTCGACTCCTCCACCACCGACCCCAGCCTGCGGGACAACGCGGCACTGACCGGCGGAGCCACCCGCACCAATCAGGGGCGCCGAGGCGAAGTCACCGTCACCCCGGCCACAGACACCGCCCCCGCGGTCAGGACCACGGACAGCGGGCTCAAGCTGAACGGCACCACGGGCTACGCAGCCACCACCGGCCCGGTCATCGACACCCGGGCTTCCTACACAGTCGCCGCATGGGTCCGCCTGGACGACATCGCCAGCCCCACTTCCACCGTCCTGAGCCAGGACGGCACCAACCGAAGCCCGTTCCTTCTCAGCTACGAATCCACCATCAAGAAGTGGTCCTTCCGCGAGGCCAGCACCGACGCCCCTGCAGGGACGCCGTGGACCTACCAGAAAGTGGCCTCCAAGAACCCCGCAACCCCCAAGGTATGGACCCACCTGGCCGGAGTCTTCGACGCGACCGCCGGCACCATCAGCCTCTACGTCAACGGAGAGCCGCAGGGCAGCACCCCGTTCACAACACCGTGGGCTGCGAACGGCCCGCTCCAGATCGGACGTGTCCACTGGTCCGGGACACACACCGACTACTTCCCCGGTGTCATCGACGAAGCGGCGGTCTGGCAGGTAGCACTGACCAAGGAACAGATCGCGCAGGAGAGCTCGCTGCTCGACGCGTACAAGAAGCCTTCCGTCGAGCTCGTTGCCGCGTGGAAGCCCGCAGGCGCTCAGGGCACGTCACTCAGTGACACCGTCTCGGGCTACAGCCCGTCCCTCGCCCTGTCCTCGGGGGCATCCCTCGCCGATGACGAACTGGTCCTGAACGGCACCACGGGCGCCGCAACCACACCGGGGCCGTTGGTGGATGACTCCGGTTCGTTCACGGTGACCACAGAGGCGGTCGTCGACGAGGCGAAGATCCTGGCGAAACCGGATCACTACAAGGCGCAGATTCTCGGGCAGCGCACGGCGACCGGTTCGTCGTGGAGCCTGTGGTTCGAGAAGACCGGAAGCCGGCAGGAACCCGAGTACGACGAGAACGGCGACCGGGTCCTCGACGAGAACGGTCTGCCCGTATCGAAGCCCGTTGTGGTGGGCCGCTGGAACTTCGGCCGCCTCACCGCGGACGGCACCGGAGTATCCGTCGAGAGCAAGGACGAGGCCGTCCTGGACTCCGAGGCCCGCCTCACCGGTGTGTACAACGCCCAGGACCGAACGATCCAGCTCTACGTCACCTCGGACCGCCAGACCAGCGACGACGTGCAGTACACCGCCGAGGTCGGCACCGGCGAGCTCTCTGTCGGCAAGGGATACCTCGGCGCCTGGGGCAACTACCTTCCCGGCCGGCTCACCGACATCCGGCTCTGGTCAGGAGCGCTCAGCGACGGCACACAGGTCGCCGACGTCGTCGGCACCTGAACCCCACCGCCCCGGCGCTTCGCCACCGGCGGGGCCGGCCATCACCGCCGGCCCCGCCCCACCCTGCCCCACGCCGCTTTGCGCCACCGCCACCCTGCTGCGCTGCCCGAACCAATGGCGGTCGGCCGTTCCCGGAGAGAAGACGTGTCCGTGTCCAGATGGTTCCCCTCATTCGTGAAGCGACGCAGCAGACGACGCCCCACCCCTGCTGCCGGGGCGTTTCGGATACCCGTGGTCGGAGTGCTGGCCCTCGCACTGTCCGTGCCCGCGGCGCTGACGCCGGTGGCTGTCGCCGCGGACCCTCTGGGCCGGCCCGGCCTCCCCGCTCCCCGGGTCAGCAAGGTGAAGACGGTCAACGCCCTGGGGGCGAAAGAAGACCGTGAACGGGTGGCCAAGAACAAGGCTGCCAACAGCAGACAGGCCGCCCAGGCACGCAGCCGGCATGCCACCCACTGGCCGAAGGCATCCACCAGAACAGAGAAGATCGACGGCACACCCGGTCGGGCCACCGTATCCGTCACCACACCGCCCCGTGCCAAGGCCAAGGCACGCAACGCACAGCAGGCCGGCGCTGCCACCGGTTCCGCCACAGTCCGCGTGCTCGACCAGAAGACTTCCCGCAGGGCGGGCATCACCGGCGTGGTGTTCACCGCCGCCGCGGAGTCCCCGGGCGCCGCCGGCATCACCATCGACTACGAGAAGTTCGCCGACGCCATCGGCGGAAACTGGGGCGCCCGCCTGGGCCTGGTGTCCCTGCCCGCGTGCGCGCTGACCAGCCCGCAGAAACCGCAGTGCCGCACCCAGACCCCCGTCACCCACCGTAACAACGGCGCAGCGCAGACTGTCTCCGCCCAGGTCAGCCTCCCCGCCGTCACCACTACGGACACCACAGCGTCTGCCGGCGTGTTCGCCGTGACGGCGACCTCACGGACGGCGGCTTCCGGCGCGGGCGACTACAAGGCCACCCCGCTGGCGGCTTCCTCCGCCTGGGAAGCCGGCGGCTCGTCCGGCTCCTTCACCTGGTCCTATCCGGTCACCGTGCCACCGGCGGCTGCCGGTCCTTCACCGTCGCTGTCGCTGTCCTACGACTCGGGCAGCACGGATGGCCGGACCTCGAACACGAACAACCAGGGTTCCATGGCGGGTGAGGGGTTCGACCTCACCTCCTCCTACATCGAGCGCAAATACGGATCGTGCGAGGACGACGGCCAGGCCGACAAGTCCGACCAGTGCTGGAAGTACGAGAACGCCTCCCTCGTCCTGAACGGCAAGGCCACCGAACTCGTCAAGGACGACACCACCGGTGTGTGGCGTCTCAAGAATGACGACGCCTCCCAGGTCACCCACGAGACCGGAGCAGACAACAGCGACGACGGCGACGACATCGTCGCAGGCAAGGGCGACGGAAAGGGCGAGTACTGGAAGGTCGTCACCGGTGACGGCACCACGTACACCTTCGGCCTGAACAAACTTCCCGGTGCGGGCACCGAACGCACCAACTCCGTCTGGACCGTCCCCGTCTTCGGAGACGACTCCGGAGAGCCCGGATACTCCTCCGGCACCGGTTACTCCGGCCGCGCCAAAACACAGGCATGGCGCTGGAACCTCGACCTTGTCACCGATGTCCACGGCAATGCATCCACGTACTGGTACAAGGCGGAATCGAACCACTACGCCAAGAACGGCGACAAAACCGAGCTCGCCTCCTACACCCGCGGCGGCTACCTCGAAGAGATCAGGTACGGACAGCGCTCCAACACCCTGTTCACCGGCAACCCCTCCGGCAAGGTCGAGTTCACCTACAAGGAACGGTGCACCGCCGCCGACTGCCCTTCACTGACCGAAGACACCGCCGACAAGTGGCCCGACGTCCCCTTCGACGCCATCTGCAGCGCCGATGAGACCGAATGCCTGCCCAAGGGACCGACGTTCTTCACCCGCAAGATGCTCACCGGCATCAACACGAGCGTCTGGTCCACGGCCGCCGAGCCCGACGCGTACAAGCCGGTCGACACCTACGCCCTGAGCTACCAGTTCCTGGACGGCGGGGACATCGGCAACCCCTCCGACAAAACCCTGACCCTCAAGTCGCTCCAGCGCACCGGGAAGAACGGCGGCACCATCGTCGTACCTCCGGTGGAGTTCGGCTACCACATGCGGCCCAACCGCGTCGACGCCACCGACAACATCCTCCCGCTGACCCGCCCCCGCATCAACACCATCACCACCGAGACCGGCGCCATCACCACCGTCACCCTGTCCGACCCCCAGTGCGTACGCGGCAGCAAGATGCCCACGGCCGAGGACGACAACAACCTCTCCTGCTACCCCGTCTACTGGCCCGTCAACGGCGGCGACCCACAACTCGACTGGTTCCACAAGTACAACGTCACCTCCGTATCCACCTCGGACCCGGCCGGCCAGAACGAAGCGGTCGAGAACTTCTACACCTACGAGAACCCCGGCTGGCACTACAACAACGACCCCTTCACACCGGCGGACGAGCGGACCTGGTCCAATTGGCGCGGCTACCGGAAGGTCACCACCTACACCGGCGACACCGCCCACCCCCAGTCCAAGACCGTCCGCCAGTACATGCAGGGCATGCACGGCGACAAACGCCTAGACAGCACCGCCACCCGCACTGCCACCATCCCCGGGATCGACATCGCGGGCCTGGACGTATCGGACGCCACCGACCACAACCAACTGGCAGGGTTCCTGCGCCAGGAACTCACCTACAACGGGACCCAACCCGTCTCCGTCGCGGTCAACAACATCTGGAACAAGGAAACAGCCAGCCAGCAGCGCTCGTACGCCAACACCAAGGCGCACTTCGTCCGTACCGCACGTTCCTACGCCTACACCTACCTCCCCGTCAGCAACACCTGGCGCCGCAGCTACACCTCACACACCTACGGCATGGTCACCCAGACCGAAGCCGTAGGAGACCAGAGCAAAACAGGTGACGAAACCTGCACCCGCACCTGGTACGCCCGCAACCCCGACAAGGGCCTCACCAGCTTCGTCTCCCGTACCCGAACCATCGGATCCGCCTGCCTGGACACAGCCGGAGCCGTCATCACCGACGACAAACTGAACCTCCCCGCGAACACCGACAGCCGCGGAGACGTACTCTCCGACACCGCCGTCGTCTACGACAACCCCACCGCCACCGGCTGGACCGCTTCCCAGACCCCGACACTCGGCCTCCCCACCTGGACCGGCAGAGCCAAGGCCTACCCGGCCGCCGCCGGAACCAGCGACCGCCACCCACCCGTCAACGGCGGCTGGCAAAAGGTCACCAAGACCACCTACGACACGGCGACCGCAAAACTGGGACGCCCCCTGACCGTCGAGGACGCCCAAAAAAACGTCACGTCCTCCACCTACTACCCGGCCGCAGCCGGCCCCCTCACCACCATGGTGGTCGCCTCCCCCAAACTCACCTCAAACGGCCAGATCCACAAGAACTACACCTACATCGACCCGGCACGCGGATCCATCACCGGCACCACCGACGCCGCTGCCAAGGACACCGCGAACGCCTACGACGCACTCGGCCGCATCACCGACACCTGGGCACCCAACCGCACCAAGGGCATCGACACCCCGACAGCGAAATACGACTACAACATCGCCCGCGGCAGCCAGCCCTGGACGTCCGTCGCCACCCTCAAAGCCAACGGCACCAGCTACGAGACCAGCTATGCCATCACCGACGCCCTGCTGCGCCCGCTCCAGACCCAGACCGCCTCGCCCCTCGGCGGCCGGATCCTGACCGACACCCGATACGACTCACGCGGCCTCGCCTATGAGACGTACGCAGACATCTACGACAACCTCGCCGCCCCGAACGGCACATACGCCCGCGCCTCCTACGCCCACACCCCCGCCCTGACCCGCACCACCTACGACGCGGCAGCACGCCCCACGAACAGCACCTTCACGGTATTCGGCGTGGACCGGTGGTCGACCACCACCAGCTACACCGGAGACTCGACCGCCACTACCGCGGTCAAGGGCGGCAACGCCACCCGCACCATCACCGACGTCCTGGGCCGCACCGCGGAGACCCGCACCTACGCGGGCACAGCCCCCAACGACACCGCGTACGGCGCCACGACAGGGACCCCCTACACCCGGGTGAAGTACGACTACACCCGCGACGGGAAGCAGTCGCTGATCACCGGCATCGACGACGCGAAGTGGACTTATACCTACGACCTGTTCGGCCGCCAGATCCAGACGACCGACCCGGACAAGGGCACGTCCAGCACCGAGTACACCGACCTCGACCAGATCAGCCTGACCGAGGACTCGCGCAAGGCGAAACTGCTCTACAAGTACGACGAACTCGGCCGCAAGACCGACCTGTGGCAGACCGAAGAGACGCCCCCCAATCAGCTCGCCCACTGGAGCTACGACACACTCCGCAAGGGCAAGCCGGACGCTTCCACCCGCTACGTCGGCGGCACCACCGGCAAGGCATACACGAAGCAGGTCACCGCCTACGACACCCTCGGCCGGGCCACCAGCACCGATGTCGTGCTGCCCGCCGACGACCCGCTGGTCACCTCCGGTGCAGTGGCAGCCACCACCACCTTCGGCACCGACTACCTTCTTGACGGCACCCTCAACAACACCAAGGAACCCGGCGTCGCGGGCCTCCCCAAAGAGATCGTCGAACCGAAATACAACTCCCTCGGCCTCACCACAGGGCTGTCCGGGACCAACACCTACCTCCTCGGCGTCAGCTACTCCGCGCTCGGCCAGGCCGAACAGCTCACACTCGGAGCAGGCGCCAAGAACACCTACATCACCAACAAGTACGAGCCGGGCACCGGCCGCCTCACCCGCAGCCACGTCACCGACCAGACCCACTCGTACATGCTGCAGGACCTGAACTTCACCCAGGACGACGCGGGCAACGTCCTGTCCATCCTCGACCCCACCACTCTCGGCGGCACCACCAAGGCCGACAACCAGTGCTTCACCTACGACGGCAACCGCCGCCTCACCGAAGCCTGGACCCCCAAGACCGCAGACTGCGCCACCACCGGCCGCACCACCGCCAACCTCGACGGCGCCGCCCCCTACTGGACCAGCTACACCTACAACGACGCCGGCCAACGGGCCACCGAAACCGCCCACGCCGCCGCGGGCGACGCCACCACCACCTACGGATACAAGACACCCACCGGACAGCCCCACCCACTCGTCAAGACCACCGGAGCCAAGACGGCGACGTACGGATACGACGGCGCGGGCAACACCACCAACCGCCCCGGCACCCAGGCCACCCAGACCCTCACCTGGAACACCGAAGGCGAACTGACCTCCACCACCGAACCCGCAGTCGGCACCAAGCCCGCCCTCGGCACGAGCTACCTCTACGACGCCGACGGCGAACTCCTCATCCGCCGCGCCACGGGAGACGGCGACACCGTCCTCTACCTCGGCGCCACCGAGGTACGCCTGACCACCAAGGGCACAACAAAGACGGTCACCGGCACCCGCTACTACAGCGCGGCAGGCCAGAACATCGCAGTCCGCACATCCACGCTCGGCACCCCGGGCAGCAAGATCAGCTTCCTCGCCGCAGACCACCACGGCACCAGCAGCATCGCCACCGACGCCACCACCCAGGCCGTCACCAAGCGCTACACCACCCCCTTCGGCGCCCCCCGCGGCACCAACCCCACCACCTGGCCCGACGACAAAGCATTCCTCGGCAAGCCCACTGACGCCACCACCGGCCTCACCCACATCGGCGCCCGCGAATACGACCCGGGAATCGGCCAGTTCATCAGCGTCGACCCCATCCTCGAACTCGGCAAACACCAGACACTCAACGGATACAGCTACGCCGGCCAGAGCCCTGCCACCAACTCGGACCCCACCGGCACCTGCCTCGACCCGGGCAACGGCCACTGCCAGCCGGGCAACAACAGCGGCAAGCCGGACCCGGCCTTCCCGATCAACACCAACCCGGCACCGAACACCGGCGGTACTTCCGGCAGCGGTGGCGGCGGCGGTGGCGGAGGTGGTGGCGGAGGCGGTAATGGCGGTGGAGGTGGTAACGGCGGCGGAGGTGGTAACGGCGGCGGCGGTAATGGCGGTGGCGGAGGAGGTGTCGGGGGGTGGCTTTCCTCCTTTACCGACGCTCTCGTGGAACAAGGTAGAGAGTTTGGCACCGGCCTGATTGGTGCGGTAGGCGACGAAGTCAAAAACGCATATAACTGCGTCACTCTCGACGGCACATGCACTGAGTATGTGACCGGAAAAATGAAAGAAATAACCGGAGTAGGATTCGCAGAATCAATCATTGCCAGAGGCAGTGAAATTGCTGACGATTTCATTGACGGGAGATCCACAGAAGGAGCAGCCAAGATCACATTCGATGTCGTCCTGGCTGCCGCAACACACAAGATTGCAAAGGTATGCCATAGCTTCTTGCCGGGAACCGGTGTCCTCCTAGCAGACGGCACACGAAAAGACATCGAAGACATCGAAGTCGGCGACACTATAACCACCACCGATGTCGATACCGGAGAAACGGTCAAGAAAAAAGTTGCCCAGACGATCACCACGGAAGATGACAAGGCATTCACTGAAATCTACGTATCCGTAGACGGCGGCCAATCAAGCATCGTAGCAACCGATACACACCCCTTCTGGATACCCGACCTGAAAAAATGGATCCAGGCCGGAGACCTCCAAGCCGGACATCTGCTCCGCACCAGCGCCGGCGTGCACGTCCAGATATCCGAAGTCAAGCACTACACCCAGCGTCAGCGAACCCACGACCTCAGCATCGAGGACGTCCACGCGTACTATGTGTTGGCGGGGGCCACACCGGTCCTCGTGCACAATTGCGGTGTCACTAATGCTGCTCGCGCCGAAGCAGACATCACATCTTCCGTTCGGCCCTCCAAAGCGCGTCCAGCTGTTGCGGAGGCGCTTCAATTGCCAAGTGGGCAGGTTTACTCAAGTCCGAGCGTAAGGGGAACGCCTCCTACGCTGCACCCCATCGTTCAGGATATTCTGGACGATATCCCAGTTATGGAGCGCGGAGTCGGCCACGGAAGCTGCGGCTTGGCCGTGTGTGTTTCACGAGCGCTGACAGATGGGTACAACCCGACAGGATCGTCGGCGGCCGGAGTGATCGTACGTGGGTCGCGAGATAAAGCGATGCACGGCTACCCTGTAGGCCCTTGTAATAGCTGTGTGGCGTTGGAAGACGCCTTCGATCTCAATTTCGTGACCGCGAGGTGATTTAGATGGGAATCTTTTCCGAAGAAGTAAACCGCGTACTACGAGAGGCTGGCTGGACGCCCGATAGGCAGATTAACGCAGAACCGTGGCTGGCGGCCTTCGAGTCTGAGGGTCTCCAGAGGAACCCGGTAGTCAGCGCCTTCCTGGCTGAGTTTGGAGGGCTCGCTGTGCACATATCCGGTCCGGGGATTAGTCGTGCGCGCGAACCATTTGAATTTAACCCCATGCTATGTCTGGGGGAAGAGGACAGGTTTCTCGAATGGGGCGAGGAAATAAAGAAATCTATTTTCCCTGTCGGTGTGCACGACGAGGGGCGTTTCTTCCTTGGGATTGATGAGTGTGGCGAACTGTATCTCATCGAGACGTGGGTGGCCTCCTTCGGTCGTATGCCGGAGGCTATGGGCAATCTGATCCTGGGTGTTCAACCATCCGTTATCAATGATGGAAGTATTTAAGGATCCGAGCCCTGGCCCAGTGAATCGACTAGGATTTCTCCGGTTACAGCGATTGAACTCGTGGTGTCGTAGGGGTGACGGCTGGCCGTTGGCTGCGGTGTCACCGTAGTCATGCGGTATCCACAAGGTGGCGGGCTGACGGCCGAACGGCATCGCGGCCCTGGAGGCGAAGCCGCAAGGGCTGTGGCGGGGGAGCGGAGCGGACCCGCCCTCGCCCACGAGGTGGGCTCCAACTCGGCTGCGAAGCAGCCGAGTTGGAGCCCGGAACGGTGTCGTTTCGTGAGGGTGTAGTTGAGGGGCTGGTTTCGTTTTTTGCTGGGGTATCCCGGTTGGGTTGAGCCTGTGTGAGCGGTCTTGCGGGGCTATAGGCCTGCTGGCGTGGGGTTCTCCCGTTCTCGTTGAGCTTGACTCTGAAGCTCCTATAGATCGTCAAGTCGGGTTGGATGCTGATGGTTCGGTGCTGGATGCGCTGGTGAGGTGGCGGTAGACCTCTCGTGCGACGAAGCGCTTGAGGCATCGGAAGATGTCCTTCGTCTTGAGCCCTTCGAGGGTGCGTCGTGCCACGTAGTCGCGGGTGCGAGGGTCGTGAGCGTGCTGGCCGACTTCCGCGACCGTCTCGCCGAAGGCGACCGCGCTGACCGCCTCCTCGACCTCGTGCTGGCCCGTCTCAAGGAGGCCGGCCTGGTGCGCGAGCGCACCACGCAGCGCACCGACTCCACCCACGTCCTGGCAGCGGTGCGTGACCTGACCCGTCTGGAGCTGGTCACCGAGGCGGTCCGCGCCGCACTCGAAGAAGTCGCCGGTGTGTCCCCTCACCTGCTGGACGAACTGGTCGATGAGGAGTGGGGCCGCCGCTACGGTCGGCCGGTCCGTCTGGGCAGGAACCCCACCAAGCCCACGACCAGGATCTTGACCGCCGGGGACGATGCTGTCCGGCTCCTGGAACACCTCTACCGGCGCGAAACAGGCCCCACGTCCGGCCCCCGCGTCCAGGCCCTGCGCCAGATCATGGTGCAGAACCTACCACCGTGACCAGGCAGGCCGACTGCGCTGGCGCACCGCCGAGAAGGAAGGCGGACCCGGGCTGCCTCCCTCGTCCCGGGCAGTCGTCTCGCCGTACGACACCTCGGCCCGCTACGCGAGGCACGGGCACATCATCAGCTGGAAGGGGTTTGCCGCTCATCTGACGGAGAGGTGCGCTCCCGGCGGCCCGAATGTGATCACGGATGTGGCCACCACCGCGGCCACCACCCACGACAGTCAGGTCCTGCCCGGCATCCACACTCGTCTGGCGTGCCGTGGGCTGCTGCCCGCCGAGCACCTGGTCGACGCCGGCTACACGTCCCTGCCCCACCTGGCACAAGCCGCCCGAGAACACCAGGTCACCGTCACCGGACCACTGCCGGGCAATCCCACCCGCCAGCACCGCCGAGGCGAGGGCTTTGCCCGGGACGACTTCCACATCGACTACGACCGTCAGCAGGTCACCTGCCCTCAGGGGCAGGTCAGCGCGGGCTGGCACGGCCCCTATCCGACTTCCTCGCCCACTGCGGCCCCGCTGATCGTGGCCAGGTTCACCAAGAGTCAGTGCCGTCCCTGCCCGGCCCGCACTCAGTGCACCTCCACCGCGGACAGCGCCCGAACTGTGGGCTTTCCCCCGAAAGAACTCCATGACCTGCAACTTCGCGTCCGCGCGGAGCAACAGACGCCCGAGTGGAAGACCCGCTATGCGGTCCGCTCGGGAGTGGAGGGCACGGTCAACGAGTTCGCCCACGGCCACGGAATGCGGCGCTGCCGCTACCGAGGACAGGGAAAGGCCCACATCCAGCACGTTCTGACGGCCATTGCCGTCAACATCGAGCGCCTCAGCGGACTGCCACCGGCCGAAGAAACACCGACGTCCCGCCGACCGACTGCCTTCCAGCACTACCTCGACCAGCGCGAGATACCCCGGCCGAAGTCCTGGCGAACCCTGGGAACCTGACCGGCACCTTCAAGATCCCCGACAGAGTCAAGCTCACGGATGCTGTCGGGGGAGTGGTCTATCGAGTACGGGCAGGGCCCCGGCGAGATGCCTCGCCGAGGCCCTTGGTCTGCCTTCGCCTCGCGAAGGCCCGGTTCAGGGGTTTCGCCGGCACCGCCTGATGTTCACGGCTGGGTGCGTGGCCCGCTGACAGCCGCTGTTGCCTGCCGGCGTGGGGTCAGGGCGAGGTGACCGTCAGCGGCTGGTAGCCGGACTGCTGTCCGGTGATCCGAACGGTGTAGACATGTCCGGCGGGGCTGGCCGGCACGGTGAAGGCGGCGGCGCGCGCGGCGGTGATCGCCGTGCCGTTGTCGAGCCATTGGAAGCGGTAGCAGGAGCCGGCGGTCCAGTTGGTCGGGACGGCGGTGAGGGTGGCGCCGGCGGTCGGGGTGCCGGTGACGGCGGCGGTGCCCTGCTGGGCCGGCAGCGTGGTGTTGGTGCCCGAGGGGTTGGTCAAGGTGACGGTGACCTGCGCGGTGCCGGTGACGGCGCCGGTCGCGTCCACGCGCACGGACAGGCCGCCGGCAGCGTAGGTCTCCGCGGCCTGGAGCGAGAGATTGCGCGGCGAGGTGGCCTGGGTGATCGCCTGCAGGACGCTCTGGCTGTTCCCGCCCGACAGTGCCTCCACCTTGTCCACGGTGACGCCGGGGACGAAGCCCGTTGCCGCCACGAGCGACTCGGCGTAGTACGCGTCGGCGTCGCGGCCGGACTTGTTGCGCCAGTCGAGGAAGGACGTATCGCCGGTCGTCGGGTCGACGATCTTGAGGCCGCGGGTGCCGTCCTTGGTGCCGCGCCCCCACAGGTCGTACGTGGCGGTGACGTCGTGCTGGCCGCTGCCCAGGCTGAGCGCGGGGACTTCGCATGTCTTGGTGACGCCGAGCCGGGTGCGCTCGAACGCGCCCAGCGCCGTGGACAGGAACGGCCCCCTCCCCGAGAGGCCGATCACGGAGGCCGACATGATCGAGTACTGGTCGCGCCCCCCTTCCTCGACGCAGGTCGTCGTCCCGCCGGACGCCGAGCAGCGCACCGCGTTCGCGTGGTCGAAGCTGAAGTTGACGCGCCGACCAGTGCGGATCGCTTGTTCTGCCACGTCTACGGCCGCAGCGGACCCTCCTCGGATCAGTTCGTGCCCGGCTGGCCCTACTCGTTCGTCGCCGCGCTGGAGTCGGGCCGGACTTCGTGGTGTCAGATCCTGGACACGCTGCGGCTGGGCCCCTCCGACGATGTCGCCGAGGTCACCGCTGCCCAGGTCCGCCGAGTGGTCGAGGACCTCATCGCCATGGGCCGATGGCAGGCGGGTGACCGCGACATCCTGATCGTCTTCGACGCCGGCTACGACGCTCCGCGCATGGCCTATCTCCTGGAAGGACTGCCGGTGGAGGTCCTCGGACGGATGCGTACGGACCGTGTGATGCGCAAGCCGGTCCCAGTGCCGTGGATCTCACCGCCGCAGGGCGGACGCCCGCCCAAGCACGGTAAGGAGTTCCGCTTCGCCAAGCCCGACACCTGGGGTGAACCCGACGCCGCGACGGTGCAGGTCACCGACCGCTACGGCACCGCGCGCGACGGCCTGGGACCGCATTCACCCGAGGCTGACTACGCGCTCGGCATGGATCGACCAAACCGGCGAACTCCCCCTCATCGAGGGAACGTTGATTCGCCTGGAGGTCGACCGCCTGCCCGGCGGCAACGATCCGCTCCCCGTCTGGCTGTGGACGTCAGCCACCGGCCTGGAGGGTGAAGGCGTCGACCTGCGCTGGCAGGCGTTCCTGCGCAGATTCGACTTGGAGCACACCTTCCGGATGATCAAGCAGACGCTGGGCTGGACCTGCCCGAAGTTCCGCACCCCCGAGGCGGCGGACCGGTGGACTTGGCTTATCGTCGCGGCCCACACCCAACTCCGCCTCGCCCGGCCGCTGGCCGCAGACCTCCGCCGCCCCTGGGAGAAGCCGGCCGAACCCGACCGACTCACCCCCGCCCGGGTCCGCCGGGGGTTCAGAAACCTCCGCCCGAACCTGCCTTGTCCGACCCGTGCGCCCAAACCCAACCGGCCCGGTCCCGGCAGGCCACCCGGCTCGAAGAACCGGCACCCCGCCACCCGCTACGACGTCGGCAAAACCACCAGACGCCCCGAAAGCATCATCGAACGCGATCAGCTCAGAGGTGGACCCCAGCCTCAGAAGGGAACAGCCAGCCCGGCCTCGCGCAATCGAAGCAGTGCCCTGCCCATACACTCGGCGACCGAGGCCCCGTCGGCCCTCATCCCACCGTCCAGCGGCCCACCAGAAGCAGCAAATGTCCACGCCGGCTGACCGTCACGCATGCGCTCCGCATCGACCCGGATCATGGCATGGACGCCCTGCTCGCCAAGCCACTCCAGGATGGACAGCGTCACGTCCTCGACGCCGCTGTCCAGGTTCACCTCGGGCCGCCGCCCCGTCCCCTTGGTCATGGCCACGACCCTACTCACCATCTGATCGGGTCGCGTCACGCACTCTCAAGGCGGATCAGACCATAAAGAACAAGCTGAGACTCTGAACGTGCCGTGCCTTCGTCTGCTGGCTGGAGTTCAGCGACGATTTCGATGCCGAGCGCGTAGGCCGGCGCGGCCCGAGGTGAGCAGCGCGCTTTCAGCGACCCCGACGAGGTTGGCGAGAGCGGCTCCGGCGTGGAGTGCGCCGCAGGTGTGCAGTCGGGCGGGATATGCCCGGCCGAGAGCCAGCAGTTGCCCGAAGTGGACGAGTTGCTGCACCCGTGCCCCGAGCGTCAGGGCGGACGGCGACGCTATCCGCCCGAGGCCGCGCAGGCAGGCGATGATCCGGAGCAAGCTCGGGGAGATCGAGCAACGCGTGATCGATCTCGAACATGCCCACCAGCTCATGGCACACGCCCTACTGTGCAGCAAAGCAGACATTCTCACCTGCGCGACGTTCCGGCAGCCGATGGCCACCCGGCGTCCGTCTCTATGAGCGGCCGACGGGGCCATGTGGTGCCTGCTGGTGGCGAGCAAGACTCGATATCGCTGGATACTCTCGATGCGGAACACTGAGAGTGACTTTTCTGGTCAGCGACTCGGGATACAGCGCGCGCCTTGTACCGGCGGAGATCAGATGTTCCGAAGCGTTGGATTCTCAGAGGCCGGACTCTGCGGGACCTGTTCCATGTGTGTGGTGGGCAGTTCGACTCGGACAGTGAGGCCGCCGCCGGGGCGTGGGGTGGCGGTGAGCTCGCCGTGGTGGGTCAGGGTGATCGCCCGGACCACGGCCAGTCCCAGCCCGGTCCCGTCGCTGCGGTGTTCCCGACCGGGCTGGAACGGTTCGAAGAGGGCGGGGATTTCGTCCTGTGCCAATACCGGGCCGGTGTTGCCGACTTCGATGAAGGCAAGGCCGCCGAGGGTGCCGGTGGTCACCGTCGCCGTGCCGTCGCGGTAATTATGCCGCACAGCGTTGGCCAGCAGGTTCAGTGCGATCTGCCGGAGCAGTGAGGGGTCGCCCGCGACCGGGGCGGGCTCTGGGTCGGCGGTGATCCGGATGCCTGCCGTCCGGGCCTCGTCGGCCAGGTCGGCCAAGGCGTCCCTGGCGGCGTCCTCCAGGTCGAACGGTTGCGGCGTCAGCTGTGTGCTCTCGCCGCGTGCCAGTGTGAGCAGTGCCGCGATCAGGCGTTCGCTGCGGGCGTTGGCGTCCAGCGCCCGTTGGAAGGCGGGTCTCAGGTCGGCCGGGACCCGGCCTTGGGCGAGTGGGATCTCCAGGGCGGTGCGCTGGAGGGTGAGCGGGGTGCGCAGTTCGTGCGAGGCGTGGGAGGTGAAGCGGCGCTGGGCGGTGAAGCTGCGGTCCAGGCGGTCGAGCATGGTGTCGAAGGTGTCGCCGAGTTCGCGGACCTCGTCGCGCGGGCCGGTCAGGCCGAGCCGTTCGTCCAGGGTGCTGCCGGTACCGATGCGCCGGGCCGCCGCGGTGACCTGGCTGAGGCGGTGCAGTGAGCGGCTGCTGCCCCACCAGGCGAGCAGTCCGGCGAGTGCGGTGAAGACGGCGAGCAGGAGCAGGGAGCGCAGCAGCAGATCGCTGAGGACGGTGTGCTGGAAGTCTTCGAAGCGCTGTGCGGGACTGGTGAGTGAGGCGGGGGTCGAGGGGCCTTGCGGGGTGGCGGTGGGGATCGGCTCCGTCTGGGCGGGAGCGAGCACGCTCTCGGGTTCGACGCGGTGGCGGTTGTCTTTCAGGAGTTGGCGGGCGCTCAGCCAGTTCAGCAGGAGCAGCCCGCTGCCCAGGACTGCGAAGACCGTCGTGGTCATCAGGGTCAGTCGGCCGCGCAGGGGCAGATCGTGCAGCGAGAGGCGGCGACCGGTCCGGGCCCGGCTCACAGCCGGTACCCGTAGCCGGGGTCGTTGATGATCAGTGGTGGGTCGCCGAGCTTGCGGCGCAGCGAGTGGACGGTGACCCGGACGGCGGTGGTGGCCGGGGCCAGTGCTGCGTCCCACAGGCTGCCCCGCAGCTGCTCGCTGTGGACCGGGGCGCCGTCCGCGGCCAGCAGCAGTTCCAGCACTCCGAGCTCCTTGGGTGTCAGCTTCAGTGGCCGGCCGTCGCGTTCGGCGATCCTGCGCACGGTGTCCAGGCTGACGCCGTGCCTGCTCAGCACGGTGGCACTGCTGCCGGCAGGGGAGCGGCGGCCCAGCGCGCGCAGCCGGGCGATCAGTTCCAGGTACGAGAAGGGTTTGGCCAGGTAGTCGTCGGCGCCCTGGCCGAGGCCGTCGACCAGGTCGGCGAGGGATCCGGCGGCGGTGAGCATCAGGATTCTGGCCGGGTAGCCGGCTGTGTTCAGGGCCCGGCAGACGGCGTCCCCGCTCAGCTTGGGCAGGTGCCGGTCAAGGAGCAGGACGTCGTAGTCGGCGGCGGCCGTCATTTCGAGCGCGCGGGCGCCGTCGTGGGCGACGTCGCAGACCATGCCTTCGGCGCGCAGGCCCTCGGCGAGCATCGCGGCCAGGTCCACCTCGTCCTCGACGATCAGCACTCGCATTCTGCTCCACTCCCCTCGCCGCGCCCTGCGCTGCGCTGTCCTGCCCCGTACCGGCCTGTCCTGGCCCTTCTTGGTCAACGATGCCTCGGCGGGCGTTAGCCGGTGGTTAGGCACGCACTCACTGGTGCGTAACTCGCCGGTCCGTAGAAATGCCGAGGTCGATGTCGACATCCAGCAGGGAGACCACGAAATGCGTACCAAGACCATACGAACCGTACTGGTGGCGACCGCCGTGACGGCGGCGCTGGTGATGACCGGCTGCTCCTCACAGGGCACTGCGCCCAGCGTGGCCGGGGGCGACGGCGCGGGAAAGAGCAAGCCGCAGGACGACGACGCGGTCCGGCGGGCCTGGGTGGACTGCATGCACAAGCAGGGGCAGACCAGCGTCGAGCAGGACAAGGACGGCAACATCACCTTCCCAGCCGCCGGTGTCGACAGTCCCGGCTCGGCCAACGGCCTCGACACGGCGAGCAAGGCCTGCGACGCCAAGGTCCCCGGCATCCACCAGGTCCAGCAGAAGGGTAACGAGAAGTTCGTCGAGCAAGCGCGTGCCTTCGTCGCGTGCGCGCGGAAGCACGGCTACGCGGACATCCCTGACCCCGACCCCAAGACCGGCATCCTCATATTCCCGGCGAAATCTCTCAACAACGCCAAATGGGACGCCATCCAGCCGGCCTGCGGCAAGCTCCCGATGCCCGGCTACTCGATCGGTCAGTGATCATGAGCCACACTGTTGAGACCACCGCCCCCAACGGCACCTCGCCCGCCCCGGCGCGAAAGGGGAGCCGTAAGGTCGTCGTCGCGCTCGTCCTGGTCGCCGCGCTCGGCGGCTCGGGTGCGCTCGCCGCGATGCGCCCCTGGGAACACCGCGGCACCGCCTCCGCGAAGCCGTCCGTCGGCCACGGCACCGTCGCGGTGCAGAAGGGCTCGCTGTCCACCGGCATCCAGGTCGGCGGCGCGCTCAGCTACAGCACCCCGACTCCCGTCATCGCCTCCGGCCACGGAACGCTCACCGCCCTGCCCGCCGTCGGTGCCGTCGTCAAGGCGGGAGCGAAGTTGTACGAGGTCGACGGACGGCCCGTGGTGCTGCTCACCGGGGACCGGCCGACGTGGCGCGACCTCGGCCCCGACATCAGTGACGGACCCGACGTCGAACAGCTCAAACGCAACCTGATCAAGCTCGGCCATGCCGACGGACTCGGCCTGACGGCCGACCAGAAGTTCACCCCTGCCACCGTCACCGCCGTCAAGCGCTGGCAGAAGGCCCTCGGTGAGAAGCAGACGGGAACGGTATCGCTCGGCAGTGTCGTCATGCTGCCGCAGGCGGCCGTGCGGGTGCAGCAGCTCGGCGCGCAGCTCGGCTCGGCCCTCGGGGCCACCGCGGTCATGACCGTGTCCGGCACCGACCTGGTCGCCACCGCGCAGCCCGCCGACAACCAGCTCTCCCAGTTCAAGCCCAACGGCCGGGTGACAGTGAAGCTGGCCGACGGCAGCACCATCGACGGACGCATTCGCTCACTGGTCCGCGGCGGTACCGGCGACGGCGGGGACAACGGCTCAGACGGCGCGGACAAGACCACCGTCACCATCGCGCTGGACCACCAGCGGCAGGCCAAGCAGGCCGGGCCCTCCTCCGTGACCGTCACCGTCGTCGGCGAGACCGTCAGCGACGCGCTCATCGTCCCCGTCACCGCGCTGCTCGCCCTGGACGGCGGCGGCTACGGAGTCCAGGTCGTCAGCGGCGCCACCACCCGGCTGGTCAGGATCCAGCTGGGACTGGTCGCCGACGCCAAGGCGCAGATCACCGGGGACATCCAAGCCGACGCCCAGGTGGTGATCCCGAAGTGACGCCCCCTCAGCAACCCTGCAGCACACCCGTACTGGAACTCTCCGGCATCACCAAGGAATACCCGGGATCACCGCCGCTGCGCATCCTGCACGGCATCGACCTCACCGTCGAAGCCGGAGAACTCCTCGCCGTCGTCGGACCCTCCGGCTCCGGCAAGTCCACCCTCCTCGCGCTGCTCGGCTCCCTCGACCGGCCCACTGCAGGAAATCTGTACTTCGAACGACGCGACCTGTCCGCGCTCTCCGACCCCGAACTGGCCGCCCTGCGCGCCCACCGGATCGGCTTCGTCTTCCAGCAGTTCTTCCTGCTGTCCGGGCTCACCACGGTCGAGAACGTCGCCACCGGCCTCCTCTACAGCGGCGTCCCCGCCTCACTCCGGCGCTCCAGAGCCGCCGAAGCCCTGCGAGAAGTGGGCCTCGGACACCGGCTCCGCCACCACCCCGACCAGCTCTCCGGTGGCGAGAAGCAGCGCGTCGCCATCGCCCGCGCCCTCGTCGGCCGCCCCGCACTGCTGCTCGCCGACGAACCCACCGGGGCCCTGGACAGCGTCTCCGGCACCGCCGTCGTCGAGCTGCTGCGCACCCTGAACGCCAACGGCACCACCGTCGTCGTCATCACCCACGACCGCGAGCTGGCCTCCTCCTTCCCCCGGCGAATCGCCCTCCACGACGGCCGCATCGACTCCGACGAACGCGGCCCGCACCCCGCAGGAGCTGTCCGATGACGCCACCCCTGCGACGCACCCGGCTACGCCCGACGGACACACTGCGCCTCGGCATGATCGGACCACGCACCCGCAAGATGCGCTCCGCCCTGTCCGCGCTCGGCATCTCCCTGGGCATCGCCGCCGTCATCGCCGTGACCGGAATCTCCGCCTCCAACCAGGCACACCTGCTGGAGCGCCTGGACCGGCTCGGCTCCAACCTGATCACCGTCGCCCCCGGCAACGGCGCCGACCAGAAACCGGTGCCGCTGCCGCCCACGGCCGAGAAAATGCTCGCCAACATCGCCCCCGTACAACAGGTCACCGCGACCGGAGCCACCAAAGCCCAGGTCTACCGCAACGACCTGGTCCCACCACAGCAGACCAACAGCCTCACCGTGCTGGCCGCCCGGCTCAACCTGCTCGACGTCCTGCACGCCACCCTGCGGAGCGGGCACTGGCTGGACAAAGCGAGCGAGAACCTCCCGATGACCGTGCTCGGCGACCAGGCCGCACTCCGGCTCGGCGTGACCGCGCCGGGTGAGCGGGTCTGGCTGGGCGGACAGTGGTTCGTCGTCACCGGAATCCTGGCCCCGAACGAGCTCGCACCCGAGCTCGGCACCGCCGCCCTGGTCGGCTGGCCCGAGGCCACCGCCCACCTGGGCGCGGACGGCACCGCCGCCATGGTCTACCTCAGGGCCCACCCCGAACGCGTCCCTGACGTACAGACCGTTGCCGGAGCCACCGCCGACCCCGCCAACCCGAGCACGGTCGCCGTCAGCCGCCCTTCCGACCTGTACACAGCACGGGCCGAGACCAAGAACTCCCTCACCGGACTCGTCCTCGCCCTCGCCGCGGTCGCCCTGCTCGTAGGCGGCGTCGGCATCGCCAACACCATGGTCGTGGGAGTGATGGAACGCCGCGGCGAAGTCGGACTGCGCCGCGCGCTGGGCGCCCGAGGCGGCCAGATCGCCGTCCAGTTCCTCATCGAAGCCGTACTGATGGGCCTCATCGGAGGAGTCGGCGGGCTGTTCGTCGGCGGCCTCGCGGTCTACGGCTACGCCCTCGCACAGGGCTGGCCCGCCTCCATCCCGCTCTACACGGTCATCGCCGGCCCCCTGGTGTCGGTACTGGTGGCGGCCGCCGCCGGAATCTACCCGGCACTGCGCGCAGCCAGGGTGTCCCCGACAGACGCCCTGCGCTCGGCCTGACCGACGACGCCGGAGCCGCCGAGGTCGCAGACTGGGCCCGACTACGCGGACATGACATACGCCGATGCCCATGCGCCACTTCTCCGGACCCATTCAAGCTCGACCTGAGTTCGCACCCGCAGACCCCATGCCCCGCCGCTCCCAGGCCACGCACCGTGCCCGGGGGCGGCGCCGGTCGACGGCCCTCATCTCTCCGCAGTCGACGCACTGGTGCCGCGGACGGTCGCCGCGGTTCAGCCGCTGATAGCAGGCACTGCAGACCAGGCGCCCGTCCTCTTCCCGGACGATGATCCTCCGAGTGCGCGGCCGCGTCCGACCGCTTCCCCGCACCCCGAAACGGCGATCCAGGACCCACACATGACCTGACCTCACGTCACCCCCCCCGAGGGATTTCCGGAGCCGACCACTAAGCCACGGGCGAGGATCGTTGTCGTCGCAGCTCAGCCCTCCGACGGGTTGGATTGTCAGTGGTGTCCTCTACTGTCAGGCGCAAGTACACCGGCCAGGAACAGCAGCTGCTGCGCTGGTCCGGTGAGGTGGTGCGGTACTCCCGTACACCGCCCCGGTTCCCGAAGGCGGCGAAGCCGGGCGGAGGACAACAGAGTTCAGGCCGGTGTGACGGGTGTGACGTGCCGGGGGCAGTGGTCGCCGAGGGCGGCGCCCGGCCTGGCCGGAGGCTCCGGGACGGGAGGGTCATGGCACATCGCCCTCCCGGACCCACGGGCCGCCAGGGCGGCTGATGGCCGGCAACGCGGGCGGGAAGCCGCCAGGGCCTACCGGAGCGCGGCAGGCAACCGCGTATCGCCGTCAGTGACGGCTGCCTCAACCTGCTCCCTCGTCAGGTCAAACGCGCCGCGCAGGTCCACGCCGCGCAGGTCCGCGCCCAGCAGGTCCGCGCCGTTAAGTTTCGCGTCGTTCAGTTTCGCACTGCGCAGGTCCGCGCCCAGCAGTTCCGCGTCGCTCAGGTCCGTGCCGCTCAGGTCCGCGCTGTTCAGATCCGTGTGCTGCAGGTACGCACCGTTCATTTTCGCGTTGTTCAGGTTCGCGCCGTTGAGGTTCGCGCCGTCCAGGTCCACGCCGCGCAGGTCCGCGCCCAGCAGGTCCGCGCCGTCCAGGTTCGCGTCGTCCAGGTCTGCGCCGTTGAGGTCCGCGCCGCGCAGGTTCGCGTTGTTCAGGTACGCGTCGTCCAGGTCCGCGTCGTTCAGTTTCGCGCCGGTCAAGTCTGCGCCGATCAGTTTCGCGTGCAGCTTCGCGCCGGTCAGGTCTGCGCCGCGCAGGTTCGCGTAGCTCAGAACCGCCGCTGATCCGGCTGTGGATTCGAGGGTGATGTTGGGGAGTTTGGCGGCGCGGAGATCAAGGAGGAAAGGGCCGTCCCGGGTTGTGTCCCGGGTGGCGAGGACGGTGAGGGCGGCGTGGACATCGGCCGCGACGTCCTGGTCTTTGGCCGGGGGTTTCGCGGCGTGGGTGCGGATGTAGGCGGCGAGGACGTGGGCGATGGTGGGGTGGTCGCGGCGGGAGTCCTGCATGATCCGCTGCAGGGCGTAGATACCGCCCAGCCGCACGTCCGCCTTGTCCTCGCCGAGGTTTCCCACCGCTGCCGTGTACCGGTCGGTGATCTGCCCCTCCTTGGCCAGCGCCCGGTCATCCCGCGCCTGGGCGTTAGCCTGCTGGGCCTGCTCATTGGCCTGCCTGGTCTGAACGTTCGAGTACCACAGACCCACCACCGCCACGACGGCCGCGACCACGACCGTGAACAACTCGATCCGCCGCGCCCAGTCCAGACCTTCCGGTCGCTCCTCGGTAGGAGGGGGAGTGTCCGGTGGCCGGGTGGAGCCTGCTCCCAGGCCGACGGAGGTCCGGGCGGTGAGACGGGTGGTGCGGCGTAACCGCGGGGGGCGGGCAGGCGTGGGAGGCATACCTGTATTCGATCCCAACACCCCACTCCGGCGCAGCGATTCGGTTCTATGAAGCCGCGGCCCCTGTGCGGCACACCAGTGGTGTGGCGGGTTTCCGGAAGCGGCGGCACTCCCTGGGTGCCGGACCGCTCCGGACCTGCCTTCTGGCTGGATTGCTCACCTGTGGGGGTGTCTGCCTCGTACGGTGAGGTGGTGGACGACACGACGACCGACGTGGAGCTGTACGCACCCGATACGACAGGCCGGTGGCGCTGGGTCCGGGACCTCAGGCCGGAGGAAATCTGATGGGACGCAGCCCGCCCCGGAGCCGGGCGATACCGCACGCCTCGATCAGCTGGTGGCCCACTGGCGGGAGGCACCGCCGGAGATCCGGCAGGACATCCTCACCACGGCCGCAGCGGCCCAGGGTGCCCCGGAGCCCGGCCACGTCGCCCATCTGCTGGATACACTCGGCCGTCTGAGCTTCCCGGGCACCCCGGACAGCGCCCCGTAGTGCGTGCGGTTCCCGACAGCACGAGACCCCGGGCGATGATGCCCGGGGTCTCTCTGTGCAGTGCCGTTCCACCGGATCAACGACCGACCACGGCTGGTCATGCCCATGCCGCCTGGGCGGACAGCTCACCGTGGTCTTCCGGGCCCAATCGCCCGGCACAATGCCTGTGCACGGTCGGTACCGTCCTGCCCCGATTTCAACAATCACAGGAGGAACGGAACATGGACGAGTCCCCACAGCCGCAGGACCAGCAGACGGAGAACCAGGTCTCCGGTCAGGCCCATGTGTACGGGCCGGTGATCCAAGCCCGCGATGTGCACGGCAATGTCACCGTGGTGACCGGCCGGACACCACAGCCGGAGGTTCCGCTGCACGTGACCGTTGAACTGCTCAGCAGCAGCAGTTTGCTGATGAGCCTGGATGCGGAACCCGCCCGCAGATGGCAGCCGAAGAACGGGGTCAGGCTGCTGGTGGAAGCGCATACGGCGCAGGCTGTGGTGCTGCAGCGGATGCGGCCCGTCATCCTGTCGCGCCGCCCACCGCGCCCAGCTCGCTCAGAAGTGACACGGGGAGTTTTAAGCACACGCGGCTTCACGACAGACCTGGACGCTGAGGCACCGGCGCTCAAGCCAAAGACCAATGAGGCGGCAGATTTCCCCTTCACCGTGACGAACAGCGACCCGGAGCTGTTCGTGATCTACCCGCTCTCAGCCTTCGAGGTCGATTGGCGCCTGGAGCTGGACTGGATGAGCGCGGGCCGCAGTGGCACAGCCGTCATCGACCAGGCCGGCCAACCGTTCAGCTTCGTCCCAGTGCCCGAGCCCATCCCGATGACCGCATCCGAAATACGGGCCGAGGTGTATCGCCGCCAGACTGAGTCGCAACGGACAAAGTATTTCAGGGAGTAGGAACTGGCCAGCTCGCTGTGACACACCGGACCGGCGCACGCCCATAGAGTCGACCGGTCCGGGGCGCGGCCGTGGGCGACAACTGTGGGCTGCCGACGGCATGTACGGAGGTGGGTTCTGTGCTCAGCGGGCGGCGGGTGGTCACCCGGCGGTTCTGCCCGGCGACTGGTGCGACTCTCGTACGCGTATGAGTGACCGTGCGTCCCGGCGGCCACGCCGGCGATGAAACCTCACCGGACAACTCAACCGCGCGGCGCAGCCGTTGCCCTGGCCTCGGGAATGCCGCACCCCACAACTGTAGAGTCCTCGCCAGTGAACCGGCGAGGACTCATGCACGTGCGTGGCTAATTGCAGGAAGCGGGCGGCGTCTGGAAGGTCTGCTGCCCCTTCACTTGAATTTTACCGATGAACTTCGGGCACCCTTTCTGCGGGTACGCGTCATTCCACTGCTTTGTCTTGGTCTTGCCCGCCTTCAGGTAGAACCACCCTTTCCAGTGATTCTTCCCCGCCCTTTCGTAACCGATTCGAGCCGTGATGCGCTTTCCTGAATTCTTGGCGTACTGGACTACGATGTCATGATTTGCATCGATGACAGAGGCACATAAGCGCCCACTGCTGATTTTTGTGCAGCGGGGCCCGTAGGTTGTGCCCGGACCGGAGGTCGGTTGAGTGCTCTGGGCTGACGCTGGTGTCCCGATTCCCGTAGCCAGCAGCGCGACTGCGGCCACGGTGATGCGTAGTGCGTACTTCTTCATCGGTGGGTCCTCTCCTTGGGCCAGTGCGGGAAATGAGTGGGGGCTAGACATGACGACCCGGATAGATGGGGGCATGTTGTTCCTCGCTCCTCCCATGGCTGAAACGCGCTTTGCCATGGGTGCCACGCGATTTTCGCTTCCTCCACTGGAGGCTGTTGTTCTGCCTGCCTGCCACGCGCAGCGTGCACAACAGCAGCACACGGGCTGACTGGCCGACAAGGTACGAATTCGGGACTGTGGTGGGGCAGCGCTGCCTGATGCTGCGGGTCGGGTCCCGGTCTCGACCGACGCCGCGCCGGGGGAGACCGGAATCCAATCCGGTCGTGCGCCCGGTCGACAGGTCGGCACGTGGGAACAGTCCGAGGTGGCCCTGCTTGCCCACACTGCCGGGAACGGCCTATGACGACGGTTCCCGGCAGTGTCACGTGCTGGTGGTGTTCTCAGGTCAGCACTTGTTGTCCGGGTGTACGGAGCCGCCGTCGTCCAGGCGGGCGTTGTAGACCCAGCCCTGGAAGTTGGTGTTGTCGACGCGGACGTGGGTCCACTTGTTGCCGGCGGAGTTCTTCACCCAGCAGTGGTAGTTCAGCACGACCGCGGTGCCGACGGTGTAGGTGACGCCGCAGTCCTCGCTGGGGCCGGAACGGAGCAGGGCGCTGGTTCCCTTGGCGGTTCCCGTCCCGGGGGATTTGTTCGACCAGCCGACCCCGCCGGGGCAAGCGCTGGATCCGGTGGGCACGGCGGTGGCCGCAGGTGCTGTCGCGGTGAGAGCTGCGCCGGCCATGAGGAGCGATGCGGCGGCCGCGGTGGCCCACTTCCTGGTCCGGACGGGCGAATTGAGTGTGCTCATCGTTCTTCTCTTTCTTCCAGAGGCAGCCAGGACGGCTGCTCAGTCGAGTCGTTCTTGTGCGACTCCTGCTCTTTCTTGGCTTGGGCTCCCTTCCAAGCGGGATGCGGTCCCCTGTTCCGCACCCCGCGGGTGGCGGCTGGCCGTGATGGTTCGCCGGGTTCGGATCGTCGTTCGCGGGCCGGCCGTCCGGTGTTCCGAAGCGGCGAAGCGCTGTCCGACGAGTTCGAGTTCACCGGGTGGGGAGTTGATTGGCAGCCCGTCTGAGCTGCACTGATCAATCGGTGGCCGTTGGTGGCTCGTTTGTTGCCCGCCCCGTTGCGGGCCTGTGGCCCGTTTCTCTACGGTGGCCGTTCGCACAGGGCTGGCCGGTGTGGGAGCGGGGAAAATACGTGGGGCGTCCGGAGAATCCGATCGATCCGCAGGACGGGCCCATCGCGCGGTTCGCTCACGAGCTGCGCAAACTGCGGGACGAGGCCGGCGCACCCGCCTACCGGGCCATGGCGCGGCGGGCCGGCTACTCCGGGGCGACGCTCTCGCAGGCCGCCGGGGGGGAGCGTTTACCGACCCTGCCGGTCCTCCTGGCCTACGTCACCGTGTGCCGCGGCGACACTGCGGACTGGCAGGACCGGTGGGAGCGGGCGAACGCGGAGCTCCTGCGCCTGCCCCGCCCGGCGGACCAGGACACCGAGCCCCCCTACCGGGGGCTCGCACGCTTCGAGCCGGGTGACGCGGACCTGTTCTTCGGCCGCGACCACCTCATCGACGACCTGCTCGAACTGGCCCGCAACCGCCGTGTCACCGCGGTTGTCGGAGCATCGGGCAGCGGCAAGTCCTCCCTCCTGCGCGCCGGCCTGGTCCCACGCCTCCGCCACACCGACCAACCCGCCCTGCGACCCGCGGCCCTGCGCATCATCACCCCCGGCGCCCACCCACTGCGCACCCACGAACAACGCCTGACCCCCGCAACCACGACAGGCGGGAACGAGGGGGCGGCGACGTGGCTGATCGTCGATCAGTTCGAGGAAATCTTCACCCTGTGCCGGGATCCGGCCGAACGCACCACGTTCATCGACCGGCTCCTGACCGCCAACGATCCCGACAGCCGGCTGCGCGTCCTGATCGCGGTCCGGGCCGACTTCTACAACCGGTGCCTCGAACACCACAACCTGATCACCGTGCTGCGCGACGCCACCATGCCCGTCGGGCCGATGAACGCGGACGAACTGCGGGAAGCGATCGTCAAGCCCGCCACCGCCCGCGGACTGATCGTCGAACGCGGCCTGACCGCCCGCATCCTCCAGGACATCGACGGCGAACCCGGTGCCCTGCCCCTGATGTCCCACGCCCTCCTGGAAACCTGGCGCCGCCGCAGAGGCAAAGCCCTCACCGAAGCCGCCTACGACGCCGCCGACGGACTCCACGGCGCCATCACCCACACCGCCGAAACCGCCTACACCACCCTCACACCCACCCAGACCCTCCTCGCCCGCCGTATTCTGCTCCGCCTGATCACACCCGGCGAAGGAACCCAGGACACCCGGCGCCCCGTCGACCGCACCGAACTCGACACCGCGGACCCCACAGACACCAACGCCGTACTCGAACGCCTCACCTCCGCCCGCCTCCTCACCGTCGACGGCCCCACCATCGACCTCGCCCACGAAGCCCTCATCACCGCCTGGCCCAGACTCCGCCGATGGATCGACGAAGACCGCGAACGCCTGCGCATCCACCGACAGCTCACCGAAGCCACCCACATCTGGAACAACCTCGACCACGACCCCGGAGCCCTCTACCGCGGCACCCGCCTCGCCACCGCCGAAGAAACCTTCACAACACCCCACACCCGCACCGACCTCACCCTCCCGGAACAGGAATTCCTCACCACCAGCCAGCAACGCCAGAAAGCCGCAGCACGCCGTACCCGGCGCCTCAACACCGTCCTGTCCTGCATGCTCGCCCTGGCGCTGCTCGCTGCCGGGTTTGCCTTCTGGCAGAGGCAGACTGCCCTCACCGCAGAGCGGACGGCCCAGTCCCGGCAGACCGCCGCGCAGTCCGCAGCCTTGCTGGGAAGGGACCCCGACCTCGCCTCGCTGCTGGCGGTCCAGGCCTACCGGACCAGCCCCACGACCGAAGCCATGGCCAGCTTGAACGCGGCCGCCGACTATCCGCTCCGTTACCTTCTTTCCGGTACCAGTCCGGTTCTCTCGGTGGCGTTCAGTCCTGACGGCCGGACCCTCGCCATCGGTGATTTCGGAGATGCGCGGTTGTGGGATGTGGCGTCGGGTAAGGCCCGCACTGTCCTCACCGGCCGCGATCCGGTGGACTCGGTGGTGTTCAGTCCTGACGGCCGGACCCTCGCCATCGGTTATGACGAACAGGTGCGGTTGTGGGATGTGGCGTCGGGCAAGATCCGCACCACCCTCACCGGCCACAGTGATTCGGTGGACTCGGTGGCGTTCAGTCCTGACGGCCGGACCCTTGCCATCGGTGATTACGGACAGGTGCGGTTGTGGGATGTATCGTCAGGTAGGGCCCGCATTACCAGCCGCATCGAGGGGATGGGCTCGGTGGCGTTCAGTCCTGACGGCCGGACTCTCGCCATCGGTGATGACGAACAGGTGCGGTTGTGGGATGTTGCGACGGGCAAGATCCGCACCACCCTCACCGGTGACACCGGTTGGGTTGCGTTCAGTCCTGACGGCCGGACCCTCGCTGCCGCAGACGGCAATCTGTCAGTGCGGTTGTGGGATGTGGCGTCGGGCAAGGCCCGGATTATTTTCACCGGCCACACCGTAGGGGTGTACTCGTTGGCGTTCAGCCCTGACGGGCGCACTCTGGCCACCAGTGGCGGCGACTGGTCGGTGCGGTTGTGGGACATGAGCACGGGCAAGATCCGCACCACCCTCACCGGCCATACCGGGGGAGTGGCCTCGGTGGCGTTCAGTCCTGACGGCCGGACCCTCGCCACTGGCAGCCTGGACGGGACAGCGAGGTTGTGGGATGTGGCGTCGGGCAAGATCCGCACCACCCTCACCGGCCATACCGGGGGAGTGGCCTCGGTGGCGTTCAGTCCTGACGGCCGGACCCTCGCCACTGGCAGCCTGGACGGGACAGCGAGGTTGTGGGATGTGGCGTCGGGCAAGATCCGCACCACCCTCACCGGCCATACCGGGGGAGTGGCCTCGGTGGCGTTCAGCCCTGACGGGCGCACTCTGGCCACCGGAGGCGACTGGTCAGTGCGGTTGTGGGACGTGGCGTCGGGCGAGATCCGCGTCTACCTCACCGGGGGAGCGGACTCGGTTGCGTTCAGTCCTGACGGCCGGACCCTCGCCACTGGCAGCGAGGGCGGGGAAGCGATGTTGTGGGACGTGGCGTCGGGCAAGACTCGTGCCACTCTCACCGGCAGCAGGTCTCAGGCGGTGTTCAGTCCGGACGGCCGTACGCTGGCCACCAGCGACCGCGAATGGGCAGTGCAGCTATGGGATGTAGGCACCCGTACGATCCGGGCCACCCTCCCCCGCCACACCAAGGAGCTCTTCTCGATGGCGTTCAGTCCTGACGGCCGGACCATTGCCACCGGCAGCGATGACAAGACAGTTCAGCTGCGGAATGTATCCCTGCTTGGACCAAATGAGGCAATGCGTAAGATCTGCCGCGCTCTGCACCGAGATTTCACCTCGGCCGAGCGGTCGCTGTATCTGCCGGATCAAAAGCACTCTCCCGTATGCCCCTGACCTGGCCGGTACTGTCAAGCCCCGGGCCTCGTGGTGTGAGTGGGAGTGTTGGTGGCAGCGGCTGTGCGTCAGCCGCGTTCTGTTGTCGGTTTCCTGGTCATGCGTGTGGTGGCCGGTCTGGTCCGCTGTCATGAGATGGCCAAGTGGCTGCTGCTGCTCTTTGACCGACATGTGGTTGAACGGCTGCCGTGGGAGCGACTGCTCATGTCACGAGAGCGAGAGTTCTCGGCTGGACCAGGCATTATCGCGGTATGGGTAGAGACATCTGGGGCTTCATCGAGTGTCATCGTGACTATCGGGACCATGAGGCGGATTCGTTCTGGCACGCCGCTATCGACCTGGACCATCTGGAAGTGCCGAGGAATTACGACGCCTTTGGCTGTCTGCTCGGTGTCTGCGACAACGAGCAGTTCGTGCCGGTGGCTCCTGTCCGTGGACTGCCTGAGGACGTGTCGAACCGTGTCCGCGACGGGCATGGGACGACGGGCGGGCGAAGCGCGAGTTGGGTCAGCTGGGCGGAGATCAAGCGGGTCGACTGGGATGAGGAGTCCGCCGAGCCCGATGCCTACATCCGCGAGTACTACCGTGACCCGCAGGGCGGCTGGCAGTTCCTCCAGCGGCACTACTCCGCTCCTCGCCGGTTCGTCGAGCTCTGCGGACAGCCGGCTTACATCGCGGGCCGGCCCAAGCTGCACTTCCCGGAGGGCTCCCGGTGGATCGATGGAGACCAGATGTTCCGTGTTGAACGCCTAAGCCGCGGTGACGCCGTGCCGGACGAAGAGTGGGGTCCCGTCTGGACCGTCATGCGGACCCTCGCCGAACTGCACGGCGACGACGACGTCAGGCTCGTCGTCTGGTTCGACGACTGACGTCACCCCACGGCCCCGGAGGGTGCGATCTCTCGGGTTGGTGTCAGTGGTGGTGAGGGTCAGCGGCGGGGATTGTTGGCGTGGGTTCTTGTTGCTGGTCAGGGCGGTGTCGATCGTCTGGTTTCACTGTCATGAGGTGAGAGATTCTGCTGTCATGAGGCGTTGTCTCATGGTGGGTGGCGCTGTCTTAAGGTTCGAGGGTTCTTATGCAGTGAGGCTGGTGGGTGCGGTCTGGTCGCAGGGTGGGGGGTCTGAGGACCGGGTGTTGGGGAGACCGCGGGGCCGCCCACAGTCTCGGCAGGGTCGCGGTGGAGCAGGGTGACCCGACGGCGGAGGTGGCCACGACCGCCGCGGAGCTCCGGACTGTCGGCGTACTCCTGAAAATGCACACCTGGGTACGGATGAACGTGCTCAGGCCCTGGCGATTCAACGGAAGGCGTCGGCGTTCTCCGAAGCCCACTGCCGGAACGGGCGAGCCGGCGTTCCGGTTACCTGAGAAACCGTGTCGCGCACCATCAGCAGCTCGGGGTTCACGTCTCCACCGGTAACGTCGAGCACCGCGTCCGCGGCCTCGGCCCCGAAGACCTCGACCATCTGCTCGTGGGCTTGCCGACGGCTGATCTCGACGAAGGGAACCTCCCGACCCAGTACTGCCGCGATGACCTCGACCTGCTGTCGGGCGGATATCGGCTCTGGCCCGGTCAAGGCATACGTGCGTCCGTGGTGGCCGGGCTCGGTCAGTGCCACTCGTGCCACCGATGCGATGTCCGCGGGGTGGATGGTCGGCAGCGCGGTCTCGGCGTACGGCGCGCGGATAGTCCTGCGGCCACGGATGGACGCAGCCCACATCAGGGCGTTCGACGCGAACTGCGTCGGCCGCAGGATCGTCCAGGCCATGCCGGTTTCCTTGAGCAGTTGCTCCACCGCCAGGTTCTCGTCGGCGGGGCCGAGGTGCGGGTGGGTCTGGACGGTGATGGACGAGACCAACACGACGTGCTCCACTCCCGCTTGCCGGGCGGCTTCGAGGATGTCGGCGTCCGAGCCCAGGCGCGACACAAGAAACAGCGAGCGCACCCCCTCCAGCGCGGGCTTCAACGACGCCGGCTCTGCGAAGTCGCCCTCCACAGCCTCGACCCCTTGGGGGAAGACGGCCCGTGCGGCATCACGGGTGAGCCCTCTCAGCGGCCCGACACCGCGTGCGTGCAGCTCCTTCAGCAGGGCACTGCCTATGTTTCCAGTGGCTCCGGTCACGAGGATCACGAGCGTGTTTCCCATCGTCAGATGATCGAGTAGGCGACACGCTAGAACCTCAATCACGCTTCAGGTCAAGAAGACGCCTGGCCATGCCCGCAGGTGGGCACGTTCATCCGTACTCGGCTGTGCACGTTCACGTGTACGCCGACACGGACCGTCGCGGCGGACAGCGAGCAGTCGGAGAAGGGCCTGTCCATTCGGCCTCGGCCCTGTTCATGAGGGGAGGCCGGTAGACATGCCCGTCCTTCCGTCGCCCGGTCTACCCGGCGGGTGATGTCTCGTCGATGATCCTCAGGACGGTGACGTGGCCGTCGGGGACGGTGTGGGCGGTGTTGGTGTTCTGGGTTGTCCACCAGGTGTCGCTGACGGGTTGTCCGGCCCTGCCCCACTGGGTGAGGGTGAGTTCCTCGCCCTGGGCGAAGTGGCGGTGGACGGCCGGGTCTTCGGTGACGGCGGTGTGGTCGCGGATGATCCTGACGCGGGCCCGTACGTACCAGTCGCTGCGGGCGACGGCGGGCTCGGCCCTGTTCTGCATGGGGGTGGTTCCTCCGGTCGGTGCGGGTGTTCTCCCTCGCACAACGTCAGGAGCGGCCCGGGAAGTGCCTGATTCGAACGGAAGATCCTGGGCACCCATGCCTGGGTTTCTGGTGCCCCCCGGCCGTAAGGCGCTGACAGCACGAGGCCCTGGGCGCTTCGCCCAGGGCCTCTCTGTGCAGTGCCGTTCGGATCGGTTCAACGGTCCGGCTACGGCCGGTGTCACGCCCACTCCACACCCACTGGGCGGCTATCTGCGGGGTTCCGGGAACAGCCCGCGTGCTGGGAGCGTGCGGGCTGCCGTGAGTGGTGTCAGGATTTAGTTGTCTTCCATTGGGTGCAGCTGTTCTCGATGATGTGCCGGTTGCCGTACTCGCCGGCGCAGACACGGAACTCAAGGTTCCATCCCTCTTCGAAGTTTTTGTTCGTCCATCGATACGTCTGGAATCCACCGGTGTGCCAGATGAGTCCTTGTCGAACGGTCGCCTGGTTCCTGGGGTAGACGCTGTGCCAGACAACCACGGTTGAGTGCCCGTCCTCCTTCTCGTCGACGATCTCGAACCAGTCCCCGTCCTCGCGGAAACAGCCCTTCCCCACGGAGTTGGGGGGCGCGCACACCCATTTGCCCGCACTGAACGGAGGTGCCTTGGTGCCGGCAAGGTTTTCCTCGATGGTGCCCGCCGAGGCGTTGCTGATTGTGAGCAATGTTGCGGCGGCGATACCACTGAGGACAGTCGCTATTCGTGTTCTACGCAAGGTAGTTGCTTCCTATGCAAGTTGACCGCTGGGACGCGATGAGTATAGAGATGCCAAGCACCTCGCGCTCAGGTTTCTACCCGCCCCCACGCCCAGTCGACTCCGATCCCGGCGAGGGTCTGGCGCTGCTCGGGGGTGAGCTTGTCGCGTCGGCTCTTGGTGTTGGAGAGCCACACACCCAGCCATACCTATGTTCCGTCGGGCAGTTCTTCGCTCCACGGCCGGGGTACGACGAGCGTTCCTTCCCGCTCGGTGTACTGGGTGAGCGCGGCGATACCTCGCTCGGACGCACCGCCTGCCGCCGCCCCCTGCCTCTGCCGGGTCTTCCGGGCCGGGGTGGCCGGCCGTGGTGCGGGCGTGACGCCGAGGAGGGCCAGGCGCTCGCGCTGCCCTACGGCGAGCCGGTCCCAGTCCTGCCGTTGCGTGGCCAGCCACCGGCCGACGTCCATGCCGTGCACGACCGTCCCGGCCGCCACTTCCCCGAGCACCTCCCCGGGCGTCACAAGACCTGCCAGGGCGGTGTAGTGGCGCTGCCAGTCCACCGGCCAGTCCGGCCGCCAGTCCGGATCGATCGCGGCGAGCAGCTCCGCCCGGCGCTCCGCCCGCACCAGGTCCTTGCCGATTCCGCCCTTCTTCCGGGCGTTGGCCAGCCATTGTCCGAAGGGCCGGTCATTATCGCGGCGGTCACGGGTGCGGCGAGTGTTCCGTACGCCGCGAAGTACGCACGTGCGGCACCCAAGTTCTCCTCCCACGCCGCGTCCGCCGGGTCCCAGACGATGTCGAGTTCCTCCAGGTCCGCCGCCCGTTCGGGGAGCAGTGTCCCGGCCCGCATCGCCCGCCGCTGATCGGACAGCCATCGCCCCAGCGGAAAAACGCCCCCGTCCCTGCCCCCGTTGTCGTTCCTGTCCTCGACGTCGGCACGGATATCGGAAAGCTGCTCGGCGCGTTGGACTGGGTCACCCCTCTGGCGGGCGGCGACATAGCTGCTCTGACGGTTGGAGGCTCGCTCCTACGGGTGGACTCCGTCACCGGCCTACAAGTGGGACGCCCCATGCAAGTCGAGCACACGAACGGGGCGCTCATCTCGCCCCTCCGCTCATCCGGACAGCTGGTGCCACGACCGGACCACCCGCACCAAGTCGCGGTAGTCACCAGGGCCGGCGTTACCCGGGGCACCATCCAACTCTGGGACACCCTCGCCGGCCAACGGATCGGGGTCCTGTCCGGTGACGCGATCAGCCCCGTCTTCCATGACTTCATGCAACGCAGCCTCGTCTTTTCCGCCGACGGCCGGAGTCTGTTGGTGCAGAGCGCGGACGGCACCGTCCGCCAATGGACCGTGGACCAGCGGAAAACCACGGGGCACCCCATGGCCGTGGACCGCCTGGACAACGTGGTCTCTCTGACCTCGGACGGCACAGCGATCACCGAATCCTCCGGCGGCTACGATCTGTGGGCAACTGACACAGGCCGTCATATCGGCGCCATCCCCACCGTGCTCGACACCAGGCGGACAGCGATCATCCACGAAGACCGCCTGGTCGCCTACGCCAAGGGCTGGCGGCAGACCTACGACCTTGATCGCGCGAACTGGTTTCCCCACCTCTGCTCCTCGGCCGGGCGTGATTACACCGAGGAGGAGCGCAAACGCTTCCTGCCCGCGGGCACTCCCCCGGGTCTTCCGTGCGAGAACACGAGCCCTTGACTCTGTCGGGGAACTTGGAGATTCCCAGCGCGGCAGCGTTATCAACGGGCGTGCTCGGGCTGTCCCAGTGGCCGATGCAGTTGCCGAGTTGCCTGTTGTCCGTCCGTCCCCGTCGGTGAGCAAGTCCCCCCTCTGACCGCGCACATCGCGCGGGCGAGGAACCCGGGTGGCACGACAGCGATGTGGGTGAGAGACCGGCTGGATGGGCTGTGGTGCGACGAGGACTTTGCCGACTCCTACTTTGTGGTGGGCTGTCGGGGAGGCAGCCCGGGGATGGCGCCGTCTGTGAAGTTGGTGCGGATTTCGCGGACGGCTGGTCCCGGAGTGCCGTGCAGTTCGGTGCAGGCGATGATGACCTGCCCGCCGGCGCCCGAGAGGTCCTCGGACGTGGCCAGGTCTGTCAGGCCGTCGAGCAGCGCGGCCCCGGTGCGCTGGTCCTCCGGGCTGCTGCCGAGGCCGGTGAAGGGGCCGTCGACGATCAGGAACTGCGGCACCGGCATCGCGGGGACCTCCAAGGCGGTGTCGCGCAATGCCAGCAGGACACTGACGTTGGTGCGGGTCATGCCGTGACCGGCGACGGCCCGCGCGTCGAACGCGCTGCCGTTGATCGTGACGGAGAAGTCCGCCGGGTCGATGGAGACGGTGGTGATCTCCGGGTCGCATGCTTGCATTCGGCGCAGCATGTGGTGGGACCACCGGTCGGTGCCCTGTTTCACCATGAGATCGGTGTCGTTGCGTGCTGCGGCGTACGCGGCCTCGGCGGCGTTCTTGTCCTTCTCCAGCTGCGGCAGCCTCCCGCGCAGCTCGGTCAGCTCCGCGAGCTCCCGCAGGTGCTCGGCGTTCTGCTCCAGCCGTGCGGCCAGCTCACGCACGGCAGCCTCGGCCTCGACCACTGTCTGCTGCTGCGGCGCGACCACGTCCTGGGCGAAGACCTGCGCGGCTGCCGAAGCCTCCACCACGGCCCGATCGGCATCGCGAGCACGCCCACGGGCGGCATCAGCGGCCTCGGACGCGCGACGGGCTGCCTCCCGGGCCCGCTCAGCAGCCTCCTGCGCCTGCGACATCCGCCGCTTCAACTGCTCGGCGCGGTCCTGGCGTTTGGGATCGGGCCGCCGGCATACCCGGCAGTCGTTTTCCGACAGCCCCGTCAGATCGAGCAACTGCACGCACTGGGGGCACAGGCTCGGGTCGGTAGCAGCCTCCCGCAGACCAGCCAGACGGCCACGGGCCTCGGCCGCGGCCGCCTCCAGCAGCCGCACCGTACGTTCCCGCTCGTCCGCAGCCGCACGAGCGACACCCCGCGCCTCCTCCGCCACGGACGCCTTCTTCTGGAGCGCCGCGAGTTCGGCATGCAAACGGCTGAGAACCACACCCGCCTCCCTCGCCCTGAGAGACGCCTTCTCCTGCTGAGCGGTCCACTGAGCGGCACGGCGCTGAAGATCCTCGACCGACGGCAGCTCACGCTCCTCCCGATCACGCAGAATCCTCTTCACACGGTTACTCACCGACCGCCACTCCTTCGTCCTGCCAGCGGCCTCCTGGCGCAGCGCGTCGACCGTTTCGTCATCGGCACCCAGCAGCACCCGCCCCACCGCACTGCGCTGCTCCTTGCTCTGCCCGCCGAGGTAGTCGTTGGGGAGGTCCCGCTGGCGTGCGTAGAACCACGGCATCAGCAGATCCAGGGTGACGCGCGTACGCCCCGCACCCAGCCTGGGAATCCCGAGGAGATCCTGGAAAACGTCAGCCGCAGACCTGCGGGCCTCGCTGCGCTTGACCGGGTGATGTTCCTCCGTGCCTAGCGTGCTGTGGGTGAAACTCACGTCCTGTGAGCGGTCCACCGTGCTGCGGGTGATCCGCCACCGTGACCCCCCGATGCGGGCAACGAACCCGACGCGGCTGCACGCCGCCGCAGCCGACATCAGCTTCGCGCCGTCCACCCCCAGCGTCCACCCCAAGACCTCCAGCACGGTGCTCTTGCCCGAACGGGTCTCCCCGGTCAGCGCGGCCATTGGGGCGCCGAACCGCAACTCATGCACCACCCCGTCGACTTCGAACAGCTCGCACTCGACGTTGAGCGTGACCACCAGATGCCTCCCGCAGACTCCATCGCGCTCCCCGCGCGGTGCTTGTAGCGGATAAACGACGCTCCGCTGTCCGGGTGACGTCCGAACACGCCCCCGGACCGGAAGCCACATGCCGTGACACCCGCAGGGCGACAGCCGGCGCCCCAGGGTTGTCTAACGGCGTTCCTCGGCTTCCCGCGAAATCTTGTTGATGAGATTCCAGAACGGGTCCGTAGGACCTGCGCCGGTGGTGGGTCCCGACCTACCTGCGGCACCCATGCCGAAGATCTTGGCAACGCGGTGCTCCCAGCACCGTCGGCACTGGCAGTCGCCCGCAATGTGCGCAGGGCAGATTCGATCAGCCGTTTCGTAGATATGGGTGGCCAACGCCTCTGCTCGTGCCCTCCACTGCCCCGCGTCCGACCGAGCACTTGAAGCCTCTTGCTCTGCCCGTCGCTTCGCACCGATCATTGCCCAGTCTGGGCCGCCTCCGCCGTAGCTCACTGTTCACTCCTCTTCAGCCACTGTTGTGCGTCGTGCCCAGGACAACGGCGCCACTATCCAGCGAGACACGCCAATTCACCCAGGCCGCGCTGACCCAGGCGGCACGCGCGCTCTCCCGGGCCGCCGACCCTGACGCTCTCTGATCACAGGCTCGATCCGCGGTGCACGGGTAGGCACGGCGTGCGGCCTACCTGCCTGGCCCCGCTGCTGTTTCCCGGCTGCTCACCGGCTGAGGCGGATGCGCGGCCCCACGCGAACTCAAGGTCGTCCAGCAGCACGGTCTCCTCTTCCTTCTCCCACTGGCCGCGCAGAGCGAACGGGTTGGTCTCCATCCGCTCCAGGATGACCAGGGTCTCGGGCTGTCCGATCAGCGTGTACCGGCCGTGCGAGGCGGGCCTGCTGCCCGGCCCGTACGCCCGAAGCAGCTCCTCCAGGCGGCGGCGGTGCTGCTCGATGAACATGTCCAGGCGCTCGATGTACCCGTCGTGTTCCTGGGTGCGCACCGTTCTCAGCGCGACGTCCAGGAACTCTCCGTCCGGCCAGTGACGTGTCCCCTGCGCGGCCAGGGCCCACGGGAACCGTTCCGCCGCTGCCAGGATGTCCTTCGCCTCCAGCGCTGGCACCGAGGACGGGGCTGGGGGCTTCACCGGCGTCTTCTCCGAGGCGGGGGATACCAGCTGCTGACGGGGCATGACTGACACGGCGGGCAGTGCAAGTGTGCCGTCGGCCCGGACGGCGGCACCGGCGAGGACCGCATGGAGTACTTCGGCTGCCAGGTGTTCGGGGATGGCGCCCATGCGCTGGGCGAGGTGGCGGGCGGCTGCGGCGGTGTCCGCCCCGAGGTGCACCGGCATGCCGTGCAGCCGGTCCTGCTCGGACGCCCGCCGTTCAGCCAGCTGCTGCCGGTGCCGACCCACGGCTGTGGTCCGGCGCTCTTCGTAGTCGGCTGCCCAGGCGGTCTGCACGGCATCCTGCGCGGCCGCGTACGCACCGCCGGTTTCCTCCAGCAGGGCGATGACCCGATCCCACTCGCTGACCTTGGCGTCCATCGTCTCGAAGTGCTGGGCCACCCGATCGGCGACGGAGTCGCTGAAGCAGTCGTCCTGCTCGAAGCCGCCGATCAGTGGGTTCTGCCGCCGCAGGTCCGCGTGCTCCGGTGTGCCGGGCGTCCGCTGCCGATCGATCAACCGCACCAATCCGTCCCGCTTGGCCCGCGCTCCTTCCACGTCCAGCCCTTCGGCCTGCCGGCCGATCGCTCCGCGCGCCACGTCGGTGGGGGTGATGTGCATCAGTTCTCCTTGCGATCGTGGCTGTTGATGACGGCGATCGTCAGGACCACCGCATCCCGATCGTGGACAGCTGTTCCATCCGTTCCGGGGTGAGCGTGGCGACCCGGCTCCGCTGGTTGCTGACCCATGCCCCCAGACGGAACTGGAGTTCCCAGCCGTCTTCGGAGAGCACGGTCTCGACATGCTTGCGGGGCACCTGGAGGTGTCCCTCGCGCTCGTAGAACTGCTGGGCGGCCGCGAGGTTGGCGGTCCACTTGTCGGCCTGCGTCGGTCGCGGCTTCGGCTTCTCCTCCTCGGTTGCGGGTGTAATCCCGAGGACCTGCTCGCACATCCACTGCTGCACGGTCGTGAGCTGATCCCACCCATAGCGCACCGATGTCACCCACCGGCCCAGATCCTCGCCCTGGCGCAGGACCTCACCCGCCCCGGTGGGCAGCGTCCCACCGGCGTCCAGGTGCATCCGCACCAGGTGGAAGCACCGCTGCCACGTCACCGGCCACGTCGGGCACCAGGACGCGTCGATCTCCTCCAACTGCTCGCGCCGGGAGTCCGACAGCGCCCCGGCCGACGACTGAACCGCCAGGCCCTCCGCCCGCCGCTGCTCGTTCTCGGCAGCCTTCCGGGCGGCGGCCCGCGCGTTCTTCAGGAAGATGCCCACCTTCGCGCCCTGGAACGTGGCGTCCAGCGGGGCCAGGAGGTGGCCGTGTTCGGCGGCCCACCCGCGCGCGGCGGACAGACCTTCTTCCCACGCGACGTCGAAGTGGGACCAGACCATGCCGAGCTTCTCCAACTGGACGATGCGGTCCTCGTCCATGTCCCCGCGGGCGTAGAACCGCCGCGCATCGGCGGTCCACTGCCCCAGCGGGAACCCGGCGAGCGAGACCGGCCACCCCTCGCCCTCCGCCTCCTGATCGTCGACGGCAGGCACCCGGAACGTGAACGGCACCCGCAGGTCGCCGTGCTCGCGGGCGTAGATGACGGCGGCCTCCACACCGCGCCGCCAGTGCGCGTGTTCCGGGTTGACGACGCGCAAGTTGATGAACGCCGCGAGGGCGGCCGGGTCGCGGGGCGTGGAGAACTTCAGCAGGGCCTTGGCGGGGGCACTCACGCCTCCGGAGCCTTTGCCGCTCCCGTCCGTGCTCTTCCCGTTCTCGTCCTTGGCTACGGGCTTGTAGCGGCTTGGGGCCTGCTGCTCCGCGAGGCTCTCCACGATCCGCGCGTCGTGGGCCCGCAGCGCTTCCAGGAGCTTGGCCAGCCCGCCGTACGCCCGGGAGGTGAGCATGTTGTCCGCTGTCTCGCCCGGCCCGAGCAGTACCGGCACCACGAGCGAGGCCGTCTTGCCCTCGCCGGGCTGCGTCCGCAGTGCCCGGCCCACGGCCTGGACCAGGTCCGGCATCGAGCCGCGCACGTCCGCCCAGTACACCGAGTCGCAGTGCTTGGTGTCGACGCCCTCGCCCAAGACCTTCACCGAGCACAGGAAGCACTTCTCCACCACAGTGCCGTCCGTGGCGATCCCGGCCGCGAACTCGCCCAGCAGACGCCGCCGGTGGAGCGGCTTGTGGTCCCCGCACAGCCAGTCCGCCCAGATCGTCTTCGGGTACAGCTCGGGGTCGGCGGCGTGCAGCTGCGCGGCGACCTGGGGGAGGCCGGCCGCGAACGCCTCGGCTTCCTTCACCATGTGGTGGAAGACCAGCGTGCGGCGGAAGCCCTCCTCCGAGGACGCCTTCACCAGCGCGGTCTGCAGGGCGGCGAGCCGCGCCCCGCGGACCTCTGCCGAGCGGCCTTCGGCGCCCAGGAGCTGCGCGGCCTGGAGCGCGGTGTCGGTGACGTCCACGCACACCACCTGGTAAGGGGCACAGATTCCCCGGTCGATGGCCTCCGAGAGCGTCAAAGTGAACGCCCTGCTGCCGAAGGACCCGTCGGGGTCGTCTTCCATGCTCGCGACCAGCTCACCGGGTGCGCCGTCCTGGTCCTCGTCCCCGAGCTGCCACAGCCGGGGCGTGGCCGTCATGTAGAGGCGGCGCAGGGAGGGGATCTTCTGGTTGTCGTGGACGACCGCCCACGGCTTCCCGATCCGGCCCGAAACGCGGTGGGCTTCGTCCACGACGATCAGGTCCCAAGCCGCGAGGCCCCCGGCGTGCGCGCGTTCCAGTGTGCCCAGACCGAGCGAGGCGTACGTGGCGTACACGGTCACCTTGTCCAGGCCCCGCGTCCACTCCACCAGCTCGTCCACGTCCGTGGTGTTGGGGAAGGACACCTCCTCACCCCGCAGCGAGGACACCCCGATCATCGGCCCCCGGCGGCCCCCCTCGCGCCACGCGGACTCGGTCTGGGCGAGCAGGTCCAGCGAGGGCACGAGCACCAGCACACGGCCCGCGTGGAGCTCCTCCGCGCTGCGGACCGCCACCCGCGTCTTCCCGGACCCGGTCGCCATGATCACCTGCGTTCGAAGCCCCCGTTCAGGCACCAGTGATCTTGCAGGCAATTCGAGGGCACGCACGACCGCGTCAATGGCTTCTCGCTGGGCTGCCTCGCGCTGGTCAACGCGGTCTGTGCTCGACATATCGCCTGCCTTCTCCTGGGATGCCGTCCGGTCGATTCGAGCGGCGGGAAACGGGAAACCTGCACGTAGAGGAGCTGCAAGGGCTACGGTTGGACTGACGCGATCGGGTGGTTGCTTTGCCTCACCGGAGCACCAGCAAGGCCGTGTGGTGGATCTCGATAACCCTTCGGGGCGGTCCGGGGTGGTGTGCTCTGAGTCCATAGCTTATCTCGGCTCCAAAAATGAAGCACACAGAATCGTGAGATTCCCTCTAACGTGGCCGAAAGCTGCTAGTCTTGCCTTATCGCAAGCCAATCAAGCGCCTTGACACCCCCTCAGTCCGCTCCCTTTCTGCGGGCGATCGGCCCCCGCGATGCGCCACTCGCCCGACCACCCGTCACCACCACCCCTCCTCCTTGCTGCTGCTTGGGCCGTAGGCCCGTGGGTGGGCCGCGCGGAGCGTGGCCCACCCACCCCCTGGCTGTACTGGGGCTGACAGGGGGTCTGGGGGGTGGCTGGAGCGCAGCGGAGGCCACGGGTCGGCCGGAGGCCGGCCCCGGCCCGCAACGCGGGCCGCCTGCCCTGCGGTTGGGTGGCGGGCGCGGAGCGCGTGCCACCTGGCGGTGAACGCAGTGAACCGCCTCCGCGCACGCGGAGCGGGAGCGGCCAGGCCCCGCAGGGGCCCAGCCCGCTGCTACGCGCGCAGCGCGTAGGGAC